>JBGSMV010000031.1:0-171639 GCA_041739995.1 Bdellovibrionota bacterium
GCCGTTGCTAAGCAGCTCCTCACTATCGACATACACAGAGGATTGGCGAGCAGCAGCAGTCCTTCCTCTACGCTAAAGGTCATAAACAGTACGCTCTGGTGCGGGTGGTACTTCCTTATTCTCATCGAGGAGCCTTATCGGCGAACTCTTCGAGAAGTTGCTTCGGCCGCTGTAGCCCCGGTACAGGGAGGGATGAGAGTGATTGATTGGGGGGTCGGGGGAGTAGCCCCGGTACAGGGGGGGCGCGCTAGCTAGGGCCCATGTTTACCTGAATGCGAACTGATCGCTCCCCAGCACTCTCGGGATCTAGGAAACGGATTCTATCGCCCTCTTGGCGCACTCCATCTATGAGAATGGAAGCGACTCCGCGCTCTACTGAAAATTCATTTCGCACGTCTATCTGATACAAAACGCGTCCGACACGGAACTCAATGGAAAAGTCCTTCCATGTTGAAGGCACTACTGGGTCAATAGTGAAACAATCTCCGCGAACTTTAAGACCAAGAATGTGCTCGATTCCAACTTGATAGAGCCACCCTGCTGAGCCTGTATACCAACTCCACCCCGCACGCCCTGCCAGAGTGGGCGATGAGTACACATCACCAGCGGCAACATAAGGCTCACCCCGATACTGCTGAACCTCGGCGTTATTCCGCCCATGGTTAATGGGATTGATGAGCGAGAAGAGTTTAAATGCCTCGTCCCCGCGACCCTCAGCTGCGGTGGCCATGACAACCCAAGCCGCGGCGTGGGTGTATTGACCTCCATTTTCACGCGTACCGGCCAGGTAACCTTTGATATACCCAGGCTCTAACTCACTGTTGTCAAACGGAGGAGCAAGAACACAAATAATCTTTTCTTCTTTGCGAACGAGCTCCCTGCGCACCGCCTGCATCGCCGTGCGACTTCGCTCTCTATCCCCGCCACCCGTGATAACACTCCAAGACTGTGAAAGAGAATCAATCTTACACTCAGGGTTGTCGCGGCTGCCCAACGGAGTCCCATCATCAAAGTATGCCCTACGGTACCACTCGCCATCCCAGGCGTGCTCATCCACCGCTTGAACAAGACGTAGCGCCTGAGCTTCATACCGACTGGCACGCTCGTCATCCTTCTTCCAGCGAGCTACCTCTGCAAATTTCTTAAGGGCGTCACTCAAGAACCATCCAAGCCAGACACTCTCGCCCTTCCCGTCCTTGCCGACCTCGTTCATCCCATCGTTCCAGTCTCCCCCACCCATGAGCGGCAGTCCGTGAGCGCCAAACACCAAGGCACGATCGAGTGCCAAGGTACAATGCTCATAGACGCTGCCCACCTGCGCCGAAATATTAGGAAGCGCGTACGACTCCATATGATGCGGCTCAAGCTCTTGACCCTCAATGTACGGCACTCGCTCATCAAGCACAGAGTAGTCGGCAGTAAACTCCACATAACGCGCGACTACATAAGGAAGCCATAAATAGTCATCTGAAATACGCGTTCGCACCCCCCGTCCAGTAGGCGGATGCCACCAGTGTTGTACATCCCCTTGCAAAAACTGCCGGGCGGCGTGAATCAGAATCTGCGCTCGCGCAATGTCCTTGCGTGAATAGAGCAACGAAAGCACGTCCTGAAGCTGATCTCTGAACCCGATTGCTCCGCCGCTTTGATAGAATGCGCTTCGTCCGTATATGCGACACGAAAGGGTTTGGTACAGCAACCAGCCATTCATCAAAATATCAAAGGCGCGATCGGGCGTCCGCACCTGCACCGCGCCAAGAGTTGTATTCCAGTAATGCTCAACTTTTCCTAGCTCAGTAAATCGGTAGGCCGGGGAACGATGCCGGGGCGCAAGTCGCCGCGCTTCGTCAAGAGACGCCGCCTCATTCAAGAAGAACAATACTTCTCCACTCGCTCCCGGTTCAATAATCACCTCAACCTTAAGCACTCCACACGAATCGAATCCTGCACCCACCCTTCCAGAAAGATTCTTTTTGCTTTTTATCGGCGGAAGGAGAGAAGCGAGCGCTCCGGCTTCAGACGCCTTGAAGAATCCAGGAGACGAATGCAGTCCGTGCTGTCCTAAGAACTCCTGCCTACTCGTAGTAAAGGAGCTGAGCTTCAGGTTAGAGCCCAACGAGACGACTCGTCCTGCAAATTCATTATTATATTTATTTGTTGCGTGAACGAAGTCTCCCTTTACGTCGTACCCCGTCACCACATGTCGAACACTCTCTTCGCGAGAAATACCAAGTGTCCATTCAACTAACAGATAGATCTCAAGCCGTCGCTCCTCCAGGGTATGATTAGTGAGCTCAAGATGCCACCACTTGACACGCTCAGTAGGCGACCCAGAAAGTGTCAGCCGACTTTCGATCCCATGTTCCGTAAGAAGAAATTGAGTACTACCGAACCGATGCCGCACCCGCGCCTTACCGGAGGGAACGATAGGACGAGGAGTGGCTGACCAAAGTTCGTCATGCTCTTCATCACGAATAAACACCACCTCACTGCAGGGATCTGAAACCGGATCGTTACTCCACGGAGTTAACTTATTCTCTCGACTATTCTCCGACCACGTATACCCCCCACCAGCCTCGGTGGCGAGAAATCCAAAGTGAGGATTTGCTACGACGTTCGACCACGGCAACGGTGGCACTCCGCCCTTAGTCAGCTCGATCTGATACGCCTTGCCCTTGTCAATGAATCCGCCTTGACCGTTGAAAAACTCAAGTTGTACTGACTCCTCAACTTTCGGCTGCTCGCTAAAAATAGTTGGCTCGACCTCGGCCACGGGGCTACGCACCGGCAACTCCTTTTCCTTGTCACCGAGTCGCAGTTGGACCGAAAGAGGCCCCTTTATGCCCCATAATACTACTCGAGCAACTGCCTCGATCAGTCCAATTTCTTGGGAAGACAGTTGTGCGCGAGTACGCAAGTACACTCCTCCCTTTCGGTCTGCCCCACTCCCCGCATGCCCGGCGCGCGCGACGAACTCAAGTTCATCTTGGAAGGCCTGGAGATATCCACCCGGATACTCGTTGACAATGATCAGATCAAATCCAATCCCTCTGAAACGCAGATACTGGTGGGCTAACAAAAGCTCGTGCGCAACCCGAAGGTGACTCGGCTCATCGACTCGAAGCAGCACAATCGGAAGATCGCCCGATACGCCGAATCGCCACAGTCCCGACTGAGTAAGCGCGTTACTACTAAGCGCCACCTTACTGCCACGCAACGATTCAACATTATAGAAAATAGCTGCGGCAAGCCGCTGGAAGGCGTGAATTTGTCGAATCGACACTTGCTCATAGCGAAGCTCAATGTTGCTTTGGCTCCATGCCATTTCAAAGGCTCGCGTTACTGCATGGGAATCACGATATCGCTGGCCCAGCATCACAATCTCTTCTTTCGACTTCGCAAATCCAGTGACAAACACGGCCGACTCGGTCTGCCCTTCCTCAAGTTCAACTCGAGCCCTTAATGAGAATACTGGGTCAAGAACAGCTCCGATCGATCCCGAAAGCGGTCGCTCGCTCTCAAATACCTTCGGTGCATTTACTCGGTTACCGCGCCCCAAGAATTCAAATCTTGAACTCTCATACTGAGTAGGCTGCCAAACCGTCTTCATCGTAAGCAGATGCATCAGATAGAGACGCCCCTCACTCTTCGATCGAGGACGACGAGAGAATATGAGTCCTTCAAAATCTTCGTTGTACTCCGACTCGATAAACATCTTTGAGAACACAGGATGTGCCAAATCTGCACGTCGATCAGCTAGTGCAACCTCCGCATAACTTGTGATCTCGAGATTCCTTCTTCTAGTCGAGAGGTTAGTGACTGAGACCTTTCGTATTTCGACGTTATCTTCAGGCGACACGGTGATCTCCGTATGGAGAAAGATCCCGAAATCGCGGCGCTTGAACTCAATTTTATCTTGGTTAAAGATCACTTCATAGGCTTCAGGCTCAACACGCGTGGGCTGATAGGCTACTGACCAGAGTTTTCCGTCATCAAGATCTCGAATGAATATATAAGTGCCGCTTTGTCCGGCGACGGCATCCTCCCGCCAGCGCGTAAGGGCGGTCTCGCTATCGAAAGACGAGAAGCCGTTTCCGGAATTATCCACCATCACCGTATAGTGACCGTTCGAGAGAACGCGTGTACGCGGCGTTTGTAAATGCGGTGAAAAGAACTGCTCTGCCTTGGTAGTTCTCAAGTCTGGCGTTTCCACCGTCGGGGCCACATCACTATGCTGCGGCTTCACAATCTGGGCAGAATCAGGAAATCGCTCATGCAATAGAAGCTCGGTCGCTCGAACCCAGGGGTCGGCATGGAAACGGCGCTGCATCACGCCTTGATGCAATGTATTATTGATCGCGACAAGCGACATGCCCTGATGATGAGAGAAGAACGTCTCAACTTTATGGCTACTTTCTTCAGCGCTCAGGCGGGCAGGCGTGTAGTCAATCGACTCATAAAATCCATACTCGCCCCGCATTCCCTGCCGTTCAAGCACTCGTAGGTTCCGAAGTGCGGACAGCGGATCTACCATGAGGGCCAGTGCGGAAGAATACGGAGAGACTACCATGTCGTCCGCTAGGCCACGCTTAAGGCCGAGTGAGGGCACTCCAAAAGCTCGATACTGGTAGGTCTTCTCAAGGTCGACACCACTATAGGCGGACTCCGATACACCCCAAGGAATCGAATGTGCCTGTCCGTACTCTCTTTGTGTTTTCACCACCGCACGACACGTTTCTGCCAGCAATGTTCCTGGCGCCTCCCGCATCACTATTTGTGGCATGAGGTACTCAAACATGGTGCCGCTCCACGAGATCAGAGCTCCTCCACCCGGGGAATCCACAAGAGATCTTCCGAGTGCGAACCAGTGCTTCTGAGGTACTTCACCCTTCGCGATGGCGACGAAGCTCCCCAGCCGAGACTCTGACGCCAGAAGATCATAGGCGCTCTTATCGCGACGCCCGTCATCAATATGATAGCCAATTCTAAAGAGTCCCTGCTCCGTGTCGTAAAGAAACGCCAGGTTTACCTTTTGAATAATCTCTTGAGCTTGTCGCGCCAATGACTCAGCGCTCTCCCAACGGCTTTCGATAAACGAAAGTCCCTCTCTCACCCGAAGAGAAATTTGATCAAGCAGCTCTTCCCTATTCTCAAGAGAGCTCGCGTCGTTAGTCTCTATGCCCGGCTGTTCCAGGAGAGCTTCAATAGACTCAAGCATCTGCTTGAGTTGGTAGAGCGACGGAACCCCTTCGTGCGCGAGTTGCATGATGCGCTCGAGGATCTCCCCCCGCTTGGTGAGTCCACGCGCATCTCGCAGAAAGCTTGGGTCCCGAGAAGCATTGCTGTGCTCAAGCGAGTAATACCACCCTATTGCGGGCTCCAAGCGCAGAAAGGTCCGTACAATTTCTCTGGTTTCCGCAAACGCAGCGAGATGCGAAGCATTAAGAAATAGCTCCGGACTTCCAAGCCTCTCCACCTCAACATCAAAGGTCTTGAGTGCTTTGAGCGATTTTGCAAGAGACGCAACATCGAGACACGGATGTGCGAGTTGATCGTAGAGATCTCTTGTTAATTTTAGAAATTCAGCATGCGTTGATGCCTCGTGCTTAGTAAGAGCAAGAAGATGCTGTCTGACATGCTCCCAGTGCGCCGCAGTTACCAGAGGCATGACTGGAAGTTCTAAGAATGCGGTTCTTGCCGCGAAAAGATGCCCTACCAGGTTTCCGCTATCTACGAATGAGATATAGCGAGGCGCCAATGGCGCGAGACTTTGAGTATCGTACCAATTTAGGAAGTGTCCGTGAAAACGCTGTAATTTCCCGAGTGTATTAAATGTTTTCTCGAGCCGCTCTACGACACCCGGCAAAGGCTCAAACCCAAGGTCATATGCCGAGATCACGCTAAGAATAGATACCCCGATGTTCGTTGGGGAAGTTCTCTTTGCAACTATTCGATCTGGGGCGACCTGGATGTTATCCGGTATGAGGAAGTTGTTCTCCTCATTCATAAGGTCATCAAAGAACTTCCAGGTCTTCCATGCGACTTCTCGCAAGTAATCGCGATCGTTCGACGTAAGCTTTTGATCAGCTGATTCCGCAGAACCGCTCAGCCATCTGGCCATCGCTGGGGCAGCTGTCCAAAGAACAAGAAAAGGAAGCAGGTAAGGACTTCGTTCCGGAGCAACAACAGCCACCAGGAGAAGAACCAGCAGCACCGCGGCGAGTCCTGCGCCCATCTGCTTGATAACGCTCACGGAACCGCTTGAGGTACGCCGCTCGATCGTATCTGCCGACTCCCACTCAAGCAGGTGTACTTTGGACACGTACAAACGGTAAAGCGTTTGTAATATCGCATGAGCCAGGAGAGTGGCCTTGTACGGAAGAAAGCTGATCGTGAACAAAACCCGTAAGGCCTGCTTTTGAACTCTGCGCAGAGCCGCCCGAGCATACGCGCGAACAGGCACTTTGCGTGAAATCCCCGCCAGAGCATTCGCGAACTCAGCGGCAATCGGAAAACTAAGTACCGCGAGCACCACAAAAATCCAAGGTAACGGTGAGCCTGGTACTACTGTAACTGCAAGAACAAGGAGCGCAAAGCAACTGGGAGGAACTAAGCTTCGACGAAGGTTATCAAGCAACTTCCAACGTCCAAGAGCGGAAAGCGGCGATCGATTCTTGGTTCGTTCAGCATTGGGTATGCGCCCTGCGATCCACGGCAGAAGCTGCCAGTCGCCTCTGACCCAGCGATGCATTCGCTTGGCATAAGAATAGTAATGAGAAGGAAAATTATCGAGTATTTCAATATCAGACGCGAGAGCAACGCGCGCGAAACAACCCTCGAACAGATCATGACTCAATAACGCATTTTCAGGGACACGGTTATGCAACGCTTTCTCGAAAGCTCGCACGTCATAAATTCCCTTACCCAGATAAGACCCCTCCTCAAAAAGGTCCTGGTACAAATCTGCCACCATCAAGGTGTAAGGATCGAGTCCAGCGTGCCCGGCAAAAAAGCTTGCAAAACGCGAAGCATGCGCGCTGGGAAGCACCACGCCCACGCGCGGCTGAATAATAGCGTACCCCTGCGTGACGATGCCCTTCTGCTCATCAAAGACCGGGCGATTAAGCGGATGCTCCATCGCGCCAATCAGTTTGCGGGCGACTCCTCGCGGCAAACGCGAATCACTATCTAGGGTGATAATGTATTTGATGCCGCGAAGGTGTTCCTTCTCCCCTACCAAGAGATTGAGCGAGGTAGTATCATCGCCAAGGATCAAGCGGTTAAACTCAGAGACTTTTCCTCTCTTTCTCTCCCAACCCATAAACTTTCGTTCAGAGGCGTTCCAAAGACGCCGTCGAAACAGCAGAAAGAACCGGCCCTCTGAGTCAGGGAAATGCCGGCTATTCAGTTGAGATATAAGATCCACGGCACGTGATACGATTGCTTCGTCACCAGGAACCGACTCGGCACTGGCGTCGCCTAGATCTGCCAAAAGTGCATAGAGAATCTGCGGATCGTCATTGGCCAACATCTGGACTTCAAGCGCCTCAACCGCCCGGTCAACAGCGCTTGAATCCTGAAAGATCAACTGCACCGCTACCACCGTGCGGCAGGCATCAGGAATATGAGTATCGAAGTCCAGCTTTGGGAGCGGGGACGGACCTCTCCAATGGGTCTCAATCCACTGAACAATATCAGTCGACAGACTGCTGAGCGGAATAGCCGCCAATAAAAGTGCCAGCAACGTAGCGCCCACCGCACCGCCCAATGGAACACTAAGCACTTCAAGTGCAGAGCCACCTGCATAGAGCAAAACTATATAGAGAAACAGCGCCGTGAGCGCGACGATGCTCCCGACATACACGACGACAGCCTGAGCTTTAAGCCCACGCCGTATGCGCAAAATAATGCCGGCCTGAAATCCGAGCACCTGTTCACATGTCGCACGCCCACGCCCTACCAAGTAGTAGCCAACGTGCCGAAGTCGCTCGCGCTGCTCTCGCGCCTCTTGGTCCTTGTTCTCATCTGGGGGAACCTCAGCGTCGCGCGCAAGCGCTACCACATCGCGCGAGATCTGATGCTCAGAGCGTTTCAACTTACGCGCGAGCCCCTCGATCCTATGACGATAGAGATCACGGGTGACAAAGTCGCAACGGCCATATATGTGGGCGGGGTCTTCTAAGAGGCTGCGGTGAACGAGGCTTACGGACTCAAACCAGCGCTTCCAATCGATGGTGCCCACCTCTCTGAGAGAGGCGACGCTGTTTCCGATTGAGATTTGATTCGCAGCCTGAGCATTCTGTTCCAAACGCGAAATTTCTTCGGGGTCATGTCCCTGCTCTCTCAAGCGCTCTTCAATCCACTGCAATGTTAGAGCGGATCGTGGCCCAAGCTCGCGCAAACGCCGCATCAAGCTCGGCGCACCGGGTTCAAGCGCACCCGGGTGATCGGCAAGTGCCTTCGCCAGCGAAAGCATTATGTCCGTTCCGGAGTTCTCCTCTTCTCCCACCACACTCTCGACGAGAGCTTCAGCCAGCACCTGCCGTTCCTTCGTCTCTGCATCAGACAGCGCAAGCCGCCGTAGGTTCTCGATCAGCCCAAAGCGCAGCATGATCGGCACAGCCCACAGCTCACCACTCGAGAGCTCAACCACTGACTGGTAGGCGTCAACAAAGAGCGTAAGTAACTGAGAATCCAGGGCAGCGTCGGTGTGCGAGAGAAACTCTAAAATGAGATGGTAGACCCGCGGGAAGTGCGCGAAGGGACCTCCTACGAGTTTCGGTAGCGTGTGGTAATATCCGCGTGGAAAGTCGCGGTAGATGTCGAGAACTTGCTCCTTAACTACGTGATAGTTATCGAGCAACCATTCAGCTCCAGAGGTAAGCGCTTCTTTGTCGTGCGCTGCGGCAAAAAGCTTCTCGTAGGTATCCTGCAGGACCTTGTCGTTTTCCTCGAATCGCTCATACAGCGTAATAGTTCCGCGCCGAGAAAGTATTACCTGGTGTTGCCTGGCGAGAACTTTGGCAAGGTCACTGAGCCCTTCAGAGCCAAGAATTTCTGATCGCAGGGGCCCCTCGATCGATCTTCTGCCCAAAAAAGGAACAATGGCACCAGAAACACTCTGATTTTCGTTATTCATTAGACGTACAAAAAGAAGGGTAAACGCTTGAACAATACTAGGAGCTCTTCCCGACTTTCAAAGGTCGGAACAGGCCTTCAACTAAAGTCTTAAGAACTTGGGGGCCTTCCTAAAGATAGAGAGCTACCGCCCTTGATAATCCAAAGCGCTCTCGGGCCAGGTCGCCCTCGTCTATCCCGCATGTAGAGTACTTAGGTACAAAGCCCACGCAGGTTTGACCGACACTTTCTCTTGAGCTTCTTCGGAGAGACACTACTCTAGGACGCCCACAAGTACTACCCCGCTAACCGCCTCACAGAACGGCGTCTCCCTTTCCCTCTGTGCTCTCCATCTGTACTGGGGCTTCCGCACCGATCGGTGCTGGCTACATGGTTACCAGTGGCCAGCATCCCACCAGCCCAGCATCCCACCAGCATAGAAGCGGATTCGATCACTTCACCACCGACTATGAAACGTTTCAGAATCGGCCCGGCGCATCATTTGGGATCTAAGATTGCCCCAAGACGCTGGACACCCCTCGCTCACTCCGCGTTATCCCAACCGTGTCTTTAATAGTTCAGACATCGCCCGCAGGGCATCGATCCAGGTAAAGATGCCGACAAGCTTGTGGTTATCCATAACCACTGCGCAACCGAATTTATTTTCGGCCATGCGATCGCAAACCTCATCAAGTTGAGCGTCTGGTGTGACGGTGAAGACTTGCTCCACCGCACAGTCATTCACTTGCTGTCGCTGCAAGTCGACATCCTTAAAACTTTCCATCACCAATATGTCGCGGTCCGAGATGATGCCCTTCAACTGGGTTCCTTCGAGGACGGGAAGATGGCGAATCTTCAACGTCTTCATCATTTCAGACGCCTTGGCGAGCGTCTCCTCAGCGGTGACGCTGTGTGGCGAGGTGGTCATATACTTCTGAATGGTCGGAATTGTTTTGCTCATTGGGGAACTCTAGCAGCCTACTCAGTGTCAGGGAAGTTTCTTCAACTGTATCAATCTAGCGCATTCTTGAAGTAGCTATTCATCTACATCGAAGGCTCAGGAGCGTGGGACCCGAAGAGTCTGGCCCACCCGCACGATATCCCCACGCACCTTGTTTGCATCGCGAAGCGCCTGCACTGAAATTCGAAACTTCTGCGCTATTTTTCCGAGAGTGTCTCCTTTCCGGACTTTATAAGACAGATAGCTCTGTGGTGCTTGAGACGATCGGGAAGGAGCGCCGCTCGAAGCGCTGCGCGGGCCATCAACTACTAATTTTTGACCAACCTGAATACGGTGCTCAGTAAGCTCATTTGTCCGCACCAGCGCTTCAACTGAAGTACCGTAGCGACGTCCTATCGCGTACAGCGTTTCGCCCGGACGAACTACATGCAGAACCTCACTCCGGTCAGACAACTCTGTGGGACTGCTGTTTGACGTTCCTCTTTCTGGTTCAGTCGCGCGCTCACTACGTTCATGCTCTCGCTCTTTGATTCGAAGCATCTGCCCCACTCGAACAGTACTACTCCGCAAATTATTGAGTTCCATAAGGTGTGTGACCGAGACACCGTACCGCTTGCCAATCGCGCCCAGGGTATCGCCGCGACGAACCTTATAAACAAGGCCTCCGTATACTGAACTTGCGGCGGGTGCAGTCACCGAGGCAGCTCCTGATTCCGGAGCTCGCAAACTTGCTAACCGAATTCCGTATTCCTCTGGAACCCGCAGCACATAGCCCGCTGGAATAGCCGAACGTCCTTGCCAAACCCTATCAAGCAACGCGTAATTGGCCTCCTTTAAACGTTCTACCGAGAGGCCAAGTTGCCGAGAGACGTGAGAGACGGACATGGAACGCGGCAGTCTGTATTCAGTTAAGCGCAAAGATTTCTCAGGCACCGCATCAGGAAAAAGCACCTTTCGCTCGTCATAACATTCGACCGCCGCAAGAAATGACGGAAAGAAGTTGCTTGAGGCAAATCCGAAAGGCCTGTCCGTGGGGTGTTCTAACAACCTCACGATATCGGTAGTGCCAGCCTCTCGAACGCGCTTCAACACCCCCCCTACTCCGTGATTGTAGGACGTAATCGCAAGAGGCCACGTACGTATCGATGAGTAAGCGGAGGAAAGATAGCGTGCCGACGCGTCAGTGGCTTTGATGGGATCTCGGCGCTCATCGACCACTGAGTTTACTGTCAATCGAAACTGCTTTCCTGTGCGCGGCATGAATTGCCAAATACCCGCAGCTCCAACGGAACTATAAGCAGCATAGTTAAAGGAGGACTCCACAAAAGGAAGTCGCGTCAGTTCTATGGGGAGAGAATACTGATCAACAAAGATTCGCTCCATCGTGGGCAAATATCGCCCAGATCGTTGAATGGCCTCGACCCATTTCTGTCGAATGCCAGACTGGCTTCGAACAAACTCGCCCTTCACCGTCCATTGAAAGACGTTACCTACTCCCTTTATTGGCGGCATCTTATCGGCAATCAGCTGCTGCAATTCCGTCGTGGGAGCACCCCCCGCAGCTAAGGGCTTAAGCGCCACATAATACTGCTTGATTCGAGCATCGATTGCTTTTGATCGATATTTTTCAAAAAGGACTTCGCTCATCACCGCCGCTTCTTGGCGCAAATCCAATATCTCAAAAGTAATTTGAGGGTAGGCTCGATGGTGAATAGATATTTGATTTTTCTCGTACTTGGCAAAGACGTCTTTCCAAAAATTCACCCGCGCGCGCAGTCCAGGAGGCGTGATGAATTCAGGATTCCTTTTAAACGATCGCGGCGCTGCCGATGCAACCTCGCTAGAGAACGCCTCAAGCAGCACAAGCGCACTTAGAGCGACGATCAATAGACGCGGGATCGATAAAGGGATTGAGCAGAAATAACCGCTAATTGCGCGAGAGTATCGCAACAATCGAATCTTCAAGGCGATGAGCGTGATCCACTGACGTAATAGCATTTTGAAGAACTACAAAGGCGTATTTATTTCCACTTTGCCCAACCACGTAACCCGCGAGAGAGCTCACCCCATTAAGCGTACCGGTCTTTCCTCGTAACACCAACCCACTTGGATCGACGGGCCTGCGTTGCAAAGTCCCGCTCTTCTTACCCACCGCCAAAGAGCTCTCAAACTCAGGAGCAACCAACTGATTTTCTAGTCCCCGGAGCAAGAGCGCCAGGATAATTCGAGCTGAGAGCCGATTATCATGACTTAACCCCGATGCGTCGCGAAGGACAAACTGCTCATCGCGAAACCCTAGGCTCCTCAAGAAGCTCTCCAGTCGGCGTAGCCCGCGCATCCGAGAAAAAGTGGCTCCTTCAGTCTGACCTATGGCAAACAAAATCTGTTCGGCAATGAAGTTATTACTAAAGTGGTTAAGATCACGCACTATTTGCGAGAGCGGAGCGGATTGCTGGGTATATATCAAGTCTAGCGTTCCAGGGGTCTTCCCTTCTCTGGGATGCTCAGGAACCTTTACCCCGACTGCCTTGAGCATCCCAAGAAAGGAGGCTCCAAATACTTTCGGCGGCGAGGGCATACTCCTATACACCGTACTACAACCCTGTCGGGACCCAATGTTCCCAGAGATTCGGTAAGTCGGTGCAGCACCATCCGTGCGAGATTTTCCTCCAATCGGATCTATGGCGAACGAACCTTTGGAGCCCTGACTGGTTCCTATACCCCCGACGAATGGAATGCGTAGCTCAAGCGGATCCACAATCACACTTGCGGGCTTACCGACCTGTCCAGGGCAGACTTCAAAACTAAAGGCATTATAATTAAAGGACAGCGCTGAGCTACCCGTTTGATAAGCTCGTGGCCCCGAGGCTCCGGACGACTCTTCAAAAAGCGAATCATCTACATAGAGCTGGTTTACCGACTCTATGCCACGCCGCCGAACAGCCCTTGCCATAGCCCACACAGTTTCGACGGTAAGACTCGGATCCCCTGCTCCTTGAACGTACAGACTACTCGCCTCACCAGTACGAGCGCGATCGGCAAAGACCCGCGTCGCAAAACGGTAGTTAGGACCTAACAATTCAAGTGCCGCTAACGATGAAAGCACCTTTAATACACTGGCGGGCTTCAACGCTTTATCAGGATTGAATGCAAAGGCCTCGCGACCGTTTGACACATCAAACACCATCACGGCCAGAGAGTCGCTTCCCCTTTGTGGAAGTACCGCCCGAATACGTTCCGCCAGCTCTGTGCTACTTCGAATTTCTGCCGGGGGCTTGGAATCGAGTGCATGACCCTCTAACGAGATCAGCGTCGCTGCGAAAGCCAAACCTCCTAAGACGAGGAGTCTGGCACTGAGGGCAAAAGACATCACCTGCATCACCTCAGAATGCGGAGTTAACTGACGAACCGAAAGGCTCAAATCTTACTATTTAGATGTACAACGAGCGCTATCGAGCTCAGCATCAGAGAGCCCTGCGGTTTCTTCTTCGTTGAGTTTGATGAATTCCTTCTGGTCTTCAGGCACGCCAGAATCCTCGTAGATGGCTTCGACCGGACACTCAGTCTCACAAGCGCCGCAGTTAATGCACTCGTCAGGATGAATCATCATCATCCCTTCGTCTTTGCCATTAGCAGGCTCTATCCCAAATTGGTCATTAAACTTCTTCTTCTTGATCCAATAGAAACAGTCTACTGGGCACACCTCAACACAGGAGCGATCAAGAGTGCCGATACATGCGCGCGTAACAACGTAAGCCATAAGTAATACGTACCTGAATCAGGGCAAAAACACCGTCCAAAAATACGGCCACCCGCAGCACAGCAGAAAAGGCTCGCACGGGACTGTAAACACTTGAAATGTGTCTGAGGAGACAAGAAAACACAAGGGAATGGCAGAACGAAGGCAAAGACAAAAAAAGGGGAGCAATTCAAACTTTTTTGAATCGCCCCCCTACTCGCAGAAAGGATGGTGTCATGCCTGTGATAAATAAAGTCGGCATTCGGCCAGAACATCTGATATTTCACGCCTAAATTTTTCTATTAATTTTGTATGTATTATCAATGTGTTATAGAATCTGCTCAAGTTTGACCTAGACTCCGTCGAGCGGGATAGCCTCCAACGAAGCCTCAGGGCGTCGTAGGACGAGGTGACAGGTTGAATCGAGCTGAGTATACAGTTCGCTCGTGTTTTTGTGTGAGTTTAGTGGCCCGGTAGCCAAGTGGTAAGGCAACGGTTTGCAAAACCGTCATACCCCGGTTCAAATCCGGGTCGGGCCTAATTCTCTACATCTTCAGCTTACGCTGAAGATCGCCGGCCCAAGCCGGATTTGAAAGCCCCGCAGTGATAATAGAGAAAATCCGGGTCGGGCCGGGAGCATCACAGCTCGCCACTCAGGGAAAAACATCCATTCTAGAAAGAATACAGCGAAGTTGTTCTCTATGCCGCCTAGAACGCCTCAATCATATAAGAAAATACCTCATCCCCATTTCTCTTTGCGCTCTGTTTTCTGAGGCGTTACTATGAAAGTGGCTTTTTTCAAAAGCTAGAGTTCTCCATTAAAGTCAGAGTCCACTATGAGTAACCTTCGAACCTCGCTCTCCGCTATTTTCGTTTTTGCAGCCTGTGCCGCCGGCATAGTTACTGGTGCCAGTACTTCTGAAGCGCAGAGTTCGACGCGCCAATGCGTTCGCACCGCGAACTCTGAGCGAGATTCGTGTACTGCCGTGTGCCGCGCGACCCGCTCAGATACAATCCTTAACTGCAGAGTCCCTAGCGGAGATTGTGGTGATCTCTGCAAGGCCGCCTTCTTGTCATGCATTGAACCGGTCTCCGAGACTAGAGACGCTTGCGTCGACAACTGTGAGCTCTCATTCGATGCCGCCCGCTCATCCTGTGCTACGACCTGCGCCTGTACTCAGGGAGTCGACTGCGGCTCGTCGTCTTGTTTTGGGGACTGTCTCGATGCCCCTACCATTGCGCGCGGAGCCTGTAAGATAGCTTGCTATAGACGAGGAGATATTAAGGAAGCACGAAGAGGCTGTGTAACTTCGCTCCGACGATGTTCCCGTGCATGTAGTCGAGGCGGTAGTAACAGCTCTTCGAGCAACTCTTCCTCTGACTCTTCAAATTCGGGCTCCTCGACTTCAAGCTCCTCGTCTTCAGGTACATCCTCCTCGGACGACGACTAATCGACGTCTCATATTGGGCGACACCTTGGCATGATCGCCAAGAGGACCCTTTGGTTTATACTTGAGCGGCTGCTCAAGTACAGTTGTGGTGCTCAATGCGTAACTCCATCAGACTGGTCAAGGGAGAATATTGATGAATTTCTGCCTCCGACTGCGAGAGCCCTTCTCGTCCGCTTCACATCTATTTGGAGCGCTCGCCGGGATAGTTGGAGCGATCTACCTGCTGTGCGACTGTGATCAACATTGGTCCTCCGTCGTTACAGTCCTAGTTTACAGCCTCGCACTGATTTCTCTCTTTCTGGTGAGCGGCCTACTTCACGGACTGCATTGCTCCGCAGCTACTCTGGAAAAACTCGAGCGACTCGACTACGCAGCCATTTATTTGTTCATTGCCGGAACCTACACGCCGATTTGTCTGTTCGTAATATCTGGTCCGTTTGGAATATCGCTGTTAGTTGCTGAGTGGTTTCTTGCAGGGTTAGGCGCGTGGTTATCCCTCACCAGGGGCCCGCAGAGCCGCAACCTCCAGGTCTGCATCTACCTCGCCATGGGATGGGCCTTTCTGCTGCTCCTCCCTACCCTCTCACATGCGCTCTCGCCGCTGGCCTTCAATCTGTTAATTCTAGGCGGCATGCTCTACTCGGTGGGTGCGGTCGTATTCATAATCAACTGCCCAAACCTCTTTAGAACCCGCTATTCAGCACACGAGTTTTGGCACGTCATGGTGCTCTTGGCGGGAAGTGCACACTATTTTGCCATCGCCCAAGTGATCCCGTCGTCATGATGCAGCTTCGTTAAGCTGATCGCTGCCAGACTCATAATCTCGCCGTCCGGCTCGTTCAGCCTCACAATCTCACCCTCTTGCTCGTTCGAAGATTGCAGCAGAAAATGAGGAATCGTCCTTTTGGCGCTCAGCGGAGCCCCCTACTTTTGTATTCTTAAGCGCTTAGATGAGAAAGGCAGCACAGTTTCAACTTTCACTCGACGGCACCCACATCACCTGCAAGCCTTTTCTTAAATGGGCTGGGGGAAAGACTCAGCTATTGCCACAATTACTCTCCCGCGTCCCTACCTCATTTGGTCGCTATTATGAGCCCTTTCTTGGTGGCGGTGCGCTGCTGCACGCGCTGCAACCGCGCTCGGCCTTCGTCTCAGATATCAATCATGATTTGGTTAATTGTTACGAAGTGGTTCGAGATGAGGTCGAGCGACTGATCGTGAGCCTTCGCAACCACCGCTACGAGAGCGAGCATTTCTATAGAATTAGAAATTCAGACCGATCCGCAACCTTTGCTCGTTGGTCCAAAGTGCGCAGGGCAAGCCGCTTTATCTTTCTGAATAAGACCTGTTTTAACGGACTGTATCGCGTGAACTCGAAAGGACACTTTAACGTGCCCTTTGGTCGCTACGACAATCCTACTATTCTAGACACCAAGAACTTACGTGCCTGCAGTGAAATGCTCAGTGGTGTTTCTATCCAACAAGCTTCGTTTCTTGAGTTTGAGCGCAAGGCAAAGCGTGGTGATTTCGTCTACTTCGATCCCCCGTACGTGCCCCTAAGTGCCACCTCGTCTTTCACCAGCTATAGCGCTGACGGCTTCGGCTCAGAAATGCAGCGAGAACTTTTTCGCCTTTGTACCAGGCTGGACAGGCGTGGAGTGAAATTCATGCTTTCGAACTCGTCAGCACCGCTGGTCTCTGAACTATATCGTCGCTTTCGTATCGAACGGGTACCCGCATCGCGTGCCATCAACTCAAAGTCGAGTGAACGCGGGAAAGTCATGGAATTGATCGTTCGAAATTACTAGGAGGGAAAGTACTAGGAGCCAAAGTACTAGGAAGCTGTGGCACAGACTCCTAGCGTTGCCACACCCCGCGTCGCTGGTTTCTCGCTTCCCGTTCAGCAAGTTCGAATTCCCGAGAATAGCGGGTGTTCACTCTATCGCTGTAGGACCACCCAAGGCCCTCACTGATCATCAACTTATTCACAGGTGAAGAGGCCCCTGGGACGAAGAGATAGACCAGATATCTATCGAACTGATCCTGCGCACCTCTATCAAACTCAATCTGAACCTTTCTACCAGGAGGAAGAATCTGTTTAAGCCGAGCAGCGGCTAAAGTCCCAAGCTCAAGTAGTCTTTTTTCGCTAACTTTAAGCTTCTGGGCCTGTTTTTTTGCGCGGGCGCCACGTTGGACTTCGGGGGTATCGACTCCAATAAGGCGGTACTTTGCGCGTGTACCATTCGAATGTAGCCAGACGTTGTCGCCATCATAAACATGATCAACGACAGCTTCAATCCGCCCTAAGTCTACTTTAGACTCGGGCGCTCTTTGGGGAGAAGAAAGGCACCCACCAGAAAGTGCACCTCCTCCAATGGCTCCCACAAGGAGATAAAGACAGAGCAACGCCCGCCATGCACCTGTGTTCAACAACATACCGAGCGCCCTTTTAAAGTCCCGCAGCATAGCTACGCTCCTTCTCCCTTACCGACACCTGAAAAAGTATCAGACCGTCATACGAGATGCTCTTAGAGCGAGACAGTTGAAACCAAGAAATATTTTTCGTCAGCGCCAGATCCGACATCTCCACACCGCCCCCGTCGATACCCATCTGTCCGTGAATACAAGTTAAAGGGCAATAGTGGTTCGTAAATTAATTCAGCTAGTTAAAAGGGTCTCGGTGAAGCACCGCGCGCAGAAGCACTTCGCGCGGTTGCTGGCGTTACTCTGCCTACTGGCACTTGCCCCAAGCAAATCATTTGCTGACACCTACACTATCTCTATCCGTAATGGTCAAGCACAGCCAGTTGCCGGTGCTCAGATTTACGGAAACTTTGGCGTTAACTCACTTCCGAATCGCTTCACCGACTCGTCAGGCAACTGGGCAATCGATACCGATGAGATTGCTTCCACCTCTCCTACCATAGCATTCACCCATGTCGGTCAAGGACTGCTATTTACCCCACCCGAGGTAACGCTCTCGCTCGCCAGTTGCCCCGGTCGCGTATGCAGAGTCAGCGCAGTTCCTGATTCAAGACCAAGCGCGGTACTTGAGTGGCGCGTCTATGAGAACTCCTTCTCCGGCCCCACCCCAGTAAGTGGACATGAAGTAGTGGTGCCCACCGCGGAAGTAAGCTGTCCGAAGAAATCCGACCACGAGGGCTACATTCTTTTTGCAGTGAGGGGAAAACCTCAAGGCTGTAACAACTTAGACAGTGACCGTGAGAATGATTTCTACTCGGTACTCCCTATAGATAGAGACGGCAAGCGCTGCACCTACTCAAACTCATTCAGCAAAAAGCTCCTCGCCTGCCCCAACGCAGGATCGGGTTCCGTCGCCGGTTCGGTTACAGCCACATGCAGCAACATAGCTCCACGAGCTCCGGCCAGCTCTTTAAGCTATCAAATTCAGGTCATCACCGATCAACTAAAAGGCGCTCTTGGTGTTTCGTTCTTCGGCAATCGAGGAATCAACAATCTCGTAAACCGCACTACCAACTTGAGCGGCGTGTGGTCTTTCACCACCGCACAGGTTTCCGCACCGGGAAGCTCTGAATTTACCGTGGTACCAGAAGGGAGCTATAGCTTCTTTCCAGGTGTAATCTTAGTAAGTCCTGCAACGTGCCCCGACGGTATCTGCAAATTCTGGGCTGTCAAAGACAACTCCTCCGCCGGCGTTATCTCCCTATCAGTCACTGACGGCACTAACCCCGTAGCCGGAGTAGAAATTTCACAACCAAACTTCAACTCCTGCTCAGGCGTGCCGTCGCAAATCACCGACACGCAGGGGCTTGCACTCTACGGCGCCAGGACCGTTATTGCTTGCGACTCTAACGACGAGTCTTCTCTGAATGATCCGATTTCTCTTATTCCAGCACTCTCAAGCTTCTCTTTCTCGCACCAAAGCTCTACTCCCTTTCAGATTTGTCCTACCTCGGGGCTCTCTCAGGCGAGTTATCGCGCAACTTCTGACAGCAATAGCGTTCGCAACTATACTATATCTGGTCAGGCACTTAATGCGTTGGGCTTTCCTCTTGCCTCAGCACCAATCTTGAATAGTGGCTTTGTTGCCGGCACCACCGACGATGAAGGGCGATTCAATATTGTAGTGGCGGAACAGGAGACTCTTGCACTGCAAGTCAATCGTTCTGACGTGATAATCGATCCAGCTCTGCATGGCATTTTTCAAATCGACGGAAACCACTCTGGAATCGCCTTCAGAGTGGTTGCGCCAGCAGAGCATGAGATTCTTCCGCCAATCGATGATGAACCCTGCCCCGTTCAACTCAGCTATCAAATTACCGGAACGGCCTACGACTTACAGGGCAATCCCCTTGCGAATGCTGAAATCCTCAATAACGATGAGCCAGTTACCACCACTGATGCGCAAGGGCGGTATTCTATCGAAGTCCCGGCAATGTCAGACAACTGGATCACGGCGGAGCGTAACAACACACTTTTTGATCCCGCAGGCGTCGCAGTAACCCAGATTCTATGTCCCGAAAGCCAAGTTAATTTCCGTCAAACTCTCGACCCAAGCTACACCTTCACCGGTCTCGCGCGTGATAGCGGCGGCCTCCCCATCTCAGATGTCACTATCTCACTGAGCTACGGTGGTGTGGCGCGTGACACCAGCACTTCCTTTGATGGTTCTTTCGCCATAACAATTCCAGATGACTCCGAGTATCTTATTACCGCCTATAAGGAAGGACTTTCATTCCAACCTCTCGCGTACTCGGGGCTCGCCACAGGTGACCGCTCTAACATCTTCTTCACCGCGGACCAGTCGATTGCGCCAACACCAACTCCTTCTCCGACTCCAACAATTACGCCAACACGCACGCCAACCCCGGTGCCTACACCAACTCCAGTTCCACCAACGGCGACCGCAACTTTCACAGCGACAGCTACCTACACGGCGACTCGCACTCCAACGAACACTCACACGCCAACAAAAACTGCAACTGCGACGAATACTTCCGTACCTACCGCAGTCCCTCCTACGGCTACTTCAACACGTACTCCGACTTCAACGGCAACCCTGACGCCTACTCACACGTTCACCGCGACGCGTACCGCCACGGCTAGCTCTACTGCTACCGCCACTTGGACCGCCACACGCACACCGACAATAACGCCGACAACGCGTCCGGCACTTCCAAATCCTACATTCAGACATCGTCAAATAGCGCTTAATGATGGGTATGGGTTAGCAGCGGCTACTCGTCCTGGGGAAAGAGGAATTTACCTTAGTTACTATCAAAATGAGAGCACTGAACTGAACGCGAATGGCTCGAAAAAAGAGTTAGGCGACCTGCGCATCGCTATTCCCAACCTCCAAACCGACTCATGGGATCTGGCAACGATTGCGCCGAATGTTTACGAAGCAATAAATAATCCCAACGTATCGGTTAACGCCCGCACAGGAATAGTGTTCGACGGAACGCGTGCTCATGTAGTGTTTGAAAATACCTCTACCAAAAAAATCTTTCACGCTACTGCTGATGGTGACCTTAAAACTGCATGGATCATCTCAGAGATTGACTCCAATGCCACCGATGCGGGAATCGCAGTTTGCGACGCAGGCAAGCCTTGTGTGTGCTATCGAGATACCGTGACGGGGGATGTTCAATTCGCCCGCCTTTCAAGCGGCCAGTGGAGCCCTGTATCGATTCAGTCTGCTTCGAACTCGGTCGAACGGTTTCAAGACTGCGATATAATACGCGATGCCGATGGACTGCCGCTGATAGCCTACCTGGATACCGTCTCCACGACTCTCAAGGTAGCGAAACAATCGCCAAACAGCACTTGGTCAATCTCCTCTCCCGCTCTGGGCGCAGCCAGCAACGGCATAAATCCCGATATCGCTCTTACCCAAGCAGGCACCTTGGTGATTCATCACTCCCGGCCACAGCACGGCAACAGTGAGACCAGCTTTGTAAGAACAGAGCGCGATCTCTCCGGAAACTGGAGCTCCAAAGAAGGCCGTCAAGAATCCGGGTACGGCGGATACATGAGCTTTCTGCCAGGCAATGACTCCGAAGGAGATCTGCTGGCGGTCAGACAGACAGCATCAAACGGTGCCGGATTAAGTGCCGCAATTCAATACTCAGACGGAACCGTCGCTCATGCCACCCTACTCGGCAATACAAACTATGCTGCGGGAAATCGTTCTCTTGTGCACACCGCAAAAGACTCTACCGGAATTCGATACGTGGCCTACCGATACGGTCAAGGCAATCAATTCCAAGGGGCTCACATTTGGTCTACGGACGGAGGTGCTCCCGCGACTCCAACAGCAACTCCGTCTAAAACACCAACTAGCTCTCCGACAATAACCGCTACTGCGACCTCGACTGCAACGGCGTCGCCCACTGCAACCGTTACCTCAACCGCCACTCCAACCCCCACAAGATCCGGGGACGGTGTCACACTTGCCGCTCTCTGCTCGGAATCTCCAGAAACAACTCTGGTGTGGCGTGCACAGAACGCTTCATCAGAACAAGTCGGCATTGAATGGAATATCTACGGCACGTCAGCTAAGCACCCGCTTACAATTCAAGCAGGTGCTTCCATAATATTCACCAGCGCTCGACTGCCTAATCACCCCAATACCATGCAGCTCTTTGCCAGTGATGGTCGTCAAATTGACGCAAAGTCGCCGAACACCACTAAATGCGCGCCAACTCCGACCGCCACTGCGACTGCTCTGCCCACGAACACTCCACTACCTCCGACATCGACTCCGGCGCCTCAGCCAACCATGACTCCAACTCCGGTCTCCACCGGAACAGCGTCCCCCTCTCCGACTCTCCCTGGAAACGGAATTATTCTCACTTCGATGTGTTCAGATGTCCCGTCGAACAGTCGCAAGTGGCGCGTGCGAAACTCAACTCAAGAATCACAGCCAGTAAGCTGGGATGTGGTAGGAACAAGCCAGCGCGGTGAGCTTGTTGCCCTTGCCCTTACAGACATTTTCTTTGATACCGTAACCGTTCAAAATAGCCCCAATACGGTACGTCTGTTCGCCAGCGATGGTCGCCAAATTCAGGTGAAGGCTTCCGGTGGAGCTCAGTGTGTGCAACCAACGCCAACCCCGACCATGACGCCTACGCCAACGATGACACCCACTCCAACTCCAGTACCGCTCTATAGTGTCGAGGGCAGAATTCGAAGTTCTAAAAATGGACGTCCACCGACAGGGCGGGAGATGACACGCCTCGAACAGCTAGGCTTTGGCGCTATCGTGGTAAGCGCCACTGAAAACGACGGAACAAGGTATGAACTGGCGCTTGAGCGCCCCTTCTACTACAACTTCTCGCTTCCTCAAGGAACCTATCAGCTTCGGTTCGAGTCAGCTTCGGCCCGAGTAGCTTCACGCCCTGTTCGCTACAAAGGCGTAAAAGTTGGCTACCGTGGAGACGGATCCCGATTCGGATTGCACTTTGCGACCGAAATTAAGGGGCTGCACGAGTCGAGCAACCAGGCAGGAAGGGTACGCTCAAGGAGGAGTAGAAGATGAGACGACTCTTAATCACACTAATGTTGCTCTCCTGGGTAGCTCCTGCTTACGCCGAAGATCAAGAGTGCTTTGAAGGCGAATACTTGCTGGAAGTGTCGCGCATTGCTCCACTTCGGGCCAAGGCAGTCCAGGAAGCTACGCTCGCCTCTGCGGGGGCCATGGCGGTTGCAGAAGATCATCCTCGTGTGGTCATGCTCACTAAGCGAGGAAAGCGTCGCATAGGTGGCGCACGGATCGTCGTTTCTGATTTTCGCGGCGGAGTCTGTAAGCAGCTATTGAAGCGCTGGAGAAGTCTGCGCCGCAATAAGGCGCGCCCTCGGGTGGCGTCCTGCGCTTGCAACGGCGTACTACGCGCAACTCTCACGCCCAATGATAATCTCTACAGTCAGCAGTGGGGACTACACCAAGCATCAGACATCGACATGGATGCTCCAGAAGCCTGGAACATTAGTACGGGCTCGCGCTCAATCGCGATCGGCGTCATCGATAGTGGCGTCTCTTACAACCACCCCGATCTGATCGGTAACATGTGGGTAAACACGGGCGAGATCGCAAACAACGGCATCGATGACGATGGCAACGGCTACATCGATGACGTGCGCGGTCTGAACGCCATAACCTACAATCCCAGTTCTCGTCAGGCCGGTAATCCTGATGATGACAACGGACACGGTACTCACGTCGCTGGCTCAATCGGCGCCATTTCCAACAACAGTATTGGTGTGGCGGGCGTCGCCCACCAGGTCACTCTCGTGCCAATTAAGTTCCTGAGCGCGAGTGGTTCCGGATCATTGGTAGACGCACTCGAATCAATCGACTACGCCACAAAGCTCAAACTCGGTGGATTGAATCTGGTCGCAACGAACAATTCGTGGGGCGGTGGCGGGTATTTTCAGCCGCTGAAAGACTCGATTAAGGCAGCGAAGGACGCAGGCATACTTTTCGTTGCCGCCGCCGGCAATAACTCTACAAACTCTGACTCCTCACCCGGGTACCCCGCTGCCTACAACGAGGACAACATCATCTCGGTTGCCGCCATTGATCGCTACGGAAACCTTGCGAGCTTTTCCAACTACGGTGCCACTACGGTTGATATCGGAGCCCCCGGCGTAGACATTGGCAGCACCTATCCTGGTTCCACCTACAAATATCTGAACGGCACCTCGATGGCTTCGCCACATGTAGCCGGAGCTGTCGCGCTACTTAAGTCATACTCATTTAACCTAGGCTGGCTAGAAGCCAAGAATGTGATTCTCTCCAGTGGTGACCCCCTCGGTTCATTGGCTGGAAAGACCTCCACCGGCAAAACCTTGAACATTCACCGCATGCTGCAATCAGTGCCGCACAACCCAGCCCCTCCACCGGGAGAGATACTTCCCACACCGACCCCTACTATTGTCCCAACTCCGTCTGCCACTGCAACGCCGCAGCCGACACCGACTGTTGCACCTGGCAACTGGAACATCAGTGGGCAAGTTGCCCTATCGGGGGCCGCACTTTCCAATGCACGGGTTGAGCTCATAAGTGGTGGGAACACGTCAGTCCGTATGAGTGATGCCAACGGAGCATTCTCGTTCAACAGCGTCGCCGGTCCGACCAGCTACACACTAACTACGTCAAAATCTGGCTACGTATTTGCACCGATAAGTGGCGTGTTAGTCGAAAACGTAAATCACCAGATCAACGCTCAATCTCGCTCCTTTACGCTTACGGTGCAGGTCTTGAGTCCTGAGCGTGCGCCGCGCAGTGGCGTTATGGTGAATGCCGGAATTCACGGCTCTGGGCAAACAGATTCTCAAGGACGCATTCAGTTTCAAGTTCCCGCGCGAGTTGCTTATCAGATCACGCTTGCGAGCAACAATTACCAATTGGTGGAGACGCAACTCAGTGGCGAGCTGCACGGGGACACGACCCGAGTGGCAATCGCGCGCTAGAGATAAAACTGACCAGTCCGCGCTGAATCATCATGGTTCGCTTGCAAATGGGTTAAAAATCGGGAAGGTGGCTGAAGCGATCTATTCAACCCGAATGTTATGCATGCCTTTCTCAAAGATCTCTGTGACTGTCAGGGCCCCCACGATCAGTTTGAGAATGTCTTATCTAAGAAAGTGAAAAAACCATTCTCATCATGAAAGATTCCCCCTACGACGTCGGGTTCTATAGATGCAATACCAGGACAGGAGCTAAGGCCCTTTGGAACAACAATTTCGGGATCCTTCACAAAGAAGAGAAAGCTACCCAATCCTTGGCACGAGCGCTTAGTCTTAGTCGTTTGGAATTGTTTTATCCTCGATTCGTACTCATGGAGCTCGTCCTCTGAACAAATACTCCAAGTCGGACCCTCGGAGCCACTATCAAGGTCGAATGCGATCTTCAACTTTGGGTTTTCGCACTCAGATTCAATGCTCCTCCTCTGCTTTAGTGTTTGCACCAGAAATCTGTATAGACCTCCCCTATCCTCGAAAACCTTGGGCATGGAGCTCACCCAAAAATCAATCCGACCATTCTCGAAGACAAGAACTGAGTGCCAGAAATCTCCATTGGGGTGGCGGGAGACGAGAGAGTAAAAGCGCCCTTTACGTTTAAAAGGCTCGCTGGATCCGTCCACCTTGGGGGCCGACGACAGGCGATCTAGATATCGAACGATCTATCGTCATGGTCGGTTCCGAAAATCGCGGAGAATCACGAGTTTCGCGCCAAACGGATTCTCACTCAATCACAACCGCAACTAGGCGTGGAATCTGATGTATTCGCTTGTTCTCCCGCTTTCGGCACTAATTCCAACTACCCTCTTTAGCGCGCTTCCATTGAGCAGGTAAACGACTGGGTCCCTAAGGTGGGCGCTGGGCCTCGTCGAATGCATGCCATTCTTTAGGATTGCAGACGCAGGAGTTTTCAGCCAAACTCGGTATTTCTAGGCTCAAATCAACTTTCGTTAAGGACCATTATGGCAAAAAAAGCTGCTACGAAATCGGAAATTCTGACAAATATCGCCACGGCCACTAAATTAAGCCGTAAACAAGTCGCTTCGGTATTCGACGGACTGGCTCAGCAAATAAAGGCTGCAGTGGGAAAGAAGGGCCCAGGAGTCTTCGCAGTCCCTGGCCTCATGAAGATCACAGTGATTCATAAGCCTGCCACTAAGGCCCGCAAGGGAATCAACCCATTCACAAAAGAAGAGCAAATGTTTAAGGCTAAGCCCGCGCGAAAGGTCATCAAGGTACGCCCCCTCAAGGCACTGAAGGACTTCGCTAAATAGACCGCTGCTTCACTAGGTGGAGAACGTTCTAAAGGACTGGAGAAAAGCCGAAAGCTTTTCTCCAGTCCTTTTTTTGTTAATCTGCAATCCTTCGGCGGGCAATTTCAAGTAAACTTTGAGGTTCTTGAGGCCTGCACACCGCTCATATCGGAGTGCCGCCACCCTGTTTAGTATCCGTCCTCTATCCAGCAGACTGACGGCAGCGATGAGGCAGCAAGTATTAATGAGCAGGATAGCCGATCGACCGTTCCTAGCCCCATCCTTGGGGATTAATCGCGATTGACGCACCAGCGTAACATAGAGCCGCAATCATTTCAGACCATTACGACTTCATCCTTGGGTAACATCTTAACCAAGGATGCTCAGACCTCTGCTCCTAGCCGCGATGGAATCCCCAGCGCCGAGCAACCAGCTTCTGAAGCGATCCAAATATCAAGACGTCTATGATAAGACCGACCGAGATGATGACGCCCATCACACCAAAAACCTGATCCATGGCGTGAAGCTCTCGGCCGTAATGCAGCAATTGCCCTAGACCAAGACCAGAAATAATCGTGACGAAGATCTCTGCGGCGAGTAGTGAGCGCCAAGCAAAGGCCCAGCCCTGTTTCATACCTGTAAGCACCACTGGGAACGACGCAGGAGCGATGACTTTCACCAGTAGCACAAACCCAGACGCACCCATGGTGCGTGCCGCGCGCTCGTAAATTGGCGGAATAGTGCGAATGCCGTCAGAAACCGCAATCGCTATGGACCAAAGCGTACCCATTGCCACCACAAACAAAACTGCAAGTTCCGTTTGACCAAACCACAACAGTGCAAGCGGAATCCAACACACGCTTGGCAGTGCTTGAAACCCGAGTGCCACGATGCCGAGTGTCGAAGCGGCGAAAGCCGAGTAGGCAATAAGAAATCCTGCGGGAACTCCGAGCGCCACGCCGACTGCATATCCACTTAACAGCCTACGGACAGTCACAAGCGTGGCATCCCACAAGCTACCATCCCGCATGGCGCCTATTAGATACGCAAAAATATCACTTGGTGGAGGAAGCAGCAGTGGATCCCATGCCCCGAATGTCACGAGGCATTCCCACAGGCCAAGAACTACCAAAAGAGCTAAGAGTTGGCTGAGAGCGGCGCGGCGCATACATCTCCTTCTTGCTGTTGACCGTTCTGCTTCTGTATTGAACTAACTCCATTTGCCATGTCAGAGATCGGATCATGCGCTTCACGAAGAGCTTTCGAGATCTCCCTGGCCGTTGCTGCTACCGCAGCATCATTGATATCCCGCGGTCTTGGCAATCGGACCTGAATAACATCGGTTACTCGTCCCGGCGTTGGTGAAAACACAAGAACTCGGTCGGCTAAGCACGCTGCCTCGCGCGCATTGTGAGTTACAAAGATAACGGTCTTTTTATATTGACCACAAATTCTCTGCAGATCTTGATAGAGCTGCTCGCGGGTCATGGCATCGAGCGCGGCGAAGGGCTCATCCATCAGCAACACTTGTGGATTTGGGGCAAGAGAACGCGCCAGCGCCACACGTTGCTTCATGCCGCCCGACAACTCATGAATGAAGCGGTATTCAAATCCCTTCAGTCCAACCAAAGCAAGATGCTCAAGCGCGATTCTCTTTCGTTCGCTCTTTGGAATTTCTTTTACGAATTGTAGGCCGAACATCACGTTCCCAAGCGCAGTGCGCCAAGGGAAGAGTGCAGACTCTTGAAACATCATCATGCGGTCGCGGCCGGGCCCTTTGATTGGATTACCTTCGACCACCACGGAGCCGGAACTGGCGGGCAAGAGCCCGGCAATAATGTTGAGAAGCGTTGTTTTGCCGCATCCGCTTGGACCCACCAGGCAGATGAACTCGCCCTCACGCGCAACTAAATTGGTAGGAAGCAGCGCAGTGCGTTCGCCGCTACGACTCGATAGAAAACGACTACTACTTACTCCACGCTGCGGAAACGACTTAGAGACGCTCCGCACTTCAACTTTGTTCACCAGAACACTCATATCAGCCCTCACTTCCCTCTGACCCTATCGACACCACAAACGACTTGAGCAGTTCAGGATCAACGTCTTTCAAAAATCCTGCGCTCTGAGCTCGAACAAGAAACACTTCGAAGTCCTCCCGAGTCACCTTGTTACTAAAACTCATTCGCTTCCAACTACCTGCCACCAATTCAGCCGGGATCTCCCGTCCCGAAAATGCAGCAATACCGTCACGAGTCTCCTGCTGTGCCTCCAGCGGATGCTGCACAATCCAATCAGTGAGCTCCTCATGCGCTCGCAGAAAAGCCTTGGCCACAGGTGCCTCATCTTTCAAAAACTTAGCACTGGCTGCCACTACGGTCGTAACCGCGTCCTTCTCTTCTAAAATCAACTCAGCACCTCCGTCTGTTTCAAGGATCGACAGCCACGGCTCCACCGTCCATGCCGCATCGATGTCGCCGCGACGAAGAAGCAACACCTGGTCGGGCCCAGCCGTTGGAATGATCTGTAGATCTCCTCCGGCCCTAGTAACTTTCAACCCGCCATTCCCAAACCAGAAGCGCGCACTCACGTCTTGAGTGTTTCCAAACTGAGGAGTTGCCACCTTACGTCCTCTAAAATCGCTTGGAACCCGCAAGTCTAGGCCCTTTCGAACCACTAATCCCGATCCGCCTCGTGCCGCACCGGAAATAACGTGAAGTCTCTGCCCTTTAGCCCGTACAAAGAGGTTAAGAACCGGGTTGGGTCCGACGTACGAGACGTCTAAAGAACCTGCAAGGAGCGCCTCCATCGCACTTGGACCCGAGTCGTACACGTACCACTCAACTGGACGACCTACCCTCTCCTCCAACCAACGAGCACCATTTTTACTTCGCAAATGGGCAATTACCCCTTGTGCATGAGTGACACTCCGGAAATGGCCGACGCGAAGCGGTTCCTCAGCCTGAAGCACCCGGACTTCGCCGAGGAGAAGCCAGACAACTGCATGACACAGCGTTACGCCAAAAAATAAAATTCGATTCTTTTTCAAGTCCTCTCCACATTTGAAACCGACAACATCTTTACAAGTGAATTCGCTTTAAGCGGTGTTGACGAGCTGCACTTCTCCACACATCCGGTCGAGGAAGGCCGACCCGCAAGAATCGTGCTGTCTACGAGAGCGGCTAAAGTTGTTCCATCCAAAATATCTGCAACGCTATTCCTCACACGCTCCATCAAAAACCGCAGGCCACAAGCCTCCTCATTTGGACATGAGCAACGCTCATATGCAGTTCGGCTTACGCACCGAATCGGCGCAAGCGGACCCTCGATAAACCTCACTACTTCACCGACCGAAACTTTTTCTGGCGCGGTAGCAAGCGCGTATCCACCTTCCTTTCCGCGCGTACTGGCGATATATCCGCCTTCTTTGAGCTTACGAAGAATCTGTTCAAGAAACGCGGCAGGGATATTCTCGTTCTCAGCAAGCTGAGTGAGCGCAAGCGGAGCGCTCGTTTTTCGCTCGTACACCGCGAGCCCAATCAAGGCGCGCAGCGCATATTCACAGCGTTTCGACATTTTCATAATCGAATTCCTACTGAAAAAGTAGGATATTGGTCAAGTATCCTAAAAGTCTATTAATTTTAATGAGTTATGGGGTCAGTCTTTGCTTGCGCGCGACGACTGCACGGCTCGACTAGTGAGGGCAACCAGGCATACTTGAGACTCTCGATTTTCGTTGAACCAGTGTGCTTTGATTTTCTTCGCGAATCCCTCCCATGCCAAATCTATTTCAAACAAGACAAGGAGATTCTCTTCCGACCCTCAACTCTCTAGTCGCGGTCAGCCACGGAGCAAGCATGACCGCTCGGGGAGAAGATATTTCGTCACAAAACGTACTTGAACGCTTAATGCAATGCGCACACTCGGGACTACGGGAAGAATTTCGCGCACTCAACAACCAGGTCCTGCGAGCGATTGTCGATTGTTGTGTACATGGAGACCCGATCTCTCAGGACGCCTGCGTCACGCTCTCTTCGCTATGCCGATCAACTCACCGACACTATGCTTCTGGCGACTCATTCGTCTTTACGAATCTCTCACGGACAAAACATCCCGGTCTCACGCCCTTGCAGGAAATGTTGCGTGACATAGAACTTTATCCTGAACAAGTGGCTTCAGCAGCAACCGCCCAGCTTAGATTCTCGCTGTTTCCGCCTCGGACTCTGATGGACGAGCATCCGCTTCTTGAAGATTCTCTTGCTCGAGCCGCGGTGCACTGCCTCGCCTCAACTGGTGAGCTAGACCAACCATCGCTGACCTTTGCGAAACTTGCATTTGCTTTTCGTACGGTAAGGGGCTGCGTATTCCCGGAGCGAGAACCGTCAGTGAAAGCACGCGAGGCGTGTGTGCAGGCCGTTGAGATAGCCCAGAAAGCCATCGCTCCACTGGTACATAGCTCTCGCTTGCTTGAGGATGCGGCTACTCGGCGACAAGAATTTAACGATCTGAGAGCGCTCACTCCACTTAGAGAATGCCTTGAACATCAATTTACCTCATTGTCTGATGTTGCTCCATGGCGCCCCCTCCCCTTCTTTGTCCGATCCGAGACTCTGGCAACATTTCAACCCTTTAAAGATCCAAGACTCGCCGGCTCATTTCCGGTGCTTGAACCCATGATTGAAGAACTCGTGTGCGTGGGAGAGATTCTCGATCAACCGGGCATAGGCTCTGTGGGTGAATACGCAAAAATGCTTTTGGTGTTGGCGAACTATGAGTCGCAAAGCGAAGAAGCTGGGTTAAATGCTGATCAGGAACTCGACATCTTTCCTGTGACCCATGCTACCATTAAAGCACTACGGAAATTGTTCTCTATTTAGAATGCTTCCATTTCAAGCTGCCCATATTTCCCGATCTGGTCACTCGTCGGAATCACTCAGTCGACCAAAAGGCCTAGCTCTTCTGTAGAATTTTCAACTTCTGCTCTGCGCCACTTAATAGCGAGCGAAGCCGCTCTATAAGTCCCACCCCGCGCTCGTAAGACAAGATTGCTTTGTCGAGCGGCAGGCTCCCGGCTTCAACCCGCGATACGAGGTCTTCAAGGAGCTTTAAGCCACCTTCGAATGAGATATCTTTGACCTTTTCTTCGCCCCCATCGGCGAGGAGGTCCTTTAGAGAGAGTGCGTCTGCCATAGGCGCGATAGGACAATATTCTTCTCTCTCGGTCAAGCAACCCTGCTCCCATTCCCCAATGTGACACAGGCTTGTTTATGCGAGTCCGCCTTCGCCCACATGTTCCTGTGCTGCTCCATAATTCGAGGAGGCTTCCCGCTTCGCTCCCTCCTTCGCCGCGGCTACGGAGGACAAGCAATCTTCGGGGGACAAGTCGGCGGGACGTCGTCGTCTGTGCCTGTGTCACAGACTCCTAGGAAACTTTTACGAGGAATCGCCGAATAGGCCCTCGCATACGGAAGCAGAGTGTCAAGATTTCAGGGCATCGCTGCCTTAAAGGAATGTGGAAAGGCGCCGTTCGCAGGTACCGGCCCAAACGAGGCGGTAGGCGATCTGGTCGACAAAGTCGCGGCCTATCGAACGCGTATCCCTCTAAAGAGGGTTGGCTACCAACGGCCCCCCCCGCACTCCCTGATTCAAGGCACTCGCTTCCGCTGCATTTTAAAAATCGACTTTGCAAATTGGAGAGCCATATGAAGTACCGCAATCTACTTAGCTTAAGCACAATCGCCGCCGCATTTTTTTTGGCGGGCGTTAGCTCTGCCGAAGCGCGCCCGCGCGCGATGCAAGCCTGCGCACATGTTTGGTCAGGGAAAGTGACCGTTAAAAGTCGCTGCTCAAGATACGAGAAAGTTCTCTCACTCTCTGACCTGCAGCTAGTAGGTCCGCAAGGCACCGTCGGCCTCCAAGGCGAACGCGGATTCACTGGACCACAAGGCGCTCAAGGTGCCCAGGGGGTTCAAGGCGCCCAAGGAGTTCAGGGCGTGCAAGGCGAAATCGGAGCCCAAGGCCCGACAGGACCCCAAGGACTACAAGGCGCAACTGGGGCACAAGGTGCCACTGGACCAGTCGGTCAAACAGGCAACACTGGTGCCCAAGGACCACAGGGAAATTCAGGGCCAGTTGGTCCCACTGGTGCTCGCGGTGAAAGCGCCTTCGATGTGATTCCGCAAAATCGAACCGTCTACGGAGTAATCGGATCAGACGTGAATGCTTCGTCTGCAAACTCGCAGTGGGGATTCTCAGAAAGCCTTCCTGCTGTGGCACCCGTGGCGTTCGCAAACGAGGCAGTGGTTGTTCGAAATAATCCTATAGTACAGAACGGATGTAGCGGTAACTGCTTGGCTGAAGAGGAAATAAACAACTCAAATAACTGCACGGGAAGTGTAGAGTCCCCTACGGCTCCTCCTGGATGGTTGTGCGTGTACCCGGTATACGTACAAAATATTGCAGCTGGATCTATCCGCGCCACTGCATTGCCAGCCGGTTCTAGCCGACACGGATTCTTCATCCGCTGGAAAGCTGCAGCGACTGGAACCAGCGGCATTCGTATGGTCTGGGCCTACACCGCGCCGTAATGCTTGAAGATGTTAGTGCCCCGCAGCAGAGCTTCTCTTCTGCGGGGCATTTTTTTCCAATTCCCGAGGAACACGCCCACTTCAACAAAAAGAGCTCCAGTGGCACAGAGAGCCCCAGTGAACCCTAGGTCGATGAGTTGATTCCGCCTTCGCTACCTAAGAATCTTCGCTGGCTGTTTTCCGTCGGAAAATCGAATCGCCACCAAATCGTCAGCCGTTAATTGGTTCGCCGATTTCACCAAAACTCCATCCTTCTCTACCAGCGAGTACCCGCGCTCCAGCACTCGCTTCGGGCTCGTGGCTTCGAATCGCTGCGCGAGGGATTCGAGTGCGTTTCTTGACTGCTCTTGGCTACGCCGTCCCGAGGCCGATAGCCGAGACTCCAGCAGTGCGACACGACCCGACAACTCTCTGAGTCTCTCAGGAGAGAGCGACGACGCCAATCGTCGTTTAAAGACCTCAAGCTTCTGGGCTAGCAACTTTATAACTTCGGTCGGCTTTAGGGCTTTGAGATGAGCTTCTGCTGCTGAAAGCCGTAGTGCATACTGCTGCAAAACATTTGCCACTCGCTGATTGAGTCTTTCACCCAACTCATCAACCGCCTGAACCATCGGTGATAACCAGCGATCAACATCACCGAGACGACGAGAGTATTCTTCAATTTGACGTATCAACTCTTGACGCTGTGGCACCACCATCTCAGCCGCAGCCGTGGGGGTTGGTGCACGGAGGTCTGCAACCAAATCAGAAAGGCTTGTATCCACTTCATGGCCCACCGCCGATACAATCGGTGTACGCGCGGCAAAAATAGCTCGTACCACTACTTCTTCGTTGAAGGCCCACAGATCTTCTAACGATCCCCCTCCTCTCCCGACAATAATCACGTCGCACAATCCTTGGGCGTCTAAAAATTTAATCCCCGCCGCAATATCTTCCGCAGCACCGGCCCCCTGCACTCGCACATCAACGAGATAAATGGGAATCTGCGGCATTCGCTCACCGAGCCGAACCGTGATGTCATGGATAGCCGCTCCTGACTGAGAGGTAATTACCCCTATGGCCTTCGGCAGAAACGGTAGCGGGCGTTTTCTTTCCTGAGCAAACAACCCTTCGCGTTCAAGTTTTAGCTTTAGTTCAAGAAACTTCTTTCTGAGTGCACCCTCGCCGGCCAGCTCAATTTTTTGCACTACTATTTGGAGACGTCCACTTTTGCGGTAGACGTTGGGCCGCCCACGGCAACGGACCGCCAAACCGGCTGACAGGGGAAATGAAACTGCCTTGGCGGAGGAGGCCCACAAGACAATATCTATCTGAGAATCTTGATCTTGAATGCGCGCGTAGATGTGTCCGCTCGGAGGACGTTTAAGTTCAGCAAGCTCGCCCAAAAAAGTAATCGGCCCCACTTGCTGCTCAAGTGTGAAGTTAAGCAACTCGTTGACTTCTGATATGGTGTAGCAGCGATCCTGGGTCACCACGGTGGTATACCGAACAAATCTTTCCATTTATAGCGTCCTAAATTCTTATTACCGCGTTTCATCGGACGCGCTGTAAGAGATGCGTGGCAACTCTCCACCACCGAGGCTTTAGCTGCCGAGGAGTCTCCCTCTCGGCAGAAATCGTGGGCGATACACCACCAGTTGAAAAGTGGGGTAACTAGCTAAATTGTATGACAACTTAGAAAGCGCCGGGCAAACTGAAAGCCTCGATCCTTCGCCTCGAGTACAAGCATCATCTTCACTAAATGTTTCGCTCGAAGGAGGCCTGGATGCTCAGAAAGAGACGAACTGACGCCTCAGTCGTGAGCAGGGAACAACCCCTCCCCGCATTTGTGGTGTAGAGTTAAGGTACCAAAGGCAAGACACTTCAATCTTCTTCCTCATGCAAAATTCTCTCTCTATTCTTCCTCGCCCACTGCCCGGACCACCTCTACCCAGTGGCGATCAAAACAGCGCCCAGGGATCCGCGTCACCCAGCGAGGACCTCGTCGCCCCCTTCCGCCTAACAGCGCTCACAAGCAGACATTATTTCTATGTCTCTCGGCGGATCTGGGACTACATACTACTCTCATTGCCACTCGATCTGCTTTTGCTACTGCTTCCACACCTTCGACTTGAAATATACGAAACACCGCTATCTGATATTCGCCACTTCGGCCTATTGCTCGGCTCTCTCCTTTTTGTTGGAAGCATTCTTCTCTGGGTGCTTCGTGATGCAATTCTCGACCTGCTGTTTGCATTGACTCATATACAACAGCGCCTGGCAGTCACGACGCTCTGGCCAGTCCTTGCCCTCATTGGGATCGTGGCGGTCACTACTCTGCTTGAGCTTGCCTCTCACTTTTCAGAAATTAACCTCACCAGTGTGGTAGTCACTATATTGGTGTTGTTTGGTACCGTGAGCTCGATCCTGAAAGCAGCGCGAGAACGGCGCTCGCAGGCCACTGAACTATCTCGAGATCGGACCGGGAAGATCGAGCAAGCGAATCAAATAATGGGCACCCTAAGCCTGTTGCCCATGGGATTTACGCGCCTTGCATCGTTGATTTTAGTACTCACGCTGGTCACTACCAATTCCAGCTTTTTTGAAGTTCTTTTCGCAGCCGGCAGCGCCGGCATTTTGCTCCTTGCTTTCAAGCCGACCTTTGAACAATTTACCTTCGCGTGCGCTCGCTGCGGAATACTTACCTCTCGCGCGTTGAAAGCTGGCTCATTTTGTCCGATGTGTCTTATGGCACGCCGCAGCGAAGGGCCGCTCTATGTCTCCGACAAGGATCCACTATCGCTTCGACTGCTACGAAAGGCCGAGAAACTTTCAGAGTTGGCCGAGAAAGCAAGCGAGCTTTCGCCTAACAATTCGCAGGAGAATTCGAAGGATTCGCCCTTGGTCACCCTTAGCAAAACGATCTTGAGCCGTCTGAATTCAAGGACGCAAAACTTCGCTCGCCGCTCAGTTTCTCCAAAGCCCAAGCGATAGGATGTTGGCAAGTTTCGAAAAGAAGCTTCTCCCGGATCGCACCTGACCAACGCCATCAGGACTCGCTGCGACTTCGACGCCATTCTTGGAATCTCGTGTCGGTGTCGATTGATTTCCACCGTTTTGTCCTGGCCCAGAAGTAATCGAGGGACGGCTCACCACTACGGAACTTTGAAGCGTGCCCTGAGAGGAAAAAAGCATAAGCTTCGCTGCGACAATCTGCGCACTTGGAGTCTTGCCTTGGCGCCGTTCTAGTTCGGTCGCTGGTTCGCTCGCACTGCCTCTTAGAGACTGGGCGCCGAGCCGTACCGTATCGTCTACTGCCCCCATGCTAAAACCTGCGATTCCAAGACCTTTCGCCCCAGGAAATGTCGGATTTCTGTCTGCAGAATGCCCATCAACCAATTCCCGATTGATTTCGACTGAACCTTGAATCTGCGTCCAGAAAGGAACCTGAGTAGCTTGTCCCGCCAAGATTTCTGGCATCTGTAAAGGAACGACAGTGCCGGGCAACCAGTCGTTCTTCATTCTGACTGAAAGATCCGCTCCCGCAGAAGGAGTTTGAAGGTGTGGTTGGCTCACCGGCTCGCCCGAGGCATCAAAGAATTCCACGTAGAGTACCGGCTGAGATGGTTGCGCGTGAAATATAGTCGGGACATCGACATGAAACTCAAGGCACTCTTCGCCACGTATTCCAGGAGGATGCCACTTCACTTCAACCAGGCGCACCTCTTGTTGATCTCGCTCAACTCCTCCTGTGTTCAACGGGAGCGCTTGTGCGGGGCGCTCACGAAACGACGAGGTTTCACTCAAGCTAAATTCCGAAGACTTTCGCAGCAGAACCTCTCCCTCTAAGGATCGAATTTCAAGCGCAGCCGAGAGCTTAAGCGGAAAGACGCGAGTGCGAGGTAGCACATCGAGTAGCTGCCCTTCGGGAAACCTAAAGACCAACAAGCCAGAACTTCCTGCTTCGCCAAGAACAGCACAAAGCGTGGTTTCACGAAGTAACAATCCGTCCTCTGCACAAAGGCCGGCGGTCACCGAAAGAGCCGCATGCGTTCGCTGCGGATGGCGAAGCTCGATCGCTACCCGAATGTGCCGATCCCCATTCGGAGTAAGGTTAGAAACTCCCGATTTTGCTTCAAAATGGTGCAGGACTATGGCACTCAATTGCTCATCGACGCTTATGGATGAGGGTATTTTCTCGACCTCCGCAGACTCCGAAGTGCGAGGACTCGCTTCTGACGAATTCAAGTTAAGGGGCAAAGCCAGCGGATGAATGGTCCCACACAACACCTTTCCGTCGCTGGCGACCATAACCACTTCAGCATAGGTAGTGCTCTGACTATTCACTTCGCTTATGTCTAGTTCAGTAAGCGGCACTCGAAGTTCCAGATCTTTCCAAGTGCTTAGTGGTCTCGCCAAACTTAGCTCATCACGCCAAACGAACGTTCCGCGATTATCTCTTACGCGGGTATTGGCGAAACTTCGAGCAGGAAGTGGAGACCCCTGCTCATCAATAACTCTAAATTCCAAACGCGCTGCGGCACACACTCCTGCCCTGCCAAGCGCAGGCTCGGCTTCCAAAGATCCCGAACCGATATCAAAACTCACTAGGGCAACCGCGCCATCACTTCGACCAAGACTCGCTCGACATACCGCCCGTTTCAACTTGATCGATGCACCAGTTTCAAGATCTGTCTCTGCATAACCCAGAAACTGAGGTGCCGGGGCTCCTTCTCTAGGCAAACGATCAGATTTAGACGAGCGCGAGGGACCGCGATGCGACTTCGGAATCCCGGCTTGCTCCAACACGGCCTGTTGCGCGACCAAAAATCCGTGTTCATCAAACAATCCCAGGCACAGTTCAATTTCCCGATTGCCATAGGGCAGGTCGAGAGCACGGTAAGGCACGAAGAGCTCAACCATGTCGAAAAACTTACGCTGCGCAGGGCTACGCAAAGGCACAAACACTGAGAAAGGAGGAGCGCCTGCTGTGCTTGATTCGACATTCTCGGATCCCTCGTCCCAAGATTCAGACTCAGCCGAAACAAACTCGTCTACCCACTGCTCAAATCCGGGTCGCGCAAAAACTCGATCCCCCTCATGCCTCACGTGCAGACGAACCCACATCGACTGACTCACTCGCCCTCGGAGAAATACCCCTGCACTCACTCGAAAGCCGGAGAGACCAGCCCATTGAACATCGTGCGTCACGCGTAGATTGAACAGAGCGTCTTGATCGTCATCGACCAAAAGTCTTGGCGAATTAGAGTTGTCGAGTTCCTCAAAATCAAAGGAATCATTTGTGGATCTACCGATCGTCCAAGCCGAATCCCGCAATGCCGCTAGGCTATGCTGCCGACGAATCCACCAAGCCAAAAATCCGTCCAGATCGCGACGTGCTCCTGCAAGATCAGAGAATTTACCTAAGGGTTGCGCAGAGTTTAGAGTACTGGTCGCATCTTCAATGAGACGCTCGAGCGATCGTTCAACCTCACGCTCCATACAGAGCCGACGCTTCATTTCCCTAAGTGCATCGTCCAGCCGGGGGGTCCCATACTCGACAACGAAAAACTGCCTAAAACAATGCGCTACCCGCGCAGCAAGCGCATGAGCAGTCTCGGTACTCAAGGAGGCATGGGAAAATTGAAGTGCGAGCGAAGCGGTCCGTTCGCGCCAAGACCTCTCCCCCAACGCGGGAGACCAATAGTGGCGCAAGCTCTGACCCTGCTCAGCCGTGGTAAGGTCGGACGACGCTGAAATTAGATGAGGGAGTGTGTCCTTCTGGCGCTCAGGCGGATCGGGTAAGGTTTCCAGTTCTGTGGCCGCACTCATCTTCGCACCTTGCTCTTCAAATTCTCAGTCACCACGGCTTAATCACAACTGCCCAATCACAAGTGCCCAATCACAAGTGCGTCGACTCCGGGTAGCAATGCGGGGAAATAATATTGTAGGCCTAGCGATTTGAGTCCGCAAAGGCCGCGGGTAAAGCTCCCGCCGCCCGTCGTTAAAAACATCAGTATCAAGAAGCCGCTTGGGACCCCAGCACCAACGGCGACGTGAGCGCCCTCATAGACTGATATAGACCGCCCTGAAACGTCGCAAAAGCCTCAAACATCGCAATAACTCACTGGTCCCATTTGAAAAAGCACCCCCTCTCGTCTATACACTGGCTATGGCGACCGAGATGAAAATGCCCCAACTGAGCGACACCATGGACAAGGGAAAGATCCTTGGGTGGCGTAAAAAAGAAGGGGACCAGGTTGCTCGGGGAGATATCCTTGCCGAGGTCGAAACCGACAAGGCCAATCTAGAAATTGAATGTTTCACCGCCGGTGTTTTGTTAAAGATTCTTGTTCCCGCCGGCTCCACAGCAGTAGTTGGGGAGACGATCGCAGTCGTGGGGCAACCCGGAGATAGCGTCGACATCTCTAGTTCAAGCAACGGGGCACAGGCTTCCAGGGGAACCGCAGCAAGCACTCCCCCTGCCGCAGCTCCAAGCGCGTCTCCATTGGCATCGTCCGGGGCGGCGGCATCATCCGGGGCTGCTATGCCACCATCCGCTCCCTCACCCTCCACTCCCCCACCACCCACTCACTCACCTACTCCGTCGCCGAGTAGCAATGCGTTTAGTGCTGGTTCGAGCGGGGCTCATGATCGAGTCCGCGCTTCACCCCTGGCCAAAAAACTTGCCGAACAGCACTCCATAAGCCTTTTCGGTGTCTCGGGATCTGGTCCTGACGGGAGGATCGTAAAGCGAGATATCGAGGATCGATTGCAAAACTCGAGCGGTAATTCTTCGGGCAGTAATCCTGGAGTAAGAAGCGATTCGCAGACCAGTAGTCCAAGGAACACCGACACGCTCAATGTCCCTACATCCAATGTCCGCCCGTCCAGCAATGATAGCGTGGCTAAATCTGGAGGCGTTTCTGCTGCTCGCAGCTACCCGCTTTCCAAGATGCGAGAGACCATCGCGCGACGCATGCAAGAGAGCGTAACTCAGGCACCACACTTCTATGTCACCACCGCGGTGAACATGGAACAGTCCCTCATTCTTCGAGAAGCCCTCAAGCCGGTACCAGAATATAAAGGCATAAGCGTAAACCATTTAGTACTTAAGGCCTGCGCCTACGCCCTCGCCAGAGAGCCGCGAGTAAACCGATCACTTCGTGACGGCTTAGTGTACGAGCCTGGCGAGATCAATATCGGTATTATAACCGCCATAGAAGATGGACTTCTCATCCCTGTAGTCCGCAATGCAGATACCCTCCCCTTAAAAGATGTCGTTTTTGAAGCGCGCGCAGCAATCGAACGTGCCCGCGCGGGACGCCCCACGTCATCCGATCTTATGGGCGGAACTTTTTCAATTTCAAATATGGGCATGTTCGACGTGGAGAACTTCACTGCCATTATCAACCCCGGGCAAGGCGGGGTCATTGCGGTTAGTGCAGTGCGCGACCAGCCCATCGTACGCGATGGCCAAATAGCTATCGGAAAGCAGATGAAAGTTACTTTATCGGTCGATCATCGCGTAATCGATGGCATCATGGCCGCACAATGGTTGAAGCACTTCAAAGAAGCACTTGAAATTCCCGCACTAATGATGGCCTAAGATGGACACACGAGAACTTAGTTCAACTCAATCAGCACTCGCCTCTGCTACACTGGACTCGACTGCATCGCTGGTTGATTTGCCACGCGCGCGCGGAGAGCGCATCCCAAAACCCTCGTGGCTTAAGGCGCGAGCGCCCGGGTCGCCTGAGTATCTTGAAACCAAGGAAATCGTAAAGCGCCTGAAACTTCACACCGTTTGCGAAGAGGCGCGCTGTCCAAATATCGGCGAGTGCTGGTCACACAGCACTGCCACTTTCATGATCATGGGCGACCTGTGCACTCGCAAATGTCACTTTTGCTCAGTCAAGAAAGGCACCTCCGATGCGGGCCTTGAGAACTCTCTGGTAGCCCTTGACCCGCTCGAGCCAGAGCGAGTTGGTGTAGCGGTGGGAGAATTGCACCTAAAACACGCCGTGATTACGTCTGTCGATCGTGATGACGTCTCAGACAACGGCGCTTCTCACTTCTCTAAAACTGTGGCTTCAGTTCGCCGCCATGCGCCCGAATGCAAAATTGAGCTTTTGATTCCTGACCTCAAAGGGTCTCAGCGAGATCTTCAGACCATAGTAAAGACCGGAATCGATGTCTTAAATCACAACGTCGAGACGGTGCCACGACTGTACAAAAAAGTTCGCCCTGGTGCGGGCTACATTCGGTCACTTTCAATTCTGCGCTGGGCAAAAGAGACCAACCCAAAATTAAAAACGAAATCCGGGATTATGGTCGGCCTTGGTGAGACCCCCGAAGAAGTACACTCGCTCATGGACGATCTGCGTGATGCCCAAGTAGATATCATGACCATAGGTCAGTACTTACGCCCCAGCGAAAGGCAACTCCCCGTTCGAGAGTTCGTTACGCCTGAGCAATTCAAGAGTTACCAAGAGATTGGTCTGGCGAAGGGATTTCTTTTCGTTGAATCAGGCCCACTGGTAAGAAGCTCCTACCATGCTTGGAAGCATACGGTGGCCTCCCCGACCTAGTGTGCTGGGTTAGAAGTCGCTTACGCATCTTTCTCTCTGTTCTCGCCGAACTTCTTGTGTAATTCGTTAAATATATTCACAAAGAGCTCAGCGAGCGCGGCGAGAATTATTTATTAAACCCTTAACTCAGGACACTGGCAGGCTGGTGACTCTGCAACCGTGACTCTGCAGCCGTGACTCCGCCCCTGTGCCCCTGTCCCATCGCCACAAGAAAACTGCCCAAATGCCATTTCCAAGCTCTTAACTCGACTCTTCCCGAGCAGCTGGGCGGGGGCTCGCCAGCGCTGATACTTTCCAATAGAATCGAGAACTTACGATTTTAAACTCGACTGAAGATATCCTTTAATGAGACGCGGTTTTTGGCTTCCCGCATGTGCGCTTCTGATCGGCCTGGCTTCGAGCCTAGGAGTCATCTATGCCCAGAAGCGAATAGCCAAGGAGTTGATGGGGATACTTCAAGACGAGCTAAGCCAAGCTTGCCCCTGTAATCTCAAATTCGACTCATTCGAACTTTCTCTTCTGCGGCTGCGTGCAACTGGCTCGAACGTTCGAATAGAGCGGGATGGCACCCCGCACTTACGTTTTAGAGAACTAGAGGCAAAGTTTTCGCTTTCAGACATCCTTCAACGCCGTATTATCCTCAGCGAGCTTAATCTAAAGGATGGATTTTCCCAGGGTGTTGGTCCTGATAGCTCCACCTTTCAGTTCATCGACCAACTGACCGCTCCCGCCCCTCCAGAGAAAGATTTTCCTGATCGCTTGAAGGTGCAACTAGAGCGAATTGTAGTTTCTAACGCCGAGTTTGTTGAGCCGATTCGAACCACCCAGGTGCTAGGGCGGAACGTTGATGTGGTTGTTCAACGCACTCCTGAGGGAGACTTCACCATTACTCCTTCGATCGGAGCTCTCGCCCTCGACTTCAACCACACTAAAGTGCTGAACCTCGGGTCGGTAGGCGGAGAGGTTTTTCTCGACGACAATTCGTTCTTCTTGAAGCGAGTCCGACTATCAAATGGGAATGCTAACCTAATCATTGACGCAGAAGTGCTTCAGCAGGACGGCAATCCGCTCTCAGGAGAGGCAGACTTCTTGCTGGATGACGCAGCCGTCGGAATTTCGCGTTTGGCTTCCTTCCTGCTCTACGGGTCAGGTCCTGTCAGTGGCCGACTAAAGTACCCCGAACTCTCAGGCTCATTTTCGAATCCCACCGAACAGCCGACCATTTTTCGATATGAGTCCGACCGTCAGTTAGAATTTGCAAAAATGGGGGGAGACTTCACTTTGTCATGGGAAGAGAAGGAGCCCATTTTCACCCTGCAACATATCGAAGCGTCGAATTCGTTGGGTCAGTTCTCCCTTTCTCGCCCATTCCGCGTTTCCACCGAAACCCTCGAAGGAGAGGGCTCCTTCTCCCTGGATTCTTTTGAATTCAGCTCCGTTACATTAAAGGAAATGCGGGCGGAGATAGTCGTTGATTCGAGTTGGACGAAACCAAAGCTGACGGCTCGCATTCAAGCGCCTCAAAGCTTTTTCGGAGAGTTTCCACTGGGGGCCTTTAACGCGATCCTTGAACTCGATGGTCGAGTCCTTTCGTTCAAAGCCGATACTGAATTCTCTTTCGCACAAAAAGATGCGGCCCCTTTACACCCGGTAGCGCAGTCTTCGGCGGCACAGCCTTCGATAACACCGCATTCCAGCGATAAAACTTTGGAAACCACTACCACCGGATCATTGGAGTTTTCTGGTGATGACTGGGAACAGATCGAGCTGAAGCCAACCGAGATCTTGGTTCGTGCTGGACCTCAAAAGCGCAACGCGTCTTCGACCTTCCCCATTCTGGACGCATCTTTTCGAATTCAAGGGCCCCTCGATCCCCGCTTGGTCACCGGAAGTGGAAACTTTCGAATTAGCTCTACCAATACACTGGTCGATGGCAAGGTAGAAATCAAAGACGGCACTGCCGCTTTTGAGTCTTCCCCTACATCTAAGAAGATCGCACTCAGCGCGGCGATTGGCCTCACTGAAGATATCCCTAGCCTCCTTGAGCTGCGTCTCACTGACTTTAATGCACTTGAGTTTACGACACCCCGCGCCGCTGGAACTGAGTCTACCACTCCTTACGCTGCGCCAACGAGCAACAAGCAATGCAGCTCAATAACCGGCTCGCTACGTTATCGCTTTTTAACCGCGCTTCCCAAGGAAGGGAGCGGTGAACTTGATGTTCAAAAACTTTCGATTGGCTGTGCGCCTGTGAGCATTGCGTTAGTGGGACCTTTCGTTGCTCCTATTGATGCGGGTGGTTTTAAGCTGCGAAAGGTGGCATTTGCAGGAACGAACTCCTCACTGACTGTTGATGGTGAAATCGATCCAGGAATGACCCTCGATCTTGGACTCAATGGCAGTCTTGACTTGCGCGCGATTGCTCCCCTTATTAGATCCGTCGATGACATTCGCGGTCAGGTCACACTCGACTCCTTTGTAAAGGGTCCGTTCGAAGATCCCACACTCAGCGGACATATCGCGATAGAGGACGGTGAGCTTGATTCTGCTTCCTCCGATGTCAGCCTGCGCGCAGTCACCGGTCAGTGCTCCATTACGGATGGTGGACTTGAATTCGAAAATGTCTCGGGGCGACTCAACGAAGGAGTCTTTGAGTTAAGCGGTAGATTGGAGCCGCTCGCAATAGAGGAATCAGTAGCAACTCTTACCTTTCGAGACTTGCTTCTCACTCCTACAGACGAACTTTCGGTCATTTTATCAGGCTCCCTCGGCATCGCCCCTGACAGTGAAGGAACCGCAGCCATTAGCGGAGAAATTACCATTGATAGTGCTGAATTTCGTAAGTCATTGAACCTTGCGCAGCTGTTGCGTCAATCAGCGCTTTCTCTTGTCAAACCAAGCAATGCCCTCAAATCAATTCCCTCTCGCACTGCCCTTCCAGACATTCCGCTCGATCTTAAGCTTGTTGCCCCAGGCAATATCTTTATCGACACTCCATGGGCCGCAGGAGAGCTGAAGGCTAATTTTCAGATTCGAGGAACTATAGAAACGCCTGTGCCGACAGGATCGGTGGAGGTATTAGCTGGGTGGATTGGTCTGAGAGACCGCCGCTTTGAAATTACCAATGGTCGGGCTGAACTCAAGTCATCTTCACTTGACCCCAGTATCGATCTCCTGGCTGAAACCACTATTAGAACCCGTGAGGGTGATATCTTGTTAGTCTTTCTTGAGGCCAGCGGCGTAGCCTCTGCCCCTCGATTACGTCTGACCTCCGACCGTGGACTGAGTGAGGCCGAGATACTATCCCTCTTCACCACTAGAACTGGCGTGGGAACCGCGAGCACGGCTTCGAGTGTTACTAGTGGCTTCGAACTCGACGCCCTTGAATTCATCGAGGACTATTCGTTTCTCGGTCTGGGCCGCCTTGTTCGAGGCCTTGCCCGCATTGATAGTCTCTCGATAGAGCCAACTTTCAGCCCGCAACGAGGAACGGTTGAACCGACTCTCGTAGCTACTAAGCGGCTGTTTGATCACCTTTCTCTGGTAGGACAGACGCTGTTTGGAAGCACCTCAAACGATAGCAGTCTTCGTTTAGTATATGATGTTTCTCCCGCTGTTGAGATATCCGGTATTCTCGATGCAGCTACGCAAGATCGCGGAAGTTCTGCTGGGGTTGATCTTTCTTATACGCTTCTCGGCGAACGACGCAGATTCTTGGACATTCGCACTTCCGGCAACAACATTATTCGCAGCCTCGATATACTTTATGCGTTACGGCTCAACGAAGATACCCGCATCTTACCTTCCAAGGTTTCGCGACTCGAGAAAAGAATCACCACGTTCTATGCGAAGCAGGGATTCTTTGCAGCACGCGCCTCCGTCGAGTGTGCTGAAGTTCCCGGCTTTGCTGACACTTTCTGTCATCAGATTTTGATTGAGATTGATGAGGGGGAGCCTACCTATATTGATGAAGTTGTTTTCGACGGAGCGGCTCTACCCGAGTTTTTACCGGCGTCCTCGGTTAAACAATCGGTTCGACGATCCATCGCCTCTGAAGAAACTCGAAAGGCATTTGAGAAACAACTGGTTAACGCATTGAGAGCAGAGGGTTATCTCGCTGCAAGGGTATCGACATCGTTCGAGCCATCAAAAACTGAGGATGTACAGGATCCGTCGCGAGGTTCTACGAGCGCGGCTTCGCGAGGAGTGACTCTGCGTGCAGCCCTTACCGTTGGCGACCCCGTTACTTTTGTCTTTACCAACAATACTGTTTTCTCGGCAAAAGAGTTTCTTGAAACTATCGATCTCTTTGGTCGTCGACAACCCTTTGGAAGTAACACCGTTACGATTCTTCTCGAAAACATCGAACGCCTTTACAATGATGCGGGATATCTTTTTGCCTCAGCATCTGTCGAGCGAACCAAGGACTCCGCGGGAGAGCGCGTGACCTATCACATCACGCTCGAAGAAGGCCTCAAATTCCAGGTGTCACAAGTCACGTTCCAGGGCCTCGAGACTTTCTCCACCGAGAGACTGCATCGAGCCCTTCGCAAGCACGAACCCGAAGCAGCGTCTCTCATCCTTGAGCCAACCTTCGCCGTTCCCGATCAGCTTGAGGTAAACACGCTCACCATCACCCGAGCACTAGAGCTTTCTGGATTTCCTGAGGCAAAAGTAACCGTGGAGGTGACTCCAGATGAAGAGAATAAGACCGTTGAGATTCTCTACACGGTCGTGGAAGGATCTGAAGTTATCGCAGATACGATTACGATTCAGGGCGCACCGCCGCATCTTTCACTCCCCAAAGTTCCTCATGGATCACTCTCAATTCCCGCCATTAACGAAATTGTGGCCGAGCTTTCTCGTACGCTCGTCGACCAAGGCTATTTGGTGTCGAGCGTCAGCACAAACTTTGTGACAGAACGTGAGGCGGTTATACAGGTAGCTCCCGGTCCTCAAAGCTTCATCGAAGAGTTACGCATCGACAATGAAGCAATCTGTGCTCCTGAAGTTATTCGTCAACAGTTGCTCGTTCAGGCAGGATCGAAACTCGATCAAGAGCTCATCCAAGAGAGCAAGCGTAGATTGCTTCGCTTAGGCCTGTTTGCTCGTGTCGAAATGATTCTTGAGCCTCTGGACTCTGAAGCAATCGCGCATCGATTGGTCGTCTCAGTGCAGGAACGCTCACTGCGAACGGTTACCATAGGTGGGGGTGCGAACTCTGAGCTTGGCTTGCATATCTTTGGAGAAGCTACGGATAGAAAACTGTTCGGCGATGGACGCAGCCTGACTGCCAGAATTGATACTTATTATGACCGTGTTGCCGCAGAGATTAGTCAGGGAATAGCGAGTCTTACTTACGGCGACCCTGTTCTACTTGGAAGTGACTACAGCTATTACTCAGACCTGCGTTATCAGCGAGAAGCCCTCGACAATCAGGAGTTTGACCTTGATAGAGTTGCACTCGCCAACTACGCACACCGCTCTCGCTCGTCAGAATCAGATCTCGCTGGTCTCAGTTGGTCCATTGGTCATACTATTCTGCAAGAGGACCTCACTAACGTGTCTCCGGGAGCTATCATTGGCTCATTCGACACCGGACTTGTTCGCCTTGGCTTTCTCTCAGCGCTCATAAACTTTGATGGAAGAGACGATCCTCTTAATCCCACTCGAGGATTCTCCGTTCAAGGAGAGAGTATTATAGCTGCGCAGGCTCTCGGCTCAGAGGCGGAATACCTCGCTTTTCAGAGTAAGGCCTCCTATCTCACTCCATTGGGCTTTCTCTCTCCACGATGGAGTTTTGCCTCAGGCTCGCGCTTCGGAGTGGCGTGGAAACTTGCCGATACCGACGAGATACCAATTTCGCAAAGATTCTATCTGGGAGGAAGAACGACGGTTCGAGGCTTTAAAGACAATTCGCTTGGCCCACTTGGCTTTGACGGAGCGGTGCAAGGCGGCGATCTTACCGCCTCTCAGAATCTCGAGCTGCGCCATAGGCTTGCCTCGAATACCGAAGTACTTTCGTTTTTTGATTTTGGAGGATTGTTTCTTCAAGATGACCCAATCCTCTTGAAGGACGTGCGAGAAAGTTTTGGCCTTGGGGTTCGCTATCTCTCGCCAATCGGTCCGATCGGTTTTGATCTTGGGTTTCCTCTCGATCGAAGAAGCGGTGAAAGCACCTACCAAGTACACTTCAACATCGGCTCCAATTTCTAAGCAACCCGGCTGGCCCTCACCAAGCTCGTCGCTCACGTTCTCATACCTACAATCACTGCCCGGGTGGAACCTCATTTATGCAATTAGAACTTCATTTGACGGACGTAACCATCTGTAATAACTAGCTTTAAAAACTTTCTCCGTCCTCAATTCAAACAGTTGCATCAAAGCAAAGTAAGAGATGTGTGAAATCCCGGTGCAAGGATTACCGGTCCTCGAACACCCACGGAGGGTTTTGTATGGTTATCATTGTTGTTCCTAGCTTTGAAAAGGGCTCCCCATTCAGCGAGCAGCTTCAGCGTACGCTGGACCTCGCTCGAGCAAGTGGCGTCGCCGATCTGGTCATCGCAAGCGATGGCTCAATCCCCGCGATGAGTGGCATAGGACTCATCACATTCTCCGACCGATACGCGCTTGGTAGCGCGATATCAGAATTTATCCATAGTCAGTCCGCTTCTAAGGTCGCGTCATCGCACGTCACCATAGTAAGTGCAGAAATATCATCCCTCAGCAATTCATCGGCAGCAATGCAACGCCTGATTGCTGCGCAAGCCCCGCTTTCCTACATCCCTACTTTCCATGGATCCGAAACAGTCGAGTTTCCGGGAATGAACGATGCAGGGTTTATCGCCTCTCAATTGGTGCAGGATATTCAGCCTGAGACAATGATACCTGCGGTTGGATTGAGCGTTGCACGTGCACTTCTTGATAAGGTTGGCTTTGCCTGTATTTCGCTTAGCGGACTCGCGCTTGAGCTTGTCGTTGAGTGCTTTTCTCGCGGCGAGGAAGTTCAACTTATCGACAGCGACCTCTCAGTCGCTTCAGATTTCGCTCCTGTTCAAATCTCTAACGATGAACTTGCGCGTGGATTGAGGCGGGCTGTCGAGTTAATCGCCATTGAGGAGCTCTTTCCTGCCCATGCCTGGGACGCTCGGCGACCAGAAAGCACCATGTCGTGCTACCATCGCCTTGCCGCTAAATTTATTCGACTTGGTGACTTTGAAAGCGCTGATTCATGTCTCAATCAGTCAGACCGCATCGCAGAAAGCCCAAGAGCACTTGCATTGCGGGCAGTAATCGCTATGGAGCGCGGTGAGACTCTTGGTGCGATAGCGAAGCTGATCACAAGCCTTCAGGAATATGAACAACAGAAACGCAACGCCAGCGTCAGCAAACTGGAAGAAGGTGCCGGACAACCTATCGATTCGGTAAATGAAGAACTTAAGCAGGGACTCTCCGCATTGAACTCACAAGACAACAGCGCAGCATTAAAACACTTCGCTCGCGCGGTAAGAGAATTCGATAGCTTCTACCGAGAGTCAGGACTGCTCACGTTGATGTAACCTTGCTGCGCAAATCGCTTGACACGTTGGCGCTCTATGGCGCCATCCCAAGCAAGTGGAAACATTCGACGGCCGCCGCGACGCTCCAGGCTTGAAACGGACATCCGCGCGGATGATACGGATCACTCGCATCGCAAATTTCAGAGATACTCCCTACCCCAGCCTCTCGAAGATGAGCCTTGATTGCAGCTAACGCTACATCGCCATCGCTCCTAAGATCTGCGGGGGTTCCATATCGGGCTACGGCCCTAAGATAGGGCGCGAGAAGCCATGGCCAAACCGTGCCTTGATGATAAGCGCGGTCGCGCTCAGAGGGTCCACCTGCGTAAATTCTTGAGTACCCTGGGCTCGATGGAGAAAGCGTGCGAAGGCCTAAACCTACAAACAGCTCCTGTCTTACAAGCTTCAACATCCGACGAGCAGACGCCTCTGGAATCAGCTCGAATGATGTCATACCTGCTTCCTGGTCAGGTTGAGCAGCTCCGACCCCCGGCATTGAGAGGCTAAGCGCCAGAATCTGATTCGGTCGCAAAAGCACATCCTCTGTCCACGACCGAGCGGTGCGATCATACAAGAGACAGTCCGCGAGGTGCCCTTCGGCTTCGAGCCAGAAGCTCTTCACGAAGGCGCGCGCTGCGGCATTTGCCCGAGCTTGATAGCGCTGCGCGGATTGAAGATCTCCGAAAGTTTCGTTTAATCGAGCGAGCACCAGCAGCGCATTAATCCAGAGCGCATTGATCTCGACGGGCTTGCCATGACGAGGAGTCACTGGCACTCCATCTGCTCGCGCATCCATCCATGTCAGCTGAGTCGAAGAGTCTCCGGCGCAAAGCAGCCCATCACTATCAACACGAATCTGATAGTCAGTCCCGCGCGTAAAGTTCTCCGCGATGTCGGTGAGCATGGGCAGAAACTGCTTTTCAACTACCTCGCGCTGTAAGCTCTCACGCAAGAACTGCCAAACTATCTCAAAGGCCCAAAGACTCCCGTCAACACTGTTGTACTCTGGAGCGGCGTCTCCGTCCGGAAACCGATTAGGGAGAAGTCCATGACGCATATGCTCTTTGAAGAGCAGAAGAACATCTCGCGCTTCATCAAACCTTTGCGTACACAGACAAAGCCCTGGGATTGAGATCATGGCGTCTCGACCCCAGTCGGTGAACCACGGATAGCCCGCGATAATTGAAGAGCGCCGGGCTCCGCGCCGCACAATGAACTGATCAGCGGCAAGGAGCAGCGCTTGATACTCTTCAGCCTGTACACCAGTGCCGGCGAGAGTCAGGCGCTCTCTTCGAGCGATCTCCTTTTCCCAAAGCGGCTCCAAGCTACGCGATTCAGAGCGTTTTTTGGGCACCTTTCCAATTTCTTCGTTCTCATGCCGCCCAGCGCTGTCGATACCGGCATGACAATGAAGGAACACCGGGTGATTAGGGAAGAGCGCAAGATGTAATGAACCTGGCGTGAACAAATCTTCTCCCGCCTCGAACCCGCGCTCGGCCTCCGCTCGATACCAGAAGTTAGTCCACCAGTCGGGCTGTGCAACGAAGCGTCCTTGTTCGATGCGAACCTCAAGACTCGGCAACCCATGATAAGTCGGGCAGCGAAGCACCCCTTGTTCAAAAGTGGCAAAAGTATCGATATCTGGATTTTGGCGAGTGAGGGCGTGGATGTCACGTCCGGCCATGAATAACCGAAGCTCAAGAAGACAGGCGGATGCTCCCTCTAAAAGCTCATAACGCAGCATCGTCGAGTTTTCCCCATGCAGCGCAAGAATCGATTTTCTGACTAGGAACTCTCCGACTCGATAGTCGAAATCGACAGCCGAACCACGCTCGAAGCGTTCGAGCCTCTGAAAGCCTTGAGGGTGCACGCAGCGACCTTCACCGCTATTGAATTCATCTGAAGATAGCTCAAACCTTTCGCGCCCAACTACCAAGGTCTCAAGTAGATGCGAGAGTACGACCCAGCGCTGAGAAGTACTTTGAGCAGCGACTAGTAATCCATGATATCGGCGCGTATTCGCGCCACAGCCAGTACCCGAAGCCCAGCCACCAATGCCATTGGTATCGATCCACTCGTAAGCCGACGAGCGATCGAACGTGGTAAGAGATTCTTTGTTGAGCACAATTGTCATCGTGTCTCATCGTCACCCGTTCCACCTATTGGGTGCAAGAAAATCCTTGTTGTCTGCGGTGACAAGAAAAGAAACGGTGATTGGTACCCTGGAGTGGCAATTCAGAAGAAAGGAAAGTGCAGTAGTCGAGAACTCGAAGTTCCTACTGAGGGCAACCTCCAAGCAGTTCCAAGGGGGTACCCTCGAGAACTACTGCACTCTTCATGGGGGAACGGTCATCGGGAACGGTCATCGGGAACGGAAACGACTGTCTCGCGAGCGAGATAAGACGACTACGTTTGACCAATGAGGAACCAACAAGTGAAACGGTCAGAGCGGCGGCTTCCCTATTGTTGGAAGCACTCGAGCGGTTCGATGCCAAGCTGCTCAAGCAGATGGCACTCGACATCAATGCGCCCACAGATGTCGAAGTCCAATCCACGCGGATCGGTCGACCAGTCCTCCATGCCCGCAGCAGCTGCCTCTCGCAACGCTGCCCTGCTGAGGTCGTACCCCAGAGGATCCAGTTTCGCTGCCTCCCTCAGCTTCTCCGCCATCTGGCGCAAAAGCCTGAGCAGGCGGGTGTCCACCCCGTTGGGCCCCGTGCTGTGTTGCGCCATCGCTCGCGTCAGACGCTGCACTGCCGGAACGAACGGCCGAAACTGTTCGGGGGCCATCAAGAGCGCTACGGTCTCGCTCATCAGGGTCGGGCCCACTCGCTTGATGGTTCCACCACTCAACGCTGCAGAAGCTGCCACCATCGGTGTCTCCTCTTTCGTGCAAAAAACGGGGTGCGTATGTTTCTTGTCAGAGCCGGCAACAAGCCGATTCGACAAACGACTAAAACCTGAAAAAGTCTCTCGACTACTGAGTCGTCCTTGCTAACACAACCCTAATACTTAGGCAATTTGAGGCGCAAAATTCCTAAAAAGCCTTCTATTAAAGCTAGAAACATACCGATATTTTTCGACTCCGGAGCCCGCCAGAAAGGGGAGGCAGGTGACGGTGTAGCGACGGGGGCTGAGCAAGCCTTCTTGTTAGAATTTTTTATCGCGGGGACAGGGAGGAAGCGGAGACCCAAAAACGTCGCTGTTGGTATGAATTTGGCTTTGTTTTCTCTCGGCGTCGACGATTGGGTAAGCATCTAGAACTCCGCTCTCTCCGTGTCTCCGCGCAACAAAAACCGAACTGAAAAGCTCCCCCCCCTCGAACGCTACTAGGCGTGAGCTTTATTCAGCTCTATTGAGGCGCAGCAGATTTAGGTCGACTACCTTGCTCAAGCCATCTACGTACACCAGCGCAGGAAACGCCTCTGTCCTTGGCGTTTCCGGCAGCGAAAAGTAAATGAAGTCATTCGGATCTCGGCTACGCACCTCCGCCATCACTGGACCGAACGGCTCAAAATATTTAGCGCGACTAAGCGCCTGCGGTCGAAACTTACTGCGTTCGAACACTAAGTAGTCGATATGTTCCGCCTGAGAGCTTTCCAGCACCTTGTCCCACGATGCGGCATAATGCATTTCAAGCGCGATAAAGGTGCGGCGCTTCATCTCAGCATAATACCCATCATAAAAAGGATGCGCCGTCTCCGTGGTGACATAACCCTGCCGCGCCCCGTAAAGCATGACCGGATCGATCCATGTCGGATGTCCGGCGACCACAGACTTCAGTGGAGTGTTGCCCTTCATCCAGGTCCAAACTTCTCCGCGCTTGGTCCTCCACCAGTTAAAATTCATTTTTCCGTAGAGTCCGTTGCCCGACCCGGTATAAACCAGTGCACCCACCAGACACAGCGCCATTACGGACTTCCAATGCCGCTTTAAACGAATCGGGGCCTTCCACTGGGCGCTGCCTATCGGAAGATCCTCACGCACCGCAAAGAGTCGCCAAAATCCAATGGTAAATGCAGTGATAAAGAAAAATGCCAGCGGGATCTGAAGATGCCTGTCGGGAACGTATAAACGGAAAGCCAGTGGCCTACTTGCAAAATAAACAGCCATCGTCGCTATAAAAAAGCACCACACTGACTTCGGGACAAACGCTCGGCCACGCCACACTCCCAGCAAAAGAAGCAGCGCAGTCAACCCCAAGACAACTTCTGCCATGTTTCGTTCCACCACTCGCCATGGTTGGTAGAACCTTCCGACGAACGACTGAAACCCAAAGCTCCTCACTTCGCGTTCAATCGGATTCATGGGCAAGAATGGGAAACGTCCTCCTTTGCGCTGGAACTCAGGCATGTGCGTAGCCTGTTCGAGCGTTGCCATACTTCCGACTTCTTCTGGCATTCTCACCACAGAAAGGGCCAAAAGCGCACAAAGCGGACTAACCACAAGCAATCGCTTCAAGTGCGGAAGAAACTCCTTGCGCGTCGCCGGCATCGCCACATTCCACACAAGATAAAGTCCATAGGCCAACGCAGCTATCAACGTAGAGGGTGTGTGGATCAGACATCCCACCACCAGAGTGGCGATGACCCCCCAATGATTTCCCGAGATCACAAAATACAGGAAAGCAGCCAGCACCGTCGGACTCCACCCACGTGGCAAGCCACCCGTCATACGCTGCATCACATGTCGCGTATGAAGTAACCATGTTACAGCAAACAAGGCAGGTACAGTCCCCGCGGCGTGACGAACTGCAAGAAAGAGAAATCCGACCGCACCAAGCACCTGTAGCAACATGACCCAGTGCCCCATCATGACCGGGTCTTGGGTGAGCCACGTGATGCCCCAACTAATCCAGTAGTGCAGCGGCGCCAAGTAGCACACCATCATGCGGGTGATGAAGTCGCCCTCAAACAATTCAGGGTGCAGCACTCGGTGGAACGGGAATACCTGCTGAAGCGAGTCGTCAGTAACCCAGTCAGGATGGAACCATTCGGGGGAAACTGACGCCACAAAAGCATAGGCATAGGCCAAGAATCCCGCCCATGCGAACCAAGTCAGTAACGATGTCTCAGAGAGTGTCTTTTTAAAATGCACAGCCCAGGCAGGTAACACGGATTTCGATTGGGAGCCAGACTTGTGTCCAACAGACCGTCACGAAAATGCACTGTCAACAGAGTGCACCGCCGAAACCGATTTGAGCGCCACGGAGCGCATTCTCGGACTAGCCGTCACAGAAGGGTCTAAGATCGTCATGAAAAAGGGTACGAACATCAAGCACCCGTTGCCCGCTAAAGCCACTGGTCGCAAGAAACCAGGAGTACGGCTTGGCAGGACGGGTTAGAGTCGCGAAACTTGAAGCCGACGTAATCGTGCGAATGAAGCGTCCATTCGCTCCGGAAAACAAGCGCACCTGAGCATCGTCACCGACAACTACTGCTTCAGGAATACAATCAAAATCAATATCGGATATCCAATCCATCACGCGCGAGTTCAGTCGAGTCTGCAAGGCCAAATTCGATCCGAAACCTCCCGCGATAGCGATACCATACATTAGTCGCCCAGAGCGCCCGTCGTAGACTCGCATGGTGTGATTCGCCACGGACTTAACCAATAGCGAGACCGCGTACTCTGGTACTAGATCTCCGTTAAGGTCGACGCCCTCGTGCACATCATCGCCAAGCAGCAAGTCAGGACTCGTTGCGGCTTCCTGGTGCAGGAGGCTCAGATCTGCCCCAGAGAGGATTGAGTACGCGCCACCCTTAGGGTTGCCGCGCGGAACTCCGCCTACCAAGATATCAGGCAAGCCGTCGAAATTCCGGTCGCCAATGGTTGCGAGGCTTTGCGCAAACTGACTTTGTGCTGAATTTTTTAGCTTCTTGAGCTTGCGGCCGGTAAGTCCGGAGTACATGGTCAAAGTGCGCTTCTCTGGACGATTTTGTGTCGCTCCGACTGCGAAATCTTCAATTCCATCGCGGTCGACATCACCAAGTCTTGTAATATCAAGAACCGAGGTGACAATTCCCTTCTTTGCAAGCCGCTGCTTACGAATCAGCTGACCCGTTCCAGAATAGAGAAAAAGCTTGTCCGCTCGACGGCGTGAACTCGCTTCTGAAGTGATCGCTATGTCGGCGAGCCCGTCACCATTTACATCGCCAAGTCGAAAAGCACGTGGCTGCCTGAGGCCCCTGGTCGCAGGAATTATCGAGGCGACGACTCCTAGGCTCCTCCCTTCCACAAATTGAATTTCTTCTAGCGTATAGGTCTGCCGCTGTGCATTGAAGAGCGACCGCAGAATCACGACGTCACTGCTGCGATCACCCGTAAAATCGCCGGTTTTGAACATGGCGCGGGATTGAATCACGGACTGAGCACTCGCCAAGGTCGCAAGCACTAACCCATTGATACATATAATAAAAAAGCTTCTTAGCAAAAACATTAGCAGCCCTCTCTGGATGCGAAACCGTACCTCTCACAGCTATGTTATGGGGCCAAATCAACCGGTGATGCTTTAGGATCGGAAGGACGAAAACTAGGCGCCTGTGGCCTTCCTAGAAGCCGCAAAGGTCTCACGCAAAGCAGTGGGAAGTGTTTCGGGCGACGCGTTGACACAGTCAAACCATCCGACCACGGCGCGTTTCTCCTCTGTCTGTAGCTCCCACCACTTCTTGCCATCAGGAAACTTATGAAGTTTTCGGGCGAGTGGTTCGAAAATTCCCTCTCGCAGTCCAGCGACTACTTCTTTCACGCCAGAGGAATATGACATTTCACCATCAAGTAACCCAAGCAGCGCCGCGCGCGATCTCATTCCATCACCAAGCACTGCCATTGCTGCTGCCACATGTTGTTTAGGCATAGTGATGGCCAGATTCGCCATGAAAAGTCTTTGGTCCGCTCGCTTAAATCGATCGCCACACTGTTCAATCGCCTCTGGTGGAATAATGGATATTCCCAAGGTTGCATAAGAAGATGGTTGATATCCAGGAGACCGGAATACCAACCTACCTAGAAATCGTCTGCTATCTTTTGGTTCACCAAGGTCTTGAATCGAGACTAAGCCGCGCTCCAGTTTAAGCTTTGTCGCCTTCTCTGATGAATCACCAAATTCTTTCCGCGCAGCCTCCATAATGGCGTCCTTAATGCGCTCCGCTCCGCCATTCCAATGGATCGGAGCAACCGGAGAACCGGGAAGTTGCACGAAGCCCCACTGCTGAAAATCATTCAACATAAGCCGCCCATCGACTTCCCTTGCCCGCTCGTCGGAAATGTTTGCAGTTACTAGGTTACCCTTACCACCAAAGAACACTGCCACAGTTGAGGAAACCCCTTGGGCGAAAGTCCTGTCCGTGTCAGCAACTCCGCTCGCAAGGAGATATTTACTCGGAAGTTCACTAGTCCTCGTAGCGCGAGAATTCAGAGCAGCCGGCTCTGGCTTCCCACTTGCGTCAGCTCGCTCAAGCGACATATCTGCTGTTTTGTTGGAAGGAATCGGAAGCGTCTCCATGCGCGGCACGCTTAGCGAACGCTCAGCCATGGCAAGCAGCTTTGCTTCAACTATGCCAAGCGCATCTTTCTTCTGCTTAGCGAACGCGTCTCGTAACGCATCATAGATTCGAAGAACGTCTGCCTTATTTGATTCTCCAATTTCGGAGAGTGGCGCTACGTCTTCACCGCCAAACCGTACGCGCTGCATCTGTATGTTCGTCTCGAATTGAGCCGGCTCGGAAACAGCAAATCGAGTTATTTTCAACCGAATGGATTCAAGCGCTTGGGGCCCTACGTCTGGCTTGTGAAGTCCTTCAAGCGTTCGTTGAAACTCTATAATGGTGCTGCATTCATGATTAAATGGACGCCGAAGCGCTTGTTTGATCTTCGGATCAAAGCTGCGAGTTAACTCTTCGTACTTAGTCGCAACCTGTTTCGCCTCTCCGGAAAGATGTCGAACACGCCTATGAATCTCATCGCGCCCGGTAATAGCTAGAGGAGAGACCCCTCCGAGCTGAGAACCAACCTGCGCGGAGCTTCCGAGACGGGCCCCTCGACCTAGAATTCCCCCCATTCCTACTTGCGACATGCCTAAACCTCAAAACTGAAGCTATTCAAATGTCTAGCTCCCCCGAGACTGTTATGCGGAATGCTCGTCGAAAGGGAACACTAGCGCACCGCACCCTGGAGGTAGGTCCGCTATCAACGAATAGTAAATCTTTTAATTTCAGCTAGTTATGCTCGATGGTATATTCTAGCGCTGCTCATCAAAGAACTCGACGCGCCCGGTATCTAGAGAGTATTCCGCCCCCACTATCATGAGACCAGAACTTCGAAGCTGCTCAAGAATCGGCGATCCGTTACGTAAATGATCAGCAGAAACCTTAACGTTCGCGCGCACCGCACGCTGAACAAGCAGCTCTCGATTCTTACCGTCATCGCCAATCAGCAGCGGCTCCACGGCAGGCTTGATGCGATCGACGATTGATTTCACATTTTTTGATTGCTGGTCAGATGGTCGGCGAAGCTCGTCGATAGTCGCCAAAATCGCTCCGCAGTTTGAGTGCCCCAAGACCACCACCAACTTCGTCCCAAAACGATCTGCAGCAAACTCAACGCTACCAATCTGCGAAGGAGCCACGATGTTACCAGCGACGCGAATGACAAACAGATCTCCAAGTCCCTGATCGAATACTATTTCCGCGGGCACACGCGAATCAGAGCATCCGAGAATAATAGCAAAGGGCTCCTGGCCATCGGCCAACTCACGACGACGGGTCGGTGTGGTTACCGTTCCATCGCCACGACCATCAGCTACGAATCTAAGGTTTCCTTCTTTAAGTCGCCCGAGAGCTTCGCGCGCAGTAATCATTCTCTATTCCTTTAAGTTCAGTCGCTCTAATGGCTTCTGACCGTATCAATTGAATCCGTCTTTCGATACATAAATCGCACCTCACAAAGCATTATGCTTCGCGACTTTTCATTCACTGGACAGCTAAACGAGGACGCTTAAATTCAACACCCACGAGCGCTAGACATAAAAGCACGCCGAAGCAGCACAAAAAAGGTTTTGAGCGACTAGGGCGATAATGCAATTCGACCTGATGTTGCCCGGCGTCAACCTCCACCCCAATAAACCCCGGTTCAACCTCGCGCGTCGACACCGGAACACTATCGACTTTGGCCTCCCAGTTAGGATGAAAGCTGGTCCGGAAGAAAATTATTCCTGGCTCAGCCGCGTCCACTGAACCAGATGCATCCTGACTGCTCCAACGAACATCGCGAACAGTTCCAACCTTTGAATCTAAATTAACTATTGGTCTCGCGTGAGCAGCATCTGCATAGAGCTCTGCGCTAGTTGTTCCAACAAAGTCGCTGTTTTCAACTGAGAGCACGACACCTGCTGGGTAGCTAAACACTTTGTAGCGGCCGAACTGAGCTATCTCAGAGAGGAACTGAGGAGCAGTCCAATGGGCTGGGGCTACCACGGTGTTAACTCCGAAGAAACGATAATGCTGCTCACGTTGTGGGTCGAAGGAGAAAACCGAATCCCCTGCTTTGCCCATAGAGTGAAAAAGCATTCCCATAGTGGGCAGACCACGAATCACGATGGGGTGATAAACCTCTACATAATCTGCAACCACCAGATCTTTGGCCCAGGTGCGCGCCATTCCCGCATAGATCCATCCCGGTGGTCGCTCTTCTAAATAACTGAGAAGTGCCTGGGTATCAGTGTCCTTAGAAAATGAGCTATTTGCTGCTTCAATTCGGCTGTGCTGCTGCTGGAAAAGGCCAGCCTGCTGCAGCACAGGCATCGCCAAAACGAGGACTACCCAGACTCCTCGCAGCCACACGGAAGGAAACCAGGAAAGAGCTATCATGACCCCCTGCCCCGCAAGCACCACGCCAAACAGCTGCACCCCGATTATAAAGCGATGCATGTGCATGGAGCTAAGCAGCGGCAGGGATTCAAATAGAAATCCCCAGGCTTGGTATCCGCACAGCAAGCTGAGCCACAAGATGAAGCTGCTTACCACCAATCGCATCGCCCATGCCTGACTGCGCGCACACAGCGCAAAGCTCAGTCCTATACACACGAATACGGTTACTATTGGAAAACGTCCGCGGTCAAAGAGTCCGCCTTTAAAAAACTCCGATACCGTCCAATAAATTCCGCGACCAGAAAACTTCCACTCAGGTTCGAACACGCTTCTATGGATGAAGTTACTGTCACTTAAAATAAACACCCACTGATGAGCAGTTACCGCCAGAAACAAGAGCGAGAGCATGAGTGCTCGCCCGAACACGGCCCGAACTGAACTCGTCCGAGAAAGTACCGCTCCGAGTAGCCCAATGAAAACAGAAGTGCCGATGACATAGGCTGCAAGAATATGAGAACCGACCGCTAAGAAACTAAGCAGAGCGCATAGGCCCCAGCCCTTCCCGAAAGTCACCACCCTAAAGGCATAGGCGCAGGCAGGCGCTAGAAACACCAACGCCCAGAGCTGGGTGATAATGCCGTTGGTACCCCAAGCATAGTTCTCAAGACCAAGACCGTAGCCTTCCTGCTCTGCCAGCAGCACCGCAAATGCACCGGTGACCGCCGCTGCAAGCGGTGCAGACCCAAGCACACGAGCCGCCCAATAGAACGAGAAAGGCAACGCACTTACCGCCAACACGGTAAAGAGCGGCACAAGCATCTCTAGAGCAACCGAACTACCCAGCAGTCGATAGCAAGCGTATATCACCAGATGCGGAAGATGTTGGTAGACCCTGAATACAGGGTACCCGAAAGGACTAGCGTCAAACCAAAAATCGAAGGCACTGCCCCCGGCGCGCACTACGGCGTCGAGCTCACGCAGAAGAGACAAATGAAAGGTGACATCGCTGTATTGGAACTCGCCCGCAGTGAGCTCAGGCCAAAAGCCCCACGCGGAGAACGCGGAAGCAAGAATAAGTAGCAGAAGTGCAAATTTTCGCTCATTTCGGAGCATTCGCTGCGTCCTCAAGAACTTTCGCGCGGTCCTGTGCCAACTTGAAATCTGGAGAAACTCGAATGGCGGCCCGAACCTGTTCAAGGGCTCCGCTGATGTCGCCGCGCTGCTCTTTAATGAAGCTTAAATTGTAATGCGTGAATTGCTCTAACTCAGCAAGTTCTTTGATAGTTCCTGCATAGTATTTTTCAGCCGCGGCATTGGCGCCCTGAAGCTGGGAGATCCACCCGAGCCCAAACAGCATCACTGGATCCTTGTCATCTCTTTGACGCAGATCTTCAAGGCAACCACGAGCAACGCTCCGCAATGCCGGTTCTTTAATAGACCGATCTACAAGGCCAAGGCACTTGCGAGCCGAGGAGTTACTATTCTTTTCTACTGTGTCGGCTTGCTGCTCAGCGTGAAAAATAAACATTACGCTGAGTAGTCCACAGGCAAGAATGAACGCGATCAAATTTCTGCTCTTCAAATGGCTCAGCATGGCTCTCGCTTCCGAAAGATTTTCCCGAAGTCTAGCCAGTTGCTCGGGAACCAGCGAGCAGGAAAATAAGGCTTTCAACAGAGCCTGTCGAACTAAGGATCTGAAGGTGAGAACTACTCCCGATGTTGTGCGCCGTTCCTTTAACAACACGGGGGTCACGGTGGACACGGAGGGGGATTGGCTTCCTCTCCGAGACCACCGTGCCCACCGTGTTAAAAAATTCCCTCTCGAATGACCGTGCTATTGATGAACGATCTCAGTCCTCGTCTCCCGCATCACCATCAGACTGAGAAGCTGCGGCGTTACGCCCCGAACCTGTCTTGGGACCACGAAGAATATGCTGATAGGCCCAAAGAACATCTTTCAATAACAACTGCTCCGGGTATTTTGGAGCACCCTCCGATCCTGAACAAAGCCTTTCCCACCCCCGCTTCCAGCGCTCGACTCTCGTCTTATCAGGAAGATGCGCGAGATCGTGGGCCACCAACTCAGGACTATCGGCATATCGCATGGAATCTTCGACGAACTCACGCTCGCGCGAAATGTTCTCACGCCTAAAATGGGCAGCGAGTTGTTCTATGTAATCAGGAAATATTTCCCCTAAACGCTCCGACACCTTGGCATCTGGATTTCGCGCCGCCCACGAGGTGAGCTGACCCAGTAACTGCCGATGATGGGGTTCTATCTCTCTCGAAGCTACCCCAATGCGCGCTCGCACTGATTCCATAAAACGCAAGTCAGGCATGGTATCTTCTACCTTTTTATCGTCGGGTCTGGTGCGATGCGCCTTTGGAATTTCAAACTGGCCAGGAAGCATCATGGCACGCACATGCGAGAGATATTTACTAAATTCCGCCAACGCTTGAGAAGAAAAAGGAAGTTCCAGTGCTCTGGTTACATCATAGCGCACCAGCCGCCGACCGACTCTGCTAAGCGCTTCGACTAAAGAGGCAGGCTCCATGACCATGCTTCTTTCTTCCAACTGGCCCATGCGCTTTTCCGAGAGCTCCACTCCTTCGCGCAAGCGCTCCAACTCTTCGAAGCACTGCACCCCAAGCCTGGATTGAAACGAAAACGGCGTATGCGCCTTTCGCTCCAGAAACTGCATCAACGAAGAGAGACCCAAGCCGCTCACCCCACAGGTGCTCACCACATCAAGAAGCAAGGTCTCCAGATCGCGCCCGTCAATTCCTATCCCACCGTCATAGAGCGAGGCCCGACTCACCCCAATTCCACGCCCAAACTCCTCATTCACCAGATGTTGATGAGCAAATAGCTGTGAAATTTCGGCAGGCCGAAATCGACCTCTGCTCGGGAGAGCCCAGTTCACCGCATCATCGGGCCACTCAGCTGACGGAAGCGAAAGAAACACTGCCTTAGCCACACCGTTCAGACGTTCAGCGATTTTTCCGAGCATTTTAGGAGGAGCCGAGGGATGTTCCCGATAGAAGCTCTCGTCTGGGGAAAGCACTCGTGTCGAAACAGCAAAAAGGCTGAGCAAAAGGGTAACATGCGGGCTCACCCGTGCAGAGTCAGGGATACGCGCACTGAGCTTATGCTCAAGCAGATCGCGCTCATCAAAGCAGTTCAGCAACAAAGGTGCATTAATACCACGCGCGATAGACAGTAATCGCCCGGACCGCTCAGTGCTCTGAAGCATACCGTCCAAGTGGGTGTCGTTCATGCAACCCATAACCATCGCATCAAACGGCAACACCCGCGAAAGTTGCGGCCCGGATTCAACACGCGCCGTGACGCGCAATACGCCCCCTTCAATCGCTTCTCGGTACGGATCGATAGATGTGGGCTTGCCCTTATGCCCTTCTCCTCCCAACTCGTGGCCCACATTATCGAACAACACGAGACCTCGATGAGCAGCAGCTACAGGATCTTGGACGCTCACCAAATCGTGTGCCGCTGCTTGAAGGGCTTCCGGTAGATCTTTATGAAGGGTGTTGGCCGCGCCCCAGACAAGGGCCGCAGAAGCCGCACGGTGAGGTTGCGGCTCGATAGTCGCGATTCCTACGCCCTCTCCTGCGGAGAAAGAAAATCTCTCTACACGCACATACTTCTCAAAGACTTGCCGTAACTCTGCCTTCTCTGCCCTTAGAAGACTTCGCATCACGCGCTCAACGAGGGGGTCCAGTCCATCCCTTGAGACATAGGCCTCATTGACGCCTTGCCGCTGCTCAGGCGAAAGAGCACTCAGGACATCTTGCAAGAACTTCTCTCGAATACCTCCCTTAGGTAACAGGAAAATGGGATCTGGCTGGCAGCCAGTCGGAAGATACAGTCGAAGCGGCTCACCTGACCCGTTGGAAAACTCAAACATCGGTCGGTACAAGACGCCGTCGGGATGATGTTGAGAAAAATACTCGAGCCTTCTTAAGGCTGTCGCGATAAAAGTGCTCTTTCCAGACGCGAATGGCCCAAACAACAAACCCCAGCGTCTGGCATAGGGAAGCGAGGCTTGTTCATCCAAAACTTCTCGAAAGTGATGCGCGACTCGGTCCATCCCAAACGCGGGGTCTCGCGCGGCAAGAGATTGATGAGGGTCGGTGAGAAATGGATAGACCGGAACGGTGACGCCCTGCCGCCGCACGTTGATGCTTTCATCAACATCAAAGGTGAGCGCATCTCTGACATACCCTGCAGCATTACGCAGCAGGCGGTGGGGATGAGCCTTCACCTCGCTGAGGTATTGGGCAAAAGTCATGGTAACAGGCGCGATTTCTTTGGTCTGTGCGGGAGCTAAGAGCTGATCGAAAACAGAGCCGGAAGAGCGTGCGGTCGAATGATCGCCGTTAATATGCGGAGAATCCTTCGCTTGCGATGCTGCGGCTACGCCGTTCTTAGAAGGATCAACTTCGATCGATAACCGCGAAACTCCCGGGCCTCTTCCTGAAGGAAACGAGCTATCGCCGAAACTACCACCATGACCACCACCATCATGGACCCCAACATCTGGTCCGCTACTCATAGAAGATAAAACCCCCAGCAATGAGAAGACTGTGACTATCGTTCAAAAGCGTACTCCAAGGAAGGCAACTACCCAAACTTTTACCAAGCACCTTTGTCGCCCTCACTCAGTCCTCCTGGCCTCTTTGCAATTGCCTCTCAGCGATCGTCTACGCTAAAAAGGGCCCAATGGAGATTGTCCTTGCTATTGACCAGGGTACCACCGGGAGCCAGGCGGCTCTCTTTGATGCCTCGACCCTTGCTCTAATTTCCAATGCAAAAGTTGAGCATCCTCAACACTATCCGTCGGCTGGGTTCGTAGAGCACGACCTTAATCAAATTTGGAAAAGTGTGCAGACTGCTTTTGAGCAGGCGGTAGCAAAAAGCGGCCTCACGCCTTCGACCGTTCAGAAGTCGCTTCTATGCGTGGGGGTCACGAATCAACGTGAAACCGTGTGCGCTTGGGATAGAGCGAGCGGTGAGCCTCTTTGTCGAGCAATCGTGTGGCAAGACCGACGCAGCGCGGACGCTTGCGAACGCATCTCTAAAATGTCTGCTGAACGAAAATACATCGAAGACACTACTGGTCTTGTCGTCGACCCCTACTTTAGCGCCACCAAGATGCAATGGCTGCTCACAGAGAATGCGGCGGTCAAAGCTTGCGCCAGCGCAGGACAGCTTGCCTTAGGTACCATCGACTCCTTTCTTATGCACCGCCTCTCCGGTGGAGGCCAATTCATTTCGGATCACAGCAACGCAAGTCGCACTATGCTGTATAGCCTCGACAAGAACTGTTTCGATCCATCACTCTGTCAGTTTTTTGGAGTGCCTTTACACTGCTTGCCAGAACTCGTGCCTAGCAGCGGCGCACTTGCCGCCTGTCGAGGCGTGAGCTTCTTGCCTGATGGGCTGCCTATCACCGGCTGTCTTGGAGATCAGCAGGCCTCGCTCTTTGGTCACGGCGTAGTCACGGCAGGTTCAGGAAAAATCACCTTCGGAACTGGGTCGTTCCTGCTCGCTGCCGTAGATCAGCGCCCAGCGCAGCTCCCTCATGGCCTGCTCTGTAGTGTCGCGTTTCACGACGGGAAAAAGGCCCGACTGTGCGTGGAAGGGAGTGCCTTCATCGCCGCTGCGGCACTTCAATATCTGCGCGATCAATTCGGATGGTTTAGTGACTCAGCTGAATCTGAAGCACTCGCTGCATCAGTCGAGCGTATGCCCGATCTTTGGGTCATTCCCGCTTTTGCCGGTTTAGGCGCTCCTTTTTGGAATCCGCATGCCAGAGCTAGTATTCTTGGGCTGTCCCTCGGGACGCGCAAGGAGCATGTAATCCGAGCAACACTCGAAGCAATTGCGTTTCAAAATGTAGCGCTTGCGTCTTTGATGAGCACAGCGGTTGGCCAACCGATTTTAAATTGGGGGGTAGACGGCGGCGCCTCTAACAACAATCTCTTAATGCAATTCCAAGCAGACGTGCTTCAAGCAAATCTGAATAGACCTGCCCACAGCGAGATTACCGCTCTTGGTGCCGCAATGGCGGCCCTGGCTACGCATGGCCTCGCTACCTATGGCACTGTGCCTCCGCGATTAGATCCAAAGAGTACCACTCGCGAGTTTCAACCTACGTTTTCCGCGCAAGAAGCTCAGCGGCTGGTCAGTGAATGGGAAAAGGCTGCTGCCAATATAAATGAATTTTATTCCCGTCCGCATGCTGTCGAGCGAGCAAGCTAGTGTCCTGCGTGAGAAGTTCATTCAAGTATCTTTCTCGCTGAGCTCATTGTCTAATTCATCGAATTCACAAAGAGATCAGCGAGCACCGCGAGAATTATTAATTAAACTCTTAACTCAGGGCCTTGGCTACCTATCGTCCTCCGAGGCTCGCTTCTCAATCAGCGCACGAATACGCTCCTTCGCCTCTGGTAAAAGCATAGCCTGCGGGTCTTCTCGATCCTGACGCAGAGAGCCCCGAAGCGTTACGATCGCATCGCGAAACAGACGACAGGTTGAACACATCATAAGATGTAGTCGAAGAGAAACAGTCTGCAACGTAGTAAGCTTACGCTCCAGTTGAGAAGAGAGAAGCTCACTTGCTCGACGACAGGAAATCATCATCGTCCACCACCCGCAGAAAGCCACTTAAGGGCAAGGCATTTTTGAAGAGAAAGCCTACTTCGATGCAGCATCACTCGCAGATTAGTCGAAGAAATATCAAGAAGGTTACAAATTTCGTCCGACTCAAGTTCGGTAACTTCTCTTAAGAGAAAGACTCGGCGATGGTTTTCAGGCAAAGAATCCATACATTTCTTAAGCACCACCAAAAACTCATCCTGTCGCCGCCCCGTTTCGGGATCATGGGCCCAGTGATTTGTACCACTACGCTCCCTCCAATGTCCGACACGATTAAAGTACTCGTCGAGCGATTCTGTGCCCTCAAGCTTTGGCGGCGTTTCCCTTCCCGCGCGTCGTATTCGGTCGATAATCTTGTGTCTTAGAATCGAGGTGAGCCACGTGCGCGGACTCGAATGTCCCTGAAAGCGGGAAGAGGCCTCTAGCGCCGCCAGAAAGGTCTCTTGAACCAGGTCCTCCACTACCTCTCGTTCACGAAAGTGCCGGCAAGCAAAGCGAAATAGGTAATCGCCGTGCTCATCGAGCCACTGAGTGAGATCTATTGAATTCACGCCTTGGGCCTCTAGGGGGAAAAATTCTTTACATTCAGCCCTTTGATGCTCCCATGAAGGTCCTGGGCTGGAAACCCTTGAGAATTGCCAAAGTTGCGCTGCATGAATACCATTCGGCCATGCAAGATAATACCACCACACTCGGCCAGTTGATTATTCCGTCCTCGCGATGCCCAGGCCCTGGAGCCGCGTTTTCGCTGCTTATCTCCCTCGCGCTTTTTGCAGTCCCACCCCATGCACATGCGGACGATACGACCGTCGCTATGGTTGATTGTGTTGCTGCCAGCGTAGACGGAAAACCAATCACCCTGCGTGATGTATCTTCCCGCCTTGGTGCAACACGCTCGATTTCGGCCGATGATTTTGCCAACGACTCGCGCGCCAAAGACGCCCTGGAGATGATGATCGTTGAACGCTTAATCGAGGAAGAGGCTGCCGCGCGCGGCCTTTCGGTAAGTGACGCCGAAGTGGACCGTTACACCAATGAAGTTGCCGCTCGCAACAATATGTCACGCAGCGAATTTGAAAACGCTCTGTCTTTGCGAAATACAAACGTAGAAGATTATAGAACTCAGGTGCGCGTGGATATTTTGCGATCACGCCTATTGTCTCAACTATCCCAAGAAGGGGTGCCGGTCACCGAAGAGGATGTCGCGCTCTACCTCCATGAGAACCCTACGCTGACGAAGTCCGGATCCAAAGTCCGACTGAGACAGGTGACCGTGGGTTTCGGCACTCGAACTCCCGATGAGGCTCGTGCCAGGATCGAAGAGGCTCGAGAGAGCCTGCTTTCTGGTCGTTCCTTTGAAGACGTCGCGCTAGAATATTCTGAGGGGTCTGAAGCTTCCGATGGAGGTTCCCTCGGACTCGTCGCTGAGGAGGATCTAAACCCACAAATTTTCGAGGCACTGCTCTCACTTGATACAGGGGCAGTAAGTCCGATCGTGAGTCTGCCAGATAGCTACCGTTTTTTTCGAGTTGACGAACGTTTCCTCGAACAAACAGATGGCCTTGATGAGCAACTACTTGCTGAAGTCAGGCGTTCACTCTCAGAAAAAAAACTTCAAGCAAAGATGCAGCTCTTTTTCACTTCTGAAATTCTCAAGCTGCACTACGTAGACCGCAAACTCTAATTCGACACCGCTCACGCTTTAGGAGAGACCGCATGCGCATTAATCCTGTTGTATTTCGCGAATATGATATCCGAGGAACCGTCGGTGTCGATTTATCCGAAGAGTTTGCCTACCTGCTTGGCCGAGCATATGCGACCTTCGCACATTCACCGCGCAACACCGAACCGAAATCCGGAAGTAATTCGAACAGTGCAATCGCAATCGGGCGTGATTGTCGAGAAACCTCAGAAGGCTACGCCGCCGCACTGGCAAAGGGCATTGCCGACGGTGGACTCAATGTGGTGCTCACCGGCATGGGGCCGACTCCTCAGGTCTATTTTGCGCTCTTTCAACATAAGCTGGGCGGAGCGATCCAGGTAACGGGCAGTCACAACCCTTCGGACATGAACGGCTTTAAACTCTGCCTCGGAACCCACACCCTTTCGGGCGAGGAAATTCAAGAATTGAAGCGTTTAGTACTTGAAGAGCATGCGTCTCCATCACCAAAGTGCGCCACGATAGGCTCGATTTCTCCTCTCGAGATTCGAAACGAGTACATCCAATCCCTAATCGAAAATTCTCGGCCATTTTTTGGCCCTCGCAAGCTTAAAATTGTGGTCGACGCCGGAAATGGCGTCGGGGGACTGGTTGGCCCGGAAGTTCTAAGAGCGTTGGGTTGCGAAGTAGTGGAGTTGTTCTGTGAGCCCGATGGGCGATTCCCGAATCATCACCCTGACCCTACCGTGATGGAGAACATTCGTGAGCTTCAAGCACGCGTAGTTTCGGAGAAAGCAGACTTCGGTATTGGGTGGGATGGTGACGCAGATCGCATTGGGGTCGTGGACGAGCGCGGCGATGTCATATTCGGTGACATGCTGCTCTATATCTATGGCCGTGAGATTCTTAGGTCAGTGCCGGGCGCAACGATTATTGGTGATGTGAAGTGTTCGAATCGTCTCTTTGACGGCCTTCGCTCGCTTGGCGGCACCGCTATCATGTGGAAGACCGGGCATTCACTCATCAAAAATAAGCTCCGCGAGGTTAAGGGCGAGTTAGCTGGCGAAATGAGTGGTCATATTTTCTTTAAGCACCGCTACTTCGGGTTTGATGACGCTCTGTACGCCTCAGTTCGACTGGCTGAAATCGTCAGTAACTTCTCAGGGCCTGCGTCGAAACTATTGGCAGAAGTGCCCGTCATGATTGCAACTCCTGAAATTCGAATGGACTGCCCCGAGGAGATTAAATTTAAGATTCCCGAAAAGGCAAAGGAGGCTTTTAAGGAATTCGACGTGCAAACGATTGACGGAGTTCGCGTGAACTTTGAGCACGGTTGGGGTCTCGTGCGCGCCTCGAATACACAGCCGGTACTAGTGATGCGTTTTGAAGCAACCACGAACGAGAAGCTCGAAGAGTACCAAACACTCGTCCAAGGCCGCATTGCTGAGATTTCGAAGCAACTTCAGAAGAGCTAACGCTCTACTCTGTGGTCTTAGTACTGGAACAAGCAATAGGGCTCGCCGCGAAGACCACAAAAAAGAAATGACCCCAGCTATGGAGTCATCGAATGCTCGGAGCCGAATCCGGCCGGTCGCATCTAATCGTCGATTTAAGCTTCAGGCTCGGTTAAGACGGCATCGTCCTCAAACACATCATCACTTGCCCCAAGCACCAACGGGAGCTGTGGGTCTAGAACCCTGCGCTCTCCTACTCGGAATAGCACGATAGGAAGGACGGAAGACTCGACAATGACATACTCAGGATAGGTCTCCTGAAATCGTTGAACGAGCCAAGAAAAATCTTGATCTTGTAGTTCATGCTGATAGACCGCGCGCGCCATGCAAACCCTCCGTTTCAGATCCTCGCGATTTACCGTTCGGCAAACCACGACATCGCTCTGGACACACAACCAGATCGCCTACCAAACAATACACGAAGCACTTGCGGCACTAATGTCGGCACAGGGCCTGACATGCTCAGCGTACACAACGCTCGCTATTTTTCGGCAGTACGACACACACTTTAGAGACACACACCAAACGGACCCACATAAGGGGCGAGTCGCAAGCCCGTTAGCAATGAGATCGTCCCGTTCGGGGACTGACTTGAGGTGATTTCACCAGGCAATCGACCAAATTACCGAAAGCCTAAGAAAGCAAGCCATGTCAAATAGTTAGCTTTATGGGCGTGGCCTAAGAGGGTTGTAAGGCAACAAGAAGATCGGTAGTGTTCCGCGACTATTCGCCCATGGTGCAACGGTAGCACGTCAGATTCTGACTCTGAAGATCGAGGTTCGAGTCCTTGTGGGCGAACCACCTGGACCCTTTAGTGTTTGTCCTCTTTGATTCATCCTAAATGGAGCTACTGCTCCAGATGGGATCAAGAGTACCGGGCCCTTCTCAGGTAAGGTAATGCAAAATTCTCCAAGAGAAACTTTCGACACAGATTTAGAAAACGAGCCCAAGAATACTCGGTTACGCTACTGGGATTCTAAACTCGCCGCGCTCCTCTCTGTCTTCATATTATGCACGCCAAGTTGGTTTCTTTTTGGGTGCGCGCCCGCTACTTCCATGCGCACACCTTTCGGAGCTCCCTCTCAACTAGACACGGACGTGCGCAGTGCGCCTCGTGGAGTATTTAGTGCCTCGACCGACCAGCAATCAGAGGCAATTTATTCGTATCTTCTGGGGGAGATCGCTCTCCAAAAACAAGACCAAGAATCGGCCATCAAACATCTTTCAAAGGCCAAACAGCTATTCGATGAGCCGACCCCAACAATTGAAGGTACCTTAGCTGGTCTTTATCTTTCTGAAGGAAAGACGAGCGAGGCGGTTGCTGCGGTCCATGACGCGCTTCAGGCAGACCCCGATAACGAGGAGTTCCTGCTACTTCATGCCTCGCTCCTCCACGCGCTTGGTAAGACCGCCGAAGCACGCACGGCCTACGAAAGTTACATTTCAGCCAATCCGAATGGCTTTAATGGGTTACTCCTCTGCGGCGTTCTGGAACTGCTTGATACGACTTCTGAGAACCACTTCTCTCAGGCCCTCATTCGGTTAGATGCCGCGTTAGCACTACAACCTCAAAATTCTTTGGCGCTTTTTCTTCGCGCACGAGCACTTGAAGGACTAGGGAGACTCGCTGAAGCCCAGACCACTCTTGAGGAAGTATTGGTCCAAGAACCGAAAAACCCTGCTGCCTTTGTGGATCTGGTGCGAGTACTCGCGCAGCAAGGCGAAACCAAAAATATTCGCAAGCGAACAGAGCAAATGGTCGCTGAAGATCCAGAGCATCAAGCCGCGCGGCGCGTTCTGCTATATTTGTCACTCGAAGATCGCGCCGGCGAAGACCCCATTCAGCGGCTTGCGACCCTTGCCCCAAGCCACCTTTCCGTAGCTGACGTGCGCTTTCGCCTAGCGCTTGGCGCCCTCCGCTCTCAGAATCAGAGCGCCGCACTACGAGAACTCCGTCTAGTGCTCGTAGAGGAACCTACTAACGCTGATGCGCGCTACAATATCGCGGCCATCCTCTCAAGCTCCGGTGATATCAGTGGAGCGGTAGTTGAATTGGAGCGAATTCCCAAAGACTCTCCTCTCTTCTCAAAGGCTCGAACTTTTGCTGCATTTCTACTGAGGCAGATAAAACAATATGAACGCGCCGAAATTGGCCTGCGCGAGGCCTTGAGCACCGACCCCACGGACTCGAGCATGCGCAGCTTTTTAGTTATTTTGCTACGAGAGGGCGGAAAACCGGGAGCGGCGAAGGCCATCGTCGAAGAGCAACTTCGAGTCGATCCTCAGAACGAAAGGTTGCTCTTTAGCTATGGAACATTACTGCATGAACTTGGGGAGGAAGCCCAAGCTCTAGAAGCCATGGAGAAAGTTCTTACGTTAAATGCCGAAAACGGCGACGCCCTCAATTTTGTGGCTTTCTCTCTGGCCGATTCAAGAACGGATCTCGACCGTGCAGAAAAGCTAATAACACGTGCGCTTAGAATTAGGCCTAACGACGGATACTTCCTAGATACACTCGGCTGGATACACTTTCAACGAGGGGATTTCAGTACAGCAGAAGAGGTACTACGCATCGCCGTTCAGACCACAAGCGATGATCCAGAAATCCTTGAACATTACGGTGATGTTCTCAGTCAACTCGAAAAGCGCTCAGAGGCTTTAAAGGTCTATCAGTCTGCGCTTGAGAAGATTCAAGACTCTGGCGGCACCGAGAGCGAGAAGACTCAAGAGCGCGTAAGGGAAAAAATTCTACTTCTCTCCGGGAACTAAATGCGTGGGCGTTTCTTGCGTTCGCCCGTTTCTTTCCCCCACCCAAGCTACGAAACGTTGCGATGAATGATTCACTCAGGAAAATGGCCCGCTTCGCACTAACACTGATTTCCCTCTCACTCCTCATCCTACTGAGCACCGGGTGTACGGCAACTCGCACTCGCCTTACGCTTGAGGGTACGTCTTCACTAAGCCCCCCCGAAAGAGCGCGATTTTTGTCACTGATGCGTCAGAGAAAGGAGGAGATCCATACGCTTCGATTGCTTTTCAAATCCACCTTCAGGAAGAGTTCCGTCCCTGAAAGTAGAACAGTACGTACGGCTCTGGTCTTTAGGAATCCTGACAGTGTCAGACTTGAGATCCTTCCCTTTGGTGCTGCGCAGTCACTCCAGCTTCTCGTTAGCTCAATTGATGGAAGCACTCTCCTTTCACCTTCAGATAGAACCGCAGTCGTTTCGCGAGCAGAAAAAGGCGGACTGTTGAGAACAGCACTCCATCTTCCCTTAAGTGAGGCCGATCTCTCTTTCTATATGGTCGCACGAGTCCCAGAGCGATTTTTTGCGCTACTTTCCGATGAACGAGACGCCGGCATTTCCTGTAATGCGATCACGCGTCGGTGCTTGGTGGAGTTGCTGCAATTTGGTGACCAATGGATTGTTGATGCAGATTCTGGAAGGCTGCTGCAAGCCCAGCTGCTCAATAGGTTTACTAAGGATCCAAGCGTCGCGCTGCAGTATTCAAATCAGGCGACTGCTATCGACAGCGTCGAGATTCCTCAGGAGATCAACATCGCCGTACCAGAACAAGAACTTCAGCTTGAGTTCCGTCTGATTAAGGGTCGCATAAATGTTTCCGTTCCTGACGCGCTCTTCGAGGTGTTTATTCCACCGTCCTATTCGGTGGTCCGTCCCTAGTGTCCTGAGATAGAAGTTCATTTAAGCATTTTTCTCGCTGTTCTCGCTGAACTTCTTGTGCAACTCACGGCTTGCCTACACCTATATTCACAAAGAGGCCAGCGAGCGCGGCGAGAATTGTTCATAGAACCAACACTAGAGACAGATGGTCAACTTATCGCACTATCCCCTAAGCGCTCGAGCGCAGCGCTCCCCATGCGCATCGCCCACCTATGGGCCAGTACGTGCGCATACACAAGCATAGTTGAAGCGCTCACTACCAACACACCCCATTGCACGTCTCCAAACTCACCCCCTTGAGAGCGAAGTGTTCGAAGTACCACAAGAAATGCTGTTGGAATTCCTGCGACAAAGATCAACAAAGCACTGGCGAAAAAGTAAAAAACCGCCCCCACTCCGGCAGTAACCTGAGCGGGATGGTCCCAGGTGAAGTTTGAGAATACCGCTCCAAGACCCACTGCCAATCCAACGATTCCATAACAATATATCCAACTGACCAAACCGCTCACCGCAATGATTCTCGGTTCAGCTTGAATCGCGAAGCCGCCACTCACCATGACAACACTCATAATAGCCGCCAGCGGAATAAACCAGCACCAAAACTTTCCGCGCAAAATTTCTGCCCCACTGAGCGGTGCGCCCTGAAGGATCCAAATGTTTCTGCCTTCAAGAGAGATAGATGGGAAAACAAAGCGCATGCAAATTGTGGTCGTTACCAAAGCACCGACCAAAATATTCAAGACTACTAAGACACCTTCCCACCACAATCTCGCTGAATCCTGCAACTGTGCATGCTCTCCAGCCACGCGTAAGATTTGGAAATTGTAGAGATACACTACGCACAGTCCAAGCAGCACCATGAGTTGCAGCGCCTGCACCACGTCACGAGCAAACAATTTCAACTCCTTTGCGATAATCGCGCGAGTCGAAGGCCTGGCCATACACATTAAGATACGAACTATTCTCTGCGCCCGCCTTCCGTCGATTCGAAACAAACGCTGAGGGCCCTGATGCCTTGCGCGCACTTTCTCAAGGAGTCCAATTGCCGAAACGCCCGCTAGAACCAGTAACACGAGAGCCACACCGAGATATCGCGCCAGATACCCAAGAAACTCTGCATGCTGTCCGTTACGTAGCGCAGCCAATGTACCCGCAGCGAGATGCGCTGGATTCACGTAATCCCAGAACTCAATCGGCTGAGGTTGGTCAAGATACGAGAGAAGTAACCGACCAATAATGACACTAACGTCCTCACGCAGCGCCTCAGGAGGAACATGCCAAGGGGCCACCAAATAGGCACCAATCATTGTACCAAGCCCGACGATCACCATGCCAAGACGAATTCGTCGTGGGGTCACTATCCATCCCACCAAGGTTACTAACGAGATTGCTCCCGCACTCGCACACAACACTAGGACCACCAGCATGAGAGCGCCGATTACATAGAATTCCGGCGATACCTGAAAGAAATCCGCCACCGCCACAAGAATGGGAGAAACAAGCAAGAGAGGAAACCACGAGGAAACTAAGGCAATATCCCAAAGTTTTCCAAAAAAGATTACCCGTCTTGGTACCGGCGAAGTGAGGATTAGATCTAGATCATGAGAAAAGAACAGCGCCGAGAGTGCCGCTACGACCCCTGAGAATAGAAGCAGCACGGCCAGCACAGAGAATAGAAGCTGTAGCGGCAGTAGAAGTGGAATTTCTCGTCCCCCAAGGCTCTCACTAAGCCCCGCAAGCGCTACGCTGGTGCTTTGGAGTAGTCCAAACAACAAAATAAATGCAAAGGTAAAGAGCAATCCATTCTTGACCCATGTCCCCGGAAGATCTCGAACCGCACTGGAGCGACGTAGGATTGCCGCAACGCGCGGCCTTAAAAGCACAGGGGTCAGCGCCCACCAACGAGGGAGTTTATTCATGAAGGTCTCGTAAACGCCTTTCAAACAGCAAAGCAGTAAGCTCGCAAAACACGGAGTCCTCTATCAAAGGAATGGTTATTCAGAAACTTCTGAATAACCCGTGTTTCTATCTTCGTGTGCTTTGTGGTCTTCGTGGCTCAATTCAATCTAGGGCGATTTCTAATGTCTATTTGCACCACAAAGACCACTAAGATTTAGTTCTTTAGAGTTTCCTTAAAAGTCCGCTCGCTCCCGTATGACTTCCATACGAACGGATCCAACCAAGCGATGTCTAACGAAACATTTCTCGATGCTCCCCGTCCGAAGCTTGCGTGGTAAGTTCGATAAAAATCGCTTCGAGATCACCTTCTCCGCGGCCCGTCCGTTCGCGAATCTCTTTGAGTGTACCAATCGCTATCAAACGTCCACGATGAACGATCGCAAGTCTATCAGAGACTTCTTCCGCTACATTAAGCGAATGAGTCGACAGCAAAACTGACAAGCCCTCACTCGCATAGCGGCGCAGCTGCTGTTTAAACAACTTCGCCCCATGCGGATCGAGTCCCACCATTGGCTCATCAACAATCAGCACTTTGGGTTCATGAATAAGCGCAGAACATGTCGCTAGCCGTTGCTTCATGCCGTGCGAGTAGCTCTCAACTAACTCATCTTGCCATTCAACTAACTTATACTCGGCAAGCAATAGATCTATCCGCTCCTCCGCCCGCGCAGCAGGAACAGAATAAAGATCCGCCACGAAGTACAAGAATTCTCGCCCCGTCAGCTTTGAATACAAATATGGTCTATCAGGAATGAAGCCTGTAATGGCTTTCGCTTGCCGTGGATCGCGCTCCATATCGAAGCCACCAATCCGAATGATCCCTGCGGTCGGTTTTAGAATCCCTGCCAACATTCTGAGCGTGGTGGTCTTCCCCGCGCCATTTACCCCGAGGAATCCGAACACCTCTCCAGGCTCCACCTTGAGGCAAAGGTCATCTACCGCACGAAAATCGCCGTATCGCTTTGTTACATGCTCCAGCTCAATCATAGATGGTCTTCCTTTGGTGGCGTCACATTCTTAAGGACTCGTGAACTGCCAGATCCTTTCTACCGCCGCGACAGAGGTCGTGCAAAACAAGAAATATTCGCCTTACCTGGGCCCTTGGCTACCCAATTTAAGTATACTAACCAACGGGCAGACTAGTGGCCCTAATCCGAACTAAGTTACTAAATAGGGGTGCGGTCTCTCGGGCCACCAGATATTGCCTATTCGACTCCAGGCTCCTGCCTTCCGTCGAACTCGCTCCAAACTCTACTGGGGGCCCCGCGTGCCCCAGTTCCGAGTCGCTCCAGCCGCCTCGCGGCTGTCCGGCCTTCCTGGCCGGCGTGTGGTGAGTCAGTTCAGGTATAGACATAGTCATCGGCTCACCACACGAGTAGGATGTTGCTGCTCCGAAAGTCGGTTTGCGAGAGTTTGGCGATGAAACTTGGCATCTGGGTTGAATGCGAACACGAGGATTCCCCCTTTGTCTCAGAGGAGCGGCTCAATTTATTTGTAGAACGTGTCTCCACGCTTGAGATTTCAGGACTCAAGGTTGAGGCCATCTATCTTCAGGTGCTGCGCCGCGGAACTGCCTACTTTCAAAGTTCCCATTGCGAACAGGCCCCAATCATTTCAAATTCCTATGACCCACTTAGGCGCATTTGTGAGCGGCTGTCTGAACAGGGAATAGCGGTTCATGCATGGATTAACTGCTGTAACTTTGGCTGCACCCCCTCCGCCAGAGCCCTCGAGCAACTCGGTGCCGATTCCTTGATTCACGATCACTTTGGCACCAGCATAGCTAGCTACGAACACTGGTCTACCCCTCGCAACCCTTCGCTTTCGCATTTTTCGGTAGATACTCCCGGCGCGTGGATTGACCCTTCCTCTCCTACACTCGCGCCCTTTTTGCAGCACTCAGTCTCTGAACTCCTTGAGGGCTATCCCCTACTTTCTGGTATCCATCTCGACTTCATTAGATACCCCTATATGCTCCCTATTCGCCCTGGGGCCGCCATTCCCTTTGGTTTGGACTTGGGGCTTGGGCCCGCGTTGAGACGCTTCTCTGAGACTCTTTCAACGCCTATGGAGGCTGAAAGTCATTTTAATGCCCCGGGCATATGGCGTGATGACGCGCTGGCTTTACGATTTGATCAATGGCGACGGACGCAGGTTACGAGCTTAGTCCAATCCATTCGGGCAACAGTCGGGACAAGGCTCTCGCTTTCCGCAGCCGTGCTCACTTGGAGCGACCGGGCGTATCTAAGCGCGTTTCAAGACTGGAGAAGCTGGCTTCAAGATGAGCTACTGGACGCGGCACTCCTCATGTCCTACAGCGCGGACCTGCAACATGTCAGGCATATGATAGCGAGTGCGCTACCCTTCCAAGGAAAGCACTCTCGAGTGCATGCAGGTATTGGTTGCTATAAACTTTCTGGTGCACCAGAGATACGCACACAGCTAGAAAGCGTCGCAGAGCTTGGTGCCGAAGGCGCAGTACTTTTTTCTTATTGCTCAACTCAGAAAGCGCTCTTCGCCTAGTGCACTGACTTAAAAGTTCAATGAACTCCTTACGCAGGACACTAGCGGGAGTGCAAAAGACTCTCTTCACGAGCCAGCAACCCTTCGGGTCATACCCACCTGTCGGCTATCGGCGACATTCAGCTATTGATCCAGGCCCCTGACACAAAGCCAGAAACCAAGCGTGAGACTTACCGGCGGCGTGTGTGCGCCAGACGCAATCTCTAGTTGAGTAATTGAATTGCTTTTCGATTCTTTCGAAGAATGCTTTCGATCGTAAGAGAAGCAAGGCGATATCCTTCAGCTTCACTCTTCCCGGCTTCAAGCGCGATTTCGGATATAACTTCGATCAGATCACCGATCGTTGTTTGAATTAGAGGAGCACTGTTCTGCTCTACCGTAGATTTTTGATTATCACTTGCGCTTGCCATACCACACCTCATTTACAACCTTGAGCCTAACCGCTCAGAAACCAATCAGCTCTTTAGAACAGCGGGTCTCTGATACAATTCCGATACATTTCGAGGCCATAGCGGCTTCAGAATGTACTAGTATGATGTTCAAAGCCTGCCATTGAGATTCAAGGGCGGTGAAGAAAAAGTAGCCCCACGGGAAAATTTTCAGACATCGCCCTTCCTGGCAGTAGTTAAGAGATTTCCTCACCTCGGGTGGCTGCGACGCGCTCGCGTGTACTCTTTTCGGGGAATTAGATCTGGTCGATACCAGAGGTGCCCGCTCGAGATGCCTTCAGGCAGAATATTGGTAATCCTTGGTTGACAAAGAGCTGCTCAAATTCCGTCACTACATTGTCAGAAACTAACTCTGAGCGGTGCAGGTCCAGAGATACTGTATCGAGGTCAAATAGCCCTCCTGAATGAATTGAGGAGAGCACGTCCTCAAAGTAACCTCGATGATCGGTTTTAAACGATAGTTTTCCGCCCGGCTTTAGCAGGGCGTGCACGTGCTTGATAGACTCCTCTCCCAACAGTCTATGTTTTTTCCATCTGCGCTTGTCCCAAGGATCGGGGAAATTGACAAACACTCCGTCAAGCGATTGTGGGGGAAGAATCTCTTGAATGGTAAGGGCATCAGTGCGCACTACCAATAAATTCTCAATTCCTCGCTCGAGCGCCTTCTCAGCAGTTCTTACCACTCGCTTAAAGCGGAGCTCAAAGCCGACCCAAAGGGCGTCCCTATGTCTATTCGCTTGCTCTATAAGATGGATTCCAGACCCTGAACCTAATTCAACATAGGCTCTTGAAGCGGTAGCCAGTCGCTCACGTAGTCTCGAGACTTCATCCTCGGAGAGAGCGGGACGATCGCTTCCAACCACGGAGCTTGAGACTTTCCCAAGCTTATGCACGTAGGGATTAACCCAACGCCGATCAGTAATTCTACGCCTTCCACTAGCAGGCTGGTGAAAAAGTGCCCTCCTTGGCACATTTTCACTCGCTCCAAGCTCTTTTCGCACGACGAGCGGCGCGGAATCCGCGTCGCTTCGCGTACTTTCGCTTTGCTCCAGTCCGCGGTCGGACATCCTGTCCTCCCTATCAGGCTCTAAAATCTCTCGCATGTTTACGATGCTATCGTCTCGACTGTTACAAAGCGACTCTCCGCTAGGCACCCATATCTACTGATCCTTTTCATAAATGGATTCAAGTCGTTATGCGCGCGCTCAGGTGATCTCCTTTGAGCTTCAGTACAATCGCCGACGATCCGATTACCTACGAGAGTCCCCTAGCCTTCAACTAGGTGGGGAATTACGTAAGTTGAAGGAGCTCAGGACGCACGTGATTCGCATGATTCGACAACTTTGGCTACCCGCCCTTGTTTTGATAGGGGCGCTCCTTGGAAGCGGTGTTTACGCGCGCCACATTACGCACATTGAGCTCGATAGGCACCGAGCAACTTTCGAATTTCTCTCGACAAGACAGGTACGGGAAGCAAGACGCAGGCTGCAAGTCTACGTATATGGCCTTGGAGGAGTGTCAGGAGTCTTCGCCGCAAGTCAGTCCGTGGAACGACATGAGTTCAGGGCCTACACGCTCTCTCGGACCCTCGCTACAGAGTTCCCTGGCAGCACTGGGCTCGGATTCATCACCAGAGTTTCCCGAGAAAACATCTCAGAGTTTATCACCAATACTCAAGCCGATGGAGCCCCCGGCTTTTCCGTCGTGTCATCGAGCTCTTCTCCTGAACTCAGAGTGGTGACCTTTGCCGAACCGGTGGAGCACAACGATGAGCTTCTTGGCCTCGATCTGACCGACTACCCCGACCTAAACGCGACGCTCACTCGCTCAATGACGACAGGAGAAGCGGCCGTCTCGGAACCCTTCCAGCTTCCACACGATACCCAGAAAAGACTTGGCGTACTGATTGTAACGCCGATTTTTCACAAGCAAATGGCCACCGAAACCGAAGTGCATCGTCACCTTGCACTTCAGGGTTGGGTCTTCTCACCCATAATTCTAGAAAAGGTCTTTGAAAACTTCCAAGCAGTTACCGAAGAACGGGTCTTCTTTGAACTCAAGGACCGCGGTAGCGCATCCGCGCAAGCATTGATGTTCACTAACAAGCCAGAAGCACTAAGGGGAAAACGCTCTACTGAAATGGGCGGGGCCGAGTATTCCCAATCCGAACCGTTCTCCTTTGGTGGACGTGAATACCTTGTCACCACTACCAGCACCCCCAAGTTTGGAAATAGTCGCCAGCAGACTTCTATAACTCTCGTCATGCTCCTCGGAGGCACCATCGGCATACTTCTAAGCGGTATCATTGTAGTTCTTCAGGGGACTCGGTCACGCGCAGAGCGAATAGCTCGCGACATTACCGAGGAACCTTCGGTGGAGCGAGAGCGTCTTCAACTTGCATTGAAAGGAAGTGGCCTCGGGCTCTGGGACTGGAATCTCATCACTGATGAGGTGATTTATGATGCAGGCTGGGCGTCCATGATAGGAGAGCAAGTAGCTGAGCTCCCCCGTACACTTGAAACCTGGGGCACACGAGTTCATCTGGACGACCTACTCAAAGCGCGGGCAGCAATTGAAATGCACGTTCTTCAAGAATCGGCGGTATACGAATGTACCCATCGTCTAAGGCATCACAACGGTGAATGGCGATGGATTCTGGCCCACGGGCGGATTATGGAGCGTGATCCCGATGGCACCCCTCGACGCATGCTAGGAATTCATTTGGATGTTACCGATCAAGTCAAACGTCGACAGGAGCTCGAGGACACCAAGGATCTACTTGAACGGACCTCATCTCTCGCTGGGGTTGGCGGCTGGGAGCTTGATCTTGAGACAAACAAAATTCGATGGTCGAAACAAGTTTTTCGTATTCATGAACTTGAGGGTCCAGTACCACCAGGTCTGACTGAAGCGATCAATTTCTTTGCTCCAGAGGCTCAAGTTCAGATTACCAATGCCATCGCACGCGCCAAGGAACATGGTATCGGCTGGGACCTTGAACTTCCCTTTATAACGGCAAAGTCCCGTCATATCTGGGTCAGAGCCGTAGGGAGACCTATTCTAGTAAACGAAAAATGTGTTCGACTCTCTGGCGTACTCCAGGACATCACGAGTCGCAAGGAGTCGGAAGACTCTTTGCGGTGGCATGCTGAAACCCTTAAGCAGGCGAACGATACGGCCCTTGAGGCGAGTCGGGTAAAAAGTCAGTTTCTCGCAAACATGAGCCATGAAATTCGAACTCCAATGAACGGCATAATCGGGATGGCAGGGCTCTTGCTTGAAACCAACCTGACCGCAGAACAACATGATCTCCTGGAGTCGCTCGACTACTCAGCAAAGTCTCTACTTTCAATTATCAATGACATTCTCGATCTTTCGAAAGTGGAGTCCGGGAAGATTGAGCTCAGTCCGATCACCTTCGATGTGCACCAGTTCCTGAAAAGCACGTTTTCACTGCTTGAACTACGAGCAAGGGAACGCAATATAACTCTTGTCTCAAGTCTCCATTCCGATATCCCCGCGCTATTGGTCGGAGATGATGTGCGCCTTCGCCAAGTGCTCGTTAATCTGATCGGAAATGCCATCAAATTCTCTGCAGATGAAGGTGCGGTCGTCGTCACTATTACGCCAAAGTCCCTTGGCAGTGAGTGCATCGAACTACACTTCTCTGTCTCCGACACGGGCGTAGGAATCTCCGAGGACAAGTTGGAGAAAATTTTTGACCCCTTTACCCAAGCTGAATCAGGAACCACGCGCAAATTTGGTGGCACAGGTCTTGGCCTCACCATCTCGCGAAAGCTAGTCGCGCTTATGGGAGGACAACTGAACGTCCATAGCCGCGAGGGCGTTGGGTCCCGCTTTGACTTTTCAGTGAAACTGCAAATTGGTCACGAGCTACCGCTTAGCACCGCTCGATCAGTGCCCGCACTAAACGCGAGAGATGCCCTACCAGCTTCCACGAACAACAACGCCGCTCCCTGCGTTCTACTCGTTGAGGATAATCCCATAAATCGAAAACTAGCCTGCAAAATTCTTGAAAAATCAGGCTGTAGGGTGGTTGTGGCCAATGACGGGCAGCAAGCGCTCGATGCCCTCAAGCAAAGCCCTGAACGCTTTGCGATGATCTTCATGGACTGCCAAATGCCCGTGATGGACGGTTACTGCGCCACACAGGAAATTAGAAGACAAGAGGAGCTATCCGGGAAACACATCCCCATTGTCGCGATGACGGCCAACGCCATGGCAGGCGATAAGGAACGTTGCCTTGAGGCGGGTATGGATGACTACGTGCCCAAACCAATAGATCGAAAAGTTCTTAGCGAAGTCCTTCAACGGTTTCTTAGCGAATAGTCGCTACCGACAAGCAGCCTTAAGCTGTTCTCCCTTATCCGTCCGCTCCCAAGAAAAGGCCCCACTGGCAGTAGGGGTTCGTCCAAAATGGCCGTAGTTAGTAGTCTCTCGGTAGATTGGTCTCAACAACGAGAGCGCTTCAATAATCCCATGCGGCCTGAGGTCGAAAATTTCTGTCACTGCCTTGGCGATCCGTTCGTCAGGAGATTTCCCAGTTCCAAACGTATCGACATAGACCGCGACTGGACGGGCTACGCCAATCGCATACGCAACTTGAACTTCACACTTTGTTGCTAACCCCGCAGCAACAATATTCTTGGCAATATGTCGAGCCGCATAGGCAGCCGAACGATCTACCTTTGATGGATCTTTGCCTGAGAAAGCACCACCACCGTGGCGCCCGTATCCACCGTAGGTATCGACAATAATCTTTCTACCCGTGAGTCCCGCATCTCCAACAGGTCCACCAATGACAAAGCGACCAGTGGGATTGATAAAGAATTTAGTCTCTTTGTCGAGGAAACGATCCGGCACCACCGGTCGAATCACCTTCTCAATAACAAACCGCTCCAGGTCTTTGAGATCCGTGTCGTCAGAATGTTGCGTTGAAAGAACCACGGTATGAATACGAGCGGGCTTGCCATCACGATATTCGACCGTGACCTGTGACTTGGCATCGGGTTTGAGAAACTTCGCCTGGCCACCGCGTCGCAGATCCCCAAGCCTCATTAAAAGCTGGTGCGCGACTGATACGGGAAGCGGCATGCATTCTGGAGTCTCGTCACAGGCAAATCCGAACATAAGGCCCTGATCGCCCGCGCCCTGCTCCTTGTTCTTCTCCGCACTGGAATCAACCCCCATGCTGATATCGGGAGATTGTCTGGTAAGCAATGTGATAAGTTTTACCGATGACGCTTCAAAGCCTATCGATGGATCGTCATACCCGATGTCGCGCAAAACTTGTCGCACCAGTTCATCGAAGTTAACCGTGCCTCTGGACGTCACCTCACCAGCAACAACCACATTGTCGCTCTTCACCAACGTTTCACAAGCCACTCGACTAAGTGGGTCTTGCGCAAGGTAGGCATCAAGGATGGCATCGCTGATTTGATCGGCGACCTTATCGGGATGCCCTTCTGCTACTGATTCTGAGGTAAAAAGGAAGTTTTTTGCTGGCACGCAGGTACTCCGCGGAAGAATAAATTTGAACTTCTATATCGGTGAGAGTGAGCACCCGTCAAGGGAAAGGTGCTAGAAGCGCCATAAAGCCCCCTGATTGCTTGAAACCCAACCGAGCGGGAGTCCTCAAGCACAGGCAATTTGTGACAAAGAAGACAGCTTTATTCGCTTCGAAACCTCAAGCCAAAGCGCCCTACTGAGACGGAGCATGGATATCTCTATGCTTCGCCCCGATGACGAACTGAGCCGAAGGCAGGCGCTCTGCAAGTTGCTTAGCCATCCATTCGCAGAGTGCTACAGAGCGGTGTCTCCCCCCGGTGCAGCCTACGCCTATTGTTACGTACGACTTGCCACTCTCAACAAACTTTGGCAGCAGAAAACCGAGTAAGTCCATGTAACGCCCAGCAAAATCAGTGGCAACACCAGACTCGAACACAAACTCAGCTACAGGAGTATCGAGCCCCGAAAAATCTCGAAGCAAATCAACAAAGTAGGGATTAGGAAGAAAGCGCACATCAGCAAGCAGGTCACAATCGATAGGAACTCCATGCTTGAATCCGAAGCTCAGAAACGTGACCCGCATGGGCTTTGTCGGCCCCTCATGACAGGAAGCTGCGAAATCTCTCACCTCGGATCGGAGCTGATGCACATTGAGCTCGCTTGTATCGATGACCCGATCGGCTACCTCACGCAATGGAAAGAGCCGGTCTCGCTCTCTGCAAATTGTTTCCTCAATGGTCTTATCGCGATCGGGATCAAAGCCTGGATGAGGCCTGCGCGTCTGTCCGTAACGCCGAATTATGGTTTCTACTTTCGCATCCAAGAATAGGACCGCCAAAGATAAACCTTCAAGTGCGCGCGCCTCTCCCCGCATGCTTACCAATAAAGAAAGCAGCTGCTCTTGCTTAAGCACCGTATCGAGATCCATTGATAGCGCTGCTTTCTGTACCGGCTTCGATGAACGAGTAAGAAACTCAAGAAAATTTTTAAAGAGGGGGACTGGTAGATGCTCGACGCTGACAAAGCCGAGGTCGGACAGGGTATCCATCGCCGCAGACTTGCCTGCCCCAGACAAGCCCACCACAAGTACTATCGAGCAAGGTCGCTCGACTGCCACACTGCCTGGGCCAGCTGTCTGTAGGGGCATTGGTGCCGATTTTTCTCCCACCACGGTTCTCCCACCACGGTTCTACAACCACTGCTGGGTCAATGCTTAGAGGTAAGTTTTTCTTTGTGGCGCCTTAACTGATGAGACATGGTGTCAACAAGGGCATCAATGGCTGAATACAAATCTGCGCGCTCCTCCTTGCCATTGAACGTAACGCCGTCGGCATTAAAAGTAACCTCTGCAATCTGCCTGTTTTTTTCGACCAGCAGTACCACATGCGCTTCAATATCTTGATGGACAAACTTCTGCACGCAATGAGAAACCTTTTCGGTCGCATAGGTCTTTAGCGCTTCTGTAGCCTCGGTATTACGAAAGGTTAGATTTACATGAACAATGCGATCAGTATTCGACATAGCTTTCCTCTAGTCAGGTTCAAAAATACTAAACTGCTTCCAAGAACAGACTTCCTATTTGCTCGCGACGAGAGCACTCGCTCACTCTATCGCATGCAAAAGAAATTTTGAAGAGCAACCGACGTGCGTAGAATCATTTCGGCCGTACCCAACCTCAACAAACGGTCTAAAAAAACGTGGTTGTGCGATGAAAAGTGGCGAACCCTCGGAGCCGGCCTTAGGAGTCTGATACACAGCCCTGTTTATGAGGATCCGCCTTCGCTCACATGTGCCTGTGCTGCCATTTGGTTCGAGGAGGCTTCCCCCTTCGCTCAGGCTACGAAAGATAAGTCGGCGGGACGTCGTCGTCTGTGCCTGCGTCACAGACTCCTAGAATGGCCGTTTTCGCTGGGAGGAGGACTCAAGACCGAGGTTCTCGCGGTACTTGGCTACCGTACGTCTCGCAATGGTGATTTGCTCACTTCGTAGAATGTCCACCAACTGTTGATCGCTCAGTGGACTGTCTATCGACTCCCCGGAGATAAGTTCCCGAATGCGCTCTTTGACGCTTGAGGAGGACACGTCGCCATCGGCGCCTTTAATCCCCGTAGTAAAGAAAAATTTGAGCTCGAAAACTCCTTGCGGAGTATGGATATACTTGTCGGTCGTCACACGACTCACTGTCGACTCGTGCATGCCAATATCGTCGGCAACATCCTTAAGCACGAGCGGCTTCAGCCGTGAGATACCAAACTCCAGAAACTCTTTCTGAAATTTCACGATGCTCTCGGCAACTCTATAAATTGTCTGCTGCCGCTGATGAATACTTCGAATGAGCCATGACGCCGCCTTCAATCTCTCATTTAAATAGGATTTGTTTGGAACATCCGCCGACTCTTCACTCTTGAGGAGCTTGAGATAATAGGGGCTGACCCGTAACTTTGGAAGTCCGTCATCATTGAGAGAAATTACGTATTCTCCACCAACTTTGTACACATACACATCAGGTACGGCGTAGCGAGTAGAGTCATCTGCATAGGATCGACCAGGTCGAGGCTCAAGTGTGCGAATTACACTTACTGCTTGGGTTACCAGCTCCAAATCAACCGATTCAGCCTTCGCAATCAAGTCGTAGCGACGCTTCTCGAGCTTGTCGATGTGTACACCGATAATGCGTGCGGCAAGTCCGTCACCAAGTCCAATTTGCTCTAACTGAATATTTAGGCATTCTTTAAGGTCTCGAGCACCTACCCCTGGAGGATCGAGGGATTGTACAAACTCGAGAACCTCTTCGGCCTTAGCCATCGAGATCTCGCAAGTCTCGGCGATTCCTTCGAGCGGCTCCATTAAGTAACCACGCCGATCGAGGTTCCCTATGAGATGAAGCGCTATCTGCTCCTCTTCGGGGTTCAAGCCGGCCATTCGAAGTTGTCCTACCAGGTGCTCGGCGAGTGTTTCTGATTTGCTGACCGTAGCCTCAAGGCCAGGTCGCTCATCAAAATCGAATAGTCCCTTGGGCGTCGCCGCACCTCGGGAATCCGTAAATGAATCAAGGTAATTCTCCCAGTCTACTCCGGGTTCATCTCCTGTTACGACCGATGGCTCCCCACTGGGCCCTTCAGATACTTCCGCGCTTCCGTTGGCCGATGAATCTTGGGCGTGTGAGAATTCCTCTGAAGACGTGTGTTCTGCGCTCTCTCCGAGAGATCTCGCGGAAGCATCGCCCTCTTCTCGAACCTCCTCGAGCAATGGATTCTCGAGCAGCTCCTTCTCTATCGCCTCTAAATACTCCATGCGACCAAGCTGCAAGAGCTTGATGGCCTGCTGCAACTGTGGAGTCATCAGCAGATTCTGACCGAGCTTTTGTAAGAGTTTCGCTTCGAGTGCCATGTCCGCTGTTACCGCCTCTATGTTGCTTCGCAACCGTGTTTCGACTTCCGTGTTCGTTCCGTGCAATCCACTGCGCCCCATTTCCGTCGAGAACTCTCAAGCCTCTCATCGGCAAGGTGTATGGATGCCCTAGAGGTTTGGACGTACTTTTAGGCCCTTCTGGTTGCAAAAATTGTGCGCAGCGCTGAACTACTAGTAATATCGGCTAGTTAGGCTCAAGGATGCCCACCTTGTTGCCCAACGGAGGAGGCCTCAAGGGTGACCTGCTGGGTAGGTCAGAGACGTAATGACGGGGGGAAGCTTTCCGCTGAAATCAGGCGAGGCTACTTGGCCAGCACCCCAAAGACGAGTGCTTCCACTAAAGATTGAATGAATCACCGAGATAGTATCGGCGTGCCTTCTCGCTTGAAGCGATGACGTCAGGAGCTCCCTCCTCAAGTACTTTCCCATCGATCAGAATGTAGGCGCGGTCGCAGATCCCGAGAGTCTCTCGAACATTGTGATCGGTAATAAGCACACCAATACCTTTGTCCTTCAAACGCTCGATGATGTGTTGGATATCCTGGATCGCGAGGGGGTCAATCCCCGCGAAAGGCTCATCAAGCAGAATAAATTTCGGGGAACGAGCAAGTGCCCTGGTAATTTCAACACGTCGACGCTCACCGCCAGACAAGGCACTCGCCACGTTTTTACGCAAAGCTGAAAGGCCAAGCTCAGCGAGCAGACTCTCTAAACGCTCATTTCTAGTCTTCCGATCGAGTTCGGGAATAGTTTCTAAGATAGCCAACACGTTCTCTTCGACCGATAGCTTGCGAAAGACTGATGGCTCCTGCGGTAAGTACCCGATACCCATTCGAGCGCGCATGTACATTGGCTCTCGGGTGATCACCTGACCGTTTAACACCACCGCACCAGTGTCAGCCCCGACCAACCCGACGCACATGTAGAATGTAGTGGTCTTCCCCGCACCATTCGGCCCAAGAAGACCGACCACTTCACCGGCATTCACAGAAATAGACACATGGTCCACCACCAGCCTACCGCCGTAGGACTTCGTAACTTCTAACGTAGCAAGGGTATTCATATCAGGTGCGAAGAAAAAATTTTCGCGACACATCGGAAAAGATATGCCGCTAGCCGCTTATAAATGTAGCCAAGCCCCCTCCTAATGGGGAGCCCTCCGGTGCAGCCTAAGTTGGCATGTTTTGCCCGTCCCAGCGAGCCCCTCGAAGGATTGCCTCGATTGCCACTGCTACGCCGTCTTCTTCAACCGACGCGCAGACATGCCGCACACGCGACTTCACTGCTGCTGCAGCATTGTCCGGGGCTACTCCCCAACCAGCTCTTTCAAGGAACGGCAGGTCTGCCTCAGAGTCTCCAAAGGCAATAACCTCTTCTGGGCTGACCTTATAAAGGTCAAGAAAGTATTCAAAGACGTCTTCTCGGCGCGCTTTCACGCTAGTGATATTGACGAAGCGAATGCCCGGATGAGCGGCACCAGCTCCTACTCCAACGTTTACCTCAGGAATTTTCCCAAGAAATTGCCTTGCACTGGACTCTTGCTCTTCATCCCTACAGACAATGACCATCTTCACGATGTCTGGCAGATTTGCATTGACCACAAAGGGATTACACTGAGGCAAAATGCCTAAATATTCACTATGTATGGTCGAAAGGTCATTAAGCACTTCGCTATAGTAGGCGCCAGAAGAATACCACTCAAAGTACAACTTCTCGCTACGGCAAAACTCTGTAACTTGCTGTCCTATTGTCGAACTTAGGGACGAAGCCCGCAACGTTGTCCCAGATGCGGGATCAACAACAACAGCACCTGAGCAAAACATCGAAGGTCTTTTCACTTCCAGAGCCGCGATAATTTCGCGCGCCCCAAACCAAGGACGGCCAGTGGCCAGCGCTATCGCTACTCCCTGCACTTCAAGCGCTTTGATTGATTTCCGAACGAGAGGGGAAACTTTTCCGCTCCGTCCAACGATGGTGCCATCAATATCAAAGAAGGCCACTTTAGGACGTCTCATCTGCTGTTCATTTCCTTGCACGCTCACTCCTCAAGCGTTGACACTCTGAGAAATTATCGAAGCATACTCGTATGAATTGCACTGAATGAAAAGTTTATGGTCTCAAGCCCCGAATCAGTTTGTATACCACGGGGGCGATGAGGTAACGCGCGGGAGGACCGATGCCAGAGCGAATGGGGTAAATACGTGCCGGTGACAGGTTAATGACGCAGTTACTGGGATTTCGGGGAAGTCAGACGAGACGCCCCGCGCTGGGTCAGCGAAATGCGCGGACCCAGCGCGGGAACTTTCAGGTGCTTAAGATCCAGACACCAAACAGAAAAGCCCTGTGCGACGCGCGTCCTTAAACGATGCGAGAGCTGCTAGTGCATGTTGCTGAGACTTATAGACATTCTCTCCATCAACCCGCGCCTCTAGAGTATTCAAAAATATCGGGTCAATGACGGTCCTCAAAAAATGTCGAGTTCGCCGCGATACACGAGGAACAAAAGATTCCCCCAGTATCTCAACCTCCTCCCTCGTATACTCGAGCTCGAACTGTCGCACTGTTCGCTGAGTGACACCATAAACCCCAAATGCAGAGTCTCTCGCAATGTCAGCCAAGGCTCGAATCTTAGCCACCGCGCGTAACATGTGCACCAAGACCGTGACCCTATCACGTCGGTCATATCCTCCTGCGCAGTCTCCGCCGTTTGGTTCGCCCACAATCTCCAGACGATCCCAAGATCCAGCCAAACACACAGAGAGTTGACTCAAGGCGATATTCACCGCATCAAGCGCCTCTCTCGAGAGCCGCTGAGACTCTTCAATGGTGGAGCCAAGAATAGTAGCTGACGCTAGACCCAAAAAGTCGGCGTCGACCACGTCGTCGAGAAAATCCCGAGTGCGAGATGTCGCATGCAAACGCGGCTCGGCACCAAACCGGTCCATTTCGGACTTCCAAGCGTGGAACTCGTTATTCAAAGCCATCCGCTGGGTCTGGCTGTACACACCAGAAGCTGAAAGCGTAGCGAGCTCACTCATCCGTGTGAGAATTTGATTGGCATACGATTGCTGTTCGAGCACGAGCGGGCGCTGACTTCGAGTGTGCCCCACTGAGCACACTTGAGCGTTGCCGCTAGACACAAGGCCAAGAACCGCCATGATTCCAAGTACTATCCACGTCTTCATTGTTCCTTCTCCTAGTTTGCAGACACTTCCTTTCGCGCTTTGACATCCCTATGGACGAGCGAGAATGACCAAGCCAGAGGCATCCATGTGCCTTTAGCCCGCTATCTTCGCTCGCGAATTGTCGAGATGAGTACCTCGACCGATTTGGACCCATCGTTTTCGGAGGAAGAGTGAATTTCCAGAGAACTCGCAGAAACAACGTCTCGGGGTAAAGATGAAGCGAGCTTTAGCGCATAACCGTGGAGCCAAGAGCGATCTTGAGGGGCCGATTTCAAGAGCATGCACGGGATTCGAGGTTTGAAGACATCATTCCGAAGTGATAGAGGCCACAGAAGAATTGAATCGCTTCTCGAACACACGCCGAGACCGACCCGCAGGATCCACAATAATGGTTCCATCAATGCAGACAGGTCAGCTGCAGCCTTCGACTAATGCGCCTGCTTTTCACTCGCTGAGCTAAGACGAATGCGCGTAGGCGGCGTAGTCATCACTTCGCGAGGAGTTCCTGAAAGCGCCTCAGCGATCAGCGCAGAAAGGCGAGTTAACTGGAACGGTTTTGACACAAATCCTACTACGCCGTCTGTCTCAAGTAGCTGACTCAGCGTAGCACTAGAAACATATCCGGTAGATATAATTACGCGAACTGCGTTGTTCAATTTGCGCAGTTCTGCGAGACACTCTGAAGCCCCCATGCGAGGCATAACCACATCAAGCAGTACCAGATCGATTTTCGAAACATGCTCAGTAAAAACTTCGATTGCTTCCACACCGTCTGAGGCGGTGAACACCACGTATCCCAAAGATTGCAGCATCTCTGAGGTGGCACTTCGTACCACATCGTGATCATCAACCACCAGAATAGTCCCTTTCCCCCGTGCGGGGAGCTGAATACTTGCCTCCACCCTTTGCCCCAGCGACACCGTGGTGATCGGAAGTAGGATTACAAATGAGGCTCCCTGTCCTTCACTACTCTGGAGAAAAATTGAGCCACCATGGTTGCACACAATTCCATACACCATCGCGAGGCCGAGACCAGAGCCTTGGCTCTCGTCCTTAGTACTAAAAAATGGTTCAAAAATTCGCTCTCGAATACTGTCGGGGACCCCGCAACCAGTGTCAGTCACCTCAAGCTTAAAAAACATACGAGCGTCTCCATTAACCTCCGACGCCTCTATATTGCTCGTTCGAATGGATAGCTTTCCTCCCTCCGTTCCACCTGAAATAGGACTCATCGCATCTCGCGCATTTATCGCAAGATTAAGAATGATTTGCTGTAGCTGAACAGGATCGCCAAGCACATGGCACTCGGTTGCGCCGAAATCTGTTTCCAACGCAATGGAAGGCGCAATCGTTCGCCGGATAATTGAGAGTGTTTCGTCAATCGAATGGTGGATATTCACCGGCGCATTCTGGTGCTTTCCTTTCCGCGCAAAACCTAAGAGCTTCTGGGTGAGCTCCGCCGCGCGCGTTGCCGCCTGTTCGATCACTTCTGCGCTTCGATAGACTTCGGGGCGGTCACTCGAATCAAGTTTTATCAAAGTCGTATAGCCCAGAACTCCCGTCATGAGGTTATTAAAATCGTGGGCGATGCCGCCCGCGAGTTGCCCCAAGGCCTCCATCTTCTGGGCCTGAACAAGCTGGTCATGCAGCATGCGCTGCTGCGTAATGTCGGTTGCCACTCCGAGAACGTGGACACCATTTTTCCCCGGAATCTCTAGCGGGAGTTTCACGGTGTGAAGAATCCGCTCTCGGCCTGATTTATCAGTAACTACCTCCTCTTGAATCGTGATTTTTCTTCCTGAGTCGATCACTGCCAGGTCATCCCGTCGGTACCCTTCGACCTGGGCAGGATCGGAATTAAAATCCGAGTCTTTCTTCCCAATTAGATCCTCTACAGTCGTGCCATATACGTCCGCCACTGCCTGGTTCACTAAAGCAAAATGGCCTTCCGAGTCTTTGACGAAAATAAGGTTTGGATCTGTGTCGATCACCTTGCGTAAAAACTTTCTGCTGCCCACCAGCTGTCGCTCGGCTTCCTTTCGCTGTGTGATGTCGCGCACAATACATACCAAACTGCCATCACCAAGTGCGGTAAGCGACAGCTCCTGAGAAAACATTGAGCGATCCTGTCTGAGCCCAAGCGCCTCACACTGCAGGTTTCCCTCTCGCAAAAAGCTTACTCGCACATGACGTTCGAGGTTTCGAAGCTCTTGGCTAGAATACAACACCCGCCAGTTCTGTCCGATTAATTCCTCGGGCCTTGCATAACCGAACAATCGAGCAAGCGCTGGATTTACAAAACTAAAGGTCTCATCTCGCTCAATGATGGCAATTCCCTCAAGTGAAGCGTCGATAGCTTGGGATTTGCGGCGCAGCTCGTTCTCTATTTTTCTACGTTCATTTACTTCGCAGGCCATGGCGACCATGTCGGCAACTGAACATGCAAAGTTCTGCTCATCGAGAGTCCAGCGACGCCGTGGGCCTACATGTTCGTGGCACACGATTCCAAACAGTGCCCCATTCACGTAAATGGGTGCGTCCAGCATCGAGGTCACCCCGGCCTCTTGCAGATACTTAAAGTCACTGGTGTATGGGTTGCGTGACACATCATCGGCCACCAAAATTCGGCTATGCCTAATCGCCTCGAAGTAGGTGGGAAACTCTGCGCGCACAATCGTCTGCCCAGAGGAAAAGTGGCAGGTCGATTTTTCAAACTCACACTGACACTCGATTACAGAGCCGTCAGCATGCAGTTGCCACACGCTCACGCGCTCTACTCCGAGGGTCATTGCGGCGATTTCGGTGAGTTCTCGAAGCGCGCCCTGCAAATCCTTTCCGAACATGCTGCTGCTGTTCGCGATACGAAGAATTGCTGCACGCTGACGTTCGAGTCGATAATTATCTGCTCGAATCCCGCGTGTACGATCATCGAGAAGTCGCCTCAGATGTGTTCGGATAAACAGTGGAATGAATGCGGCGAAGAGGACTGCGAGAACAAATGTTCCGATCATCCAGGGGTCGGAAAGGGATCCGAGATCGTTGGTCACCGCGGTGCAAAAGAGGCTTCCAAAAGCGAGAAGAGTAACCACTCCCACCAAAATGGGGAGAAAGTCCTCTCGTCGCATTCGCAGAAACCGCATTCGCGTGCTCCTCGACTTCACGTTGATTGGCCCTGCACTCTCAGATGCCTCAAAAATTCTCGAAAGAACCAAGGCAACCGATCGACATTTCTACTCTGATGCTGACCTATTCGAGTAAGCAAACAGAGCAAGTGCTCCGCTACTGTATCATCCATGCGGTTCTTAAGTGACGAATCTCTGGAAAATTGGCCTTTAGTGATGGGAAAAATCTGGATAAGATCAGATAGTTATCATGGGGCCTTATGACAGCCTTCGAATAGAGCGTACTCTGAATGATAAATTTGATTAGCTTTCCAACCTTCTTTATAAACGTGGACCGGTTTCTTGGTGCCGTTCCCCGTAATTCTATTGCCGGAAGTTCCCTATAATAATATCGGTGGTTAGTTATTTGAGTTGAGCGACTTTCGCCCAAGTACAGCTTTCTATGAAAACTGCGATTCATTCTTCAACATCCGGCTCCACTGAACTCTCTGCCACTCCCGAGATGCGACTCGCTGGGCTTGCGCGACTTCTTATGGAAGCGAAAGATCAGGCAGATGGTCGCGATGCTCTCCAGTTCAGCATTAGCGCAGACAAGCTTTGCGTTGTCTTGGATACCAGACCGCTTGATCATCCCCTCGCTATGCATGGCGTCACGCAGCTTAAGCAGGCTCTGGAAAGTCCTGCGATGGCGAGAATCGACTCAGATATTACGAAGACTCTAGGCGGTATCGTCGATGCTATTGGTGAAGCTCTTACGAAGTTCCCCGGTGCATCTCCTCAACCTGAACTGGCTGCACTACAATCTCCAGCGATCGAACGCCGCACGAGCATTTAGTTTCGAACATTGTTGCGTATCTCTAGATTTCGGTTAATCCCGTCGCAGAAACTGATTCGTGTACTTGAAGATCGGTGAACTTGGCGTTTGCCCCGCCATAGAACTGTATCGTACCACCTGCGGACGAGTCAGCTTCTCCACTGCATCAGCCACATACGCCGCCACCTCAGCGGGGCGTGTACTGTGGGTCCCTTCGCAAATCACCACCAAGAGCTCTCGTCCATGCGCCTGAGCAAGATACATTTGGTCAGAGAGTTGGGAGGCTTCGTGGGGTCCAGATTTACCCTTGAAAAACGCATCTTCCGAGTTCTTCACTTCGACGAAGAAACGCTTACCGCCCTTCGAAGCCACAATGTCGATCTCTGGCCTACTAATGGGGAAGTTAAGATCGCGAGTAACCTTTCCAGCGGGTTTAGCGGCCGCGGGATCACTCACGTGGGCAGATAGTTCTTCAATGGTATAGCCGTCTTGTTGCAACGCCATTGCGGTGCTCACTTCTCTGAAGTGCCCCATCAAAGCTCCAGACTCTCGATGCTTACCGGAACCAAGTGCTTCACGAGCCGTGCGAAGAGCAGCGCCGAACGTGGAAACACAGCCCTTGCATCCCGAGTGGTGTAAGGCATCAAGCCCGGCCAAATAGTTGATGCTTCGGGTATCGCTTTTGAGAAATGTAATCAGGTCATTATTGGAGAATTTTGCGCGGAACGATGGATCACCAAGCAATGAAAGCAACGCCTTTACGCCTCGATTCCGCGTACTCGTCTCAGCGATTGAAGTGCTTTCATGTTCGGCCGCGGTTCTCACCGCATCGATGAGGTCTTGATCAAGGAGTCTTGTTTTTGGAGGAGTGTGAGGCGCATTCGTCGCGCTCCCCGCCATCCGCTTTTCTACCGGAACTTTGGCGCTGTTTATTCTATCAATACCATTCTTAAGGCCAAGACCATCCTCAGAGAAGACTTCCCCGGCCTGCTCCCGCACCGCTATGGACCCAAGATTCATCAGTTCCGCGAGATTCTTTTGCGGCGCCTGCAGGCAATACTGCATAGCCTTCTCTGGACTCAAACCACTGTCGCTAAGCGCCAGCAGGGTTACTATTAGCTCTCCGTGGTAGGTCTCATTCGTTAGTTTCTTAACGACGTTGGTTGCACCTGCATTCTCTAGTTGTCTGCTCAGATTGTCGATCAAAGTCCCCAGGCGCTGCAGAGACTGCTCAGCCTTTCGAATCCCATTTTCATCAACATCTGAGATAAATCCTGCTTCTCGCGCCTCAGTTATACTTGGATGACCGCAAAGGATGGCGTTCTGTAGTAGTGTTCGCTTGGAGGGGTCGATATTGAGAAGGTCCAGTATTCCGTCTTTACCTCCCGCAGCCCGAAGCACATCAAGGGAAACCCCTTCTGGCTGACGAACCGAAAGTTCAGCAGACGGAGGAACTCCAATATCCTTGGCCGACCGAAGATCGACTACAGCGGTATTCGCCATACAACCTACCCAGTTTGTCACCACCAACTGCGAGCACGCTTTCGACGCAACCACGTCTTTACTGCGTTCTCACCACCGACAAGACGCTCGTTTTAAAGCGAAGCTCCGCGAATCGTCGAACTACTGACTAAAGTTATGGGTAAACGATTCGCGTGAGGGGCTCTACTCGGCTGAAGGGGAGGCGCCTCATCGACGCGCTGCTCTGGCGAGTGAGCGATGAAACGGTGCCGTCTCAATAGGTTATCTAGGAGAATTCACGGATGGGGGGGGATGCGAACGTCCGAATGGGTCTTCGGAATTGGGCTGAGCGGTCCGACTTCAGTCCCCCATTACTCTTGGTTGAGCGGAAATCGATCGGGAAGGCAATCACACTGAAGCCACACACAGACTCACAAGATCGTGCAAGGACGGGCGGTGTCCTCCGGCTAAATTGTCAACGAGTATCCGTGATCCGGTGTAGGCGGTTGAATTTATGAATACCAGGGTCGCGCCCGCTCTTAGATACTCGGGCAAGAAGAATAGTAGCGGCGCTGAAGAGGCTGCTTTTTTTGAAAGGGAGGTCTCGTGTCGGTAATTACTCAGACTATTCTGCTGCTCGTGTGTTCAAACGTATTCATGACTTTTGCGTGGTATGCACACCTAAAGAATTTATCCACCGCGCCGTAGCTTCTTGCCGTCTTCATAAGCTGGGGTATTGCACTATTTGAATACCTATTTTCGAAGTGCCAGCCAATAGAATTGGGTACACCCAATTAAACCTCGCACAACTCAAAGTCATGCAAGAAGTAATTTGACTCGCCGTGTTTGTGCCCTTCTCTATGTTCTATATGCGAGAGGCGCCCAAGCTCGATTACCTTTGGGCAGCAATGTGTTTAGTTGGCGCAGTTTATTTAAGGCCTTTCCTTATACTCATTCGCGCACTACCACAGCATGCGGCGGCAATTCGCGACGGAATTTTTAACACAGAGGTCACGGTAGACACCGAGAAGGAATCTATCTCCATTCTTCTCCGCGCCCTCTGCGTCCCCCGCGTTATTAAATCATCAGCAGCGAAGACCCAGAACTGCCCACAATTTACATCCAATCGGGGGTGCCGGTGCCACGCATGGTTTCGGTAGTAATTTGTGTCAGAGCAATAACGCGGAGAGCTCGGCGCACCCAGGGCCGAAAGGATCCTATCGTAGCAACGGCGCCAAAGAGGCAGTCCCTGCACCTTTACCTGCGCCAGTTTCAGGTGCGGGGTCAGACTTAACCAATTTCACACGTACGTTTCCTTCAGCGGCACTACGGTTCTCAGCCAGAAAAACTTTGATGACATCTGCAGTAAGAACACTGCCATCTTGCTGCAGTTCTGGATTCTCAGTCAGGGTGACGATCTGAGCTTCGTTGTCGAAAATGGCGCGCTCCCCTGATGCTCGAATCCCTTCACCCTTAATAATAACGACATTTTCTTTGGCCGTCAGATTTTTGATTCTGTTATTTTCATCGTAGCTTCCCTCAACCTCCGCGGCCGTCAGGATCATGTCCCCTTGTTGCACCTCAACATTTCCCTGGTAGGCAAAGACCCTTTCGGTGCCCTTTAACGTGAGGGTGTCAGATTTAACAAAAGTGGGCAGCTTCCCAAATTCCTTATCTCCCATAAGGCCACCGCCCAGTGAAGCTTTCTCCTTCCCTCCAATGCTTGAAGCAGGCGGGGAGGTTTGAGCGCTCTTAGGAGAACTCTTCTTTGCGCCCTGACCCGCGCGCAGGGTATCGGCGTGTGCCACTCCAACTAAGAGCAAGGTACTGCACAAAACCACTAGGACTTGCGGCAGACCTCTTATTCTCGTCGCTTTCATACGCATTTCTCTTTCCATCTATCTTAAATGTCTTCCCGCGCTGCGAATCCTGCGGTGGGGTTTCGACAATAGACCCCTCAGTCACAAGATATCCTAAGAAATGACCTAAGTACGTTAAGCCTTATTCCTGAGCCTTATGTCGCTGCGCTCGCCCCTTTCGCGGTTGTTTTCCCGCATCTGCAACTGCTGCGGTTACGGCTTCTCTCGGCTTAACCATGCTCTCGACCGAAGCAAGCAACTTCACAATCTGAGACTCAATCTCAACTTCGGCCCCAACTCCTGACACATCAAATGAGGGGCTCGAAAGCTTCACAAATCCTGCCGCATGCACGCGCCCCGCCACCTTGTCGTATTCCGCACGCTCGGTCTCAATGGTCAGTTCATCATTGCGTATCACACGCACATCACCTTCCAACACGGCGCTCACCAGACCAGTGCCTGCAAGAAATAACTTCGCCCGTTTCGCAAGCACTCGAACCTCGGCGCCATCCTCCGTAAATACAAAAAGTTCTGGGGCTTCTACTTCAGCTTCGTTCTTCTCAGGAAAATACCTTCCCTCAGCTGCAACGATTTCCCATACCTTTTTTCCATCACGCACCTCACTGCGCCTAAAGGTCTTAAGAGTAAACGGAGACTGATTATCAGGTTCCCCCACCGAGGCTGATGACGGCGACGACTCGCCAAGGCCCTCTGGCAATTCCGTGTCTCCAATACTCGCAATGCTTCTCTCCTCTTGAGTCAAAGCAATCGGCGCTGATTGACGCTCTTGTACGCGCAAAATCCCAAAACCAAAAAAGGTCGCCAGCGCCAAAACTGCCGCCAGGATGCTCTGCTTACGAGAGAGTTGAAAAATACGGGCGAAACTCAAGTTGGTAGAACTCCTGAACCCAAAATCCCACGAGAATGACGCTGCATCATTGATCTATTGAAGGTAAGAACGCCACCTCGCTACTGCAGAGCCCTGTTAGCCCTGCGAAGAAAGGAAAAATGCCTCTCTTATCGCACACACGCTGCGAATGACCGAACTCACTTCTGAAAGCCGCAACATGCTGGCACCATCAGAAGGTGCCGTATCAGGGTTCTCGTGGCACTCGAGGAAAAGGCCATCCACCCCAAGCGCCGCGCCAACGCGCGCTAGAGGTGCAACAAATTCTCTCTGCCCCCCGGAAGCGCCACCAGCCTGAGCTCCTCCCATGGATTGTACGGCGTGGGTTGCATCAAGCACCACAGGATATCCAATTTTTTGGAGAAGCAAAATGCTGCGCGGATCGACCAGAAGATCGCGGTAACCAAAGCAGGTTCCACGCTCGCATAGCAGAATCCGTTCATTGCCGGTTGCCGCAACCTTTTCTGCAGCAAACCGCATATCGTCAGGATGTAAGAACTGACCCTTTTTTATGTTCACTACTTTGCCCGTTTTCCCGACCGCAGATAGGAAATCGGTCTGTCGACACAGAAAAGCCGGGGTCTGCAGTACATCGACCACTTCCGCGGCCGCGCGTGCCTGCTCCTCGGTGTGTACGTCAGTAAGAACCGGTATGCCCGTACGACGACGCACCTCTTGAAGCACCATCAATCCCGACTCAAGACCAGGACCACGCTGCGAAGCTACACTGGTTCTATTGGCTTTATCGAACGAAGCCTTAAATACAAGATTAACTGGCAGGTCCTGCAACCGCTCCCGCAAGGTGCAAGCAATCATGAGACTGTGTTCAAGAGATTCGATTTGGCATGGCCCAGCGATAACGAGCAGCTTATTTTGACGCCCGCCAACGCTAATGGCGTCAGTGATTTTAACTTCCTTCATAGTCATCCAATGATTTCGCCTGAGAAGCTCTCATACTGAGGACGTTCCCTACTCGGGACTTCCCTATGGAGCGGTCTCAGGTCTCAATCGGGAACGTTCGGGGGAACCCCCGCGCCAGTCGACTCCTCGCTCGTCGCCACAAAGGAGAACATACGTTGTGGCGAGTTCGCTGTGGAACTATTAGCACCATTTGCCTTATTGTTTGACCCCTTGTTGACCCCGGCGTCCTTGCTGCTGGTGCCCTCGGTCGTAGCAGTACCCTTGGGAGCTGAGCTCCTTGCCAGGGATGCCTGCCCCTTGGTAGCTCCCTGCTCCTTAGAGGTGTCCCCAAGGGCACCTTCTCCAACCTCGTGTCCAAGCGTGCCTGGACGCCCATCTCTATGAGCAAGGGCCGCAGCGATAAACCCCTGGAACAAGGGGTGGGCATGTCGGGGGCTCGATTTAAACTCAGGGTGAAACTGCACCGCAAGAAACCAGGGGTGATCACTGAGCTCAATCATCTCAACCAGTTCTCCATCCGGCGAGACTCCGCAGAATATAAGACCAGCAGCCTCAAGCTCAGGACGATACTTATTATTCACTTCATAGCGATGTCGATGACGCTCAGAAATCTCCGACACTCCGTATAGCTTTCTCGCAATCGTTCCTTTCTTAAGCGTGCAAGGGTAAGCCCCCAACCGCATCGAACCGCCCTTACGTTCAACCCGACGCTGGCTCTCCATCATGTGAATTACCGGGTGCGACGATTTTTCATCGAACTCTTGGCTCGAAGCCTGCGGAAGACCAGCGCAGTGCCGCGCAAACTCGATTACCGCCATTTGAAGGCCGAGACAGATGCCGAAGAAAGGCACTTGTTTTTCACGAGCATAGTGAATGGTATCTATTTTTCCTTCAGTGCCGCGCACACCGAAACCACCAGGAATAAGAATCGCATCTACAGGAACTCCGCCGTTGGCCTTTTCTATGGTGGCCTGAGCTCCACCCTTCTCAATGTCCTCACTATCAACGTAAAGAACTCGAACCTTACACTCGTTAGTGAAACCGCTGTGATGAAGCGCTTCGCTCAAACTCTTGTAACTCTCTTGCAAGTCGACATACTTGCCCACCATCGCGATCGTCACCGCGCCGTTCTTAGGCTCTCGGAATGTCTTTGCGATCTTTTGCCACGGCTTAAGATTTGGTGTGCCGGTCCATATATTGAGGAGCTGAACAATGCGCTCATCGAGCCCCTCCTCGTGCAACACGAGTGGCAACTCGTAGATGGAAGGCACATCGACCGAATTCACCACGCAATTTTCAGCAACGTTACAAAACAGGCTGATTTTTTTCTTTAACTTACTATCAAGTCGTTGCTCAGAGCGGGCAATAATAATGCTCGGCATAATACCGAAACTAAGCAATTCTTTAACCGAGTGCTGAGTTGGTTTTGTTTTGAACTCATTCGCTGCCGCTATGTAAGGGACTAGGGTGACATGCACATATAATGAGTTTTCGGTTCCGACTTCGAAGCGCATCTGCCGAATTGCTTCCAAGAACGGAAGGCTCTCAATGTCACCGACCGTACCGCCAATCTCTACCAAGCAAACATCAAAGCCTTCGGCCGCAAGAAAAACGCGCCGTTTAATTTCATCGGTGACATGCGGAATGACCTGCACCGTTCCGCCAAGATAATCCCCGCGTCTCTCGTTATTTATAACCGCTTCATACACCTGGCCAGTCGTAAAGTTATTTCGCTTTGACATCTTGGCTTCGATGAAGCGCTCATAGTGACCAAGATCGAGATCGGTCTCCGCCCCATCATCGGTAACAAATACTTCACCATGCTGAATCGGGCTCATGGTTCCGGGGTCAACGTTAATATACGGATCAAGCTTGAGCGCGGTTACAGTCAATCCACGCGCTTCAAGCAATGCGCCAATCGACGCACAACACAGCCCCTTGCCAATTGAGGAGACGACACCACCAGTTACAAAAATGAATTTTGTCTGTCGTGTCTGCATATGCATACTTCTCCAAAGAGGTCTCTGTTGGCATTCAAGCAACACCAACTCGCGCTCAGTACCATCTTAGAGAAGATACCGAGAGAGTCCAAACTCACATTTGTTGAGGTCTAAGAAGAGGCAATCCCCGAAAGTCCCCTCCCCCCTCATATTCCAAAATTCTGGTTGAGTTTGAACAGGTTAAATCCTCATAAATTTATCGTAACGATATTAGCTTTTTAGCAGAAAGTACCCCCATTTTTCGCCTCACTGAGTCCTCAGCCAACTACTGCGTCTCATCATTTCGCTGCTCTGCGCCGATAATTCTGGTGAGAGAGTTTCGTAACCTAGTCAGCTAGAAACTGCTGTGGTTCGGTCTCAGCTGCAATGATTGAAACATCTATTATGAATCTGCTTGCAATCGCCCTGGGGGCTATTGGTGTGCTCCTCATGGCACATAGTCTGTCAAGACAGTCACTCATTCGAGCACTTGCTCGTGAGCTGCGCGCTATTCGAGAGCGCGAACAAGAGCTCAGGATTCGCTTTGATGACCTCTCTTCCAAAGTTAACAACAGCCTGACACAGGTGAGCAAACTCACCAGCATGTACGATAAGCGCATCGCGAACATCGAAGACGGTCTAAGCCGCAAGAATCCTCAAGAGAAACTCTTTCAATTGGAATCCGAGGTAGATCAGGAGATGCGGGACCGTCTGCTTCGCTTGGAGCAGTTGGCAGTCTCCGGAGCGACCCCGAGCGCTACGGAGGGCGACAGCAAAGCGGCGACGGCTTCCGAAACACCGTCCGCTGCTCCGACCCAAGACTCAACTCCTTCAGCACCAGCGGTGAGCGTACCTCTCAGCACTGTAATGCAGCCATGGAATTCGTCGATTCGAAAAGACTTCGTGACGATCTCGGCTCTCAAGGATGCTCCGGCGAAAAAGATCATCGAGGCGCTCCAAAAGGCGTTACGTACACACCACATGGAATCTCTAATCGATAGCGCCTTTGAAGAACAACTATCTCACGCATTAGTCTCGAAAAACGGTAATGGCAGCGCGCATGGGCTAGACCAGGCCTTGCTTTCGGAATCCCTTTCTCGGGCCTTGCAGGAGCATCTCAAACCCGCTCACATGTTCAGCTGCAAGTCAGCGGAAATTGACCAAAAGCTTCGTACATTACTCATGGTCGGTCCGAAGAACGCAGGAAAGACTGCTCAATGTGTCAGCATTGCGCGAATGCTGCAACGTGAGGGAGCAAAGGTTCTTCTGGCGGACTGCACCGGCGGCAGCGAGCGCGACGGCGTCTCTCTTGCAAGCCACCATCGAGCTGGAGACCTCGAGGTGGTAGCTCCTCTGATAAACACCAAACCACATCATGTGGCCTACAAGGCAATTCATCGCGCACAAGACGAGCACTTCGAGATAGTGCTACTCGACACCCCGCCTGCCCTGTCGGGGCGTAACAAAGTTTCCCCTGAAGTTACCTCTATTGCGGGAATGATCGCGCGTGAGCACCCACACCCACCGCACGAAACGGTGCTTATTCTTGACGCTTCCAACCCCAAAGAGGCGATTACTCAAGGAAAGTGCTTACTCGCCGCAGGGGCATTTTCTGGCCTTGCCCTTACTCATCTTGACGCGCTGCCGCATCCAGGCGCCGTGCTTGAGATCGTTTCAGCACTAAACATGCCGCTCTGGTTTGTGAGCTACGGTCCGTCTGAGCGTGAATTCTGTCGCTTTGATTCGGCTCAGTACTCGAAACTACTTTTTGGTTTAGCCGATGTCACCAAAGAGCCCGAACCCTCTCGCGCAGAGTCGAAGTCAGATGAGAGCGCGGGTCAGTCTTTTTCCTAGGAGTCTGTGACGCAGACACAGACGACGAGGTCCCGCCGACTTGTCCGCCGTAGCTCTAGAGGCTGTCCGAAAAGTCTGCAAGCAAGAAGAATACTTAAACGAACTTCTGACTCAGCACCCTAGCGAATCTCTGAAATACCCGTTTCCCTTCCTTCGTGTTCTTCGTGTTTTAACCAAATCTAGGCCAAATTCTAGCGTTTGTTTGCACCACTAAGCGCACAAAGACCACTAAGATTTAGTATCCCAGAGTGTCCCTAGCTGAAATTTTGAATAGCCATGCCCAATTAAAAGAAGCGTGAAGAAGTAGCCTTTTGCACCGCGGTGAGCACTCGATGCCAGCCTCGCGTCACGGCACGATCGGCTCCAATAGCAGTTCGACTCGCCGATTGGCCGCCCTCCCCTCGTCGCTACCATTCGAGGCAACCGGTCGAGTATCAGCGTACCCAACTGCGGAGAAGCGGCTTCCCTGCACTCCGTTCTGAATCAGCACTTGAACTACCTCAATCGCCCGTCCCGCCGACAGCTCCCAGTTAGACGGGAACTCGCTTGTCGCGATCGGTGTACTATCGGTATGTCCTTCCACCTTAATGCTTGCTTGCTGAGAGGCCAACATGGGAGCAAGAACTTGTAGGAGCTCACTAGTATTCCCAGACAACTCTCGCTTTCCAGGAAGAAAACCTCCGCCGCCAAGCGAAATTCCTACTCCTTCGTCCAGAATCTTCAGCTGAATTTCTTCAGGAAACTCCAGTATGGGATCATTGGCATGTCGTACCATGGGCTCGCCCAACTGTGTCGCAAGCACCTTCCTGGCTTCCTTCGCCAGTTGGACCGAGGCGCTCTGCACCTTGACTCGGCGCTCAAGGGAGAGTCCAAGCCCGCTCGCAAGACTTTCATTATCAAGCGACGCCATGGAAAGTTGCATGACAAAGCCCGTCAGTAACAGCAAAAGCAAATCCGAAAAGGTGAGAAGCCAGGGAGTTCCTAAATTCTCTGGATCCCTACCCCTCAGGAGCGAGAGTCCTCGACGGTAGCTCCCACGCACATATTGTCCGGATTCGCCCCTCATTCGGCGCCCTCAACCACAATGGTGACCCTACGATTCTGGGCTCTGCCATACTCCGAGTCGTTTGAGGTCACGGGAACAAACTCGCCTCGACCAGCTGCAGATACTCGCTTGGTCGAAACTCCAGCCTGGGTAAAAATCCGCAGCACCGAGACCGCTCGCGCGGCTGAGAGCTCCCAGTTGCTGCGGAATCTGCCACCCATCATGGCCTGGTCATCAGTGTGCCCCTCAATTCTCGCCACAAGATTTAGTTCGGCAACGATGCGGGCAATGCGCCGGATAATCGGCACATACTCGGGTTGAATCCGGTCATCACCACTTCCAAAAAGCTCACCACCTGGAAGTGTTAACGTGTAGCGTCCATCCTTCTCAAGCACCCCGAAGTTCGCGCGCGTTGCGATTTGCTTTATCTGAGAAGTGGTTACTCTTTCGGATCGAAGCTTCTTAAGCCCTGACCTACCACCATAGTGGCTGCGAATCGCCTCTAATACATTAGACTCTTTGATTGAATCTGGAGTCGATCGAGAAACTAAATAGACGAAAAGACATAGGAGAATAAGAATCAAGCTCGTGAAGGAGACACCGAACGTTGAGCTTCGTTCTTGCTCGCTCTCTTCTAGTCTCGCACCCGACCTTCTCACTGTGCTTTTTCCTTACGTTCTCTCTGTGCTCGCAACGTCATTCGGAGACCTTGAGAACTACCCTTCGCTGTCTTTGGGTAGCGTTCTACTTGTACTCAGAAACACGCTTATCAGTAGGGAGGAACCCAAGAAGCCTGCGCTCGATAGTGCGTGGATTCAAGCGTTGCGCAAGACAGACCACTCCTTCCACTGTGAGCTCTTTGACGAGGAATTCTTCCTCACTACGATTTCTGAGCTTTCCCGCAAACGGTAAGCAAATCACATTGGCAAATAGCGCTCCGTAGAAGGTAGTGAGCAGAGCTACCGACATCGCAGGTCCGATCTTACTCGGTGTGTCCAAGCTCTGCAGCATTTGCACCAGCCCAATCAGTGTTCCCACCAGCCCCATCGCCGGAGCAATCGCGCCCATCGTTGAAAAAAGCCGGGCCCCACTGCGATGTCGATCTTCAAGGAACGAAAGCTCAATCGACATCACCCGTCGAATCTCTCGTTCTTCCACGCCTTCAAGCAGGAGCTCCAGGCACGCCCCAAAGAAAGAATCCTGTTCCTCATCAAACTCACTGCGCAATGAAGCGATATCTTCAGAGCGAAGTCGGCGAGAGAAATGTAAAATGCGCGCGATGCGCTCGCGCAGTGCGGAACGCTCCGGAAAGAAAGCGGTCTTTACCAACCCAAACGTACGCCCCACCTCGGCCAGCGGATGATTGATCATGGTCGCGCCAAGCGTACCCCCAAGGACGATCAACATTGAGGGCACATCCCAAAAGACACGCATGTCTCCGCCAAGGCGTATGGCGTAGAAGACAAGTCCGAATGCGGCGATAATTCCAAGAATGGTAGCGAAGTCTATTTGCTTGTGTGAGAAAAATAGCATGTGTGCGCTGCTCGTGTTGATGGTTCTCTTCTGGGGAGCGACCTGCTCCAATTGCTAGGGACTCTCTGAAAAACTAAATCTTAGTGGTCTTGGTGGTCTTAGTGGTGCAAACAAACTCTAGCACTTGGCCTGAAGTTGATTAACGCACGAAGACCACAAAGCGTACGAAGATAAAAACACGGGTTATTCAGAAGTTCCCTAGTCGTTTCTATCACTGGCATGGCACTTCGGTCACCGACAAATCTGGGCCCGGCGAGACCACCAGAAGCCCATTCAAAGCTTGGGAAGACGAAGCGGTAGGCCGGGAACCTCCTAACTAGTATCCTGAGTTAAGAGTTCGAGAAACCATTCTCCCCGCGCTCGCTGAGCTCTTTGTGAATTTTTAATGAATTATACAAAGAGTGCGGCAAGCACAGCGAGTACGATACTTAAATGAACGTTTAACTGAGGACACTAGAGCTTCATCTCGCGTGCATATTCTCGAGCTCGCTCCAAATCCTCTGGGGTATCGACTTCAATTGAGGGGTGAACCTGAGCAAGCGGGGCCACATGCACAAAGATTTCGATGCCTGCAACAACCGCTCGAAGCTGCTCAAGTTTCTCTCTTCGCTCCGCCAAAGTGGGCTCAAGCTCAGTAAGGCGTCGAAGCGCCTGTGGTCGAAACAAGTACAACCCCATGTGTTTTAGGCCAATCGGCTCTGCCGTCGATGGCACAACCTCAGAAGGTTCACGCCAATAAGGAATAGGCGCACGCGAGAAATAAAGTGCGCGCCCGTATTCAGCGCACACCACCTTGACCATCGAAGGATTCTGAAATTCCTCGTAAGAGGTGAAAGGGCTCGCCGCCGTTCCGATTCCAAAGCGAGCATCGGACTGCAAGAAAGTCTGTAATGCATTCTCGATCAGCTCCGGATTAATGAAGGGCATATCGCCTTGAATATTTGCGATGCACTTTGGTTCAGCTCCAGTTTTACAGATCTGCTGGAGCACCTCGGCAACCCGGTCAGAACCGGTAAGGTGCGAAGCACTGGTGAGCGCAACTTCGGCACCGAATTCTTGGGCATGAGCAAGGATTTGCTGATCGTCCGAAGCAACAATGACCCTAGAAAAGCGTGGCACTTTTGAAGCGCGCTCCCATACGCGCTGCACCAGGGACTTGCCCCCAATGTCCTGCAGTGGCTTGCCAGGTAGCCGTACGCTTTTCATGCGGGCGGGAATTATCGCAACACAATCAGAAGGGCTCATAGAGCAGCACAACTTATATAGACAACACGCAAATCAAGCCTGTCTCGCGGCAAACGCTCTTTGGCGCCTCGTTCCGCGAGAGAGTTCTTGAAACAAATGTGCACGAAACAACATAAACCAGTGTGCAAGTATCACCCCGAGACCAGCCGCCAGGATACCAAATTCCCCCGAGATCAAAGCCCTGGGCGCTTCCATAACCATTGAAATGGGTAAGAGCGGATACGAGGAAGCGAACTGAATGACAAACACGTCAAACCCAAGCGAGAGAAAGGGCAGAGAGAGTAGAATGAATGGGAGATACCACTCGATTGCGTTATCTCGCACAAAGCGAAAAGCCTCTAGCAATGCATGCACGCTTTCGGCACGATTTAGGTACAACACCTCCGGGGTGGCGTTGCATGCAAATATGATGAAAAGCGAAAGCAGTAGCTGCAGCCCCGGCATCTGCGCGCCCATTGCCACAGACTCAACCAGAAGGCTGGCAATCCAAAGCACGAACGAGACGCTAATTATTCCAAAGAATAGGGCCACGTCGAATTCTTTGAGATCTACCATTCGTACACGTTGGCGAGTGACTGTTTGACTAAGCCAATTGTAGTAGAGAGTAAGGGCAGCAAGCGCAAAAAGGCTCACCAAAAACCCACCCAACATGCCAAGGCTACCTAGCGCAAAGCTTAAGAATACGAAGGCGAGATACAAACCAACGATACCTGGAATTATCACCCAGTTACGACGAAGCCCTGCCGTCGCGCTGCGCGCACTTGCGACGTAAATCGCAAGCGTACCTGTGACAATTTCGCTCCACTTGAGATTCATAGGTTCCACTTATTCAAATGCAGCTCATTCAAATGCAGCACGGAGTGAAAGACTCCCTAATCGACTGACTCGCCGGCAGAGTCTTCCGATCTCTCGCCCCGTCTTCCCGCACCACCACGTCTTCTTCTGCGTCGAGGACGCCCCCGTGCCGAGTCGGTAGCAGACCTAGCGCGTCGCTTGCGCGAAGCACCTCCTCGTTCGATCTCCGCGATAACCCTCTCCTCTACTCCAACCAATTCAAGCAAAAGCAGAAAGTCTTCAAAAACTTCAAAATCTACTGAAGGCAAGTCCACCTCTCCATCAGAGTCCTGCTGCCGCACCGCAAACCAAGCATACAACATAGACTCCACACGTTCTCGCTCTCGACGCGGTACGCTGAGCTTTTGAAAGCATCCCGACAGGTGAGCGCCAAGCTCCTCTTCGGTTTGCCACAATTGAACAGGTTCTCCTGTGCGCACACGGAAGCCGGGAGCCGCCAGCAGCACCAGGACACTAAGCACCACCGCCACACTGGGGCCCTTTCCTACTCGAAAGCGCTCATCAATTTCTTTGAGCAGCACACTCGCCGTGCTCTTATCGTCGAATAGTGCTGGGAAATCATGCAGCAGCTCAGGAAGTAGCTGATCAAGAAGTTGGGACTGGGCAAGCAACCTCAGGATTTTCAAAAAGTGCCCGGACTGCATGTCTTTTTTCAGTTCTTCATAGATACGCATGCTCGGACAGCTCGCAATCAATCCCTTTAGCTCTCCGATTGCGTCCCATGACTCACGATGAATCGCGAACCCCGCACGAGCGGCGTGGCGCACTACCCGCAACATGCGTACCGGATCTTCCTTGAACCGAACCTCGGCATTCCCAATAACTCGAATCACTCGGTCCGAGAGGTCTCGAATTCCTCCGACGTAATCAATCACCGAGAAGGTGGACAGGTCATAAAAGAGGCCGTTAATAGTGATATCTCTACGAATCGCGTCGGTAACTTCCGTTCCATACTTATTGTCCGCAGCCAGCTGAGCGACTTCATCGCCTGCCTCGTCGCCCTCGACTGGATCGCTCACATCGCGAAACGTTGATACTTCAATTATCTTGCCGCCACCGAAAAAGATGTGCACCAACTTAAACCGTCGCCCAATGATGCGACTGTTGGAAAAAAGGGCTTTTACTCGACGTGGAGTGGCGTCAGTGGTGATGTCAAAATCTTTAGGTTTTTTCCCCAGCAGCAGATCTCGCACCCCACCCCCGACCATGTAGGCTTTGAACCCAGCCCGAATTAGTCGGTACATGATTTTCAATGCATCCGAGTCAATCTCGTTACGTGAGATGTCGTGCTCATCTCGGGAATAGATCTCCGGTTGAGTTTTAAGAATATCGCTTTTGTTTTCGCTCATGGGGAAGGCAACAGGAATGAAGTCTGACAATTGGTAGAGTTCGGCAACATTGCACAGGTCAAAAATCGAGAAGAAATCAGCAACATCCAGGAGTTCAGATAGTTAGGTAATCCCTCACTCCCTCTTCACGAGGGCGGGAGAACTGCAGAATATCTGCTCGAGATGCGCCTCTAAAGGTCCACTCTCCTCGGGTGACCGACGAGGGGGCGAACGTCGCCCCAGCTGAAATAGCACAGAGCGAGAATGCACTAAAGAGATCCAATGGTTAGAGCTGGGCTGGAAATTGGATTTGATCTCTGACTTCTGGTAAACCCTCAATCTCTTAAGTATTTTGGCCCCATCGTCTAGTGGCCTAGGACGCTGGCCTCTCACGCTGGAAACACGGGTTCGAGTCCCGTTGGGGTCATTTTGCCACTCTAGTATCTTTTGAAGCGCCGTTTTCAGGCGCGGGCTCTTTGGGAGCACCGTCTTAAGGCGGTGCGGTGTGCTTTAGGTCGGCGCTATGCGTCTAGGCCCAAGAGTGTGTCCACGCGGTTTTGCGCCCCACTCAGTTTGAAAGATGTTACTGTTGATGGCTGAGAGGATAACGACATGGATCTGAAAACCGGACTCGCCACAATGCTTTCTAACGGCGTCATCATGGACGTCGTCAACGTGGAACAAGCTCGCATCGCTGAAGATGCTGGAGCAGTCGCGGTCATGGCGCTCGAGAGAGTGCCTTCAGACATCCGGAAACAAGGCGGAGTCGCGCGCATGAGCGACCCGGAAATGATCGAAGCAATCAAGAGCGCCGTGAGCATTCCGGTCATGGCGAAAGTCAGAATTGGACACATCGCAGAAGCTCAGATTCTTGAATCCATTGGCATCGACTTCATCGATGAATCTGAGGTGCTCACTCCTGCTGACGCAAGCTTTCATGTAAATAAGTTCACCTTCAAGACCCCTTTCGTCTGTGGAGCCTGCAACTTGGGAGAGGCGCTGCGTCGCATTGCCGAAGGTGCCGCACTAATTCGAACCAAGGGGGAGGCAGGTACCGGCAACGTTATTGAAGCCGTAAGACACATTCGGCAGATCACTTCTGAACTTAAGCAGCTCACCAAACTTTCCACTTCGCAGCTTGATGAAAAAGCTGATGAATACAGGGTATCCTCAGCTCTTGTGGAACAAGTCGCTCAAGCTGGTCGCCTCCCGGTTCCTAACTTTGCAGCCGGTGGCATCGCGACTCCCGCCGACGCTGCGCTGATCCGACAGCTTGGCGCCGAAGCGGTATTTGTTGGTTCAGGCATTTTTAAGGCCGAGCAGCCTGCGCGTGTTGCGAAAGCGATTGTTGAAGCAACCACTCACTTCGATAAACCTGATATTCTGTTGAAAGTCTCGCGAGGGCTTGGGAAGGCAATGGAAGGACTGACTCTAGAATCTATCCCGGAAGCACAGCGCCTGGCGCAGCGCGGCTGGTAGACCTGTGATAGGCTTGTTAGCCCTATGAAGCGCTCAAATTGCGGAATACTGGCCCTGCAAGGCTGCATTGAGCCGCACGAACTGGCATTAGGTAGGCTTGGTGTCGCCGCTCTAAAAGTCCGCTCACCAGAAGATCTCGAAAAAGTCGAGGCTCTCATTCTTCCAGGCGGTGAGAGCACCACTATGCTTCGCCTCATTCGCAGCGCAGGACTCTTTGAACCGCTTCAGCAGTTTTCTGAGAATTTTCCCATGTGGGGCATCTGCGCTGGTGCAATTCTTATGGCCAAAGAAGTATGCCACCCCCACCAAGAGTCGCTTGGGGTAATGTCGATTCGAGCGACGCGGAACTTTTACGGGTCGCAGCGTGAGTCGTTCAAAGCGAGTATTGAGATCTCAGGCCTTAAAAATATTCTTAAGCCCAAGCACACGGTTGAAGTGGATTTCATTCGGGCTCCGATGCTTGAAGCTCTCAGTAACTCCGCTGACGAGCCGCACGTTTCCGTGTTGGCAGCACATCAGCACCATCCGGTAATGCTACAGCAGGGACACTTGCTCGCCACTTCGTTCCACATCGAGCTTGGGGAAGATTCAAGGTTACATGAGTACTTTGTCTCAATGCCGAGTATCTCAGTGAAAGACACTGCTGCTCACGAAACGGAGGACCATTTGGATATGACGGTACCTTCCAAATTCGGACGGAAGGAAACCAACTCAAGAAGGCTTTAAGTCGGCCTCACTGGTTCCTTGTCCCGGCTCTGGAAAAGCAACATACACTCCCTCTTGAGACGCATCCCACGTCTGTGCAACTCCACCCAGCGTAGTTTCTGCGAATCCAAACACCACCTTCGTTAAATCAACCGTGTCCTTAATGCCCTGTGCACCGGAGATCTGCGGAGGCAGGGCCTTGCGAAGCACGACCACCGCACAATAGTCGCTGCCATTGAGCGCTTCTTCGCCCTTGGAAATGCGCTGCAATCGCTGCGCTGAGAGATGCTGAACCTCCAAATTGGGAGCATACACTGAGGCTGGTGCATTGAGGTAACGCGCCTCCGCGCCCTGCACCACTCCAAATGCTGACTCCAGTTCAATTAATCCCGAATGAAGCAAAATCGACTTCCCTTGCCCTTCGCAGCGCCCGCCTTCGCTCACTAGCTTAAACGCTCCGCGCCAATTCTCGACCTGCCAGGAGCGATCGAAGGCTCTACCCGTAGTGAGCACACTAACCACCAGCAAGGCCAGCAACTGTGCACGCCGAGGCTTAAGCGCCCCTATGAAAAGAGACACAAGCACTGCGGCGCCAACCATGCACCACAACACGTAGCGCCCCGTAAACAAGCCTATGTCTAGAAGGGCGCTCACCCACAGCGCGACCGGTATCAGCAGCCACCAACTCAACAGCTCGAACAACCCACGACGTGAAATACTCTCGATTTTTAGCGAATTGTCCCCGCGCCCAACAAACATGGCGCCAACCACACAAAGTGCGGCACAGACCGGCAGCGCGGCGGCAACCGGCACCATCGTACGAAAGAAATCAACCAAAGAGGGATTACTCAAAAAGCGCAGATCGCGCCCTTCCATTAAAGCGCTCAGCTGCCACAGGCCAGGGCTTGCCAACAGAGCTGAGCCAATAACCGCGACCAACGCCCGACGCCATTGGGAACGAGCCAAAAGTAGCCCAACTAAGCCGCACGCGAAAAAGAGATAGTGTGCGTATGCGGCACACGCCAGAAGTAATAATGGGGCAAACGCCACGCCTTTAGCCGGCTGCCCAGAAGTATCGGAAAGCCTAGAAAATGCGCGCAATGCAAGGACCGAAAAAAACAACGCGAGAGCGTAGGGCCTCGCACTCATCGCCAGCAGCACTTGATCCAATGACAGCAAGACCACCACCGCAAACCCGGCGGCAATATTCCCGGCCAGCCTTCGAACCCAGAAGGCCGCAATGCACAGAGTAAGCACTACCAAAAACACGCTGGGCAGGCGTAGTGCTACTTCTGAGAATCCAAAGACTTGCGCCCAACTCCATAGAACCAAGTAGTACAGTGGCGACTGTCCTTGAAAGGCAATCGATCGAGAAATGACTTGAGACCACCCATCAGAAACAATCCATCGACTTACTGTTTCATCAAGCCAAAAACTGTCTCTCAAAAATCCGTTGGAAAAAACGGCGACAAACACCAACAACAAGAGACCCGCTATCGCGACCTGTTCGAGCCTGCGCACTAGGCTAGCACCCTGCATAGGGGTTCTCCTCATCTTCCGTTGGGCGCGTGCGCCAGCGGCGATGGAACCAGAACCATAATTCTGGTTGAATTCGGATCAGTCGCTCATGGCGTGTCGAGAGTTCTGCGGTGATTATCCTTATTTTCTCTTCCTTGCTCAGGGTTTGATCTTGAATGCAAGCCTTAAAATCGCATTCTTCCGCAAAGGTTTGGTAGTTATCCGTGCCCAGCTGATGCCGTATTCCCACTACAAGCACTGGGCACTCAAGCCGCAGCACCGCCAAAGCGAGCGTCTTGGTAGTGGCCGCCTCCTTACCGAACAAGGGAACGAAGGTCGCGTGATTTCTGGTCACATTCTGATCAAACAACAATGCAACATCTCTTCCTGATTGAAGCTGCCTGAACACATCTTTGAACGCACCTTGGCGGTTGATAACCTTATTGCCTAAACGCTCTCGCCCTGCGGTCCACCACCGATCAACTACCTCCAGTTTAAAGTTTCTCACTACAAAAGCGATTGGGTCTCCCCAATGAGGTAAGCAATGCGCCAACAGCTCGAAACTTCCCACATGTCCGGTCGCCAATAGCACTCCTTTGCCAGGATTCCGCGCCTTCACTTCTCGACGCAACTCTCGAAAAGGGCCACTCACATGAGTATCAACCCACTGTTGGTCAATCGTGGGCATGCGTGCAAAATCAATCAAGATTCTCGCGAGTGAGAACACTGATTTTTGATATATCTCTTCACGCCATTCAGGCGTGGCTTCTGGATAGGCAATCTCTAGATTGCGAATCGCGATGCGACGGTACTTCGGCCTTAATGCCAACCCGCCTCGAATCAATGCTCCAAAAATTCGCTCAGCATAGGCCACAGGGATCTGACGTAGGAGCCAGGTGAGGGCTCGGAGTAGCAAAACGAGTGGATGAAGGGATGCGTATTTGCTCATGAGGTACAATGAACCGGAAGTCTTGCTCCGATATACGATATTCCAGCCACACCTAATAGATCGCTAACGCCGCTGTCCCGGGAAAACTCTAATGATTCTGCCGAGAAACCGCTTACCGGAGGGGCCTAAAACCCTACCATCGTCGCCCTCAGTAAACTTTCTTCCCAAATCACCGATATAGAGCCCAGTTCATAACCTCTAGGGTGTGGTTTGGTAGCTCCTCACGGCGGCTACCCTCTACGAGGTTGTCATTAGGGGTGGAAAACATGAAGACTTTCTCCTTTCGTCTCGGAAAAGCGTTCTCACTAAGCTTGGGTGTCTTGTGCCTATCATTTTCTCTATCAGGCTGTGGTGGCGGAGACTCCACTACCTCAAACACCGACGAGCACACCAGTTCGAGAATCGTTAACGGCATAGCGATCGACCAGAGCGAGCTTCCTCCCGTAAAACGTCTCTTTCTAAATGTCCCTGGCCAAGACCCTCAGTTTCTTTGCTCAGGAACTTTTATAAGCCCAATTCATTTTCTCACCGCAGCTCATTGTGTGGTGTTTAGCGGCGTAGGGCAGATTCCTGCCGAATATCTTGCGGTTGAAATAGAGCCTGGAATTATAGCCCCTGCTTCCGGCGTTGCATCGCACGCCGGATATCAGCCCGATGTCACTGTCCCAAGCGCTGAGATCCCAAACCTCACCTACTTTCCGGGTGACATTGCTCTGGTAGTAACTTCATCTCCGTACGAAGGACCTGTCGCCCCTGTCTCCACTCGCTTTCCGGGAGTTGGTCAGGAAATCTTGATTGCCGGATTCGGACAGTATCAATCGGACATTCCGAGCGACCAAGCCTTGCGTTACGGAGTAACCACTATCGACGCCATTAGCATGCTTGATGGTGTCTTCTATTGGTTGTTTGACGGCTTCCATGAAAGTAACACGTGCTACGGCGATTCTGGTGGTCCCGCATTCGTACGTTTCGCCGAAGAAGAGCCTCTCGTGCTGGTGGGAATTACTTCTGGTGGAGGCCCAACCTGCGAGCCTTACTCGATCTCATTCGACACCCTGGTGCCGCACCCAGCGTACATAGAATTCATTAATCAGATTACCGTTGGATTTCACAGTCAGTTGTAACTTTCAGTAAAAGCTGAAAACGTAACTGGCCACCAGAGTTTGAATCCGTATAGTAAGTCGGCACAATGCAGAGACCTGTAATCCATCTTGGAACTGATATCTCTTTCTTGTCTGGCCCTAAACGGAGCAACTGTGTTTTGTGACCGGTTAGTTGTTCTCACCCCCGATTTGCTCCGCAAATCGGCCCCTGAGGGGTATTTCGTCCGGGTTATGCTGACTAGTTACCTGGAACCCAAACAGAGCCATTTAGGTTAATCCCGGACCGAGAAGCCCTCTTTTCGGGCTGCGATCGCGAGTCGTTCGTCGAAAGACACGAACGCAACGCGCGAGGCGAGATCCTCTGAGGCAACGATGGCACCGGCGAGCTGAAACGCGTCTGCGGTTCGGAGAGGATGCAGGCGCAAAAGCCGATTCGCTCTCTCTCTTACCATGTCGCTGGGAAGAACCTCGTTCCAGTGCGTTGCAAGCTCCGCCAAGGCCCTTAGGGCCTGCTCAGCTTCACCATTGCTAAGGAGTTGCTCCCGTTCAAGACGGGCGATCGCCGAAACGCATTCCGTGTAGGTGCCCCACCACACAAAGATTCCGAGACTTTCCTCTCGAAAATACTCTAGAGCACGACTGCTTAATGCCTGGTCGAGAATTAAAGGCACCAGGGCGGAGGTATCCCAAAAATTCATCTATCCTCAGCTCGTTCAGCCAGCACCGCGGCGAGAATGTCCGCTTTTTTATTCTTCGGCGTTACGCGTAATGACTCAATCTTAGAAAAATCAGATTTTCTCTTTTCTGCTCGCCTCAGAAGGCCGGCGCGTTCGAGACGCTGCGCCACCACATCGGTCTCTCCATCCTCAGATTCCTCACCTCCAGCATACACCACGCGAATGATGGGCGTTTTGCGATCGTAGACTAGCAGCGAGGTTTTTCCTTTACGGACCAAATCGACTAGCGCGCTGAAGTTATTCTTCAATTGAGTTAATGTAACCGACTTCATTTAACCATTATAGTCATTTTAAAATATCTATACCATGGATTTTTTACCAAGTATTTTCAGAAGGTTAGGCCTGACAGCGAGTGGATGTCCTCGATTCGCTTTAGAGTGATCAATCAGACTACGGTTGGATTTCACAGTCCGTTGTAGTTTTCAATCGAGAATCGACGGCGCTAGTCACGCGCTTCAAAGCCCTCATCCTCTGGTAGATCGCGGGCCTGACTCGCCATGACCGCAAGTTCGTCACAGCGATTATTATTGGGGTTACTGGCGTGCCCTTTCACCCAGATGAACGTGACCTCATGTTGCTCGACTAACTCCAGCAACTGCTCCCATAGATCTGGATTAATCGCAGGCTCGCCTTTCTTCCCTCTTTTCCATCCGTTGGCTTTCCAGCGTTTGGCCCAGCCCTGCTCGATAGCATCAACCACGTATTTGGAGTCACTATATAATTCGACGGCACACGGCTTGGTCAGAGAACGCAGTGCTTCAATCGCTGCGGTAAGCTCCATGCGATTGTTGGTAGTTCTTGCAAAGCCTCCTGAAATCTCTTTGGCCTTTTCTCCATGGCGCAAAATGGCTGCCCATCCGCCAGGACCAGGATTTCCTGAACATGCACCGTCAGTGTAGATTTGCACCGCTTTCACTATTTAATTCTCTTGAAATTTTAAGCTCCGCTCATCCGCTTCGCCAGAAAGAAGACGAAGTTCGAGGGACTCGTAGATTTTCCAGGAATTAAGCTCCGCTCATTTCCTCAAGCAACATGTACACAAGGCGACACGCATCGGTCGATGTAAAGATGCCGCTCAAAGCCCCTTCCCCATCCATGATGAGCACGTAATCCAGGCGACGCTCCGCCATGCCGAGAGTGACATCTCCGACGGGGGTATCTCCGGTCACGGTTTCTGGAGAAGTATCACACACTGCACCTACCGGGGGCGCATCTCCAAGTCCAGCCGTAGCAATTTGCGTCAATCGAAGAGCGCGCTCGGTAATCACACCGATTAACTCTCCGTTATCAACCACAGGAAGATGCCGCACTCCTCGAAGCGACATAATGTGCAAGGCCTCGTCAATGGTCAGGGTTGAATCAACCTGATAGGGACAAGGCACCATTACATCTTGAATTTTCATACTCGCCTTTCTCTCTAACTCTCTAATCGTATGCGGCTACGCACACACGCTGCCCTGCATTGAGGATACTTCTTGCAGGGGGCGCTTGCGAAGCTTCTCTTGCCGTTGCAGCCTACGGCGGAACAGTTTTGGTAGCCCCTCAGACTCTAGCGTACCAGTTTAACGAAGAGCTATCGTTAATTTTAGACCTCGCCGCGCCCATTGGCCCTTTGAATACCCCATGAAGAAGCATGTTAAAGACCACCAGCCATCACCGTTCCCTTCGGCTAGTCTCGACCCCCACAGGAGAACATTTTATACCAAGGCTATTTTAGATTAGGGCTATGACAGAGATTTCATCAATTGAGCCGAACGTTGATCTGATTCGTATCGACGATAAGGAAATTTACCTTGTGGGCACCGCCCACGTCAGCCACGAAAGTACCGCACTGGTAGAAAGAATTATTCGTTCCCATCGGGCTAATTCGGTTGCCATTGAGCTGTGCGAGCCACGCTACCAGTCACTCAAGAATCCCGATCGTTGGAAGAATACGGATTTGGTCGCAATCATGCGCGAAGGCAAAGCCTACGTACTGATGGCGCAACTGATGCTTGCCGCCTTTCAGAAAAAGTTAGGGGACCAGCTTAAGATTAAGCCGGGCGCTGAGATGCTACGCGCCGCGGAAGTAGCTGAAGCTGAAGGCGCCACAATTGTGCTTGCAGATCGCAATGTCACCACAACTCTAAAGCGCACCTGGGCTGCGCTTGGCTTCTGGTCGATGATGAAGGTTCTCGGCGCAATGATCGGGGGGCTCTTTACCGAGCAAAAGATTGATGCCGCAGAAATCGAGCGTTTGAAATCAAGCGATGCGCTCGACGCACTGATGGAAGAATTCTCGCAGACATTGCCCGAAGTGAGAGACACCCTCATTGATGAAAGAGATCAATATTTGGCAGTAAAGATTCGAGAGGCTCCGGGACCAAAAATCATCGCGATAGTAGGAGCCGGGCATGTGCCCGGCATAAAACGCTACTTGGGTGAGCCGATCGATCTGAAGAAACTAGAAGAAATTCCGCCACCGCACCTAATCACCCGCATGGTAGGTTGGGGAATTCCGCTCGCCTTTCTAAGTCTGATCGTAGCCGGCTTTTTCGTTTCGGGCGGCAGCGCAACCATGGAGATGGTTGGTTGGTGGATCGTGGTTACAGGCAGTTTTGCTGCACTTGGCTCCCTAGTCGCCCTGGCCCACCCGCTTACAATTCTTTCAGCCTTCGTCGCCGCACCACTGACCACCATTCATCCTATTTTGGCTTCTGGCTGGGTGGCAGGCCTCGTAGAGGCTATGATTAGACGCCCCAGGGTAGGAGACCTTGAGCATATTGCTGATGATCTCGGGACGTTGCGGGGGTGGTGGAAAAACCGCGTAAGCCGAGTTCTGCTGATCATGGCTATGACCAATCTTTTTGGTACAATCGGGGCGCTCTGGGGGATTAAGGTAGTGGCCAGCATGGTATCTTAAGTCAGTGATACCCTGCACAATATATCCCTCGAGGAGTATCCCTCGAGGAGTTGTACCCCTAGGAGTTCAAGCCTCAAGTAGGCCATCTTCGGACTCTTTTGAAGTTAATAGCCTGATTTTCATTGTCATGACTCGTTCAAACTCCCTCCGTAATGTTGCTGCTCCGCCCCAATCCTCGCTTGAATTCGCGAGACAGTTCCTTATGCAAATCGCCTCGGGCGTTCACTCGGTAGCCGAAGTGCTCGATGGTCGCTTCGACGCAGCCGTGGACTTACTATGCGAAGTACCCGATTCAGGGCGTATCATTACGTGCGGTGCGGGAAAGACCGGTATTATAGGCGAGAAGCTCTCGGCGACGCTGTCTAGCGTTGGGTTCCCTTCGTTTTCACTTCATCCTGCGGATGCCGCGCATGGAGATCTAGGGCGCATCACCGCGACGGACCTGGTCCTTTTGCTTTCCAATAATGGCGCAACCGCTGAGTTGGTGCGTCTGCTACCAGCTCTTAAGAGCATTGGCTGCAAAACTATAGCGATTAGCGCCAACCAGGATTCATCGCTGGCGCATGCAGCCTCGATCTTTCTTCCTCTTCCCAAACTTCAAGAAGCTGGTCCACTTGGGCTCGCACCAACTTCATCAGCTGTTGCTTTGCTTGCTCTTGGCGACGCCCTCATCATGAGCGCCGTTTCGCGTCGTGGCTTCACGGCTGAGCAATTTGCAAGTCGTCATCCCGGAGGATTACTTGGTAAGACTCTTCTACTCGTAAAAGACGTGATGCGTCGAGGAGACCAGCTTTGCGTCGTCCCAGAATCAATGATTTGTCGTGAAGTTCTGCATCGCATCACGCTCACGCGCGGAAAACCAGGTTGCGCTGGTGTGGTGAACGACGCCGGTAATCTGTGTGGCGTCTTTACTGATGGCGACTTGCGACGCTGCCTTGATGATTCCTCTCAGGATGCTGCTTCCGTGTTCCTCGATCGGCCGATCGCATCGGTGATGAGCAAAAATCCTAAATGCCTCGAAGGCGATACTGCTCTAGTGGGCGAGGCCCTTCGTCTGATGAATCAGTATCAAATCGACCAGGTCTTTGTGATAGACGAAGCCAGGAAACCACTCGGCTTGCTTGATATCCAAGACATCGTTCAGGTCAGCTAGAGACCGCACGCAATTCTTGGTGTGAACGCCTACGGCCCCCTCTCAGCCCTGGTTGCTGCGTGCCTTAACTTGAACTGCGTATGAGGTAAGGTGCTCCACGAATCGGGTGTGTAAATCATACCGCAAAAAGACCTCGGTCGGTCTTGCCTGCCGAGCAAGCTTTTTAAGATCTTCGTCTTGATTTGGACAGATGCAGAGCACCGCATTATCGGTAATACGAGCAAGGTTTACCAAGGTGCGAAGCGCCCCTCGCTCCTGAATGGCTTCTAGGGCTACATCTACTATGGCAATTCGATTGGGCTGCTTTAGCTCGTAGACCAGTCGATCGAGCTTAGCAGTGCGAAGCACACGAAAGCCTGCCCGAGAGCACGCTTGTGCAATTTTATCCTGAAGAAATCCGTCAGCGCTGCAGAGTACGGCGATCATATAGTAAGGCGCATAATCTATGCGACTTACTATATCCGCCGAGCAGACGCGAGGCCAAGTAACAAATAGTGTGTAATAAGAAACAAGCCGGGAAAATGGCTGCTCCAAAAAGCCACCTAAAAAGCCACCTAAAAAGGTTGCCCGGTGCCATTTTTCAAGAAATCAAAAATATGATTCTTAGTGCCCGCTCAACTTCGAACTCGCTCAACTTACGTTACACACTATAATCACTCGATGTACTCCTCACCTAAGGAGTCGAGTTTTCGACAGAATTTCTTTAAGCATTTTTTCTAATAGATTTGCTTAGTCATTTCTCAGAATTTTCCACAATGCTTACGCGAACATAGAAAAATGCGTCTAAAAGTAAACTTCCGCTACCAAGCGTCGATAGTGTTACTAGCAGATGGTGTCGTGCAGAAAACTTAAAGGCCGTTCGACTCTTCATGGACGAGGCGGAAGAATTGGCTGTGTAGGAAGGCGCATTTTCACGTGGGTGGCGAACCCTTGGTGCGTGAACGAGCGTCATTAACACAGAGGTTGACGTATGGCAGATAACAATTCTAGTTCTATCAAACGATTTCTGGATCAGAGCTCCAGAGATTTTAACAAAGCAAACGAGAGACTCTCGTCGGGGAAGCGAATCAATAAAGCTTCTGATGATGCCGCTGGTCTCGCAATCGCGCAGGCATTGCTTGCTGAGGAGAAAACCCTCTCAGTCGCTTCCAGAAATATTAGTGACGGAACCTCGGTTTCTGCGATTCAAGATGCCGCAGTCGCGACTATCTCTGACATAAGTATCCGGCAGGCTGAGCTTGCCGCTCAGTCTGCAAATGGCACTCTTAGTGATGAGCAGCGAGTGGCGCTCGATACGGAGTATCAGGCTCTGGGACAAGAAGCACAGCGAATCGCCGCTACCTCAGAATTTAACGGGGTAAATGTCTTGCAGTCAGGCGTAACGCTCCAGGTCGGCACGGACTCAAGCGCCAATTCTCAGATCTCACTCCAAGGCTCAGACGTTGCCGCTCTCACCGGGGCAATTGGCAATATTCTCACTGCTGGTGCAGCCGTTACGGCCCTCGATTCAGCAACTTCTAGAGTCGATGCGGCAGCGACAACGCGTGGAGAATTTGGCGCAGCGACCGCACGACTCGATTACGCAGATGCCAACATCGCTTCTCGTCGTGAGAATGTTGCCGCAGCCCGCTCTAGGATTGAAGACGCCGACGTGGCAACTGAGGTAGCAAACCAAACCTCTGCGCGCATAAGGCAACAAGCAGCAACAGCCGTTTCAGCTCAGGCAAATATCTCACAGCAAGCGGTGGCGAACCTGCTGCGATAATTCCTGATTGCGGGAGAAAACACTAAGATGCCGATTCGAATTGGAGATACTCAACTGAGCAGACTTGGACAGCAAACAGCTGTCGGGGGATCTGCGCGCGTGAGAGGAAACAATTCCGTTGAAGCTACGCTACGCAGCACCGACAGCGATGCCGCTCGAATAACGCTAAGCCAACAAGGTCCCCCTCCGGAGCAATCTCCGTTTCCAGGAATCTCCTCTCTACTGGATAGTCGTAAACAAGCTATATCAGCGGTAAGCGATTTACGCTCCCAGCAACTCGAACTGAGTGAACGTGCTGAGGGGGTAGCGGTTGGACGAGAGCTCACTTCAATCTCCGAACAGGTGAGCGCCATTGAAACTGAAATTTCACGGGTGACTTCGAGCGCAACCTTTAACGGCACTAACGTGCTTCAGGGTAATGTGTTCGGCACTCTGGACACTGGAAATCAGGGGGAAGGCTTTGTCATCTCAGTGGCAGACGCAAATGCCTTGGCCAACACCGAGATAGACTCTATCTCCACTCCCAATGATGCAGTCGCCGTCTCAAACCAACTTAAACAGATACTCACTGACGTAGGTAGATTTGAACAAGATACTGAACAAGCCCAAGAAGTAGCATCGAACCCTGCTTCTACCCGCCCGGAGTTGGTCTCAGAGCCCAGAGACCAACTCTCGGTGGAAGAAGCAGACGCCCTGGCCCAATCAATCACCCAACAGCTCTCTCAGACTCTTCAGAACCAGTTCGGAGCGGGCACCACTTCTCTATCCCTGATTGACGCCCTCTCCGCCGGACTTAACCCAGAGCGAGTCAATGAGCTTATCCAGGATTAGCGTCGCGTCTTCCTTAGCCTCCCCAAAGGCCCTCTAGTTACAACCAAACCAGACTCTCCTTCTTGAGCCTTCTCCCTCTGAGGCTACGAGTATCCGATCTCCTCCATATAGGCTGGTATCCGCGACACGAAACTTTCTCCCCCAATCTCCGATGATCATTGGCGTGTGTCTGTCCCCCCTGGGCTCACAAACAATTGCCAGGAAGGCCAGATTCAACCCGCAGATCAGAGTTAACTCAGGAGTGCTTTCAGATGAAGACACAAACAAGATCCATTCATGGAAGCACCATTTTGGAACTTATCGTCGCCATTACCGTGGCTGGACTTGTCTTGTCCTCCGCAGCCTTTACCGGCTCCATGTCCGGAACCATGCCTCCAAGGCGCGCCTGCAATGCCACAGCCAACTTCTTGGAAATCTCCCGTGCACATGCACTCGCCCACCAGATTTCGGTCGAGGTGGTCAGCGCGGCTGAAGGTCTGGACGCCAAGCTTCCCACATCGAAACCCTCTCTCTCTCTCAGACTCACTCCGCTAAGAGCTTCTATTCAGTCTGGTGACGGCCACAGCCTAAGTTTTCACCCCAATCTAAGCGCAAGCCCTGCCACATTAACGCTTGGGACAGCAAACTCGCACCTGACTCAGTGCGTCATTAAGATCTCTATTCGGGGTCGCATTCGAGTGAGCGACGCATGATTCCTCCACGTTTCAACCCCTATGGATTCTCTTTACTCGAGCTGACCATCACCCTCGGCATTCTGAGCATACTGTCTGTGGTGCTCGCACAAGAGATCGGAAACTTTAAACACCAACGACTCACCAGAGATCTCTTGATCGGCGCATCTGCGGATAAGCACCCTTCAGACCCCTCTCCAGAAAACCTTAACTGCTCAATTACACCGATTGAAGCGCTGCATGAACTTTTGCTGAGTTGCACTGACCGAGCTCCAGCATCACCGCATAAATCGCTTCGAGTTTGGCTCATCCCCATGAGGCGCCCATGACGCATAAAGTACGACCGAATCACATGAACGGACTTTCCTTGCTTGAAATGTTGGTCTCTCTTGCTCTGCTCTCGCTGCTTGTCTCTCTCGTACTTTCGTTTGGAAAAAGCGTTCATCTTATTCATGTACAAAGAATCAAAGCTCAAAATCAGCAATTAGATCTTCTAATGCTAAACGCAATCACCCAGCGATTGGTGCGCCACTCAGATTCCCATCGCCTCGCACTGCTACCTGTGATTCATTCAAACGGAAATATCCGCTACTCAGATGGCACCAAAGTCCAGCAACTTTTTGACTCTCCTCATTTTGCGCCCCGCGCAAGCACCGACGCAATTAGCAGTCTGGCACTGCGGACCGATGCGCTGCTGAAAGTTAAAACCTGCTCCAGTAACGGGACTACGCTGACCGCGAATGTTTGTGCTCTATCCACACGATCACCACGACTAGAGGGCACCAGAAATGTGCTGCTTGTCTCGCCGGAGTCTCTGCGAGTTCACTCCGGCAACATTCGCGGGTCTGGGTCATGTCGGCGCGTGATCGTACAACGAGGAGCCAGTCTTTTTGATGATGCCTATGAGCATCCCCTTTCATGCTCCACCTGGCTCGTTGTTCCCGTCACCGATGTTGAAACCTACTTCTTTGATACGCAGTGGAACCTACGCCTGGCACGGTTTCAAGGTCCTCGCGTCATTGAAAATCAACCGATCCGCAGCATGTCCTTAGATAAGGATTCGAAAATTTCCTTTGAGCTCAATCACTCCGAACTCGAGTTTATCCTTAGTTATCAAGTGCAAGGTTCCGAGGCCGAAGTCTCCAGGCTCACTCTAAAAAACAGCTTCCGCGGTGCACTGGCACGTCGACTATCCTCACACCTTACCTTCAACTTTTAATTGATTGACATCTATGAAAACTCGAAGACCAATGCCGCATTCAAGAGATTGTCGTTCCGAAGGAGGAACAATAGCGATCGTGCTGCCGTTGCTGGCACTGCTCGCCGGCTTAATTGGAATAGGCGTGGTTAACTCTCAAGTTTTTGGTATCAGAGTTGCTGCTGACTCTGTGCATGCAAGTCTGGCGGCTCCCCACGCTTCCCTTGCAGCTCTGGTGTCTGTGGCATCTATGCCGCAGTCGCCTGGCATTCACCTACAGCGCTCTGCTTTTCGTCGTGGACGTGCCACTAGCCACATTTCTGCGGTGGTTGCTCGATCGGACTTTCGGCCGATGTTCCATCTCCAGGCGTTAACCCCAAGGATATGCAACTGCCGAGAATGTTTCGATGGAACTGAAACCATAAGCATGCTGGCAAGTCACTTCGAGTCCCTACTGAGCAGCAACACTTGCGCCATACCAAATCCGCTCATCATATCCCAAGCGACTCTCTATAATGGGAATCTTGAAGTTACCTCGCTGCGCAGTAGCTCTCTCGATTCCTTGCGCCCGAACTCTCTTATCGCCGGCGGACGGCTACAGGTTGAAGAGCTCTTCATATCTGGAACAGGTTTTTTGATAGCCGGAGGGGACATAGAGATAGCGAGAATCACCGGAGGCATAGACGCAGAAGCTATTCTCATTTCACGTACCGGGACGATAAAACTCTCGGATATAAGTCCTCAAGTTCAAGTCCGAGCCATTGCTCATGGCACCACGACCCCTTCGCAGATAGCAGTCCAGTATCTCGACGAACCCGCACTTCCGACCTCGCTAGCATTGCTACTTGGATTCCAATCCAACGGCTAACTCCCTTAAAATTCTGTAGGTTTTGATTTATGCTACAGAGTCACCCCAACCCAGCATACCAGCCTGTAGGGCCTGCAAGCCTGGAGGCGTGTATTATTTACAAGGAGTTCAAAATGAAGCGTTGGTCAATTCTTTCTCTTTCCTTTGCCGTAGCACTTTCCGTTAATTTCGCAGGTTCATTCTTCACCATCTCAACAGCCGATGCGCAGTCAACGCGTAGGGAATGCGTGGCAACCGCGAACTCAGAGCGAGATGTGTGCACTTCTACCTGTCGCTCCACTAGAGAAGACACAATCCTTACCTGCAATGCACCCGAAGGTGATTGCGGAGACCAGTGTAAAGCTGCTTTTCTCTCATGTATGGAGCCGGTGTCTGATGCGCGCCAAGCTTGTGTCGGAACCTGTGATGCGTCATACGACGCGTCTCGAGTCTCTTGCGCAGCCGCATGCGGATGCACACAGGGAACCAACTGCGGAGGATCCTCCTGCTTTGGAAACTGTATGGATGTTCCTACCGTCGCAAGAGCTACCTGCAAAGTGAGCTGTATGCGCCGGACTGACATCAAAGCTGCTAGAGCCGCGTGTGCACGCTCGCTTAGAACCTGCGCGCGCGTTTGCGTTCGAATGTAGTTACTAGCTACTTACGAGCCCCTGGAGATCTTTGGCTGCGCTGTCCCGCACCTCGATCTCGGGGGCATTCCTTATCGAACCGCCCGGAAAGGTAAAAGCATTCCCTGTTCCAATTTCTAGAGAACCGACCTCGAAATTGGGAATTTTGCCACCCCTTCGCCTATTCCCGAGATCCTGCCTATCAAAGAGGGATGAATACCCGTGCTTCGATTGAAATCTGTAACCGAGAACGTCAAAGAGCAGTGGATAGAGACCTTTCGCCACTCGAACCACTAATAGCTCACGAACGCCGCCGTGCAGCACTTCCTGATGAGGCACAGAAGATCGAACCGCATGAAATCTTACTCATTCCTAAACTCAGCCGCTTTACTCTTGACCAACAAGAGTTGGGACTCGGTCCAAGCGCCATAGAGAAGTGGTACCGCTCTCAAGGACTAGATGCACAGCGCATTATTATTGGACATGAGCGACAACAACTCGCACTTCAAGTAGCTCGCGAGCAGTTGCCAGCAGACTCTGTAGTATTCCGTGATGAAATAAGCGCCACGCAGCTTGAAAATCGAAAGCTGGTCATCGCACTGGGTGGCGACAATCACTTCTGCTACGTCGCGGGCCTTCTAAAACACACCTTCATTGCTGGAGTAAATTCCGACCCAACGCAAAGTGAGGGCGCGATGACCTATTTTGATGCAAGCGAACTCAATAAGCTGATCCAAGCGGTCAGAACAGGTAATTTTCTCATAGAGGATTGGACTCGACTTGGAGTGTCAGTCGGAGGCAGAGACGTTGGTCTTGCGCTGAATGACGTTTTTCTTGGCGAAGCAGAACGTCACTTCATGTCTCGGCATCTAATAAAACTGGGTAGCCTGGAGGAAGAGCAGAAAGGGTCGGGACTGCTCGTGGTCACGGGTTCGGACTCCTATGGATGGTATCGCTCTGCGTCTCGATATTTACATAAGGATGGAGATCCCTTTTCGAAGACGTCTGTAGAAGCTCGCTTCCTACTCACTGAGCCATATTGTGGAACATTGAACTGTGCCAGTCATACGGAAGGACGAATGCTAGCCGGGGATATTCTTGAAGTCACCTCGCTGAATGATTCTCGAGGCGTGGTCATGCTTGATTCAATGACCGCGGTTCCCTTCCCAAGAGGAGCGGTCGCCCAAGTGCGCACGGCCCCACATCCACTGAGAGTCGCTACTCTTTCCTGAGAATGCTCACCGATATAGATTCAGGATGCGCTCATTGCTAAAGGGGACAAGGAGCTCCGCTCTCCCTTCCAAAGTCAGCTATCTGCGCCCTCCCACCTGGGCCTGGGCCACTTCAGTTCCGCGCTGACTACTCCACTCTATATGCGGCAGGCTAAGCTCGCGATCTGTGTAAGACTTGAGAGCTTCGCGACATCTGAGTAAACAAGTAAATCCACCTGCGCCTTGGTCTTGAAATGGCCACAAGCGGTAACACGGAACTTCAGAGAGGTGACTTTGATAGCCAGTAAGCTGTGGAACCACTTCTGCTTCCCAGTTTTCGTGTCGCTTCAAAAACCACTCAAGCATGCCCTCATTCTCTTCTCGGCAGTACGTACAGGTGGCATAGACCATAGCTCCTCCGGTTCGGACAAGCTGAGCGGCGGCGGCCAGAATCCTTCGCTGCCGACGAACGCACATGTTCACGGTGGTGTGATGAAACGCACCTGGAGTTGGTTTCCCCTTAACACTCAACGACTGGCCCGAGCAGGGTGCATCGACTAACACTACATCAAAAAACTCGGGCAATTCTTCCACAATACGCACCGGGTCACGACGAACAATAATGCAGGGGTCGATTTGGCAGCGCTTCACATTGGAAATTAAGGCCCTGATCCGTCCCTGAATCGGCTCGTTGGCTACTAATAGTCGCGGCTGCAAGGCTCGCCACAAAAAAACGGATTTTCCTCCGGGCGAGGCACAAAGGTCGAGCGCCACAGGCGCAGATCCACTAATAGATGACAGCGGACTAGCGCAAAACACCGAAGACTGATCCAACAAGTACCAGTCCCCGCGCTCATGCTCCTCCGTTTTTCCGGGAACAATCGAACTCGTAGGCGTTTGAATCCAAGCAGGCATCCACTGCTGCCTCACCCCATCAAACAACTGCAGATGTGGGCTTCGCCGCTGCTCTCGAACCTCAATGACCACCGACTTCCCACCGTCTTGTGCCCGCAGAGCCGCAATGAACTGCTCGCGCTGTTCCATATTCGAAACGAAAAGTTTCTCGGCAAGCCGAAGCGCAGCCGAAGGTAACTGTGCCGCCGAAGGCAGTGATGACTTTGACACTTGGTCAGGTTTTTTCCTGCCCATCTGATTCCTATAGCCTAAAGCGTGCTCATTGCTAGCTGTAGCAGTCACCTGGTGAGCGCCTAGTGAAGTGAGCGGTTCGATGAACAATTCTCGCCGCGCTCGCTGCTCTCTTTGTTAATATATTTAATGAATTACACTATGAGAACAGCGAGAAAGTACTAAAAGGAACTGCTCACTCAGCACACTAGCCCCCGATCACACACACCGTTACCGTCCGCCGGTGAGGCTTCCTTCGATGCTCCCAAAGATAGATGCCCTGCCAGGTACCAAGCAACATTTCGCCTCCAGATACCGGCACGCCGATACTCACGCTCGTCAGCATGCTCTTAATATGAGACGGCATATCATCCGGTCCCTCGCTGGTATGTGAAAAAAGCGGGTCCTTCTCTGGGACAAGGCGAATGAGCCACTGTTCAAGATCGCGCTTTGCAGAAGGGTCTGCATTTTCCTGAATCAATAGACTTGCGGAGGTGTGGGCGATAAAAATCGTGCACAACCCTTGATCAATGCCAGACTCCCGAACAAGCTCTTCCACCTCCGGAGTGATTGGGTGTAATCCTTGTCCCGGAGTGGCAATCTCAAAAGAACGAATCATGGCAAGACCTCCGTCAAAATCTAGGGCTTCGAAGACAAGGACTGGCCGATCCAAATCGCAACGTCTTGCTCCCTCGCCTAAAATCACCTGGAATCGTTCTCAGCACTTCGATGCACGCCCTCGGGGAACTAGACCTGACACAATAGTACTTCATTGCCTCTATGACGCTTCACCATCAGCGACGCGACGCCATCAGCACTTTTCGCTCTCGCGCTGCCTTACCTTACTTAACCGCTACCAGGTCTCGGCTCACTACGTTATCTCCCGGCGAGGCAAGGTCGTGCAACTCGTGGATGAACAAGACAGGGCCTGGCATGCAGGCGTGAGCAAGATGCCCTTTAAGGACGACCGACGAAGCGGAGTGAACCGATTCAGTATCGGAATAGAACTAGTGGGAACTCCGCTTGGCTCGTTCACCACTTCACAGTACCGCAGCTTGGTAAGCTTGGTGGCTTGTATCTGCGCTCGGCACTCCATCAAATCAGTGGTAGGTCACGATCATATCGCACCCGGCCGAAAGTCCGACCCAGGCCCGGCCATGGACTGGCAAGAGCTGCGGCAAAAAATTGGGGTACTCCTAAAAGGGCGAACTCCTCGGTTTATGTCCCACCAATGAATACATACTGTTAGGTTCGTTTACCGCAGGGCCAAACTCGAGCAAAAACTTTCTAAACTTTAAGTTGGTTAATGCAACAAAAAATTGTATTCCCAGATCGTGGTAGATACTCAAAATTCAGCCCATCCTTCTTTTCACATCCCAAACGATCCGGCATTACTCTCTCGAGACCCTCGCCCAGGCGGCGGATTGGTATTGCCTCTACGACTTTCCGACCCGTCTAACGGTCACCTACTTGACCCCGGCCTAGAAGACGGTTCTTCACGCTTCGATCCTGATTTACAAAAAGAACGAATGGAGCGGCGCCTTAGTCGTATTCGAGCTGAGCTTCTTCGACCCTTTCCTGATTTACTGCCGCGGGACCTTCCCATTCGAAGTTCGCTTCCCCTCATTCTCGACTCGGTAAGGAATTTCCCCTTCACGATCGTTACTTCTCCGACTGGTTCGGGCAAAACTATTGGAATACCTCACTACCTACTCACCAATCATTACGGCGCTGTGGTAACGCAGCCACGCATCATCGCCGCTCGCGGGGCAGCCGGCTTCTTGGCCCAGTGCATTGATGAAGAAGTAGGCAACAGAATTGGCTACCGTACTGCTAAAGAACGCTGTGATTCAGCCTCCACAGTGTGCCAGTTCGTTACCGATGGGCTAGAAGTCATGCGAGTGCTACGACACCCAACTCGCATGTCACTCGGTAATCGCTGGGTTCTGATGGTTGATGAATTTCATGAGAGGAACCTCAATCATGACACTTTGCTCGCTTACTTCAGGACGCTTCATCGTCAAGGCGACCTAAAAGTTCCGGTCATTATTTCCTCAGCGACCCTGGATACAGAAGCGCTGTCACAACACTTAGGGCCAAAGAACTGCAACGTTATTAACTGTGATGGCCGCATGTTTCCGATTGAGAACATGTCTCCAGGGCGCGACCCCGTAGAGGATGGAGTGGCGCTCGCAGCAAGGGGCGAGCCGGGAATTCTTCATTTTGTTGCGGGCAAAAGAGAAATTTATGAGCGCATGGACCGCTATGAGCGAACCTTAGAAGCAATGGGAGTAGACGCGGTGGTAATGGCACTGCATAGCGAGCTCTCCGCAGAGCAACAGCAAGCCTGCATGAAGGACCACGGCAAACCGAAAATCATTGTCTGTACCAATATTGCCGAAGCCAGCGTCACCGTTCCAGGCGTCACTGTAGTCATTGACGAAGGACTACGTCGAACGATTAGAACCAAAGGCGGCGTCCAAGGTCTCTACACTGAACGAATATCGAATGCCGAATGCGCTCAGCGCGCCGGCCGCTCGGGAAGGGTAAGTCCAGGGATTTACGTTTGTCATCATCCCTTGACGCCTGAGGAACGCCCGAACTATCCGGAGCCAGAAATTACTCGCTTGCAGCTGGATAACATGACTCTACGCTTGCGAGCTCAAGGACATGATCCGCGAGAACTTGGATTCTTGAATCGCCCCTCTGCTGAGGCTTTCGATGATGCCGACGAACGACTGCAAATCCTCGGATGTCTTGATGGAGCGCGGAAAGTTACCACGCTCGGAAGAAAGCTTGCCGACGTTTCGCTCTCAGTCAACCTTGCGCGCATGTTGCATGAAGCTGAGCGCGTGGGGGTTCTCAAGGAAGCAATTGAACTCGCCGCGGTGGTCGAAGCAGGCGGAATAGTGGAGTCCGGGTCCCGCAAGTGGCGTGAACTTGTTCGGGAACGTTGTCCGTCGGACGCCATTGCACAACTCGACGTATTTCGGTGGGCGAAAAACTCCCTCCTTCTTGACAGCGATCGAGAAGATCGGGGCATCGATCTTAAAGCCCTCAGCGAGGCGAACGAGCACGTGAGAGAACTTGAGTTTCGCTTTCGCGATGCGTTGAAGAATCAGCGCGGCGCAACCAACAACGGTCAAAAACTCCTTGTACAGTGCCTATGCGCAGGATTCAAAACCAATGCATTTGTAAGAAGGCGTGACGATTGGATCGACTCCAGAGGCGGAACAAAACGTGAGCTTGACTCTCTCTCCGTCATCTCGAATGAAGTGTCTTACATCGTCGGCGTTCCTTGGGATTTGAACCTTACCCCAAACGGAATTACTCGCCACTTCGTACGCTGGGCGACTGCCGTTTCCTGGAACGAACTTCCAAAACGCATGCAGACCCTCGTTCGAGATCTTGAACATCGAGACAGAGACCCGCACAAGGTCGATGCTCGTTCCCCTCGCTTTGGATTTCGCAGATAGCGCCAAATTCTTGAGTTTAGCGGGCGATACCCAGAATACCGCTCCTCGGGTGCTGTGCTATCCGCATCATGAAATTTTGAGCGCCGAGAGCCACGCAACCGTTTCAGAAGCCTGGGCGAACTTGTGCTGCTGCTTCGTTTCTAAATCCTTAATCTCAATTGCTTCGTTCTCCTCTGAAACAAAGGCAACGTAGCGCACCCCGCGCGCCTCTGCGCTTTCGATTTGCTTACCAAGCTTTGAAGCCTTGAAAAATACCTCGGTGGCTACACCACTACCTCGCAACTCTTCGGCAAACTCATTACATCTTTGACGCTGCGTCTCTGAGAAGACCGTCACCATTACCTGAGCAGTCGAACGAATTTTGGCGGACAGCAACCCCTTGGAGAACGCCAGCTCCAGCAATCGCGTCAGTCCTATCGAGCCGCCAACGCCTGGCAATTTCTGGGAAGTAAACTGAGAGGCAAGATCATCATAGCGCCCTCCACTGCACACCGTACCAAACTCAGGATGATCCCTCATCTGAGCCTCAAAGATAAGCCCGGTGTAATAATCAAGGCCTCGGGCAAGGCTAAGATCTACTTGAATATATTGCTGTAAGTCAGTTGGCACGAGTCGAAGCACCTCTGCCAATTCCTCAATGCCCTTATCAAACAAAGCATCCTTCACCCCCGTTGCCTGAAAGACTCCGGCAAAATCAGCAGCACTTGCTTGCACAACGGTAAGATCGACTATGCGAGTAGCAACGTCGTGAGAAACTGCCGCTGCGGACTCAAGCTCTTTGAGCACGCCATCGCGTCCAATCTTATGAATCTTGTCTACCGCAGTGATGGCCGCCTTGCGCTGCGTCTCGCCCAAGCCCAATGAACTGTAACATCCGTGCAGCAACTTGCGATTATTAACGAGCATCTGAAAAGGCCCAAGCTGCATCACTCGGAACGCTTTAAGCAGCACTGTTACTATTTCGGCATCACAACACAGCGGCAGATCTTCACGCGCAATGGTATCAATGTCGAATTGATAGAATTCTCTGAATCGTCCTTTCTGTGGACGTTCTCCACGCCAAACTTTTTGCAGCTGGTAGCGCTTGAACGGAAACGACAACGCGTTCAAATGTTGCGCGGCATAACGCGCAAACGGAACCGTAAGGTCAAAGTGCAACGCAAGAGCAGCTTCAGCATCTTCCTCGGCATGGAATCGTCGAATGGAGTAAATCTCTCGATCGACCACACCCTTTGACGATAGAGTTTCGATTAGCTCAGCAGCCGGGGTCTCGATAGGTACAAACCCATGGCTCGCGTAAACGCTTTTGACTTGAGAAATAACGGCATCTTCAACCAGCTTCTGCTCAGGAAGCCATTCAGGAAAGCCAGATATGGGGGTCAACTTAGCCATACTCACCTCAAAATAGTCACCTCAGACGTAAGAGTTTCTGCGTACCGTCTCCGAACACCTCCGCCAGCCCTAGTCTCAGGAGAATGCCAAGGGCGTTGCAGTCTGGCCCGCATGATAGTAGCAAGAGACTTGTCCGAAACCCAGCAGGTCAGTGGGAGCGAAGCAGGATTCTCCAACATGGACTGAATCTATCGCAGGCCTCTCTACTTTCCGCTAGGGAAGGTGCCCCCTAGGATTAGGAAGGTTCTTCGTTTACGCCCGTATTGACGAAAAAGCTTGTGTTAAACGCCACCCCACTGCTCAAAGTCATCGCCAAATTTAGAAACGCGGAGCTCCGTCGCCAAGATCCTGCTGCGGTTCAAGAAGTCCAGTTACTCTCACTCGTTTCACGAGCTCAGGATACAAAATTCGGCAGAGATCACTCGTTCAAGAGCATTCGATCTGTCGCTGACTACCAAAAAGCCGTACCGCTAAGAACATACGATCAGTTTTGGGAAGATTATCTTCGCGCGCCCTTTCCTTTATTGGACAACGTCACCTGGCCAGGTCGAATTCCTTTTTTTGCAGTGAGCTCAGGCACCAGCTCGGGCACGACTAAGTACATCCCCTACACCTCAGAGATGACTGACTCGAATACAAGAGCGGGTCTTGATCTGCTCATTCACCATGTAACCAACAGACCGCAAAGCAAACTTTTTGCCGGTCGCAGCTTTATGCTAGGCGGAAGCACCAACCTTATTGAACAGGTTCCTGGTGTCTTCTCTGGCGATTTAAGCGGCATCGCGGTCAAGACTATGCGGTGGTGGGCCAAGCAACGCTACTTTCCGCCAGCCGATCTCGCTCTTCTCCAAAATTGGGAAGAAAAAATCGAACGTTTGGCGAATGAATCTCTAACGGCCAATATTCGCATGATGAGTGGAGTGCCAAGCTGGATGCTTATCTTGTTGCGCCGCTTGGCCGAACTGGTCCCAGAGAGCGAAGGGCAGATTGCGAAGATTTACCCCGATTTAGAAATGCTCGTGCACGGCGGAGTAAATTTTGCGCCCTACCATAGCGCGTTTACCGAATTACTCAGAGGCTCCCACGCAGAACTGCGGGAGGTCTATCCTGCCAGCGAGGGATTCATCGCAGTGGGTGACCGCGGTTATGGCGATGGCATGCGAGTGGTGCTCGATAGCGGTATTTTTTACGAGTTCGTCCCGTTTGAAGAGCTTGGTTCCGCGAATCCGACCCGCCATACCGTGGCGACCATCGAAGAGGGCGTAAACTACGCCATTATACTAACTACCTGTGCGGGGCTATGGAGCTACATTCTTGGCGACACCGTTCGTTTCGTCCAAAAGAATCCTGCCAGATTGTTAGTGACTGGTCGCACCTCCTATTACCTCTCAGCCTTCGGCGAACATCTTATCGCCGAAGAGATTGACGATGCAGTCTCTTCTGCCGCCGCCGCTATCGGACTTTCGGTGTCTGATTATTCAGTGGGGCCACTGTATCCTTCAAACACGAGCGAGCTCGGTGGGCATCTCTACGTGGTTGAGTTTCAAGAGCGCCTTCCTTCTGAAAGCGAACAAGATATCTTCCTCAAAGCCCTCGATAAGAAACTTTGTGTCAGAAACGAAGATTACGAGGCACATCGCGCCAAAGGCTTTGGATTGCGCGCTCCCATTGGCAATTTTGTGCCAGCAGGAACCTTCATGAACTGGATGAAAAAACGCGGTAAGCTTGGCGGGCAGCACAAAGTGCCGCGCATCATCATGAAAGCCGAGCTTTTTGATGATCTGCGTACTTTTGCTGATTCGCGTAAGAGCACCCAGTAGCGGTCACCTATTGAGAGGGGATAGACTTCCTCTCGTGACATCAGCCGCATGCCAGAATAGCCTATGAGCGTCTGAGTCAAGCCGTCATCAAAGGCATAGAACTATGGCATACCGACTTTTTGGAAAACGTGCCCGCAAGGCAGGGCTCCCCCCTGGATCTTTGGTGTATGTCGGTGACCGTGAAGCTACGAACTCCACCATGGTTGCCGTGGTGTTCGACGATGGGCATTTTGTGGAAGCTCCAGTTGCCACTCTCGAGGAAGCGTTAGCGCTTCGATCTCAAGGCAAGTTCCTTTGGTTGAATGTTGATGGTCTTGGGAATTCCGAACTGATTCGAAAAATTGGTGAACATTTCTCTATTCATTCTCTGGCACTTGAAGACGTTCTCAATTCAGAGCAGCGCCCAAAGCGTGAAGAATTCGACGACCTCTTATTGGTAATTGCAAAATCAATCCAGTGGTCCCCGCAGAAATCAGATCTCGACTATGAGCAGATCAGTATCGTGCTCGGTAAAGATTTTATTCTGTCTTTTCAAGAGAAAGAGGGGGACGCCTTCACCAGTCTTCGTCAACGGATGCGCCCCTCCGGCACTCGCCTTCGAAAGAGCGGCCCAGACTATTTGCTCTACATCATGCTCGACTTGATAGTGGATCAGTATTTCGTGATTCTTGAAAATTTCGGAGAAAAACTAGATCGTCTCGAAGATGAAATTGTTTCTAAACCTGAGCCAAAGGAGTTGGCTAAGCTCTATCATCTCAAGCGCTCTAGCCTGTTTCTTCGTCGCTCCGTGTGGCCCTTAAGAGAAGCACTTGGCTTTCTTCAATATGGAGAATGCAAGCTGATCAAAAAATCTACGCTTCCTTTCTTGCGCGACGTGTACTCGCACTGCCTTGAAGCATTAGACGCCATAGAAATTTTCAGAGAAATGTTGGCCAGTATGCTGGATGTGTATCTCTCAAGTGCGAGCAACAAGATGAATGTGGTAATCAAAGTCTTAACCATCATCACCACTATCTTCATGCCTCTTACTTTGATTGCTGGTATTTACGGGATGAATTTCCAGTACATGCCGGAACTTCATTGGCATTACGGCTATCCACTTGCCCTTGCTCTGATGGCTGTGGTGGCAATCGGCATGCTCGCGCTGTTTCGAATCAAGAAGTGGCTTTAGAGCTGTTTAGCTTTAGGCTTTTTCGGCTTGACTATTGAGGCTGCGCTGCCCAAATCGTGGCTACGCCCATGCACATGCCCATGGGGTTCAATGTGCGTACCGGTGACTTGAGAGCATGGTCCGCCCTTTAGTGAGGCAAACTTTCGAGCTCTCACCATAAACACCAAGTTGCCAGCCTATCTAGTTGAATTTATGCTGTTTTTTAATCTACGCGGGGGTGGTTGCCCAAGCCCTCAATAAGCCTTCAATATAGGGGTCTGACAGTGAACGATCGGCGCCGAACAGGCCCGAGCGGTTGGGTTTCACCACTCTGATTTTTACAGACTCACGCAGCAAATTCTTGGTTCTTTCCCCGATGAAGTCCAGGAGCAGAGGTAAATTTTTGACCATCGCGGAACGTGAGTAGGAGCAGCGTAAATGGTATCTTCAGAGATGTTCAAGCCCGTTAATATGTTCAAGCAGCTAGTGTTCTGGGCTGTGCATCTTGCCTGCTTTTCAGTCATTTGGGTTGGAGTCAGCTGGGTAGCGGCGATTGTGTGTCTGGTACTCTATGTCTTACGCATGTTCGCGATCACCGGTGGCTACCACCGCTATTTTTCACACCGCACCTATCAAACCAGTAGAGTCTTTCAGTTTATGCTTGCCTTTGTTGGTGCAAGCTCTGCACAAAAGGGTCCGCTCTGGTGGGCCTCACACCACCGCCATCACCATCGCTACTCTGACACTGAGGATGATGTGCATCCACCTTCAAAGGGATTGTGGTGGGCTCACATCGGTTGGGTTTTGAGCACCGACTTCGTGGATTCACGACCGGACCTCGTCAAGGACATAAGCCAATATCCTGAGATTCGCTGGGTCGATCGCAATCATCTGTTGCCGCCGATGTTGTTGGCGGTCTTTGTTTATTTCCTAGGTGTGTTTTTGGCCTGGCAGTTCCCCTCACTAGGGACTTCCGGAATTCAGATGTTAGTATGGGGCTTCTTCGTGAGTACCACCCTGCTCTACCACGGGACCTTCGTGATCAATTCGTTGACGCACTACATTGGCACACGACGATTCAACACCAGTGACAATTCTAGAAACCACTGGCTCTTAGCTCTCATTACCTTAGGCGAGGGATGGCACAACAACCATCACCGCTATCCAGGTTCCGAGCGGCAGGGCTTTTACTGGTGGGAGATAGACATTTCTCACTACTTCCTCAAAGTGCTCTCGTGGTTTGGTATCGTGTGGGATTTGCGAGAGCCGCCTGAGCGTATTTATGCAGAGGCTCTTGAGACTAAAACGCAGCGACTTGCGGAAGGGTAGCGTAGGGCTCGCCAAGGCCTTGCGCTTCCACTCTTTCTAGCGAATCCTCTGATAGAAAGTGCTCGATTGGAGAGCCTTCGAATAGCTGACCGTTAACAGGTGACCATTACAAGCCACGTAAATTTCAAGTCTTGGGGCTTAGTTCTCAGTGTCGCGCTTTCGCTCGGCACCATCGCTTTCGTCTTCTCCACCATAACCATCTCTGAAGTAGTGGCTGCCATTGCAGGCGCAGATCGCAGCGCCGTAGCCGCCTTCCTAGTCGCTTCTTTTAGCGCAAGTTTCTTTCGCGTTTGGCGATATCGAGTACTACTGCGTAGCAATGGTTACGAAACGCCTTTTCCAAGCATGTTCTTGATAGTGCTGGTCAGAAACACCTTTAGTGACCTTCTCCCGGCGCGCCTTGGCACGCTCATCTACATTTTTCTCACCACCACACGCCTCGGCATACCGTTTGGTGCGGCAGGTTCGAGCTTCGCTCTGGCCTTTTTGTTCGACATTATCGCGATCGTACCTTTGATTTTTGTTTGTGTGGGATTCGCGAGCCTTGGTGGAATGGTCTCGCCCGTGGGGCTGATCTTTGGAGGAGGTATTCTGCTTGCGCTGTCTAGCACTCTCATCCTCCTCCTACCGAGAGCTCTAAGAGTGGCGTCGAATGTCTGCGCCCGACTCTTTTCTGTTCAGAGTTCTGTTGGACAAACTCTCCTGTCTGGGATTGCTTCCGTAGCGGAAAGCGTGGAGCAAACTCGCGCTTCTGGTGCGTACGCCAGAGTACTGGTCATCTCTATCCTCGGTCGCCTGTGCAAGTACGCCGGACTGTACCTCTTTTTGTATGCGATGCTCATTCCACGCGGGTATTCTCTAAGCGACATGCCTTTCTCTACCGTGTTCCTCGGACTATGCGCTTCAGAGCTAGCCGCAAGCCTCCCCATTTCCGGAATAGCCGGCATTGGTGCTTATCAAGGAGCCTGGATTGGTACTTTCACCCTGCTTGGATTCCCCCTGTCTCTCGCGACGCTCACAAGCATCGGGCACCACCTCTTCACTCAAGCCTACGGCTACTCCCTGGGTGCCTGCGCATTCTTGATCGTCCTACTCCCATTCTTTAAGCGAGAAGTTTCAAAGGACTCCCCATCGTCCCAGGCTCCCCTCATCTATTCTTCAAATACGATGTTTATTACTCAGCTGCTTGGGTCAGTCGCGCTGATTGTTGGCCTCATTTCATTCCTCCTTGGGAGAATCGCCACCTAGCTCCTGGCGCTATTGCTACCTGCGAGTTTCCCCGACAGTTCCTCCCCGGAACTCCGTTAGGCGCAAACGAGAGCGCAGGCAATTGAGCTAGGGTCATTCTTCTGGCGCGTGCTGGCTCGATTGGGTATTCTCATCAAGTCCTCAGTCCTACATCATTTGCGGAGCCCCACTGCGGAGCCCCACTGGCGCGAATGGACGATGAGGCCAACGGAGAAAAACCACTCCTCAACGAACCCTTCAGATCTGAAAGGTATGACTAGAATGCGAACCCTCATTGTCACTTCCTCCCTCCTCCTCTCATTGTTTGTCTTGGCCTCTACAGTTTCTGCCCAAGATTCAACCGATGAAGATCTAAGGGAAAGCTCTGGCCGCGACTCCCAATACGGCACAATTGATCTGGATCTGTCGGAGGAGCGCGAAAAAAGTTCTTACTCTGACGTTCAAAACGCGACCATCTCTGCCTTTAACCAACTGCGCACCACCGCACGAACCCTTGCCGAAGCAGGGAGTGCCTCTGTTCCGCCGCTCGCTGATGACATGTTGAGCTATCTCACTGCCGTTTATCTGTACTGCGCGGTACACAATGGCACCTGCCCTCTCGTACTCGAGGCAATTCTTGAAGTAGATATTATGAACGCTAAGCTTGCGGGCTCAGCTACATGTCCGAACATGAAACGTTTTTGGAACGCGTGGGTCGCCAGTGACATGGAAGAGCGTCACAAGTTTCTCGTGAAAACCTCACACATCAACACCTATTCTGAATTTAACACCAAGACTCGTCCTAAATTTCTGCGCTGCGAAGAGACCGTCAAGCAAGAAATTAGTGGTCCAGGTTCTGGGCAGGGCTTCTTTCGCGATCGCTATCGTGCCGGAGCCCCAAAGGAAAAGATTTTTGACCGCATGCATTCCTTGCTGCTTCAGATTCAAGAGAAGATACCGAATGTCTTTGTGGCCACCGGCTCACAACCGCCACTTCCCAAAGAACAACAAAGGGCGACGAAGCCCAAGGGATCGGGTGCTGTCAGACGAAGCGCACCGAGACGCTAGAGATACCCTATGACACCGGCTTCACCCTCTACACGTCTATTTGAAATCGCCTGGGAAGTCTGCAATCAGATTGGTGGCATCTATACGGTCCTAAAGACCAAAGCCCCGACCATGCTTCCGCGCTGGGGGAATAACTACTTCCTGGTAGGGCCCTATGTCAGCGAATCTGCTGCCATCGAATTTGAGCCAGGCTCACCCGACGGCTTCCTTAAGCAAGCAATCGATCGACTTGCTCGCGCAGGCTTAGTAGTCCACTACGGTCGCTGGCTCATCAAGGGAAAACCTCAAGTTCTCCTCATAGATTATTCAGCGCGCTTTGATTCTCTCCACGAACAAAAATATTTCCTGTGGAAGGATCATGGAGTCGCACTCCCAGAACATGATCTAGAGGTGAATGGTTGTGTCGCCTTCGGCTGCGCGGTAGTGGAAGTTCTGACCGTCATTTCTGAAACATACAGAAATCAAACCTTCATCGCCCATTTTCACGAATGGATGTCAGGCACCGCCCTCGCGCGAATCAGACATTTGCGCCTCCCTATAAAGACTGTTTTCACCACCCACGCCACTCTGCTGGGTCGTTACATTGCTTCTGATAATCCAAACTTCTACGACGAGCTCGACCATATCGACCCCTACGCTGCGGCGCGTCATTACAACATTGAAGCTCGCTTTCAGTTGGAGCGCTTGGCTGCACACACTTGCGATGTCTTTACCACCATAAGTCGAGTCACTGCCCGCGAGACCGAGCATTTTCTTGGCCGCAAGCCAGATCTTCTGCTTCCAAATGGCATTAATCTTGAACGCTTTACTGCGCTACATGAATTTCAGAACTTACACCGAAAGTACAAGGAACGCATTCATGAGTTCGTCATGGGGCACTTCTTCGGGTCCTATAGTTTTGAACTAGACCGGACGCTCTACTTTGTAACTAGCGGACGTTACGAATATCGCAATAAGGGCATTGATGTCTTCGTTGAAGCGCTGCATCGCCTGAACCAGCGCCTCAAAGAAATTTTCGATCCTCCCACCATTGTCGCCTTCATCATTACCAAGGCGGAAGTTAAATCTCCGAATGTGAGTACTCTTCAGCGCCACTCCATGCTCGACGATCTTAAGAACATTTGCGGCGACGTTGAGGCAGATCTCGCCAAACGACTGCTCTCTGTAGTTTCAACCGGAAGTTTCCCTGAATACGAAGATTTGCTTTCGCACGACTCGCAAGTTCGACTAAAGCGTGCGATGCATGCCCGGAAAACAAATAAGCTCCCTTCGATAGTGACCTACGATCTTGCCGACGACTCGAACGACCCTATTCTTCGGCATCTTCGTCATCGTCGGCTCTTTAACGAACCCAGCGATCCGGTTAAAGTTGTTTTTCATCCCCAATTCATCAATGCCACAGGGGCATTGCTCAACCTTGACTACGATCAGTTCGTGCGTGGTTGTCACTTAGGGATTTTCCCCAGTTACTATGAGCCATGGGGCTATACTCCACTTGAGTCATTAGCTCTCGGCATTCCTACCGTCACTACCGACCTGGCAGGTTTCGGCGATTTTGCTGAACAGAATGTAAAGGGCGTCGGCGAGCATAGCTTAAAGGACAGCGGCATATTTGTTCTCAAGCGCAGTCAGGTGTCTTCTGAGCGCTCCATCGATGATCTCACTAATTATATGCTTGATTTCGTACAGCTCGGTCGAAGAGAGCGGATCGAGCTTCGCAATCGCTCAGAGAGTCTTGGCGAACAGTTCGACTGGTCGCGACTGGTGAACTTTTACCACCAAGCCCATCAACTCGCCCTGAAAGCACCCTAGGGGTCTGTGACACAGGCACAGGCGAGCGAAGGCGGACCCTCATAAACAGGGCTGTGTCACTGACTCCTAGACGGTTTCCACTACGGAGACTGCCGCCATTTCTAAATGGGCTTGAAGTATTCGAACGGCTGTCGACACTCATTGCAAAAGTAGAATGCTTTGCAGGCTGTAGCACCAAACTGACTACGCAGTTCGGTACGGGCCGACTCGCAGAATGGACAAGGAACAACCTCGTCCGGAGCACGAGCACCAATTTTGACAAGCGACTGAGCGTCACCTATCGGCGGCGCGATGCCGTAGCGTCTAAGCTTTTCCTTGCCTTCGGTGCTTAGCCAATCAGTAGTCCAGGCTGGTGAATATATTCGATGAGCTTCTACGTTCTTGAAACCCGCTTTCACTAAGGCTGCGGTAACATCCTGCTCAATCACTTCCATGGCAGGGCAACCAGAGTAGGTCGGGGTAATATCAACGTGTAATACCGAGGCGCCTTCATCCCAGCGGACCTGGCGAATAATTCCCATTTCCAGAACACTGATCACTGGAATCTCAGGGTCCATCACCGTCTGAAGAACTTTAAAGACTTCGGATTCTGAATATTTCTGCATGAAACTGCACCTCCCTCACACCCGCACCAAGGAAAAGGCTGCGAAGTCTATTCGATGCTTTACCAAGAAGCCCCAGGATGCGCTCGCGCAAGGCTCTGCATCTCTGCCAGTAGAATGCCCATGTTCTCAGTATGCACACCGCGGCGACCGCCAGAATGCATCCAGCAATCCGCTGGAACCTTAAGGGTGGCTTCCTCTAAAATACTACGCACCTGCGCCGACCACTGACCTTTCAGAGACTCGACAAGCGGGGTCCCGTATACGGAGTTCATACGGGCATCAATATCGTCGGGAATAAAGAACTCCCCCGTAAATGACCAGAGCTCTTCTAGGGCGCTCGAGATGCGCGCGTGACTCTCCGCAGTACCGTCGCCTAAGCGGATGACCCACTGCGCACTGTGACGCGCATGGTACGAATGTTCCTTGAAGCTCTTCGCCGCCAATGCAGCCAAGTCTGATTGAGTAGCTTTTTGGAGCTGCTCCGTGTGCAGTACTGCAAAGCAGTCGAAGAAAAACTGTCTGAGAATAGTAAAGGCGAAATCTCCTTTCGAAAGTTCCGTCAGTTGAGCATTTCTGAACTGTCTTTCATCACGAAAATACGCGAGCAGATCATCACTGCGGCCTTGATTCTCAACTGAAGCCGCAAGTGCCAGAAAGGCCTGCCCCTGCCCAATAAGGTCGAGTCCGATGTTGCCGAGAGCCAGATCCTCTTCCAGAATTGGCCCATGCCCACACCACTCAGAAAGGCGATGCCCAAGAATAAGTCGATCGTCACCAAGTCGTAAGAGGTACTCAAAAAGCGCCGGATCGCCTGAAAGCGCCGTTGCTCCCTTCGGCCCCACACTGCTGTTCTTTGAGGCACTCATATCAAAACACCTTCACGCCGCGCGGAACTGTATAAAACTGCGGGTGGCGGTAAACTTTGTCTTCGGCAGGATCAAAAAAAGAACCAACATCCGACGGATTGGAAGCAGTAATCTCTTGAGAAGGAACGACCCAGATACTGTTCAACTTTCCACGCCGAGCATACACATCTCTGGCGTTCTGAAGTGCCATCTCCCCATCGGGAGCATGCACACTGCCGGCGTGCTCATGAGGAGATCCTTTGGTTCCCTCCTGCACGAACACTTCCCAAAGTGGCCACTCGGCACCGGTGTTGTCTTTGCTGCTGCCCTTAGTTTTATCTTTATCACTCATGCTGCAGCTCTCTCTTGCTTTTTCTTGGCGTAGGCTTCCGCGGCTGCTCGCACCCAAGCTCCATTTTCATGGGCTCGCCGACGGGCAAGAAGTCGCTCACGATTACACGGTCCGTTACCGCGAATAACCTCATTAAACTCAGTCCAGTCAATCTCTCCGAACTTCCAATCACCGCTCTCTTCGTCATACTTCAACTCTGGATCTGGTATCGTCAGATTGACTGCGGTCGCTTGCGGTATCGTCAAATTCACAAAGCGTTGTCGAAGCTCGTCATTAGTCTTGCGCTTTACCTTCCAACGTAAAAGCTCCGCACTGTTCGGCGAGTCCTTGTCTGAAGGCCCAAACATCATCAAAGACGGCCACCACCAACGGTTGACCGCGTCTTGCACCATGGCGTGTTGTGCTTCGGTGCCCGCAGCAAGAATTGAAACACTTTCATAGCCTTGCCGCTTATGAAAATTCTCTTCCTTACAAACCCTCACCATAGCTCTCGCATATGGTCCGTAGGACGCCTTTGCAAGTATCGTTTGGTTAACAATCGCCGCGCCGTCTACAAACCATCCAATCACTCCGATATCAGCCCAGCTAAGCGTGGGATAATTAAAGATGCTCGAGTACTTGGCCTTTCCTGAAAGAAGTTGTTCGGTGAGTTCCGCTCTATCAATGCCCAGGGTCTCTGCGGCACAATACAAATAGAGCCCATGTCCGGCTTCGTCTTGGACTTTTGCGAGTAGTGAAATTTTTCGGCGCAGGCTCGGCGCACGCGTCAGCCAGTTTCCTTCTGGCAACATTCCGACGAGCTCAGAGTGCGCATGTTGAGAGATCATGCGAATCAGCTGGGAGCGATAACGCTCCGGCATCCAATCCTTGGGCTCGATAGATTCGCCGTTCGCAATGCGTTGCTCGAACTCTTCCACTTTCTGAGGATCATCCATCATTCAATCTCTGATTTTACGAGTCCCCTCGCAGTGTAACCACTGTTTCTCGTTGGGGCAATTTACATGCAATTTCAATAGATTAGCAGCCCGGGGGGTCTTACGCCGCGAACTCTTCGCGCATCGCATCCTCAAAAGAAAGCCTCTCTTTGCTAGCCGATTTCTCCGCACGAGTAGCAGCCTTATAGGAAGCCTCTTCAAGCTTCTTTGCGGCCCCAAGAATATCTTGCATCTTAAACTCCCGCCCTTCTCGTCTGGAGAAGTACTCTTCCACCGCAGTCAGATATCCCATCATGCCGCACAGCTCTGTAGGACAATACTGCTTGCCATTTATTCGCAAACGCTCAGCATCATTTGCATCAGGCATCACCAGATTCTCGCAGCCACACAGCACTCGAATACTCTTATTGGCAATAACCGCATCGACTGCAACCTTATCCAAAGAGCCAGCACTCGCGTTCAGCACCAACGCATCAAACGCCTGGATAAGAAATTCGGCCTTCTGGTCAAGACTAAAAACCTTCACTCCTCGCTGCTCGAGCATTTTTCGTTTTTCTGCTCCCGACTCAACTACAAAAAGCCTGCTCAGCACTTCACTTCCCAAGGTCTCTTCAAGGCGACGCACTAAGTGTTTCCCGATATTTCCGAATCCAATCATTCCGATTCGCGCACGCTTCGGGTCGATTCCCACGCCCCGCAACATTCCGAATAAAGTGTAAAGATTGCCCTCTGCGGTTGGTCCGGAAGTATCAGAAACTACGCTGCCATGAAAATGCTCGTGTAAGAACTCTAAGGAAGAAGTCTTGCCATCAGAAAGCATGCCGTGCCCGAGATCTTGTCCGGTCGTAACATGCACTCCGGAATGAGTTTCGAAATCTGCTAACGCCGCGACCGCGAAACGAAGCATCTCAATATCATTTGGCTGTCCAACCCTGGATGTTGAGCTTGGGAGCAATACGCACTTGCCACCAACTACTTGATCTAAGTGCTTTAGTCCAAGCGGGCCTGCGACTCGAATAAGCCTAGACCAATAAACTTTCTCCTCCATGCCACACGCCAGACCAATAGCCTCTTTCTCAGGAGTAAAGTTTGTCGCACGTTCACGATCTTCTGGCACAATTCGAAAGCCGCCTAGAGAAAAAGTCTGAGACCCCTGTTTCCCAAGCGTGCCGATACATAGCACCCATGGGCGACCAGCGGCCCCGTTCGTAGCGGTGGCCGAAGCAGTTGACGTATAGCGATAAAGCATCACATGCGCTGGAAACTCGTGTTCACCAGTTCCGGCAATTCTAGATGCACTCATGAGCGCCCGACACTCATTGGTCCCAAGCACCTCTCTTACAAACGGACTTTGTTCATTGCTCGTCATACGCTCTGCTGCCTGTGCACACATAAGAAGTTCTCCGAACGATACACCGATAGAAAAACACTACTTTCATCACAAGTCGTTAGGCCATGGCCGCTAACAGCTCCGTGGCCCCCGGGGCAATTACCGTATCCAGCGCTTCACCTTCAAGGAGATTCGGGAAGTCCGTATTAAAATGAAGCCCTCTGCTTTCCTTGCGCAAAAGCGCACAGCGAATCACTAGGTTCGCGACAAGACTAAGGTTTCTAAGCTCCAATAAATCGGGGGTTACTTTAAAATTCCAATAATAATCTTTAATTTCTTGTTCAATATTTTCGCTACGGTGCAAAGCCCTCTCTAGCCGCCGATTAGTCCTTACAATTCCAACGAAGTTCCACATGAAGCGACGAATTTCTTCCCAGCTCTGAGCAATAACGACCTGCTCATCGCTATCAACCGCACTTCCCGCGTCCCAAATAGGAACCGGAATTTCCTGTTTATGCTTTTGAAATGTATTTAGAGAATGTGCTGCCGCGCGAAAGCCAAAAACCACGCCCTCAAGTAAGGAGTTAGAGGCGAGTCGATTCGCTCCATGCAAACCGGTGCATGCAGTTTCCCCACCAACATACAAATCAGTTATTCCTGTTCTGCCCCACTCATCAACTACCACTCCACCACAGAGATAGTGCGCTGCGGGCACTACTGGTATCGGCCCTTTGGTAATATCAAATCCGTAACCAAGGCAACGTTCATAGATGGTGGGGAAATGCTCCTTTACAAATTCGGCGGGGCGGTGAGAGATATCAAGCAATACATGCTCTTCGCCATGAGTCTTCATCTCGTTATCAATGGCGCGAGCCACCACATCGCGAGGAGCAAGCTCTTTTAGCTCATGGTAGCGCTGCATGAACTCTTCGCCATTTACGCGACATAGGCGTGCGCCCTCACCGCGCATTGCTTCGGTGATAAGAAAATTTCGCGCCTGCGGGTGAAACAAACAGGTCGGGTGGAATTGAAAGAACTCAAGATTAGCGACCCGAGCACCTGCTCGATAACACATCGCAATTCCGTCACCCGTAGCAACGTCAGGGTTTGAAGTGTAGAGGTAGACTTTTCCTGCACCACCGGTCGCGACAAAAATTTTATCCGCGATAATCCGATCAATCTCACCGTCTGGCATGAGTACATAGGCGCCGAGTGCACGATTTCCGTTTGAGCCGTTGCTGGTGCGCTTCTGAGAAACCTTTCGACTGGTAATAATATCAATCGCGCTGGTTCCTTCGAGAAACTTAATGCGCGGATGTTCCAGAGCTGCCGAGAGCAGCGCGCGTTGAATCTCAGAACCGGTCGCATCAGCGGCATGAAGAATGCGTCGCCGAGAATGCCCACCTTCTCGATGCAGGTGATAGCCGCTTCCGTCTGATTCTCGGTCGAACTTGACTCCGAGCCGCACTAGTTCCTCAATCCTGGCTGGCCCCTCTTTGACCACCAACTCCACAATCTCTCTGTTGCAGAGCCCTGCTCCAGCCGTAAGTGTATCTTGAATGTGAAGTGAGAAGTCGTCGTCCTGAGCGGAGACGGTAGCGATTCCACCTTGAGCCCAGGCAGTCGAAGAGAGATGCGGACCTTTTTTAAACAGAATCGCCACACTGCCCTTCTGCGCCACTTCAAGCGCATAGGTCAGTCCAGCGATGCCACCACCAAGAACAAGGAAGTCATATTCCTGCATAATTAGGCCTCTTGTCTCATAGGCGAGCGCAAAAGTCTTTCCACAACGATCGTAGGAAACCGTGCCCCTACGCAGGAAGCTGCCCCCCAATGTAGTGCAATCAAAACAGGTACTTAAATGTGTCTCCTGCGAACTATTCAGGCTATGTAGTCCTGTAATGAACTCTCTTCAAGCAATCACCCGCCCATACGTAATTTTGAAGTGGGCTCAAACCTCAGACGGGTTCATCGCGCGCAGGGACTTTAGTTCTAAGTGGATTTCTGGTGAGGCCTCGCGCGAGCTGGTCCACCACTGGCGAGCGAAGGTGTCCGCCGTTCTTGTTGGCGCAAGAACTCTGTTGCACGATAATCCTGCGCTTACTGCGCGACCTGGCGGAACACTACTTCCATTCGAGCAACAACCTCTCCGGATTGCACTTCTTAATCGAGGATTGATTCCTTCTGGATTTAAAGTTCTAGACAACTCAGCGCCAACACTAGTTATCACTGCGTTGGATAATCCCTTGCATCCTGCGACTATCTCCGCTGGTGCTACGCAAACAGAAACACTCGTGTTTAACACAACATATCCAGAGCAAACACTGAACATACTAAATAATCACAAAGTGCGCTCAGTGCTTATCGAAGGTGGCGCACAGACCCTGCAAGCGTTCATTGATGTGGAACTCTGGGATGAGGTCCATATCTTTCAATCACCACAGAGGTTTGAAAGCGGCATTCCAGCTCCGACTTTTAAGATTCTCCCTTTTAGTGGAGCAAGAACTGAGATTACCGAAGTAAGGTCTCAGCGCATCGAGTCTGATATTTTGGTCTCATATAAACGACGTGGAGCAACTGATGCCGCAGCACAACTCAACTTTCAATGCACCCTGGAAGATAATTGAAGAGCACATCTATGAAACTTTTAAGATATTTCGCCTAAAGAAATCAGGCCGTATCAATCCGCGCACCGGAAAGCGTTTCGATTTCTTCCTGATGGACGGGCTTGATTGGGCCAATGTGATTGCGCTCACCAGTGATAATAAAGTGATTTTGGTAAAACAGTACCGTCATGGTTCAGAGAGTTTTACCTATGAAATTCCTGGTGGCTGTGTCGAAGTCGAAGAGAATCCAAGTAACAGCGCTGCACGTGAGCTTAAAGAAGAGACTGGCTACGAGACTAAGTTAGATTTGGAGTTCTTGGGCACTATTCACCCCAACCCTGCTATGCAGGCTATGCGCTGCCATTGTTATATAGCGAGAAACGTCGAACGAACCCGCGAGCAAACTTTAGATCCTGGGGAAGATATCGAGGTAATCGTCAGGTCGTTGCCGGAGATTAAAGAGATGATTCTGTCAGGAGCAATTTCGCACTCTATCGTGCTTGCGGCGTTTGCGTTGTTTCAGCTTAGAGACGCTTCCTTAAACGGCAGAAATATCCGCGCCACGCCAAACTACTAGTTGCCCTAGTTTCAGATAACTTCGTGAACCCCAGAATCCGCTTTCAAATCCGGCCTGCTAGCATCAGGGGCGGGAGTGGGCGGAGTCGGGTTCGTTCCATTGGCTGTTTTACTCGCCTCTGCCGCCGAGAGCGCAGCTTCTTCCTCTTGACGGGCCCGTCGCTCTTGAGCAGCAACTAGATCAACTTCGTATTCCTTAAGCTTCTTGTTGCGCTCGTCTGCTGAAAGGGAAAGAAACTCTAGGTATTTAGTAAGGCTATACTGAATACCCACAGCGCCTGGTTCATCCTTACCCATCTTCCCAAAGTTGAGATCGAAGGCTTGTTCAATCTTGGACGGATCTCCGTCTGACACGACGACTCCCAGAGCGCGTAGATCTCCGGCCTTGATGGCCTCCTGGTTGCTCTGGCTTGGAAATACGAGCAGAACTGACTTCAACGAATCTGCTGCAGGAACTGCTGGTAGCGAACATTCTAAGAACTGCACATCCGTGGTTTTCACGCCCGCAAGGCCCATGGCTGCATCGATTGCCTCCTGATTGAGGTTCGATTTTGCTGCAACTTGGGTGCCTGAAATGCCCCGAATAATTCGAGCGACCTGGTCAGGTTGCACGAAGATATTATTAAAAGCTTTCACGTTCTGGTCGCTCTTAAGTTCCAAGTAATTTTCACACTTGCGTGTCGACTTCTCGCTAAAAAGATCTCGAGATGTTTTCGCAAAGTCGAAGCGCGTGCCCTTCCAAGCCTTAGCGAAATCCTGCTGGACGGTGATGCCCTTAAGATTCATGGCAACCAGGTCACCCTCACATTTTCCGTCGACGAACTTAGCGCCAGAAACTGTTCCGACCCCAACCACATCACGGCCGATACTATACTTCTCAAAAGTTGGGTTCTGGAGGTCCAGATCCATGGTGGTCGACCCTGAGGGGTTGAAGGTCTTGAACAGAACATCCTTCCCAGAAATCTTGAGCACGGAATCAGCTACATCCAACGCGAGCTCTGCACCAGGAGCGCAGCGCAGGTTGAGCCCAACTGCCTTGAACGGGGTACCGTGGGCTACAGGGTCGAGCAGCAGTTTTTTCACTGTGAACTCTTTGCTGAGCGTAAGATTTCTAAAGTAGTCGTTATCAATCGCGTCCGTTGCCGTTGCTTCGGATCCTTTGAGTAGAAGACCAACCTTGGCGTCATCAAGAGTGGCAAACTGAGTGAGCGCTGCTCTATCGACTATCACTTCAAGTTCAACGCCTTTGCCCACATGGCTAAGCACGCAGCTACCATCTGGATCCACGCGGAATGAACTTCCCGGGATACCAAGATCAAGCGGTTGGCCCGAAGCTTCGATAACCTTAGCCCAGTCAACTAGCTCAACCTCGTCTCGGTCGCCGACGATACCCTCTTGAAGTGGCTCTTCCTCATGCTTCTTATCTTCTTCAGGAGAAGCCGGGGGTGCTTCGGATACCTTAGCGCCTATCTCCTCGAGCGCCTGCAGGTCGTTGGCTGACCGCAGATCAGATTTAACAAGTCGTTGCTTTTCTATCGGAAGTCCGCGCGCATCTTGCCAAATCGCAAGAATCTTCTCTTCGAACGGCTTCGCTTTCTTGAACGCATCCACATCAGTCGTAGTAAGAACCCGTACCTGCTTTGCAGCTGATTGTTTGGGTGTCAAATATTCTAGTTTCTCTTGCTGAACAATGATGCTCACTGCTTCTGCACGCGCTTCGACCGATCGGTTGGCTCGAACAAGATCACGAGCACTGAGGGCTTCGGCAATTTCCTTCTTGACCTGACGGTGGTTCCCTTTGAAATGGTCACCCAGATTTTTCTTGGCCGTTTCCCAGAGCTCAACTCTGCGAGTAAGCACGCTACAGGCATCTTCAATATATTTGAGCGAGTAATCTCCAGGGTGCGCTTCCATTGCAGGGAAGAATCGATTGGCTTTCTCGCGACTATAAAGGCCTCCTTCGACCGCTCGTGATATCAAATCATGAAGTTTGTTAAGTGCTTCCTCTCTCCGTTCCTCAGGACTCGGTGCTGTAGGTGATCCACCTGACGTTTTATTGCCTGCTGCCGCGGGGGGAGATTCCGATGTTCCTTTATCCGACGCGTCAGCTCCGGACGCAGCTTTCGGGGCAGCTCCCTTCCCTGCTGCTGGCGCGCTGCCGGGGGTCGAATCTCTGCCTGAGGTATCAGAATTTTCGACTCCTGTCGCTGTCTTAGACTTTGCGGCAGTTCCATCTGGCGACGTCCCATCCGCGGTAGCGGGCGAGTCTTTCGCAATCAAAGGAGCAATGACAGATGCAACTTTTGGATCATCGTGCGCTACATCTTTGAGCGCTCGACGGGCATGGTCCCATGGGGTTCCAGTGAGAGTCTTCAGCGCCGTAACGCCATGCACCGGAAGAATCTGCTCAGGAGACACTCTGGCCTCTTCGCAGAACTCGGCGAACGTCTGTGCCTTTCCTTCTCCCAGATCTACTTTGTCACCAGACAGCTTCTGTCGAACGAGAGTAGACCACGAGCCTTGCCCTTTGAGCGTTAAAAACTTTTCAAGAGTTTCGAGTTCGGATGCATTCAGCTTTGCCTCTTGAGCACGAGCTCTAGTTGCTTGGCAGAACTTCTCTAGGTTCGATTGACTTATGGTTGGGGTCTTTGGTTGCGCGTCGCCGTTCTGCTCAGTCTCTAAGATTTTTGGGGCGCTACCGTTCAAATTGGTACTAGTAAGTACGACAACCGCCTTCGCACCACCGATACAAAGCTCCGCCCTCGCCTCTTTCGCATCCTTGGTCGCTGGTTGTTTCCCCGCACCCTCTGCTGCTGATTGTTGCGCTGTCATGACATCCTCAAAAGTGTGACCACCCAGGGTACCGACAAGGGTACCGCTACTCAAACCAGGCCCAGGGCCCGATATTTCGAGCCTGCAAACGAAAACACGCCTAGCCGACACTGTTATGGCGACTCTCCCCACCGACCGCTCCTAACGACCCCCTCCTGGAGCCGGGCTCCTCTCCCAACCACTTCCTCAAATAAATCTAATACCTTAACCGCCTAGCCACCAAATGAATCGGTGGCTCTCATGCACTTCATCGCAGAAACCGATATGCCAAGACCCCGATCGCCCTTATGGAGCCGGGCTACCATCTCCAAATACCTAGAGACGGGTGCGTGCTGGTGGGGGGGGCTCAATATGTGAAAGGCTGACCGATGGAAAACAACGAAGCTTCATTGAATGAGCTCTGAGCTCTCCAAGCCTGTACCAAGGAAGCTGAAACGAAATTCAAGGCTCAAAGCAAAACGGCTGTGCGAGTCTCCCCGCGCAGCCGTCCTGGTAAGCCAATTCTTCCCGAGGCTCTCTTGAAACCTCAGGCAGTCAGTTTGGCTATCAACCCTGTGGTCTATTTAGAAAGGAATGTCATCGTCATCAAACGGAACTTCCGCCGATGCTTTGCTCCCTGAACTCGCAATCGCATCTGCGCTTGGCAACGAATTCATCAATCCTCGGCCCGCAGAAACTTCATCAGAGCTGCTACTTACTGAGACAGAATCCCCAGAAGATTTTCCAGCGCCACCGACGAATTGAACCGTCGCTGCAACGATCTCTGTGGAATAGCGATCCTTGCCTTCCTTGTCCTGCCACTTACGGGTTTGAATTTTGCCTTCGATGAAGGCTTGGCGCCCCTTTTTCAAGTACTGACTGCAGTTCTCTGCCGTCTTTCCGAAAGTCACCACATTGTGCCACTCGGTATGATCAACCCAAGCACCACTCTGGTCTTTACGACGCTCGCTGGTCGCCACGGAAAAACTACAGATTGGATTCTGCGCTGTGGTGTAGCGAAGCTCTGGATCCTTACCAAGATTGCCCAAAAGAAAGACTTTATTTACTCCCATACTACATTCTCCTCTCTCAAAAATTGCATTCGTATCAATATAACAAACGTATATATCGACGAAATTCGGCGGGAGTTTCGTGTGCCCGATATCGCCCATCAGTACACGGCTTACCGCACCCCTCTAGCAGGCTCGTTGAATCCGGCGCAGAAACCACACGTTCCAAGCGAGCAGATATAGTCGATTGGGCGAGGCAATGAAAGTTAAAGCCACCGTCTCCGTACCCACTCACGCAGCTCGGTTAACAAATGGCATTTATTAGAGAATATTCCGATTTCCGAGGGGATTTCTTAGTATCATATCAATAGCTCGCCTAACTTCGGCATTGAGGGCGGATAGAGCCCAAGGGGAAACGGCGCACTAAAACCAGCGCTCGAATATGACCCGCGCTTCACGACGAAGATTTTTAAGGCCTCGAATGAACTCTATTCGAAGCTGCCGATCCTCCGAGAGACACCACATGCGCTTTCCGGATCGCTCGGGTTGATAGAATTGATCAATCGACTGCGAAATGAGTTTCCTCTGACACGATGACCTCGACCCTAGGTAGGCCGATGTGATAATCAGACCGCACCAGCCAAGCTCCAGAAGAAAAACGATGTGAGCGTCGTATCCCGGACTTGGACCAGAGGAGAGAATATGAAAGTCCGAGTAAGCCACCTCCCGCCCGAAGGACTCGCGGTCAAGAGCGAACTCTCATTAGAGAATCTAAATGCTCGCATGGGCGAAGGACGGCACGGCGATGACATCAAATTCACCTCCGCCCCTCAAGTCGACCTGGTGGTTACCAAAACACCGCAAGGCGCCGAAACCAAGGGCAGGGTCTCTGCCCGCTACTCGCAACTCTGTGGACGCTGTGACGACGTCGTGGAGCGTAGCCTAGAGGTAGAAGCAAACTGGGTGATTCATCGAAAGCCAGATGCTCCCCATACCAAAACCAAGAAACACTCAGATCCACTGGGGCAGTCGCCGGATAAAAAGACCTTCGAGAAGAAGCCCAGTACCCGACCTTCTCAAGATGTCGAAGTTCATCCAGAAGACTTCGAGGACGATGTTGGAATTTCCTTTTTTGAGGGCGACCAGTTTGACCTGGAGTCACTCCTTCAAGAACTACTGATCCTTCAACTTGACCCGTATTGGCACCCGACCTGCAACAGCTCGGGTGAATGTTCTTGTTGCGGGAAGGTGGTGGAAGTACCCGATGAAGATGGACAAGCAGGCACGGCTCCTCTTGAGAATATTTCGTTGGGGGCTCTACTGAAAAAAGCAGGGATATCGAATAACTAGCAGTCGCTCCGCAACCTCCCCAATGCGCTGCTTGGTGTTAAGAACAGGCAGGGACTAGAGTCCGGTCGAAGCTAGATTGAGGAGCCCGGCTCCAGAGAAGGGCTCAAGTGGAGGAGCCCCCTCCAGAATAAGGCTCATCCCGACGTCGCTGCGCGGACGGCGATTTGCTCGATTTCAGACGGCTTTAGTTTTAGCTCTCTGCTTAGCGCCTCAATAAAGGGCATCCGTCGAGCTGCAACGAGCTCATAAACCCGCATCATCGCAGGCAAACCGAAACGAGCTTCAATGCCATGAAAATACATCGATGCTCGCGAGTAGTCCTGCCCGGAATATCCAAACGTCCAAGAACCTGGTCTCTGCTGCATCGCCTCTATCGCTTGCCTTCTATGTGTCTGCGCAACTACCCCACGTTGAATGAGACTTGATTGGTCAGCTGCAAACGACTCAAACCAAGTCGCAAAACCCTCGGCACGCACACCCTCCGGAGGAAGAGGCCGAGCGAGCAAGTAATATTCAACCGCGTGACCAATTTCATGCACAAGAAGTTGCGCAAGCTCCGAATCAGCTACCACGCTCGCTGTCGCTCTGCCGCTACATTGCCCAGTCACCCGCGAAGCCACCACATAGATATTCGCAGGCGGGGTCATCCACCCTGGATGACACGTCGTACGTAAATACTCAGGAATTTGACCAGCCGGGAGATCTCCATCGAAGAAAACCACCTGCCAGTTCAGTCGAAGGTTTTTAACTCGTGGTGGGAAAGCTTTGCGCTTAAGCGCCTTACTCGCAGTCAATGCTGCGTCAGCCATGGCGCGTTCCGGAGTTCTCCCGAATAACCTCTCAACCGACCGGGGCCATCGCAACTCAATCGGACCAAGCGCTGAATTCATCGATACTCGGCGAATACTCCCCTCGAGATCTACCTCAGACGGCGCCGCTAACTGAACAGACGAAGGAACTCCAGTACCGCCTCTTCCCACGCTGGGCATGCCTGTTGGCTTCTCCAGCGGATTGAACGGCCCAGACCTCTGTGGCACCTTTTCCGCTTCCTTCGCCACCGTCGAGGAGCCTTGAAAACACCGCGCAGAATCTCGGTAAGTCTCAGGTACGGCGCTGCGGCCGTTGACCTGGCGCACCGCTCCGCTGCTTTCCGTAAAAATACAAAACTCTGAAACGCCCTGCCCAAGAAGAGGGCTCGGGCTAAGACAGGCCACGATACAGAAAGGAATATAAAACGTCGTGATCCTTAAGAACCGTCGAACTTTGTGGGCCGCTATGGCTACTTGCTTCAGCCGCACCCGCAAACCTCCTAGGCTTCCGCAGTCAGCGGCGAACCCCCGCGCTTCAACTTCTTAGGACCAATGCGACGCGTCTTGCCTCGCCCTGGTAAAAGAGCAATCTCCAATACCTCGGAGATGTGTTTGACGGGAACAAACTTGATCCGAGCGCGTTGCTCCTTCGGGATATCTTCAATATCCTTTATGTTCTCAAACGGAATAATAATCTTAGTAATTCCGTAGCGGAGTGCGGCCAGCGCCTTCTCTTTAAGGCCACCCACGGGAAGAATATTTCCTCTGAGTGTGATTTCGCCGGTCATGGCGATCTCCTTTGATACCTTGCGTTGAGTCAACGCCGAAACTAAGGCAGTCCCAATCGTGATTCCTGCAGATGGCCCGTCTTTAGGCGTCGCACCTCCTGGAACATGAATGTGAATGTCGTAGCTGTCCGTAAACTTAGGGTCTATGCCGAGTTGCTCTGCGTTCGCTCGAGCATAGAACAACGCTGCTTGAGCAGACTCTTGCATCACACTTCCAAGCTGTCCGGTGAGATTCAAAGACCCTTTCCCGGCTGCGATGGAAGCCTCGATCGGCATCATCTCGCCGCCATAGATGGTCCAGGCCAACCCGCGCACTAGGCCCACTAAATCTCTCTTCTCGTTCGAGTCCGGGTCAAACTTGGTATTCCCAAGCAACGCAGTAACATCGCGCGTCGAGATAAGTTTCTTTGGCTTGCTGCCATTGGCAACGCCGCGAGCTACTTTTCGAAGCAAAGAACCAAGTTCTCGTTCGAGATTTCGCACACCGGCTTCATGCGTATAGCGCTCAATGACGTAAAGAAGCGCTGAGTCATCGATAGAAAACTTAAAGTTTTCGAGCCCGTTTTCCTTACGCTGTCGTGGAATCAGATATTTCTTAGCGATATGCACCTTTTCATCAGTGGTATAGCCAGAAATGTATATCACCTCTAAGCGGTCAAGGAGCGCATCGGGAATGGTATCCATGGTGTTGGCAGTCGCCACAAACAAAATACTGGAAAGGTCGAACGGCATGTTCAGATAATGATCTCTGAAATCCTTATTCTGAGCAGGATCCAAAACTTCAAGCAGAGCCGATGAGGGGTCTCCTCTATAATCAGCCCCAACTTTGTCGAGTTCATCCAGAACAAATACCGGATTCCTACTGCCGCAAGACTTTAGGCCTTGCAGGATTCTTCCTGGCAGAGCGCCAACATAGGTTCGTCGATGTCCTCGAATTTCTGCCTCATCCCGCACACCGCCAAGTGACATGCGAAAGAATTTACGGTCGAGCGCATGCGCAATCGAACGTCCGAGAGAAGTCTTCCCCACTCCTGGAGGTCCCACGAAGCATAGAATCGGCCCCTTGGATTCCGGGTTCAATTTGCGAACTGCTAGATACTCAAGGATTCTGTCCTTGGCTTTCTCTATCCCGTAGTGGTCCGCATCAAGAATTCGCTTGGCACGCTTTAAGTCGAGCCGATCGTCTGTGGTCGTAGTCCAAGGAAGATCCGCTACCCACTCAAGATAAGTGCGAAGCATTGCGTACTCACTTGACTCCGCATGCATGCGCTCAAGACGACTCAGTTGCTTGAACGCTTCGCCACGCGCAAAGTCAGGAAGCTTCACTTTTTCAAGGGCCTGACGCAGTTGCTTCAAGTCGTCAGCATCCCCTGCCTCTTCCCCGAGCTCACGCTGAATCTGCTTTACTTGCTCACGCAGAAAGAATTCACGCTGCCCTTTGGTCATCTCATCGCGAGCCTGATCTCTGATTCGTTCAGATACCAGCAAACGACTGAGATCATCACTTATCATCGAGTCACAAGTGCGAATACGCTTGAGAGGATCGAGTTCTTCTAAAATGGCCTGGGCATAATCAATATCAAGCTTGTAGTGCGCGACGATAACGTCAGTAAGTACTCCCGGATCGGAAATGTCTTGTGTCACCACCAGCATTTCCTCAGGCAAATGTTCGTGCTCGACCAGTACCTGCAGATTTTCACGAACGCGATTGATGATGGCCTCATCCTGGGCAGAGAGTCGCTTCACTTCCATCGGAGCCAAGGGGACAATCGTCGCGTAAGTAATGCCTTCACGATTCTTGTACTCCGTTACTCGCGCTCTCACGATGCCTTGCAGCAGAACCTTGTAGCGACCATCAGGGAGCCGCAAAGTTCTTACAATATTGGCGACAACTCCGATCGAGAAAAGCTCTTTGGAAGTTGGATTTTCAGTGTCGGCGTTGCGCTGAGCGACCACAAGTATCAGCGCATTCTTCTCTCCTGCATGCTCAACGGCTTTTATGCTCGCTGCTCGTCCCACATGCAAAGACATCATCACGGAAGGGAAAGCCACCATGTCTTTGGTCGGAAGAACCGGGAGCACCTCAGGAACTGATATCATCTCAGTCTGCGGCACAGCTTTTCGCGCGCCAGCCGATTTTCCCTTTGCTGAAGACTTGGCTGAAGATTTCGCCGAAGATTTATTAGCGCGCGACGTTACTTTCTTCGCCTTCGCTGTTTTGCTTGCCGTACTGGAACCCTTCTTCCGCTTTGCGCTCATTGTATCCCCTCTGCTTGTGGCAGCCCGCCAACATCAATTCCACTCGATCGAGAACCATTTGTCTCGTCGAAGCTCTCTGCGATAACTGCATCACTACTGCCAAAGGACTGTGCTGAAGCTGCGGCTGCATCCAATTCTGAGAGCACTGGGGCAGCTTCCAACTCAGTAACCGCGCCCCGCTCAAACACCGCAACCTTAAACTGTCGACGTATCGCTCCATCAGGACGAATTTCTATGGTACCAGTCAGTCCCTCATAGGCACCCACTCGCCGTAGACCCTCATCAAACGGCGCGCTCTCAGCGCGGGCTCGACGCAGCCCTTCTAACACAAGCGCTCCCGCATCAAATCCCTGAGCGGCAAGAAAATCTGGGTCCACACCAAAACGTGAATGATAGCTGGCTTTAAACTTGGTGATGTCCGGTCGAGCGCTCGTATCGAGAAACGGGCTCACAAAAATCGAGCCTTCAAGTATCGCTCGAGATTGCTGCAATTCCGCGGCATTGTCCCAACTGGCGGTACCAATCGGACGCACTGTTCGCCCACCACCGACGTTAAGATAAGAGAAGAATCGAGCCGCGGTTTTGAGTGAATCAGGGAAGAAAACCGCGTCTAGATTCTTCTCTCGAGCCTCTTGGGCTATAGCGAACAGCGCTGAAAAATCATCTCGCTGATAGGAGGCTTCCATCACTACCTGCAAGCCAAGATCTTGGATGCGAGTGCGGAACAACGCAGCGAACTCCTCGCCCGCCGGATCAAGCGGGTAGACCACCGCATACCGAGAATATCCGAAACGGCGATGAACTCCGTCCACTAGAGAATCAACTTGACTCTCCGCTGTTGGTCCAAGGCGATACATCCCGTCACCAGCCTGGAAGTTACCGCTCTTTGCAAAAGACAACATGGGGCGCCTTTCGGACCGCATCAACTGACTGACCTGCACGGCCGCTTCGGTCAATAACGGGCCAAGTATCACCGTCGCGCTAGAAGAGTTTACTAACTCCCGTACCGCAGTTACGGCTTGCAAGGCGTCGCCTGCATCGTCCCTCACTTCCATTGATACATCGGTAAGAGAATAGCCTTCGAATGCAAGCTCAATTCCCTGCTTGGTGGCTCGACCAAGCGAAGCGAACGGACCAGACAGTGGGAGAACCACGCCGACGATTGAGTGCGAACCAAGCTCTGGACCACTACCCAAAGAGCCGGCAGAACCGAGATTGGATTCAGATAGCCAGAATGGAAATTTATTGCTCGCCACAACATATCCGGCTTGCACACGACGACGACGTTCCTGACCAATAAGTGGACGAATAAACGCATCTGTGCGCCAACGCTCAGTCAATTGGTAAAGCGGTGTATCCTCAACAGTGCGCAGCAATGTGCGAACTCCGAGGGAAGCTGATTCGGAAAGCCCCGCGGATTTTCCCACTCGATACGAACGGGCGAACCAAGCCAGGCTTTGATCAAGATCATTGAGGCGCCCATAGGCGTACCCAAACAGAAGACACAGCCTCGGATCTACTTCCGCCTCGGCCTTACGTTCAGTCCTAAAATATCCGCTCAAAGTTTGGAGCGCCTCGCGAGCCCGGTCCAATGCTAATTCCGCACTCGCAATTCGCACCACGGTCGCTTCGCGTTCAGCGGGTGAGAGTCGTCGAAGATCAATCGCTCGGTAGACCTTCAATCCTTGAGCTCGATCCCCTCGTCGAATAAACTCGTCGCCCTCAAGCAACATGCGATCGGTCAAAGGTGTACCCTTGAGATCTCGACCGAGGGCCCACACTTCCCATGGAAGTCGCTCACCTTGGTCAGCACTGGAGATGACTGGTCGTTCAGAAACCGGAGGAAGAGCCTCGCTGGAATAGCGCTCATGCGAACTCGAGCAGCTGATAAGGGCCAAAGTAAGAAAAATAAATAACGTTGTTCTAAATATGCCCATGATTTCCGTGCTACTGGATGCAACGCCGCTTGAGAAGCTTGGCTCGTAGCCCCCTTTCGACATGTCGCCCATTATCTTTTTCTACGTTTAACTCGCTAGTTATGCGCTACTTCTCCCCGTAGCCCTTCCCACAGTTCGAATGAGGTCGTTTTCGCGCACTAAAAGTTAGATACACTTCAATGGCCTCAAGATAGCGCCATCTTTACAAAGCTTTCTAGCGGCCTTCTTTAGATGCTTCGCCTCGCATGGCAAATCGACCTCTCCCTGGGGCGGCATTAAACAAAACTCTCTATCAATTTGGGAGTGTGCGAGCGTCTTTTCGCCTCATAGCAACACCCTTTGAGTCCCCCACAGGAACCTAAAGCCTTCCGCGAAGGCAAAAATCCGCGTACTGTTTCCCGACTGTGCCGACAAAGCGAATTTATTGCGAGGTGTTATCAAAATGAAGCGACCTTTTATCCACATCGTAGCGACGCTCCTATTGCTCGGCTTCTTGTCCTCTTGCGGCGGAGGAGGGGGTGGCTCCAGCGACAATGGAAACTCGGGAGACCTAAACACCAATACGTGCTCCACCCTCGGCCTTCAGCCACGAATTATTAACGGCACCGAATGCGACTCAACCGCCTCTCCCGTCGTTCGCATCGACCTACGACTCGCTGGCAATGCTTCAGCCATTTGCTCGGGTACGATGATAACTCCGACTCACGTCCTCTCTGCAGGACACTGCTTCCCGCCTGAGACTCGCTCCGCTTTTATTACTGCAAATAATAACCGCATCGACGGGATCCGGTTCTTTCGGCATCCAGGCTACACAGAGACCAATCAAGCTCTTTTTAAAGACGTCGCAGTATTAGAACTTGAAGCACCTGCAAATCTTCCTACAGTGCCAGTTTTGCTGAGTCAGCCGGTGACCGACGGCGATGATATCCAGATCTTTGGCTTCGGTACTACCGAGTCAGGAACCCTAGGTGAGCTTTTCAGCGGGGAGATGCGTGTGTCTGCAGTAACCCAAGATCACCTGATTACTTCTTTCAACGGGAACGGGAGCAACACCTGCACCGGCGACTCGGGCGGTCCAGCGCTCCTCACAGTGAACGGCACGGTGGGCATTGTCGGACTTACTTCTTCAGGCTTTAGAGAAGATTGTAGTGCGGGCGATACCAGTCTCTTTGCGAATATGCAGAGCGATGATTACATTGGATTCGTTCGCTCGGTTGCACCAGGGGTGCAGACGAACTAATTCTGAGCATCAAGGCTACCTCTCTTCACAAATGCATGGATGCATAAATAGCGTTAAGTCCGCGGTCGTAGCTGCAAATTATTTGATAACGCGGGGGGACGCAGAGGACTCGGAGAAGAATAGGGAACATTCATTCCACCCTAATCAGCGGAGAATCTTTCCTCATGCTGTATTGCTGTTGTCCCGAGCAAAGGTGCGATGGTTCTCAAAAAAATAATAGCTCAACCAAACATCTCTTTGACTTTATCAAAGAATCCCTTCTCGTCGGTGCCTTCTTTGACCTCAAGATCTCTCAATTGTTCCATGAGCTGTTTTCGCTCAGAGGAAATCTTCTTAGGCACCTCAACGGTGACCGTGACCAATTGATCGCCTCTGCGTCCATCGGCGAGCGACGGAACTCCTCGGCCTCGGATACGAAACACTTTTCCACTAGGGGTTCCTGAGGGAATCTTAAGCTTCATTGAACCGTCGAGCGTAGGAATTTCGACTTCAGCTCCCAACACTGCCGAGGAAAAAGACAGAGGGAATTGACAGTGGATCTCGGTCTCGTCTCTTTCAAAGAAGGCGTGACGCTCGACCATGATTTGCACGTAGAGGTCCCCGGCAGGACCGCCACCAGTGCCACCTTCGCCCTCGGCCCTGAGCTTTAAGCGTTGGCCATGATCAATGCCTGCTGGAATTTTAACTTTGATACGACTCTTTACGGCGGTCAGCCCAGAGCCCGCGCATGAGTCACATGGCGATTTAATGACCTGCCCGCTTCCACTACAAACGTGACAAGTGCGCCCTATGGTAAAGAATCCCTGCTGCACTCTGATTTGCCCGGCACCGCCGCACTGGGTGCACTCCTCGACGCCAGAACCTTTCTTTGCGCCAGAACCTTCACAGGTCTTACAAAGCAGTCGACGAGGAATCTCGATTTCCTTTTCGCAGCCAAAGACTGCTTCCTGAAAGGCTACTGAAAGATCGTATTTTAGATCTCGGCCGGCTCGACCACGGGAGCGACGCCCACCGCCGCCACCCATCTGTCCGCCAAAGAAAGAGCTAAAAATATCACCGAAAATATCCTCGAAACCCGAGAAATCCCCGAAACCTTCAGCACCACCAGCGCCTTGCTGGAATGCTGCGTGACCAAATTGGTCATATTTTCTACGATGGTCTGGTTCGCTAAGAATTGAATAGGCTTCGGTCGCCTCTTTGAAGTTCGCTTCTGCTTCTGCGTTCCCCGGATTTCTGTCTGGGTGATACAGCAAAGCCTTCTTTCGGTAGGCTTTCTTAATCTCTTCAAGCGAGGCGGAACGGGACACCTCGAGAACTTCGTACAGGTCTCGCTTTGTGACCACAACTTCCTACCCTACTCAAAACCCACACATTCGGGAGAGACAACTCGCGTCCAATGCTCGCGAAGATCCCAACCCTGAGTCTACATCAGACGATCTATGCTATTACGCTATTTGTTATCGCGAACTTCTTCGAAATCAGCATCGACGACATCCTCATCAGATTTCGCTTCCGCCCCATTCGAGTCTCCCTCGCCATGCGCATCACCCTGGGGACCAGCATTGGGATTTTCGCTCTGCGCCGCGGCCTTCTTGTAGATCTCCTCAGAAACCTTGTGGCTCGCCTTGGTGAGTTTCTCTGAACATGCCTGAATAGTCGCAAGTTCGCCGCCTTCGAGCGCTTTCTTTGACTCTTCAATGGCAGAGTTTACCAGGCCAATATCCTCAGGTGAGAGCTTATCCTTGATCTCCCCCAAAGATCGTTCGGTGTTATAAACCAAAGAATCAAGGTGGTTTCTTGCTTCGACCAGCTGTCTCTTGCTCTTATCTTCCTCTGCATGCGCTTCAGCGTCCTTCACCATTCGCTTCACTTCCTCATCGGACAATCCCGACTTGGCCGTAATCTTAATGGTCTGCTCTTTGCCTGTGCCGAGATCTTTGGCACCAACAGAAAGAATGCCGTTCGCATCGATATCAAAGGTTACCTCAACCTGAGGCACTCCGCGCGGCGCAGGCGGAATTCCAGTAAGCTCAAAGCGTCCCAGAGTATTATTATCTGCCGCCATCTCGCGCTCGCCTTGAAGCACGTGGATAGAAACACTTGGTTGGCTGTCCGATGCCGTCGAGAAAACTTGGTTCTTCCTTGTAGGGATTGTCGTGTTTTTCTCGATCAATTTGGTGAAAACGCCACCAAAAGTTTCGATGCCAAGACTTAGCGGCGTTACATCCAAGAGCAACACGTCTTTGACGTCACCTTGCAGCACCCCACCTTGAACGGCAGCACCAATCGCCACCGCTTCATCGGGATTCACGCTCTTCGAAGGTTCCTTGCCAAAGATCTCTTTGACCTTCTGCTGAACGGACGGCATGCGCGTCATTCCACCCACGAGAATGACTTCGCCGATCTTGTCTGCAGAAATACCCGCGTCTTTAAGCGCAGTACGGCAAGGCTCGACGAGTCTATCAACGAGCGGTTTACAAAGTGCGTCAAGCTTCGCTCGACTCATCTTCATGTTGAGATGCTTCGGACCAGACTGATCGGCGGTAATGAAGGGCAGATTGATGTCAGTCTCAAGAGACGTGGAAAGCTCGTGTTTGGCTTTCTCCGCTGCTTCCTTGAGCCGCTGCAGAGCACTGGCATCCTTTCGCAAGTCGATGCCCTGATCCTTCTTAAACTCATCAGCAATGAACTCGACAATAACATGGTCGAAGTCTTCACTGCCGAGGAAAGTGTCACCATTGGTGGACTTTACCTCGAACACTCCATCGCCTAGTTCAAGAATAGAAACGTCGAAGGTTCCACCACCAAGGTCGAATACCGCGATGGTTTTCTCGTGCTTCTTGTCTAGACCATAGGCGAGCGCTGCTGCCGTTGGCTCATTGATAATTCGGAGCACGTTGAGGCCCGCGATCTTTCCTGCATCCTTAGTAGCTTGGCGCTGCGCATCATCAAAATACGCGGGAACCGTAATAACGGCTTCGGTAATTTTCTCTCCAAGATAATCCTCAACGGTCTGCTTCATCTTGGTGAGCACCATCGCTGAGATTTCTTGAGGACTCTTACTCTCGCCCTTGAGAGATACCCATGCATCGCCGTTAGGTGAGCCGACGATCTCATACGGTAAAACCTTGCGAGCCTTCTCTACTTCTGGAGAATCGAACTTTCTTCCAATCAAACGCTTGACTGCGAAGACGGTGTTTCTTGGGTTCGTCACTGCTTGACGTCGTGCAATCTGACCGACGAGCCTCTCGCCCGAGTCAGTGGCCGCAACTACCGACGGAGTGGTACGCGTGCCTTCAGAGTTAGATACAACTGCAGGTGCACCGCCTTCCATGATAGCGACGCAAGAGTTTGTTGTTCCGAGATCTATTCCAATTACCTTGCCCATTCGTGCATTCCTCTGATGTAAAACAGGTGTGTGTACCTAACTCTGATTATTAAAAACTTCGCCCCAACTCCCGACAGACTCTAAAAACAAGCCTGCAAGAACCCGCATACGAGCCGCTCAGCAATCCTGAAACTAAGTCTCAAAAAGGGGACTTAGAAGGAAATAAGCATCGTCTGGGCCTGGTTCAAGGGTTAAGCCAAAAGAGCTTTGAGCACTTTGAAAATTTATTTCTCGCGATCTGAGCTCTGAAACTTCCAAATATGAGTAATTATCTAGAAACATCAGGCACTTAACGAGCTCTATGCGCTTTCTTCCTGCCGTCTAATTATTTGCCCCTGCTGCTCTCAAAAAGCCCGCAAATATCAAGAGAGCCTTAAGACTCCTCGTCATCGGAAGCGTCCTCGAACCCCTCTCCTTGGCTATCGGCCAACGCTGAAGCCACGACAACTTCCCCAGGGCGCAGGAGCTTGTCCTTGTAGAAATACGCCTTACGAAATTCATTCAAGATCGTGCCGGGCTTTTCCTCGTCGGTAGGGACCTGGCTAAGCGCAGAGTGTCGGCTTGGGTCGAATTGCTTACCAAGCGCGGACTCTGACCTGACTTCCCATTTCCCAAGCGTATCAGTCAGCAGCTTATAAATGAGTTGCACGCCCTCTTTTAGAGTCGCCGGATCAGACTCTGCATGTTGCAAAGCAAGCTCCATGTTATCAACAACTTGCAATAGCTCTGAGAAGATTCGATCTCCCTGGTACTTCAACAAATCAGCTCGATCTTTAATCGCGCGCTTTTTGGTGTTCTCAAGATCAGCCAGAGCTCGCAAGTACCTGTCCTTGTGCTCCTCAGCCTCTCCCTCAGCTACTTCCACGCGTTTACGCATCGAATCTACTTCCAAGCGATCGTCCAGGCGCGAGAAGTCGGCATCGCGCTTTGCAATTTCCTCGGCATCCTGCTCGGCCCCAGTTTGAGGATCGTCATTACCTTGGTTCTCGGTATCCAAATCGTTAAGCTCCTGAAACCTATTCTTCAGCATTCTCCACGGGCACCCCTCTCCTATAGTGCCTAAGTCGCGGCTTTTCAACTGAGGGCTCAGCCTCTCTCTTGACCGACCTGTCAGTCCCGGAAACACTGCTATGTGTGACCATACGACCAACCACCCAAGCGCGCGCCATAGTCATTGGAACCACCCCGCTGGGCGACTTTGACCTTATTGTTCGCATGCTAGTGAAAGACCTCGGAAAGATCTCAGCGGTTGCCAAGGGTGCGCGACGTGGCTCAAAACGCCTTGGGGTCCAGTTGGACATCTTTGACTGCGGGCGACTTGAAGCTCAGGCAGGAAGGTCTGATCTTTGGACTCTAACCTCATTCATCCAAGAAGCTTCGTTCCGAACGATTCGCAACTCCCTCGAAAAAGTAGCCGCGGCAAGTATCTTGTGCGAGGCCTTTGAGCACCTCGTGCTTGACGACGGCGAGGATAATCCAGGGGCTTACGATAAAATCAGTGGCTTACTTAGCGCTTTGGATTCCACGCTGCTCCCTGCTGAAATACTCAGGATTCTCTTTGACGGCCTTGTTGATCTCTTATCGAGCTCTGGGTTCGCGGATCCCTCTGAGTTTACTCAGAGATCGGCCCACTCTCTTGAGAGACTCTTAAACCGACTTCAAGAAGTTACCGAGCGACCGCTGCGGAGTAGATCGAGCGTGCCGATGCTTGTACAGGCATTGAGAGCTTGTCCGGTAGCTGCGTGACGCGTGGTCTTCTACGATATATCTGCCGCGTCGAAGCCGTCGGCACGAGGTTATTATTACGCAACACGTTCCATATACTCAACATTGCTGCCGTAAGTTGAAAGCTTCGCTTTCAGCGCAGAGGATTGAACCACAGAACAAAAACCATAGCGCTGCCAATATGAGTGGGAGTCCTGCACCGCTATCAAACTTGCACGGCTAAAATTCAAATCCCTAGTCTGAGCAATGAATTTCTCGACAAGAAGTCTACCCGCTCCCGTCTTTCTTGCCTCAGGCACCACCGCGAGATCGTGTAGATAGAGAGTGTCCGGATTTGGGGGCAGGTCGCATGTTGTTGCATTCAATTCGGGCGGGCTTTCAAAACGGCCTGGCAATGAGATGAGATACCCGATCACTGCGCCTTGTCGACATGCTACGTAACAAGTCGATGAAGATGCCTGCAACTTTGCATTCAATGAATCTGCTGATTCAGGCGCCACCTCGGTATAGCACAACGCCTGAATCTGCAAGATCCGGGGCAGATCTGAATGCTGCATCGCACGAATTGCAAGCGAGGTGTTCATACAGAAATGTGCAATGTCTTTTACATTCAGAGGATGGGGCCTTAGTGACAGCCGCAAGCACCCGAACCGCAGCCGCCACCTGAGCTACCGCCGCCTGAAGATCCTTCAGGCTTTGAAGAACCAGAACCGGCTTTGCTTGAACCCGATGCATCAGAACCAGTTGAGCCTCCGGACTCACTCGCTGACTCGGTCTTTGTCGACTCAGTTTTAGTAGTAGAATCAGCTTTCGCACTCTTTGAAGATCCCGTCTTTGAGGACGATGCGTAATCGGTCTTGTACCAACCCGATCCCTTGAGGTGGAACGCTGCTGAGGAAACGAGACGTTCAACTGTAGATTTCTTGCCCTTCTCCGCACAGCTTGGGCAGGTTTTCAGTGGCTTCTCCGATACTTTTTGAATTTGTTCAAAACGACCACAGCTGGGGCAGTCGTACTCGTAAATTGGCATATACTAAACTCCAAACCGCTCTTACTCGGTCAACCGCTACAAACAGGGCGACCTAACCGACCGCCTGATCAACTTATCAGCCGGCAATGCGGGACCGTCAATTTAACACTTCGAAAGCATCTAAGCACCGCCCCTCCCTGTTTCAACCTAAATTGCGCACTAGCCCCATTTAGGGACCCAGAAAGAGCACGTAACTGTTGGGGGAGGCGGATAAGTGCGCGGGGTCATGGTCTCACCCGCTGGGTGACCTTCAAAATGCGAGATTCTACCTACTTCGCGCGCACTTATCCCCTTAGCCTGCTTCCAACTGCTCTTTCTAGGTTCAAAAGGTAGTAGGGAAGGCCAGCCCCCAGGAAGGCCAGCTCCCAGAAAGGCCATAGAACAGCTTAAAGGCGGCCAGGGAGGTTTGGCAACTTCAGCGGAGTAAGGTCTCTGGTAAGTTGAACTAAAACGGTGCAACTGCCGCCTGTGCACCAGCCATTCCTGCCATACGAAGCATACTGCCGTAATCCATCAGTGACTGAACCACGAAGTAATAGATAAAAAGGAGAAGAAGAAAAAGCAGCAGAGGGGACCAATCCACGCGCCCACCAAGTGCCGGGGTGTAGCGCCGAATCACTCGCAGAAATGGCTCAGTGGAAGAGACGACCATGCGTACAATCATGTTTTGTGGGTCAGCGTTTACCCAAGATACAACCACGAGCACTATCGTTAATAGGATATAGAGCGAGGTCACCGCTCCAAGAATCTGCCCTAAGGCAATCATCAAATTTCCTAGCGCAACCACTTAGCCTTCCACGCACTTAAATAAAATAATGTCGCCTTCAGAAAAACTACTAAAGCACTCGACGCCGGACATCATAGCGAGCAACGAGCATAGCGACAACACCGTTCGAATCCCTCACCGCTCTACAAGCGTTCTCCAAATAATGCAGTCCCCACCCTTACAAGCGTGGCACCCTCTTCTATGGCAACCTCAAAATCACTAGACATTCCCATGCTAAGCTCTAGGGCTAAGTCCATCGAATCACGTAGTTCTCGTAACGCTCTAAAATCAAGGCGGGCTTCTTCTGCCGATTCATACTCTCGGGTAATGGTCATAAGTCCTCTCACCGCGATGGAACTCATACTTCTCCCTGAGGTGAATGCGTCGAGCACTTCCTCGGCACTGAACCCGGCCTTTGAGGGATCCTTTGAAATATTCACCTGGAGAAAGACATCCTGCTGCTTTCCGTACTTTGTCGCCGCCTGCCCCACAGCCTGCAATAGTGCTATCGAGTGAATGGACTGGATAACATCGAACAACGCCACCGCCCGGGCAGCCTTGTTGCGTTGTAGGTTGCCTATCATGTGAACAGGCGGAACTCCTTCCTCGCTCTGTGCGTGCAGAGCCTCTCTCTTCTGTTCCCACTCTTGAACGTAGTTTTCCCCAAACACCACCGAAGGCGACACCGTGCAGGATGCACAGGCCTCAAGATACTCACGCATGAGCTCGACCGGTTGTTTCTTTGAAACAGCCACAAGCTGTACGGGTTGGCCAAGTACAGACCGTGCACGCGCGGCCTCAATCCTTGAGAGCACTGAATCGAGACGTTCTCTTAGCAATTTGTCTTTCTCCCTAATTTCCGCACCGCGATCGCTCTCAAGAACTCGGTGCCACCTGAATGACTCCAAATTTCTGCAAAGCCCCCAGTGTCGCTGAAAGATTGAGACCGACTACATTGGTATATGACCCGTGCATTTCCTCAACGAGACTTGCACCAAGCCCTTGAGCTGCATAACCGCCCGCCTTATCAAACGGTTCTCCGGACTGCACATAGGCTAACTTCATCGCATCGCTGAGCGTCGCGAACTTCACTCTGGTGCGATGGACTTCAACATGTTCCACGGCACGAGCCGGACACACTAGAGCAAAGGCGCCGACCACCTCATGCGGTTGTGCCGAGAGCTTAAACAACATACTCACAGCCTCTTCAGCATCACTTGGTTTCCCAAGAATTTCCCCGTTTACAACAACTGTCGTGTCAGCACCCAGAGTCCACGCATCACGATCCGACTCCGCCACGCTCCATGCCTTACGAAGCGCCAAGCGCTTTACCATCGATTCTGCAGACTCGCCGTGAACTAGTGCCTCGTCCGCACCAGACACCTTCACTGAAAACTTGATGCCCACACTCGCAAGCAGGTCTTGTCGCCTTGGTGACGACGAGGCCAGTATAAAATGTATTCCTGGAACTACCTGGAACATAGTCTATCCATGCTCCACTCGTAGTTTGGATACACGACGCTCTTCCGAAGTCGTGCTACTTTTTTCAATACTCTGAATAAGAACTTCCATCAGAAGTTCCTCCATGGAGCGGAATCGCAAGTCCGACAGCGACTGCGCCCACTCGACCCCAGAAAACGTCCCCTGCCATTCACGCTGTTCAATGAAAGTGAGCTGCTTTACGACTATCTGTCGACGGTCGAGCTCATCTATGAGTTCATCTACAGAGGGAATTCGAAAAAAGTGCTTTTCGTAATCAGGCGGCAACGTAGAGGACTCTCCGGTGAACACGGAGACAATTGATCCAGAACCGGTAAGAAGGAATTCTTCGGCTCCCAGGTCTGCAAACCCACGCGCAACACAAGTACCCACATCGAACGGGAAGCTCACCCCAAGTCGATGCAGCGCTTCAGCACGACGCAGTTTTGAGGGAAGCGATGCCATATCAGAAGGTGCCTTCTCGCGTTAACGCTCAGTCTGAATGTGATCGAGTCGCTCCACGTTTGAAGTGCCGCCTTCGACTAAAGTCATTTCTGAAACACGCGTGAGCACTGCGTGTTCGTGCAATTCGGCAACCGAAAGGACCCCACAGTTACACATGGTTGAGCGAATCTTTGACATTGAAACATCCACTTTGTTCGCAAGCGGTCCGCTGTAGGGTACGTATGCGTCCACACCCTCTTCGAATATCAGTTCTTGTTTCTCGCTCTGCTTATAGCGTTGCCAGTTTCGTGCGCGCTGAGAGCCTTCGCCCCAGTAAGGCTTATAAAGTCTTCCACGATACGTAACTTTTTCGGTTGGGCTCTCTTCGGTCATGGCGAAGTACTTGCCCATCATTACAAAGTCCGCCCCCATGGCGAGCGCAATGATAATGTCAGTGTCAGTATTCAATCCACCGTCCGAGCACACTGGGACGTATACGCCGGTGTCACGAAAGAACTTGTCTCGTGCAGCAACTACTTCAAGGAGAGCCGAAGCTTGACCACGCCCGATGCCCTTTTGCTCACGAGTGATACAAATGGAACCGCCACCGATACCGACTTTTACAAAATCAACTTTCGCTCGCTCCGCGAGATACAAAAATGCTTCTCCGGTAACTATATTTCCACCGCCAAGCACTAAGCGATCGCCAAATTTCTCACGAAGTTCAAGAGCTGCCTGGCATTGGTATTCTGAATAGCCATCGCTGGAATCAAGACACAACACGTCACACCCGGCCTCAATCAAGGCACTCGCGCGCTCTTGGTAATCGAAGGTGTTTAGCGCCGCGCCGACCAACAGACGCTTATTATGATCGGTCAACTCGTCTGGGTTGGCCTTGTGATCGAAGTAATCGCGTCTAAATACTAACGCGCTCAGTACTCCCTTTGCATCAACTACTGGCAGGCACTCTTTCTTGTTGCGCCACAATTTTTCGGTGGCGTCTTGGAGGGATACTCCTTCTTCTGCCATGACGAGACGATCGACCGGGGTAAAGTGTTCGGTCACCTTATGGCTAAGATCGTCTTTGAATTCCCAAAAATCTTTACTGGTGAGCAATCCGACCAGACGTCCATGCGCCGATCCGTCCTCGGTAACGGCAATGGTGGAGTGCCCGGTGCGACGACGCAGATTCACCGCATCTTGAAGCGTTGCTGTGGGGGCCAGATTAGAATCGGAGAGAACAAATCCTGCCTTATGGTCTTTTACCTTCCGAACCATTTCGGCCTGAGCCTGGATGCTTTGAGAGCAGAATACAAAGCCGCACCCACCCTTACGAGAAAGTGAAGTTGCAAGCTCGTCGCCAGAAACGGCTTGCATGGCGGCAGAAGCAAACGGAATGTTCAGCTGTAATCGAGGTTCCTCACCTCGTCGGAACGAACAGAGCGGCACCTTTGTGCTCACGTTCTCTGGGACATGCGCACGAGAGGTAAGCCCCGGAAGAAGCAAGTATTCTTGGAAGGTTCGCGAAACATTATCTAAAATCTGCGCCACTCTTAAGCCTCCGTGTGCACCCGGTCCATTGTTTCCAATCCACTTTACCCGGTCGATTCTTAGCCAATCCACAGTTGGCTTCGGGGTGATGGCGAGCAGATTATCTCAGCCATAGCGCTGGGTACATACCGGCCCGGGCAGCACATTTTGTGGGTTCTTAGCCGCGTGCAAGGGCTAGCAACAAGCAAGCTATCCGGTAATCCGCTTTGACCAACGGCCGTCCAGATAGTCACAGGCCTTCTCCTTTTGTGAGCAACACTCCTGGCTCTAAAAACAGACTTTTCGCCGTTCCCGGTGACTCACAAGGACGCTGTGTGTTGTTGGCGAAAACACTTTACCAATTCGCTAACATATTGAATATTCAGCAAAACTTGCCCTACCGGCCTACTCTACCACGCTATCTCATTGCTCATGCCCAGCCTCTATTTGGCCGATAAACAACCAAAGCGCTATGAGAAGCCTACCCAACACATCTTTGGTTACATCTCTGACGATGACTCCCTCGCTGTTTGAAGGCTGCAAAGCATTGCGGATTCCCCCCACAAGCGCCTTTCGGCCTAGGACCACAAGGCACTCAGACTCTGGTATCGCGGTCTTAGAGTTCATGATTTCATTACCGCTTCTCATGCTGTTGCTTGTAGTCACGTTGGAGAGCGGTCGAGTTCTGCATCAGTACATGTTGCTCAGTAATATCGCGGCTACCGCGGTGCGAACCGGAATCCAGCTAGCTGGCCTAGGAGAAACCTGCTTCGAATCGACTGAGGAGGGTGAGAACGGGGAGATGGTGCCCCTGCTACTCAATCTAGGATACCAAGCGACTCCTCCCGCGGCCAATAGCCTCTTAGCCCATTGGTTCGCTCAGCGTAGAGCATACGTATTACTCTATCATAGCCGAGATCAGATTCTCGTAACCGGTACAGAATCACCACATGAGCCAGATATGAGTTCTGAGTTTCTGAGAAACACCACCGATGACGAGTCGGAAAGTCATGGCTGCCAAACGGTTCAAGACGCGGAAGAGCCCAGAATTGAGTCATTTCAAAACACCTTCGCCATTCGCCTTGAAGGTACCTATACCCCCTTACTATTCCCCATTTCCCTGCCCCTACGGGTTGAGTCACGATCCTCGTACCTGTTCCAAAACAGCAACTTTCCACTTCAAGGTGGAACGGTCTGTCAACCAAAGACTGTTGGTAGTGACGACGGCGCTTAGAATTAATCGTTGAGTAGTCCCAAAATCGAGATACTGCGAGAAGTTAGCTTTCGCCAAGTTAGGTGATCGCTTGTCAGATTCAAAGCTCTAAGGTCCGCGTAGGGCCATCAAACACCGCGTTTCGCCTCTACTCTAGCGGTTTCGCCCCTGCAGGCGCATTTGCTCTGGTAACCCAACAGCCTCGTAAGGCAGCGTTAAACTCACCGCACTAGGCCAGGCCGAATGCTGCCCCCCCATTAAAACTTAGGGCTGAAAATGATGCAGTACCTACTTAAAAGCCCTCATTGAATCACTGCACAAGCGCGGGTGATGATGTATTGTCAGCCCCTATACCCGTCCTCGGAGATGAGAATTGCCAGTGGTTCGCATCA
>JBGSMV010000053.1:0-33736 GCA_041739995.1 Bdellovibrionota bacterium
ATTTCCAGAACCTTATAAAAGTTCGGTAACTGGAATTATGAGGCTTCAACCACTCAAACAGCTTCTCTTTGGTAACCTTTTTTATGAGGCTTATCGCCCACTGGCTCGGGCAAGAGCACTACTCTCGCCTGCTTCGTGGACTACTTGCAGCGTCAGGTGCGCAACCTGCACACCATCACCATCGAGGAACCCATGGAGTACTCTTACCAGGTTGCTCCAGGGGCAATCGTCACGCAGCGAGAGGTGCCGGTTGACGTCCCCTCATTCCACGAGGGCCTGCGTCAAGCACTGCGTCAAGACCCTGATGTGATCGTGGTCGGTGAGATGCGCGACATCGAAACGACCAGAACGGCGATCAGCGCAGCGGAGACCGGGCACTTGGTCTTCGGAACGCTCCACACGGTGAGTGCAGCAAAGACAATCGACCGACTCGTAGAACAGTTCCCCGGCACAGAGCGATCTCAAGTTCGCTCCCAGGTCAGCACTTGCCTTATTGGAGTGCTGTGTCAGCAACTCATCCCCCGCAAAGACGGCGAGGGACGGGTGGCTGCCTTCGAGTTCATGGAGTGCATCAGCGCCATCTCGAACCTGATTCGCACCGAGAAGACCGAATCGATCGAATCGACCATGCAAACCAGCGGGAAGTCACGCGGCATGCAGTTACTGGACGACCACCTGACGCGCCTGGTCCAGGCCGGCACTATCGATAAGCGCACTGCTCTTGAGTTCGCCAACAACCACGACAGGCTCTCGGCTCGACTCGCCGCTGAGCCCTGAACGAGTGAACAGACATGCGGTCTACCGCTCAGCTATCGAGGTATTCTGGGAAGAGGGGCGCGCGCATCATGCGGAAATGAAACCAAAGTCTCCGCAGACACGGTCTTATATCCTTCATCGCACGCCCCTCAATTTTTAGACACAAGAGAAGAATGGCGCTGTCGTACTTCGAGCCTTTAAAATTTGATTTTTCGCACACCGTATTGCTCGAACTCTTCCTCAATAGATTTTAGGACCGCTTTCGGTACCTGCCCACTTGCAGCCGCAATCGGGAGAAGCTCAGCGGCTTCGGACATATGAAAATACTGCACCGGCGGCGAGAGCGCTGCGAGGGCTTCCGCGACGCTTGCACCATCGTCGCGGCGCTCCATTCGGTTCGTCAACCCAATGGCGACTCGACAGTCAATCTGCGCTTCTCTCAACTGCTGGATACAACCAATGAGACTACCCCCCGTAGTGGTGACGTCCTCTATCGCTACGGTCGCGCCTCTTGGCACCCCTAAGAAATATTTATCCTTGGCAACCCCGTGCTCCTTGGGCTTGCCTCTTCCCATCGGAAGCACGTGAGACCCACTCGCAAATTTCCCAGAATTTTCGGCTAGTTTCATTTGAGCAAACAGGGCTGCTTTTGTCGCGCCCTCTGGCACTCCAAAGAGCGTATCGGGCATCTTTGCGAGCTGTGAGGTTCGAACTAGATCGGCGACAAACTCAACTAAGAAGCAGGAGAGCTCTCTAAGTAAAAAAGCGTCTTCAGAAACAGTTCTCCAGTTTACGTACCAGCAAGAACGCCTTCCTGATTTAAGCGTTATGGGCTCATCGAAAAATCCAATAACTTTATGTTTCAACACAAAGTTATTAAACGCCGCTTGATCAAACTGATTCTCTTCAGAGCCACCGGTAGCAGCAGCAGAAGTTGCTTGCGAATTCGCCATGAGACTAAACCCTCCCCAACTATGAGACTCGCAGGGAATTCTGCCCGATTGCATCGAGCAAGGTCAAAAACTATCTCACGAGATAGGAGGGCCGAGCTGCCAGACTATTCGGCAAAATATCGAAGGATCGCCCCCCAAGAGAGCCATGGTGCGCTAAAGGCGATAAGGACGTATAGCACGGCGATAAACTGCACGGCGGCAGCAGACTCTAGGACTCGCAAATTCCAGCGACTTCTGGGGTCCGTAGTTGTCATTTGAGTCTCTTGATTGGCGGAAACCGCCGCTTCTGACTCTTGGTGTGTGCGATCTTCTTGCTCTTCAAGCGCTTGGGTTGCGGCCTTGGCAGTGGCCTGCGCAGAACCTTCAGCCCCTGGCACTTCCGCTGTTTGCTTCTTGAAAGCTTTGCTTGAAGCGCCTTGCACTATCGACTCTACCACAACCCCAGCTTCTACCGATTTGTGAACGGTTCGTTGCACCATGTCTCGTACAGAAAGATTCTTGGTGCGAATGGCTCCTATCTGGGTAGCGACAAGCCCGCGCTCATGTAGGGCCAGTAACCCATCCATAAAGTGAAAGTCGCTTAGCATGGCGCGCTCTCGAAGATGCTCACAAGAAAGCGGCGGCTCAAGGCAGTCATACAGAATTCGCTCCTCAACGGTGAGCACTCCCTCGGGCACTTCGGTGCGACTGACCCAGCTTCCTGCAGGAAAAATGGAATGGTAATGTTCTTTGTTATGCGGCAAAGCCACCAAGTCTAAGAGTAGCTGCCCTACGGAGATCGTCGGGGCAAACTCGCGATCTACCTCCACCATCTGCGGGTGAAACCTATAAACAGCCTCTCCCTCAAGTTCCAAGGAGTACACTTGATCGAGAATGCGCTGGCGAATGACGCGCCTATACACTTCAGCATCTAACTCATTGCCACTTTGGGCGAGCTGAAGGAAAAGATCTCGGTAGTAACCCGAGAAGCTCTGGCAATCTGGCTTTCCCTCATTCCCAGATTTTGACGTTTCACCATGGGGGCTCCATTGGAAACCCTCGGCAACAACCAAACCACGACGGAGCAGTTCCAGAGTCTCGTGAGCCGGCGTCTCCCCAGATATCAGCGCTTCGACGGCCTTCCCTTGTTGAAACCAGACCTCACACTTGCGATCTGGATAGGAAAGCTCAAGCACGCCCTGACGACGCTTCTGCCCTATCTGGCGAAGTATAGTTTGAAGGCTCTCTTCTGATACTAGTCCGGTCTCCACAGCGTTACTCCTCTCTCTCTTTGAGATGCCATCCGGCGTAAACCGTTCCGATCAGCCAGAGGCCAAGGAACGAACCTAATAGCGGTTTTATGCTTGGGGCGACCTCAAACAATTCTAAAGCTCCCCATGGCCATCCAAGAAATGGCATCGCGAAAAAAATCGGAATTGAAAGCAAAATCAAAGCGATACCGGGAAGCCCAGCCCAGAGAGCCGTACCGCCTGGAATGAGCCGAACGAGTAAACGAAGTGAACGGCTCGGCACTCCAGCCGCGTAAAGAATCTCCTTTCGCACTCGCCGAGCAGGCGCTCCCTGGACAAGGAAAAGAAGGACCAATATGGCCCCGAGGGCAACCAATAAGATCGGATGGGAGCCATACATCATCGCCTGCGCACTCAGCGATGCGCGGATGAGTATCTGGTCGTCCAGTGGGCTCTCCGGAGCGAGCACCGCTTGCAGCGCATCAAAGAACGGCAGAGGAATTTCAGCCAAAGCCAAGGGACTACGGTCTCCAAATCTTTCTTCGCGCTCCCTTAGGTCAAGGGTGAGACCAGGATTAGAGCGCTCGACCTCGGTGGAGAGCGCCAGGCTTTGATCTATCTGGAACTTAGCGAATGCAACCTTGGAGAGATTCAACGTGAGCGCATGCCCACTAAGGCCCAAACTCTGCGCTTCAAGCAGCTTTTTCTCCGCGGCTTCAAAATCACCCTGCATGTAATCGAGAAGTCCCAACTGAGCAACCGCGAGGCGAGCGCTGGACGATCCAGCCTGCTTCCACATGGCCTGAGCCCGAGAGAACGAGGCCTGAGCATTCGAAAGTGCGCCCTCTCGACGCTCCGCCACTCCCAACACGTACTGCAGCTCAGCAGATCCCTGATAATCGAGAGCAAGCTTAGAGAGAACTAGGGAATCGCCTAAACCTGCATGTCCAGCGCTACTGCGTACGAATTCCGAAACCCTCGGAGCCGAAAGATAGAAGTCAAGTGACTCTCTAATTGGAATAAGCGCTCCCCATAGTCCGATTACCACACCGGCGTATAGGGCAAGCCACCGTCTCCGGGGAAGGACTACGAGTATGGTGAGCCCCCAGCACATGAGTGCCCAGAGTGGTCCCGCAACGATTGGCAGAGTGAGCAGCGTCAACACTCCCACAGGCGCGATCACCCCACGAAGTTTCTGGTAGCTTTTTAGTCCAATGAAGCGCAACGGAGCATTCATCCCCAGCGCGAATGCCAGCACCATGAGGACATACAGCGAAATGGTGAGTCCCCAAAGCATCGGATAAATTGCCGTCGACAGTAGAGAGAGCTGAAATGCTCGATCGCTGCCAATTGTGGCTGCAACATTAAACACCTGCTGCAAGAAGCTCTGATACCCGCTTAGATGACTCACGCGCATGGCGCGAAGCGAAACCTCCGCCGAAGCTGGTGACAGACGATAAGCCCAACTCACCAGCGCGGCCGCGAATGCGTGATCTCCTCCCGCAAGTGCATGCTCCGCGGTCTGAATAAGCGTAAGAGACCAAGACTCTGCCGACGAAAGGTCCAGCAGTCTCATCCTCTCGCCCACCGCCTCCAGCTCTTCAATTACTTGGCTACGCACCTGAGGCTCGGAGAGTCCTTGAGTCAACAATCTCGAAGCACGATTCCACGAAAGGTTAAGCTTCTCCTGCGAACTCATGCGCAGCTCTAGCGGCTCAGGTGGACCGAGTATTTCTTGCGGTAGTGGCCCAACCAGCAAGGGAGGCTCTATCATTGTGATCTGCGAGGAGCTCGGTTCTAGGTGCGCAGTTTGCGCGACGCAGACCGAGGACGTGGACACAAGAGCGAGAAGCGTTAGCAAGTGCCAAAGCACGCGCACTCTCGCCAGAAGTTTATATTTTCTAGAATAAGTCATTGAGCAGCTCCTCTCTTTGCTGCGAATTCAAATTTGTAGTCGCTACGCTTCCCGGTCTAACTGTTCCACTTTCCTCAGATCGCATGAATCGGCGAAGCGGCTCGAGGAGCGGTGCTTCAATCATGGAGAAGTACTCTTTGCCTGCGGGTGAAATTTCAGGCGATGCATCGGCCCCATCGAACAGGCGTTTCAAGAAGATCGCCGCTTCCGATGCTACTTCGTCGTTGTCCGCTAAGGCCCGTCCAAGTTCCGCGGCCGTGTCAGTTGCTAAAGGATGAGGCTCTCTCTGCGAGCGCCCGTAGCTCTCTTCTGGAAATCCGCGCGATACTCGGGCTGCATTGCAACTTCCATGAAACAACTTGCCAAGAGGCGCGCAGGCCCTACAGCCCTTCGGCGTGGTCGAAATTTCAGCGACTATCTGAGTGAAGAATTCGCGGCGCTTGTCTAACTCAAGAAAGATACAAAGCTGTCGAATGTTGGAGCGATACTTTGAGAACAGCACGCCCTTCATCGCCGGAGTACCAGCCGCTTCCTCCTCAGATGCCTCGTCCGTTCCCATTCGAGCAAGGTCATCCAGAGAGCGCCCCTGAGCCTGCACAAGAGCAGGACTGCTCCAGTGCGCACAAAGCAGCAGCGAGCACAAACCAAGCATGGAGATGGCTCTGAGTAGCAATTTCGGCACAAAAAACTCCCCAACCAGAACACCCCCGTCAACCCAAGCGTAGAAGGGGATCCTAATTTCTCCTGGTGGTGATCGGCGCATTTCTGACTTAAGCTTAAGAGTCTCCCGCACTTATCTATAAACTTAGATCTTCGTAGTATTTTCAGGTGGTTGCATATGGTGCCGGTCGATAAAATCACGGTAGCTGAGAGTTTAATTGCCCAAAACCCCTCCTCGACGTACTGCGTGCCACCGGTTCATGTGGCAGTACGCTTCCTCCAGAGAACCCTCGGCCTCCTATTTCCGCAGCTTCGCTCTGAAGATTTAGCGTCCCAGGGCGTGCATGCTTCAACAGGACGGACGCCCCCTGCACGTTCCGGCAGTCCTGAAAGCGAGCCGGACACCGTCCTGACGAAGCAGAGTGAAAAAGAAGGCGCTGCCAGCCCCTCTTCCGATGCCCATAGAAATGCGTCTCCAGAGTTACTTGCTCAATGCACTGCTCAGCTAGAAGAGATCGAGCGTGACCTTATTCACGTACTGCTGCCGCTCGGTGAACAGTTGCCGAGTAATGCTGCAGAAATATCGGCTCAGTTTATTTTGGCTCTGCCGGAACTGAGAGATTTAATGCTCACCGACGCGACCGCCATTCTATCAGGGGACCCAGCAGCAAAAAGCTTGGACGAAGTGATCGTCTCCTACCCCGGCTTCTTTGCGACTGCTACGCACCGTATTGCGCACACCTTCACGCAGCCAGAGGTGCCGCTCCTTCCTCGTATACTCTCTGAGTACGCGCATCAGCGCACCGGAATCGACATTCATCCCCGTGCGTCAATTGGACCTTCCTTTTGTATTGACCATGGAACCGGTATTGTGATCGGAGAAACCTCCGTACTTGGAGCCCATGTTAAGCTGTATCAAGGAGTGACGCTTGGAGCCTTGAGCGTGGACAAGAACTTAGCGAAATCAAAGCGACACCCCACCATCGAGGATCATGTGGTGGTGTACTCGAATGCGACTATTCTTGGCGGAGAAACCGTAGTCGGTCATCACTCCACCATTGGCGGAAACGTCTGGCTCACCAACAGCGTACCCCCCCACTCCACTGTCTATCACCGCGGAGATGTTATTCTAAAGCAAGGGCCAGGGAGCTCTAAAGATAGTGCGATACTCACTCCCCTCAAGACCGAAGAATAGCAGCTAGTGTCCTGAGTTAGGAGTTCGATGAATAATTCTCGCCGAGCTCGCTGCTCTCTTTGTGAATACAGTTAATGCAATACACAATGAGTTCAGCGAGAACAGCGAGAAAAATACTTATTTGAACTTCTGAATGACCCGTGTTTCTATCTTCGTGCGCTTTGTGGTCTTAGTGGTTTAATCAAATTTAGGCCGATTTCTAGAGTTTGTAAGCACTGCCAAAACCACCAAGGTTTAGTTTTTCAGAGATTCCCTAGCTAGTATGCACCAAGGCAAATTATCAATTTCTGTTTCGCGAAGAATCAAGCCTGCGCTATTGCCCAATCTTGGTATCCGTTCATGGGGTAAAATTAATTGGTGATGTTAGGTAGTTATTGGGCAGAAAAAGGCTTGATTGGTGGCAATTCTGTGGACGTACCAAGCCTGTTCGGGTGCGGATCGGGTGCAGCTGCATTTTGTGAACGGATAGCATTTTAAGCCCCGACTTGCTTCGCAAATCGGCTCCTTAGGGGGTATCGCAGAATTGAGTTTTGATTGCGGTGACCTGTGACAACCCGTGGACGGTTACGATATAGTAACAACTCGTTTTAAGTATTTGAGAAATTAAAAGGCACATGAGCGAATCCATCCTCGAGGCATTTGCGGTCCTAAGCATTCTAATCGCGTCAGCTATCATACATGAAGTGGCACACGGCCTCGCCGCAGAATACCTCGGAGATCCAACCGCGCGCGCCAAAGGAAGAATCACTCTCAACCCAATTCCTCACATAGATTTGTTTATGACCATTCTGCTTCCCCTAAGCCTGGTATTGGTTGGCTCTCCTGTGATTTTTGGAGGTGCCAAGCCGGTGCCGGTCGATCCTCGATATTTTTCAAACCCACGCGGCGGCATGGGAATCGTCGCTATCGCAGGACCACTCTCGAACTTTGTACTGGCTGCCGGATGCCTCGCGCTCTCGCATCTCAGCTTTGCGATTGACGGCAGCGACGCGGGGCTGCTTGCTATTGTAGGAAGCCTCCTGGGCATTGGGTTCTTGATAAATATGATCTTAGGTCTCTTTAACCTTCTACCGGTGCCTCCACTCGACGGAGGGCGCATCGCAGTGGCACTGCTTCCGCTCGGTCTCGCTCGAAAATGGGCTCGCCTTGAGCGATTCGGCCTTTATATTGTAGCTGCCCTACTCTTTTCAGGAATGGTTGGCACAATACTTGGCCCCGTTCTAAACTTTTTGTTGAGCTTACTACCAAGCTAAGAGGTGAGAATAAAAATGAAAGTACTTCTAAATATCCGTATGGCACTGTCATCCCGCTGCATCGTGAGATTCGGGACGATAGCCATGTTCTGCTTACTGACGATCGCCTGCTCGTCGACTCCTCAAAATGTCGCCACACCCGCGAATCGCGAGCTTTCTGCACGACACCAACTGAGCGACGCATCAGTCGAAAACCTTGAGCGCACCAGAAACTCTAAAAAACTTATCATGTATTTTAATCCGCGTTGCTCACATTGCTCGCGCGCAAAAGCCTGGCTCGATCAACGCGGGGAAACTTACGAACTGCGCAACGTTCAAGATCAGAAGTACCTAGAAGAATTTCGTGCACTTGGTGGGAAGGGCGTTCCTATGTTCTTTAGAAACGGCAAGGAGCTGCGAGGGTTTGAACCTTCGGCGCTTGAAGAACTACTTCGCGGGTAGCTTCGAATTGACGCCGTAGCTGTAGTCCTCTTTCTTTGTGTTCTTCGTGGTCGTTGTGGCGGAACAGACTTTGCGTTTCACCACAAAGACAGCGAAGAACACGAAGGGGTTAAGCAAGTTCGGTATCGTTACTTCGGTATCGTTACATTGTGGCAGCGTGGGCGGCTAAAACAACGCTCTCAACCACTACCTAATCCGCAGAATCCCGAAGATACTCCTCAATGCGCTGAAGAAGCATCTCGGCAAGCGTATTAAAATTCTCGTGGCGATCGCCTGGAAGCATCAAAGGGTCCGGCATAGTCCAATGAAGCGTCGCACCGGCTCCGGGATACTCCGGAAATACGCGCTGTGCTTCTTCACTAAGCGTTATCACCACATCAAAGCGTTGTCCCTTAATATCCCGCACTGACTGCGAACGGAAGTCATCCAGAGACACGCCGTAACCGGACAAAGTCTGCTCCACCATAGGATGCAGAGCCCCCTTGCCTACCGCACCGGCAGAACAAACATCCGCCCCCTCAACACGACTACGCCACAGCCCTTCGGCTAGAGGCGAGCGAATGCTGTTGGCGGAACAAAGGAACAGAACGCGCTGAGGACCCTGTTTCATATTAATATCTTTTCTCTTAGCCGGTCAGGCGGCACCCGGACTGAGCATCTCGGCGGCCACTTTGCGCCCAAACTGAACTGCGTAATTTGTGCCTCGATCTTCTGGATACACCTGAGCCATGCTGCACAACCAAAGCCCTTTAATTGGAGTTTTAAACTCAGGAATTAGACGGGAATAATGTTTGGTCACCACTGGCTGACTATACTGCGCACGCCACACCGAGTAGCCGTTCACCCACTCAGGGCTGAACTTGGGAAACATACGCTGAATGAACGGAAGTGCAAAATCAAAAACTTCCTTATCCCCCATAGTGTACATTGGCTCGCTGGTGGGGAGGTACTTAGAGAGATAGGCGATATGCTCGCCGCGGAAGTTATCAGGACTATCAAAATTGGTGTGCTCAATGAGGCCTACAAACGGGAACGAAGGGTCGGCAACGTTGAGCCAGTATGTTTCCGAGAGGCTGCGTTTAAGACGCAGCACAAGGCACACATTTCCTAAAAAGCGAATCTTTGCAGCAGTATTGCGATAGTGCTCCGCCAAGTCCGGAACCATCGGAAAGAATATCGGTAGGGGTACGGTCACAAGAACTGTGGGGGCAAAGATCTCTGTTCCATCGTCAAGACGGACACCCTGGACTGCTCCGTCTTTATACATGACGCTCTGCACGCGGATACTAGTTCTCACGCTAGCGCCCCGCTCCTCTAGCTTAGACTGGAGCGCGTCTATTACGCGCTGAAATCCTCCGCGAAAGTAAAGCAGCTCCTCTTTCCCTTTACTACCACGACTTCCGCCACGAAGTTTGAGCTTGTTCCAGAACCACACTGCACTAACGTTTTCGGCTTCCGGCCCGAACTTGCCGTTCAACAACGGCTTCCAAATCACCTCGTAGGCTTTACGACCACCCAGTTGGATCAGCCACTCTGCAGCACTCTTAGCCTCAAGCGCCCGCCAATCTTTAACGGCTCTGGCACGTAGCGCCAAGAAGCCAGTCCGAATTCGATCAATTAGGGGAAGCGGAGAAAAGGTCAGCAAGTCCAAGGGCGAAGCCAAGCGAAATTGTGAGTTTGCGTAGTAAAGTCCGGTACGTGAAGCGAGCGCTTGAATGCCTTCGCCAAGTCCGAGCTCTTCAATCAGTCCAAGAATTGCTCGGTCCGAGTTAAACCAATGGTGATAGAATTTCTCAATGCGAATTCCAGGCAGGATTTCAAAGGTGCCTCCCAGTCCGCCGAGCTGCTGGTCTTGCTCAAGCACTAAGACTTTGCGTCCCGCGTTGCTGAGATCAAAAGCTGCCGAGAGACCCGTGAATCCCCCGCCCACCACTATTACATCAAATTTGTCTGCCATCGGGGCCCATTGTTTGAGCGTAAAGCCCACCAGGTCAACCTAGAAAAGTTGTACTTCCGTTCAATTGAAGTGCACAGAGCCGGCAGCTGAGGCGACGGGCAAAAGAAAGGGCCCGCATACGAACAAGTCGTACACGGGCCCCTCGTTATTATTGCCTCACATTCTGAGGTCTACTATCGCACTCGACTCCAGCTCAAACCGTGGAATCGACCGTTGTCACACGGAGCTCTAAAGAGCACATCGCCCGTAGCATCCGCTGTCATAAAGAAGGTCGTCGAGTATGGCGCGGCTCCATCAGGGTAATTGAGCCCCCGACCACCACCTCTCTTCCAGAGATAGTTGGATCCGGTCCAATGACGCACAGCCATCCAGGAATCATAAGGCGAGCCGCCCGCTCCTCCATTGTGGAAGATCTCTCCCCAAACGGTGAGTGAGTATGTCGCTCCAGGCGTTAGCTTTTGGCCAGACACTGCTTGAGCTAGATTACCCAAGGAAATACCTCCAGCCGTTCCAGGAAAAGCTCCTGTGCTACAAAGCCCTGCATTCGAAACGTCGAAGGCGTCATACGGGTCGGAAGCCAGATCTGCATCCCACCAATCAAAATAGTCTCTGCCCCACATCTGATTCATATTAGGACCAGTCGCTCCGGTTGCACCTTGAGCTCCTGCGGGACCAACTGGACCCTGAGGACCCTGCGCGCCTTGGGTACCCTGTACGCCTTGCGGACCAACCGGACCGGTTGAACCACGAACGCCGGTAGCTCCAGTAGCACCGATTGCACCCTGTGGTCCGGCCACACCTTGAGAACCAGTTGCGCCTGCGGGACCTGCTACGCCCGCGGGACCTTGAGCTCCCGTGGCACCGATCGCTCCTGCTGGACCAACTGCTCCAGTTGCTCCAACTGCACCTTGTGCACCCACTGCGCCTTGTGCGCCGGTTGCGCCAACAGGACCCTGTGGCCCGACATTACCTTGAGCCCCTTGGAGGCCTTGAGGACCAACTGGTCCCACATCGCCTTGAAGACCCTGCAGTCCTTGAGCCCCGCTCGGACCCTGCGGACCAGTCGCTCCTTGAGGACCAGAACCCAAGCCCGAGATTCCCGTGTTCACGATCTCAGTGACCTGAGTCAGCGAGGCAAGCTCACCAATCTTCCTAAAGCGCTTGGGACATTTGGTCCCTTTGATAATTCTAATGGCTTGGACGCGCGTATCTTTATTAAACGGCTGTAGCACGTTTTTGCGCTGACAGATCATGTCCGCATGAGCGTCGGTTGAGACGCCGATCATCGAACAAACCGCCAGAGCGAATGCACCTGAAACGGACGCATTCCACTTAGATTTTGCTTCTTTTTTGAGAGACTTCTCCCCCGACCACTGGGAAATTCCCAATGCAACGCGAATACTCATGAACAAATCCTCCACAATCGATTAATTGAGCCACGAGGTCCCCAGAGACAGTAAAGTCCCCACACCTAGGACAGGCTTCGCAGCTCTTACTGCTAGTAATTATGCGAATGGAGGGTACGAATGATGCTTAGTGTCCTATGCGTACAATTTCGACTTGGGAAGCGAGAAATATCAGCATGTTAGACCTAACAGAGTGTCTAGACGGCAGAAACAAGGCCGTGGCCAGCTTACAAAATGGCTGCCACAGGCAGCGGCAGAATGAGCGAAAACTATATGGGGACGAGTAGTAAAAGTACTCCCCCACAAGCATCGGGCAACGCGAACACTCTCCATTCACCTCTCCGTTATTCAGAGTGCAAACCATCATAAAAATTCTTGGGGAACGCCTCGCCTCAAGGCGATTTCCACCACGGAAATAGTCCCTATGGAAGCAAGTTGGCGCAGACTCTCTAAGCGATTCGAAGTGCATTTGGATTAGTGATCGCAAAATCGAATTAAGCATGTTAGAGGCTCAGTCTCATAGATAATAAATTTTAGAGAGCTCCCTGCTGCGCTATGCTTGGCCTGGCATCTCGCCCGCGCGGAGCTTGCGCAGATGGCGCTTGGAGAGATTCATAGATGAGTTTGAAGACAGGTTGCCTATTTTTACTCTTCCTCTGGGCTGCATTAAGCGGCGCTTACTTTTATCTGCTTCAGGGAACCGAACTTGAGATGCAATATTGGCTGCCGGTTGTGCTGGCGCTTTCGGTGGTCATCGCTATCGCCAATTTTCAAGGGATTTTGCTGGCCATCAGCCAGAAGAGAGCAAGCAAGAAGTCACCGCATGAATGGCGTGACGGCGAGCTGATCGGAATATCCGGTCAGGTCAAGGCACTGCGCGCTCCGGTGATTGCGCCTTTCTCGGGCAAGCCCTGCGTAATTTTAGAATACGAGATTTCCCGCACAACCGGGACCGGAAAAAATCGAACAAACAGCATCGACTTCACGGGCATGCTAATGGCGCCCTGCGCGGTTCATACCTCGCGCGGTCCGGTACGATTGGTCGGCTTCCCCTTGATTCCGCAAACCTCCCACGAGAGGATCGAAAACCCTGCGGACCTCGGGCGCGCGGGTAAGTACCTGGCCACAACTCAGTTCAAAGAGCGAACAAAAAATCCTTTGGCCCTGCTCAAAGAACTGAATGAAATCTTGGCCGACGATGACGGCGACTTGAAAGCTGACTTTCGAAATCCCGGCGCTTTTCCTACAGAATTGGAGGACGACTACGATGACGATCTCGACGAGTCCGCGAAACCACCTATCGCTTCGGTAGCAGAACGACCAGACGAACTGAACGCTCGGGCAAACCTCATCTCCGCAAGACTCTCTGACGAGAGCTACACGCTCACCGAAACCCTCATCCCTAATGGCGCCGAATTAACGGTCTTTGGGACTTACTTAGCCGGTAGGAAAGTCATTAATATCGGGTCTGGATTGAAGAATTTGAAGCATCAGATCCATCTGGGAGCGATCGATTCCGTTTTGGCCAAGCAATTTAGGCGCGCGATCGTCTGGACTCTCCTCTTCGGAACAGCATCCCTGGCAGCTCACTGGTATGTCGGCAAGCTGTTAGGCTATCCGGTTGACGAACTACTTCAGAGCGCTACTCAGTATTTTTAGCCGCAGGCGTCCATAGGACTTCGCGTCGAACACAGACCGTTCGATTTAAGCTCGACCAATGGCGTTTATCTTTCACCCACACTGCCCGCTCCCTACCCTCAGTGATAGACAGCGCTGAGGATCCGGAGACGGGGCGCATACCTCTAGGCAAGAGCCATCTAGCTCTCACGCATGTGGCATCGCGCAACCCGTTCCAGGATGCTGAACCTGATACAGACTCTCGCTACGCTTGAGCGCCTTCTCGCATGTCAGCGATGGCCTCTTTAAGCGAAAGACGAATCTTTCCCTGACGGTCAATGTCGAGCACTTTGACGGTAACTTCGTCACCTTCATGAACCACGTCTTCCACTCGGTTAACGCGCTCATCGGCAAGTTGTGAAATATGGACAAGACCGTCCGTCCCCGGAAGAATCTCAACGAAGGCTCCGAAGTCAGCAATGCGCTTCACGATTCCCTTGTAGAGCTTCCCGACAACCGCTTCCTGCGTCAGGCTTTCGATGATGCCAATTGCAGAGCGAACTCTGTCTGGCTCAAAACCCGACACAGACACGGTGCCATCATCTTCGATATCGATCTTGACGCTGCATGATTCGGAGATAGACCGAATCATCTTGCCTCCTGGCCCAATGATATCCCGGATCTTATCTGGGTTAATCTTGAAGGCCACGATACGCGGCGCAAGCTTGCTCAGCTCAACTCGCGGAGTGTCGATGATCTTCTTCATCTGATCGAGGATAAAGACACGTCCATCGCGCGCCTGACAGAGAGCCTCATCAACGGTCTTCTTATCAAGGCCCTTAATCTTAATGTCCATCTGCAAGGCGGTGATACCCTTCTCGGTTCCACAGACTTTAAAGTCCATGTCTCCAAGATGATCTTCATCGCCAAGAATGTCGGTCAGAATTGCGACCTTCTTGCCGTCCTGCATAAGCCCCATCGCCACACCGGCAACTGCAGCTTTCAGAGGCACGCCCGCTTCCATCAGCGCCAAAGACGATCCACATACGCTGGCCATCGAGCTCGAACCGTTGCTCTCTAAAATTTCAGAGACGATTCGAACCACGTAAGGAAACTTGGTCTCATCAGGCATCACTGCCTTCACCGCTCTCTCCGCAAGTGCTCCATGACCGATCTCTCGACGACCAGGGCCACGCATCGGTTTGACCTCTCCCACCGAATAGGCAGGGAAGTTGTAATGCAACATGAAGCGTCGGAACTCTTCGCCAGTGAGCAAATCAAGACGCTGCGCTTCGTCGTTCGTTCCAAGAGTCGCGACTACAAGCGCTTGGGTCTCACCACGGGTGAACAGTGCCGATCCATGAGAGCGCGGCAAAACGCCGAGCTCAATAGAAATCGGTCGAACCGTCTTTGAATCGCGACCATCGATACGGACGCCTTCAGAAAACACCATGTCACGAACGGTGTGGTACTGAACGTCTTCGAATGCCTTGCTGCACAGCTTGGAAAGCTTTTCTGCGTCAGGTGATTCAGCTGGTATGAACTTGGTCTTTACCTCCTGAAAGAGGGCGGCCAGCGATTCTCGTCGTGCAAGCTTTTCCTTTACTCGTACAGACTTTGCCATTCCTGGTTTAAAAGCCGCGACCATTTTCTCAAACGTCGCGGTGTCAATCTTCGGAGGTGTCCACTCAATCTTAGGACGTCCCGCTTGTTTCTGGAGCTCGATCTGCATGTCGATGAGGACCTGCATTTCCTTGTGAGCATAGAACAGAGCTTCAAGCACATCGGCTTCATTAGCCTCGTCTGCGCCACCTTCAACCATGACGATTGCGTCACGAGATCCCGCAACCACAAAGTTCATGTCGGACTTCTTAAGTTCGGCGCTAGTGGGATTAATAACCAACTTGCCTGCAATTCTTCCCACACGCACGGCAGCTATCGGGCCTTCAAAAGGCATATCCGAAAGAGTCAGTGCCGCTGAGGCGCCAACCACTGCGAGCACATCGGGATCCTGATCGACATCTGAAGAGATAACGGTCGCGATGACCTGAATCTCATGCGAAAAACCTTCAGGAAAGAGAGGTCGGCAAGGTCGATCCATCAGTCGAGATACCAGAGTCTCTCGCTCGCTTAGTCGGCCCTCGCGTTTGAAATATGATCCTGGGATCTTTCCTGCCGCGTAGGTCTTCTCGACGTACTCCATGGTGAGTGGCAAGAAATCCATTCCCTTGTCGTTTCCACGACAAGCGGTCACAAGGACCATCGTGTCTTGGCATCGCACTATCACCGCACCGCCAGCCTGTTTGGCCATGCGCTGGGTCTCAATACTAAATTTCTTTCCGTTGATTGTTTTTTCGATTATTTTCATTTTCTTCTTTTTCTCCTCTTTGGAACCATTTCAATGAGCGTCGCGCACACTGCGCCCTCGCTCGCTTTCATTAACTAAAAAACGTTAGATCTCGCCGTCGCGCAGAAGTAATGGAGGCCGAACCATTTCCAATCGCTCGATCACACTGTCTACAAGCGCTACTACCCGCAAAAGTTACCATCGGACTCGTGCAGTCGGAGAAGATCTCCAAGCACGAGTTACCTTTGCAAGCATTTGTGAAATTTATCGAGACAATAAGAATCGACACAGCTAGCTTTGAATATGCCCAGAGCGTCTCATTTGGCACGCTCGATCTGAACGCACTCCTGAGTGAAAAACCCCCTACGATGGGTGCACCATCAACTGAGGCACCGCGAGCAGAAAATACTGCGCCGCAAGGAATCTCACGCACCCTGATTTTACTTACGCAACCCAAGCGAGCCAATCAATGTTCGGTAACGACCTACGTCAGTCTCGCGAAGATACTGAAGCAGTCCCTTTCTCGCTGAAATCAAACGCATCATTCCACGCTTCGAATGGCGATCCTGCGCGTTCTTCTTGAAATGCACACTGAGCACCTGCAGGCGTCGGGTGATAAGAGCAACTTGAGTCTCAGGAGAACCAGTATCGGTCGGCGTCTTGCCAAACTTCTGAACTACTTCCTGAGCGGAGAGGCTTGCAAGCGTCGCTACGTTATCCTCTGAAGTTGCTGCTGCTTCTACTTCGGTCGTACCACGTGCGGTTGATCTCTTTGCAGACGCTCCCTTAGCAGAGGAGCTCCCATTCTTCTTCGAGCCCGCTTTTAATGTATCAGGGGCTCCGGTTTCACTACTCATGTCGATCCTCAAACGTATTTCTTCTGATGTACTTTCTCTTCAGTGCCATAGCTCTTCGGTAATTCGAGCGATGCCGTAAGCACCTATCACTCTTCACAAAAGTCTAATTCACTTAATGAAGACGGGACGTTAGCAGCGAGGATCAAACAAGTCAACGCTAGACGCCCAGGCGCGCATGCAACAAAATTTGATGCACTTAGGGCCTGAACTTCGAGTGCGAAGCCGTGCCGGCTGCTCATATCTTCCGAGAAGGTATTAAGTGCGATTTCAGGGTGTTATGTGAGGATATTGCGGGCCAGCCCCCCACATTCGTGGGAAGCTGTGCGCCGACTACTGCGGACTCCAAAGTCCTAGCTCCAAAGTCCGAGCCCCAACGTCCGAGCCCCAACGTCGTTGAGACTATAGATATCCGAACTCTCTAACGTCTTGCACATCCACTTGGTGTTGGGACTCAAGGGAATGCATGTGCTTCTTCGCCAGCACTAAAATCTGTTCAAAAAACGACTCCAATTCTTCGGGGCTAAGTTTCCTGAAGCTGCCCCCTGAGGACTCAGCCTTCTCCAATACTCGTTGAAACAGCACCGAATCTCTATCTCCAAATGTCCTTCTCATAACCATGATTCTCCTCAAAAATTAACCGCGTCACAGTCGCGGCCTAGTACACGAGAGGGCACCCTTGCCCCTTCGCGAAAGCATCATCTCTTTCAAGGCCTAGCGTTCACTGTTAGGAAATAACGCTCAGCACCTTCAGAAAGAGATCGATCTCTACTCGGCTCTCTGTTGTAGAGACGAAGGGAATTTCCCACTTATTCATTCGGAGAACATGAGGAGTGCATTAGACTTCTGTTCTATCGTATAGGTCGCATGGAGCCACATGCACCAACAGTTACCGGATGATTTTAAACAACGTTCTATTATTGGTGCGTTACTCAGCGATCTTCCAGAGCGCAGACTCCTATAGAATGCAGACTCCTATAGAATAGAGCCTCTTCCCAGTCGAAATTTAGGGTTGGGCCGCGGCCGCGGAAACAAGAGGGACTGCCTGGTCAATTCTAGCCATGGTCTCCTCCTTACCGAGTGCAGCCAGAGACTCAAACAGGGGAGGAGTTACCTTCTTCCCCATTATGGCAATCCGCAGCACTCCGAACACCGAGCCAGCCTTAGCACCTATCTCAGTCACAAGCGGGCGCAATGCGCCTTCAATTTGATCATGTGAAAAACTAGGCAGAGATCCCAACAAGTCCTTTGCGCGACCCAGCACTTCAGAAGCTCGCTCGAGCGTCATGTCCTTTGCCACGATCTGCGTCAGGTCCCGTTCAACCGGTTTCTCGGCAAGAAACTCCACCATCGGTGAGATCTCAGCCAAGACCTTCACTCGCTCCTGAACCAGAGGCCCGATAGCTCGCAAACGCGCGTCCGGAACAGTAAAGCCACTCTTCTCAATGCGCTGCTTTGCAAACTGGTGGAACTCCTCGTAAGGGAGCGCTCGAATGTAAGATCCATTCATCCATGCAAGCTTTCCATAGTCGAAGATCCCGCCCGCTTGACTGATACGCTCAATGCTGAACTTCTCGACTAGATCCTGGCGAGTATAAATCTCTTGCTCCGTGCCATCGCCTTCCGACCACCCAATCAACACCGTAAAGTTAAGCAACGCTTCGGGCAGGTATCCATCCTCACGAAACACACTTGTATTCACCGAACCATCGCGCTTCGAAAGCTTCTTTCCGTTGGGGCCTTTAATTACCGGAAGGTGCGCAAACACGGGCTTCTCCCAGCCAAGTGCCTCGTACAGCAGAACGTGAATAGGAGCGCTCGAGAGCCACTCATCTCCTCGCAGAATGTGCGTAATCTCCATATCATGATCGTCAACCACAACGGCAAGATGATAGGTCGGCATTCCGTCGCTCTTAAGTAATACAGTGTCCTTAAGGGGAGCCGACTCCCAAACCACTCGCCCCTTGACCGCATCCTCAAGCACTACCGTTTTCTTAAACGGCATTCGAAATCTCACCACGTGCTTGGCCGTCGCCGAAACATTTCTGTCTCGACAATACCCCGAGTACCCCGGCGACTCCTTGCGTGCCATCTGCTCATTGCGCTCTTGCTCAAGCATGGCTGGAGTACAGTCACAACGATAGCAAACGCCCTTCGCAATAAGATCTTCGGCTACCGCGCGATACCGCTCGCCGCGCAGGCTCTGAATGTAGGGCCCATACGCCCCACCAAGATTTGGAATTCCTTCGATGTTCTCGCCTGCCTGCAAGAGCTCGGCGTGCGAGGGACCTTCGTCCGGTTCGATGCCGAACCACTTAAGTTCTTGAATCATCCCGGAGATTGCACCCGGAACCAGACGTTCGCGGTCTGTATCCTCGATGCGAAGAATGAACTTTCCGCCGCTATGTCTGGCCAACAGCCAGGCGAAGAACGCGGTGCGCGCGCCTCCAACATGGAGCGCTCCGGTAGGACTTGGGGCGAATCTGGTTCGAACTGGCTTCATAAATCCTTATGAGATACTGCCTGATACAAATAGCCGCTGGGCCCCTTTGAGACAAGCCAGCGGCCGATTCGACGCTAACGCCACGCCGGGGATTCGTCGAAAGCTCGAATTCATCAACTCCTCCACCGAACTACGGTTTTTAGACCGCTCTCTTTGAACTATATATAGTAAGTGGCAAACGAAGTAGTACCATGAAAAAGACGCACCACCCTGAGCAAGATCCCCCTCTTTCCGCCTCAAATAGCGAGCCGAACTCGTCACAGAGTGAAGGACCAGAAGGCTCGCCTCCGAGCTCCCCTGCTCCTTCTCACACTCCTTCTCAAAAAGGAGACCCCAGAGGAGACCTGGCTTCACTCTCTGCTCTTTCATCAACGGACCCGACTGAAAATAACGCCACTCCTCCAGAGTCCAGCGACGGCTCGCGTAATATTGTGGTGCAGGGAAGCTCCAGCGCTCACTCGTGGCTTGCAACTCTAGTGCTCGGTTTTGGCATCTGCGTCTTTATCTTGCTGGTGCTCGGGGTTGTCGCATTTGCAGTATTCCCGCCTTCGTCCGGCAGTGCCTTCTTTAATCGCTTCATGCCCTTCCTTTCCCAACCAACCAGCAGCTCCTCGACACAAAGCCCAGCCCAAACTCGTCCCGACTCAGGCACATGGACCAACACCGGAGAGAACGACCAGGTCTCAAGAGAAGACCGAGGCTTCATTCAAAGGCCCTTGGTCTCAGCTGAACAAGTTTTGGCCGATGCAGAAACGATGCGCGGAGAACTGTACGGCCGAGGATTGATTTCCGTTGGTGGCGTAGAGGTAGCAGCCGCTGATGCGCTAGCGACCTTAGATCAACATCGCACTTCGTTGGTGGTTGCGCTGTTCGCTCAACCTCTCACCGCAGAGAGAACTGCGGAGCTGCTGAATACGCCTCCAAGCTCAATAGAGCAGCTTTTCGGAGGCGAGAACCCTGCCCTTCTTGTACTCCACGCGGAACTTTCTCCGTTTGGTTCCGACTGCTCCCCTCTAAGCATCAAACGCTATCGTTGGATTGTGGGAATTCCTGGATCCACGCAAGTAATCGAGATCGCAAGGAACCCCAACACCGCAGACCTTTCAGAGTTTAAGGAAATCGGCTGCGTGCGCCGAACCGGCGAGTTGTTTACGCTGAAGGCCGAAGGGTCAGCTCGAGCGATGCTCCCTTCAGAATCAGGAAAGAAACTTAATAAAGCAGTCTCCCGCATCAGCTGGTCGGTGGCCGTTCGTAAAGAACTTGGGCTCGCCAAGCCACCGGCGCGAGGCGTGAAGTAAAAGCGCCTGACCAAAAAGCAACAGTACGCTTTACATAGGCCGCCTTACGCCACAGGCGCACACATCACTTTTAGCGTATCTTCATCAATCACCGCGACTCCAAGCTCGTTTGCCTTTTCAAGCTTACTGCCCGCATCCGCCCCTGCGACAACGAAAGAAGTCTTCTTGCTCACCGATGCGGACACCTTACCGCCCTGCGAAAGAATAAGTGCTTCAGCATCCTTGCGCGACAAAGTCGGAAGCGCTCCCGTCAAGACGAACACTTTTCCGAGCAGACTTGTTCCTGAAGGACTCTTGGAATCCATCACTCGCAAACCACGCTCGAGCAGGCGCGAAATCATATCCCGCTCTTTCGCGTCGCCAAGAAAGCTCAGCACGCTCTGCGTTATCTCCTCGCCGATATCTGGTACCGAAGCTAACTGCTCAGGAGATAGCGCAAGAAAACCACTCAAAGAACCAGCAGCGCGCGACAATGCCTGCGCGGTGCGTTCTCCTACGTGCCGAATTCCGAGCGCAAACACAAATCTATCAAGCGGCAACTCACGCCGTTTATCTATCATTGCCAGTATTTTAGCAGTCGACGTCTCTCCCATACGCGGAATGGCCGCTAACTTCTCAGGGTCTAACGCGTACAAATCGGAAATATCTTTCAGGAGGTTATGCTCTAACAGGGCGAGTACAAGCTTTTCGCCCAAGCCTTCGATATCAGCGCCTCCACGACTGGCAAAATGCAGCACGCGCTCAGCCAACTTTGCCGGACAACTCTCGTTAGGGCAGCGACGCACAACCTCACCCTCAGGACGCACCGTCTGAGTGCCGCACCGCGGGCAGTCTTGTGGGAATACAAAACTGCGCTCTGCTCCAGTGCGTCGCTCAATCACGGGTGCCACCACCGCAGGTATCACATCGCCTTGGCGTCGAACCACCACTGTGTCGCCAATCATCAATTGCTTTCTATTTATCTCATCTTCGTTGTGCAGGGTCGCTCGCGACACCACTACTCCACCAACTTTCACCGGGGTAAGTACGGCAACCGGAGTCAAAGCCCCGGTGCGACCGACTTGTATCATTATATCTTCTAGCGTGGTGGTCTCCTCTTCCGGAGGAAACTTTGCCGCAATGGCCCAGCGCGGAGAACGTTGACGAAAGCCAAGTTGTTCTTGCAATGCGCGCTCGTTTACTTTGACGACCATTCCATCAACTTCAAACGGCAAGCTCGGTCTAGTTGAAAGTGCCTGCTGATAGGCACGCGCCAATCCGTCCGCCCCATGCACAATTTCGGCCAGTGGTGAGACTCTAAAGCCTAACTCCGCAAGGCGACTCACCACGCCTGCATGGTGCGGGGCAAGTTCGACTCCTTCCACCGCGCCAAGCCCATAAGCAAAAAAAGTAAGAGGTCGTCTCGCAGTTTCAGCTGAATCAAGCTGCCTTAGGCTCCCGGAAGCTGCATTTCGAGGGTTGGCAAACGGTTCATCGCCGCCACCTTCAAGTTCTCTGTTCAAAGCTTCAAAATGCTCACGGAGAAACAACACCTCGCCGCGAACCTCTAGCAAAACTCCTTCAGCCGATTCCGGACCATCACGCAGACGCAAAGGAATCGAACGTATGGTCTTTAGATTGGTGGTAATGTCCTCGCCCGTAAAGCCGTCGCCACGAGTCGCACCTTGCACTAACACGCCAGACTGATAACTAAGCGTCACCGCAACCCCATCGAACTTGTGCTCAACAAAGTACTCAGTCGATTGTGTCGCTACGGATTCTGCCCCCTCTGGGGTTTCGGCATCTCGCTCAAGAAATTTTTGCACCCGAGCGTCGAACTCTCTGAGCTCCTCTTCATCCATGGCGTTGCCCAGAGAAAGCATCGATACGCGATGGGTCACTGATTTAAACCCCTCGGCTACTGGGGCCCCCACCCTTTGGGTCGGAGAATCCGACTGAACAAGTGTCGGGTGCTCAACTTCGAGCTTCTCAAGCTCACGGTATAAACGATCGTACTCGGAATCGGTTACCGTCGGTCGAGACAGGACATAATAACGGTAACAATGATCGTTGAGCTCTCGCACCAAGGCGGCCACATGCTTTGCCGCTTCGATGCCTGCCGCATTAGCCAGTGCGGAAGATGAATTCTTAGCTCGCGAGGACATGTCCGCCTTTGCCTGCTCGAGAAGTTTCTACACAGAGCTGCGCGTCTTGGCGCTCAGCACCACTTAGCTGAAGCCCACTAGATTCCTTCTTAATATTTGCCAGAGTGGTGTCAAAACGATCAAGAACTGCCGCCCATGAATATTTCTGGCGAACGTAAGCGGATCCTTTATGCGCCAGAGTTTGGCGTAATTGTTCATCGCCCACTAAGCGCTCACACACCGCAGCAAACTCCGGCAGGTCTGAGAAATAGAGCCCACCGGAGCTCTCGATGCAGTGCGTACGTGTTACAGGGCACTGCGCATGTACCAGCACTGGGGTCCCGAGCAACCAACTCTCCATTAACACGATCGAGAAGGACTCATTGGTTGATGGCTGACAAAGAAACGCCGCATGTCGCATCAAACGATGCTTGTCTCGCTCCGACACGTGCTGAAGATCAATAATATCTGCTCGAGCAAGAGCCTCTGGTCTGTGAAGATCGCCAAAAGATCCACCACCCACCAGGACTAATTTCAGGTCACGGCACGAGTCAGCGTTTTCTCCGCTGATTGCTACTGAGGCCAGCTTGTCCTTGAAGGAGATAAAACAATCGACTAGGAAGTCAGCGTTCTTCCCGGTCTCTTTTCTTCCCACATACACAAGATAGGGGGCAGCAGAATCAAAATAGGGCTCAAGCCGCTGCACATACTCTTCAGCAGGAGGTTCAAAGCCCATACCCACCTCGGAGCCATCTATTGGCCCATAAAGCCGCTCGGCAAGAGCCTGCTCAGGCTCGGCGTTAAACAGACACCGACCAACAGATCTGAACATGCTTCCAATTGATTCTACGTAAGCATAGGCCTCGTCATGCAGGCAGGGAATCAGCACCGCCTTTCCAGGCGCCACCTGCTCAGCAATAAGAGAACCAAAAAAAGTGGTGCTAAAGAGGTAGGGCGCAAAGAATATGAAATCCACTTCTGGAGCAAGTGACGCAACACGCTCATAGAGCCCGACGGAATTCACGCCGTTCTCAAGCCAGCGAAATTGTTCTTCGATCGAAAGTCGCAGTCCCTCACTCAATCGAATCTGATACGGGATCCATTGCTCGAGGTCCCTCGCATCGACAGCGAAACGCTCGACTTGAACTCCCTCTTCGCTGGAGACACCCGCAGGGATAGCATTTTCCCAGGTTCTATTATCCACGGCACAAGTAGACAGCACCGTCACTTCATCGCCGCGCGCTGCAAGGCGCTCAGCAATTTCTCTAACCAGAGTTTCCGCACCGCCGCCAATTTGCGCTCCATAGCGCGGCACCACGAAAGCAAAGCGGCCTGCGGGCTTTGCATTGATTTCCCTGCCGCTCAGTGTGTCGGCATTCAGGGAATGTGATTTGAAACTATTCATACTAGGGAAACTCTATTGCGTGACCCTCTACGCTCTACCGAGAAGCAGAGTGTAAATAACGTCTAAACTGTTAAGGTCTTTGCCAGCCTAAGTCCGAAGAGGCTGGCCCAAGCCATTGCGAGACTTCATCCTCATACCACGGCAATCCGGAGACCTTCGTAGTCGAAACATTCTCGATGCCTACTTGCTGCAAAAGCGTCTCGCTTGCGTCCCCTTCAAGCAAGTCCCAACCAGCTCGCAGACGAGCTAATGCTGGTTGACTCTGCTCAAACGCGTGCATGAAATTCGAAACCACCACGCGCACCTCATGTCGTTCGCGAGCATAAGCCCGCACTCTTTCGCGGTGATTTGAAAGATTCCAACTTGAAACAGCCCGCTGTGCGAGTGCCTGCCATAGTGCGGCAAGCTCTAGTACCTCGGTGGCACCGGGCTGAATCTTAAAGGCAATCTCTGAGGGAATATGTTCGCTTGCTCCGAAGTCACTCACTACTACCGCCACTCCGGCTGCCATGGACAACGCCAGCGCAGGGCCGGCTTGCCCAAAGGCGCTAAAGCGCAAGTGGGTGGCACAATCGATCGTAGGAAGCAGAGAAACCCAGTCATCAAAAGAATCGCCATACAGCAGCGTGACCTGTTCTTGCACCCCAAACTCTTGTAACAGAGCCGCGGCCGCGACCTTGTCACCGCGCTGCGGCAGCATCCACTTGGCAAAGATATTCACTCCCGGAACGCGCGCATGCGAGAGTGCCTCACACATCACTGCAAACCGCTGCTCTATGCTGGGCGATCCACACCAACCAAGCGTAAAGGTCGGCGAACCAGCGGTCGCACGCTCTTGAGCTTGAAGTTCAAATACTTTTGACTCAACAGGATACGGAATTAAAAATGCACTGGCTCTCCCGTTTCCGCTCGCTTGGTCGCCAATTTTTTGGTCGCGGTTCGCCCCGATTGGCGTGGCCCCGCCTACTAATGTACGCAACTTCAAACGTTGGAACTCGCTTACATCCCGCTCAGATGAAAAAATCGGCAAGCCTCCTACGCTCGCTTCGCGCACCGCATGAGGACGTGGCCTGGTGAACTCTTCTAGAGGTTCGGGCCAAGGAGTGGCTCTGTCGAAAAATCGTGCCACGGTCCTTTCCCATGGACTGTTCAATATTGGCTCTGGCCCATCGTCGGTGAGCAAGAAATCATGGAACCACACGACCCCGGGCTTCAATCCCAGATGAATCCTAGAAAATCCAGTTCTTCGATGATTTTCAAGGTGATACAAGAACACATCAAACGGCTTTTCGCGGTCGCAGTCTGCCGCAGTGAGAAAATGCCGCACCTCAAGCCCCGTGTCTGGCGAGCTCTGAATATCTCTACACCACTGCGGAACTTTGAACTCATCATGGAAAATCGTGACATGCGCTCGGGTCACGAGCTCCGGAATAAGTCGACGAGTAACGTAAGCCGCAGGAGACCATCCATGCGCCTTCCTTTCGCCACCAGAAAGTGGACTAAACCAGGCCACTCTGGGACATGCAGATAAAGAAGATGCCCGAGACATGCTCATCTTCCGTTCCCTACGGCACGGGGTTTTAAAGCAGCAGCTTGCTCAAGCGGAGAGAGCAATCGAGAAATCACCCTGTCCCACCCTCCTTGCACGTCGCTCTCGAGCACTCCGCAGCCGCGAAGCTTCTCTAGGCCAGCCGCACCAAGGAGCTGCGCAAATCCATCCTCTTGCACCAAGCGGTTGACCGCATGCCCAAGTGCATCCGATGTAGGTTCAACAATCAGACCGGTTTGCTCGTGCTCCACGAACTCAAGCACTCCACCGCTATCATGCGCGGTGACTACAGGCTTACCGGACGCCATAGCTTCCAGAGTCACGTAGCCATAATCTTCATCATGTGGCGCGTAGTAGACTCCTAACGCGTTGGCATACAAATCAATTAGCTCAGGATCCTCGACCCTACCGAGGAACTCGACACGGTCCCACAAGTGATGTTTATCAATCTCATTCTTGAGATAGTCCATCACCCCGGGTTCATCAGGCATGCCCACAATTTTCAGTTTTACAAACTGATGCACAATCGGCATTGCTTTCAACATCAGATCAACACGCTTGATTGAGCAGATGCGTCCCACAGAAAGAATATAGGGATCGAACTTGCCACACACATAACGCCCCGCCAGCGGAAGCGGCGGATACAATACTTCAGCGTCAAGCTGGTTATAATTCTTAAGACGCGTGACCACATTCGAAGAAATCCCGGAACGAAATGCGCATTCACCTAGCACTTTGCGGTCACCGTCTACCAGCATACGCCGCAATGCTTCATCTCGAGGATCGTCGGAAATGTCCGAGTAACGAGATCCGTAGAGGTCGTATAAAGAGCGATGCTGATGCACGAGCCACACGCTTTTTACGGGATGCTTGGCATAGTATGAGGGAAACTTTGTGGCGATGACCAGGTCGACGTCGTTACCAGCAAAATTTGATAAGTCGAGAGAGCGCCACATTGCCGCCTGAGCAAGAATTCTTTCCTTTGGCAGCGGAGAGAACGGGAGCTCCACAGTATCAACAATGTGATTTCGAGCTCGAAGCTCGCGTACCAAAGATTGTAGCAGAACCTCCTGTCCACCGCGGGTAAACGGCACCTTTGCGCCGAGGACTAAAATTGATGCCATTACCAACTCCTAGCGGATTACTTCTCGAACCCTTTTCTCGCGACCTTAGCAATCACGGAACCTTTGCGATGACACAGTAGTCTTGATGCCCGTACAGCAGCGAATTAAGCCGTGAGATATTGTGATTAAACAGAGTCACCATCTCCATCCAGCGCGGCGTCATATAATCTTCTACCGCCAACGAGCGAAGTAGCGCGCCGTCTGGCACAGGAGAGAGCAATCGCACTTCCTGCACGTCGAGGCCGCCGAGTGTCATCATGTAGGAGAGCGTATCAGGATGCATTGGCCACACATGCGTCGGATCACGAAAGTAATTCGATGACAGCGCCGTTAAGGACTGCGGATTAATGGTTTCAAACACCACCACTCCGCCAGCTCGTACCTTTTGAGAGCAAAGCTTCATCAGGGTCTCAAGTTGCTGACGCGTAAGATGTTCAACCACCTGAATCGCAATCACGCCCCGTAACGATCGATCAGGCGCTTCTTCTAATGCTCTGAGTCCATCGCCAAAGGCAGTCTTCACGCCTCGCTCAGCGGCTACCTGCACCATGGCACCGTCCATGTCGATACCACGAGCCGGAATGCCAGCTTCCTTAAATAGAATCTGGAGTTCTCCTCGACCCGAGCCAATCTCAAGAACTTCAGAGCTCGCTACTGCAGGGTCACCACCAAAACGGTCGACTGCAAAGAGCGGCGGATATATCGTGAGGCGCTCTCGAATCTCAGCCTCGCTGCCTCGAAACCTATTCTCTAGTAGCACGTATGATTGATCGGGGGCCTTCGCGCTGGTCTCCGAAGCCTGCTGCGCACTTGCGGACGGGGCGGAAGCCGAACTGAGCGGTGCTGAGACTCGAGCCACAGCACCTTCTAGTCCGCGTGCCACACTGTCAAGAGTTTTTAGTGAAGCTTCATGCCGCTGTGAGGAACCCTGCAGCGTAGTCACCAATCCATTGACCTCGCGCAGTCCGGCATAGAGCTCGTCAAATACTCGACGTTCGGTGCTGCGCAGTGACGCGCCGTACTCGTCACTCAAGCGCTCGATGCGTTCGAGCGCCTTAGTGGTATCCACGTCAATCTTTCGAATAAGCTCCCAGAAGTTCGACGCATCCCGCGAATCGACATACTTGCTAATGTCGTTAAACATTCGCACCACGTTGGCGTTGAAGTCGCGCTCGGCGGCAAAATATTCTTTAAGTAGTGAGTCAAAGATAACGCGCATCAGTTTGCGCTTTACAGCGACGATAGTCCGACCAAGGAATCCGGGCCTATGACTCTGAAGTCCGTCGAAATTCAGTCTGCTGCTAAATGAATAGTTGCTGTTGAGATACCTAAGCTCTTCTGATTGTAAGAGTTCGCCCGCTTTGCGCGTGCCCGTAGTTGATGGAGAGCTAGCCTCAGGCTTAAACGCAGGACGCTGTCGCCCATGCGTCTCAATCTCTTTAGCGACTGAGGCGCGGATATTGGCCATGAGCGCGCGAATATCTAACGGAGCATCTAAAGGACCATCTAGCGCCTGCGAAGCGGTGCTATCCTGAGACGAATCATTCATAGGCACCGCGTTCCTCGGTAGTGGCAATCCCATATTAACCTCATAAACTGTCCGACCTTACTGCATCATGCAGTTCTACCCTAGAGGGACAGTGATTTCAAAGGGTTGAGGCCCTGTTCTCGGACAATTCCGTAGCTTTGCTACGAGCCCTACCTAAATACCGCTACGCCCATGCATGAGACGAAATCCCACTCCCACCGATGAATCGAGAGTCGGAATCTGACGATAGGAGTGTGTAAGAGGCTCGGCAAGCATATCGAGCAAATCACACCGCTGAGGAGTCAGTATGAGTACGGTTAAGCATCCAATGTTACTTACGGTTAAAGAAGTCGCCACCCTGCTGCGCATTCACCGACCAAAGGTTTATGACCTCATTAGGGACGGCACCATTGAGGGCTTTAAATTGGGCTCCGACTGGCGCGTGAAGCGCGAGTCAATCGAGCGTCTGGTCGGCGAGATTCCATCCGACTTTTTTACGTCGTTAGACGTCAATGACGAAACACCAAACGGCGCCGCGTTAGGTCACACCGAGGGACATCGCGTTAATGCCGAATAGCAAGTTGCGGGCTTCGCTGGGGCGAAGCGCTACATGCGATCGACTACCGGAACACCAATGAGATACATCCCTTTGGTCAGCACTCCACGGACTGCAGCGAACAATGAGAGACGCGCCGTGGCAGTAGCCTTATCTTCGCCCACCACACGCAAAGCTCTATAAGCGAGAGAGAAGGCGCGGGCCAAATCCAACACATAGTTGGCGACGTGATAGGGCTCACAGTCTCTCCCGGCCAGCTCCACCACTTCTTGAAACTTGGAAATCATCTGCACCAACTGGTAGGCAGAGTCGTCTTCAATCAGCTTCCAGTTGCAGTCACTCGTCGCAACAATGCCTTCGAGCTTGGCTTTCTGTTCAATGCCATTGATACGCGCCACGGCGTACTGGACGTAGGGGCCCGTGTCGCCTTGAAAGCTGAGAGCTTCATCCCAAGAAAAATGGAACTCTTTGGTATTTCCACGACACATGTAATTAAAGGCCACGGCGCCAAGCCCGACCGATTCCGCCAGCGTCAGCTGGGCTGCTTCATCATGCTCGAGTCCTTCAGGCTTCTTGGCCACTTGAGATCGATAAGCCTCTAACGCCCTGTCGCGTGCTTCATCAAGCAATGCATGGAGCCAAATCTTGTCGTCCTTACCGAGGCTTCCTCTGGTGCTAATACCGGGAACATTGCCATACGCCACGTGCTGCATCTTCTCGCCGATGGGGTGCTTCATGCGCTTAAGCACTTCAATGAGCTGCATGAAATACTGCGTCTGTGGTGCTCCCACTACATACAGTACTTTGTCAGGATCATAGTGCTGATATCGATAATCAGCCGTAGCAAGATCTCTGGTTATGTAGAGCGAGCGTCCATCTTCAGCAAAAACTCTCACGAAACCCAGCTTCTTGCCCAAATCAACTCCCAGCGCCCCTCTGGATTCTTCCAGCATGCCGCTGTCGCGCAGTGTCTTTTCGACGCCGTCTAGTTTATCGCGATAAAAGGATTCACCGGTGTAGTGGTCGAAATGCACCTCAAGCCGCGCGTAAAGTTGGCGCAAATACTGAAGAGATATATCAAGACACCACTGCCAGAACTCCGTCGCCTCTTTGTCGCCCGCTTCAAGACGCAAGAAATAGTCCCGCGCCATCTGATTCACGTCCGGCTTATCGAGGTCAGTCGCGGCTACAGTCCCCTCTTCCTGCGCTTTCTTTATCCCGGTCGCGCGCACGTACAAGTTCACTAATTCAAAAATGCTGTCTTCCTTCGGCTTTCCAAACAACGCACAGCCGGCATACACGAATCCAAACTGAGTGCCCCAGTCTCCGAGGTGATTAATGCTCACTACTTCATGACCGAGGGAGCGCAAAATGCGATCAATCGCGTGACCGATCAGCGTGGTTCGAAGGTGTCCGATATGAAACGGCTTGGCGATGTTGGGGCTTGAGTACTCGACAATAATCTTCTGAGGTGCGGCGACTGGCTCAAGCGCTATGCCCTCGGCCAGCAGCTTCCCTAACACTTCTTTCGAAAATGCCGCTCGTCGGCGAAAGAAATTAAGATACGGTCCTACTATCTCGACCCTCTCAAAGTCCTCTGGCAACTCGAGCGCTTCCTTAACTCGCTTAGCGCACTCCGGAGGCGCGACCTTCCATTGCTTCGCAAGTGAAAAACAGGGAAATGCGAGGTCGCCATGTGCCAGCTCTTTGGGGTATGTCAGTGCCGAAGCTACCTCCGCTTCTGAGAGCGAACTCGCCTTAGAAATAGCACTTACTAATGCAGATGATCCCACGCCTACCGACTCCAAAAAATTCTCGCGCGACATGCCCTCAAAGAAGGCTCCTGCCCCGTGCGCGTCTGATTCGCCGGAAAGAGTAACAGAAGCCTATTGGAATTAAAATTGAGCCTCTCTCGCTGAAAAGACCGACTAAACGGGCGCCCCAAGACAGCGCGTCAGCCCCGCGAACTCATCAATAGTCATGGACTCGGCCCGTCTTTCAGGATCGAGGCCGAGTTCAACAAAAGCCTTCGCAAGCAGCTCAGCGTCGAACAAAGCGCTCCCTTTAAGGCTGTTCATTATCGTCCTCCGGCGCTTAGAAAAAGAGGCTCTCACTACCCGCTCGAACAGCGCAAAATCGGTCACTCCAGCCGCGGCTTCCTTGCGCGGCGTGAGCTGTATCACGATGGACTCAACTTTAGTCGGGGGATGAAAGGCGTCGCCCGGTACCACGGGCCCGAGCACCACGTCACACCAAAGCTGAATGGCCACAGAAAGGCTTCCATAGGTCCTGCTGCCAGGCGGCGAAGCCACGCGCTCCGCAAACTCTCGCTGCAGCATGAACACGGCTCGTCGAATGGCGCCGCGCTGCCTAAGCACATGAAAGAGAATGTCAGTAGAAAGCGAGTACGGTAAATTTCCGAATACGACCAGCTCGCTTCCAAGCTCCGAAAACTGCACTTGGCGCACGTCATTGCAATGCACTTTCGCTTGCGGAAAGCGAACCGAAAGATCGGCACTAAGATTCTTCTCGATTTCGATTAATTGCAGCGCATGTGGCCCTGCGCAGGCCACTTCGTAAAGCGCTGCGGTGAGGGCACCAAGACCAGGCCCAATCTCAACCAAAGCATCGCTCTTTAGAGGCTGCCCAAAATCGAGCACCGACTCGATCACAAACGGATTTACGATGAAATTCTGTCCACGCTGCTTCGAGGGTTGAACGTTAAGTTCTCGAAGTTCACGGTGTGCTTTCTTTTTTAGAGTCATGATGCGCGCACACCTCCAGGGCTTTCTGGGACCGGAATCGCCATACTCTCAATCGGCCATCGGCTTAAAATCGAAGGGGATAAGTTCCCTAGCTCCCCTCGCAAGGCTCGCATTCCGCCCACATAAGCTATCATCGCAGCATTATCCGTGCAGTATTCAGGTGGCGGCACTATGACTCTGGCGCGCGGAAGTCTCTCAGTCAGCGCTGTTCTTAAGGCTCGGTTAGCGGCCACTCCTCCAGTCAGCACCAGGGTCGAAAGCTTGCTGCTCTCAACCGCCTCTTTAGTCTTAAAGCAAATGGCGTCCACAATTGAATCCTGCACTGCGGCTGCAAGCGCGGCGCGATGTCTTTCATCGGCTTCTATATCTTTTTGATGGCGCTTCACCAGCAAGGATATGGCGGTTTTAAGTCCGGAAAAACTAAACCCTGCCGACTCACGCATCACCTTAGGTAACTGAGTAAGATACTTTTTGCTCAGTTCAAGATCCGCTTGGGCCGCGAGCTTAGCCAGCTGAGGGCCGCCCGGATACGCAAGGCCAAGCAGACTAGCGCTCTTATCAAAAGCTTCTCCAGCGGCATCATCCATAGTGCGAGTCAAAAGCTGATAGCTCCCCACGTCTTCGACTCGCAGCAGCTCTGTGTGTCCTCCGGATACCACTAAGGCAAGATAAGGAAACGACAAATCTGGCTCTGAGAGAAACGCCGACAGCACATGCCCTTCGATATGGTTAATGGGAAGAAGCGGGAGGTTCCGAGTCATCGCAATGGCGCGCGCCACTCCGACTCCTATCAGTAGACACCCTTTGAGTCCTGGGCCAGCAGTAACGGCCACATGGGTCACCGATTCCAACCCTACGACGGCCCCTACCTTCCCTGGGGCAGAACTTACTTTTTGAAACAGCTCCTCAAGTAGCAGGGGGAAACTTCTCAGATGTTCACGTGACGCAAGTTCTGGAACTACTCCACCGTACTGCGCATGCAAGTCAATTTGCGAAGCGATTACTTCGCAAACAACCGCAGCCCTTCCTTCGCCGTTGAAGGATACGAGCGCCACCGCCGTTTCGTCGCAACTGCTTTCGAGTCCAAGAACTAGCATATAGTGGTGAACAGAGAGTCTTTGAAAGGCGAGAGCATTTCACTACTCTTCGCCCTACTATCCTAAATTTCTGGCGGCAAGGATTTAAGAAAATGAGCAATCGCCTGCACATCTTGATCTGAGGCGGCCTGGTAAAATCGAATTGGACAGAAATCAGGATCCACCACTCGGCCCTCCGGTGTGTTTCCCGTTCGCAGATAATGAACTATGTCCTTTTCGCTCCAAGACCCAAGCCCATCAATTTGGTTTGGGCCAATACCAGGTGAAACTATTTCTCCTGCCGAAGTTTGAATTTGCCGTCCGCCCTGAAGAAAGTTGCCCTCTTCTGCGACAATAGTCACTGGACCGTTGTGGCAACCCTGACAGCGCGCCACATGCAGAGTGAGGTATCGCCCATATTCGGTTTTGAATCTCGGCTCAATGGTGGGGATGAATCCCGCCACCTGCGGCGCGCGATCAAAAAACCCAGTCGTATTTCTATCGATAAACGGAACTTCTCGAGTCGGGACTTCGTTGTCGATTGGCGCCTGTGAGCGCAGGTAGGCGACGATGGCGAGCACATCTTCGTCTGCCATCCACTCGTAGCCGTTGTGAACTTCGGTTGAGAGCATTTCTCCACCGGGTCGAAGGCTATGGCGAATTGCGGTGACTATTTCATTGGTGGTCCACTCGCCGATTCCAGACTTAGAAGGAGTAATATTGGAGGCTTGGACCAGGCCATACTTATCGAGCCAAATCCCGCCGCCGCTCATTGGGCTTGCAGGTTCTGGCACCAATCCGTGGCAGAAGCTGCAGGCCGCAAGCCCCTCAACCAACACTGCGCCGCGCTGGACGGCCCCTGGGTCAATCGGGCTCACCAGCATATCAGGCTCAGGACGACGACATCCTGCGGCAAGCATCAGCACGAACATCGATGCGAGCAGCATTTGAGCAACCTGCCGCCATTCTTGAGCAACTTTCATACCGATCTCCTATAGTACGCCCCCTTAGCCGTTGACAATGCCCGACCCCCTTTCCCTCACTGACCTTGGGAGAAACTTCTCTAGGCGAATACCGAAAAGATAGCCCAGTATGGGCTATCATCCACGCATAGAGAGTTCTGAGTACGCATCGTTCCTGACCACTAGAGCCAGGAATAGTGAGCTGTGGTTTGTGAATAACCGAAGGCTTGAGGAGGCCATACTTGGCTACGTGGCTAAGTACAC
>JBGSMV010000077.1:0-40490 GCA_041739995.1 Bdellovibrionota bacterium
CGAAAAAGACCGGATAACACACGGGCCGACGCGGACACCAATCGCTGCCCGATTGGTGCCGGTCGCCCTAGCCGTTATCCGTAGGAGTCAGAATCATCATGGTGCAACGAATTCTAGTTATCATTGTGTGCCTAGTGATGCTGGCGTCTCCTCTTCATGCTGAACACCCAGATCCGGAAGGGCTGCTTCGACTAGACATAATGAGTCTATTGCTGAAGGGTGATCGGGAAGCCGCTATTCTGAAAATCACTAAATTTCTTGCCGATAATCCCAACCATCCCCAAAGAGGCGAGTTTCTTGCAAGGCGAGGCACCTTGAGAGTCGACTCGGGTGATAATTCCGGGGGGTCGGAAGATCTTCGAAGTGCGATACCGCTACTTGATCGTGCAATTGCGGCTGACCCGAAGAACGACAGTCTTATATACATCCGAGCGCGGGCGCGACAGGCGAGTAACGATCGCGACGGCGCCATGGCCGACTTTCGGCGGGCTTTGGAACTTAAGCCGGAAAGTGGTGAATACAAACTCGGCCTCATGTTAGCCGAGCAAGGGCGATGAGAGAAGGGTCGCCTACGGATAACACACCGCTCCACCAGATCTACGCCCCGTAGAGTAGTAGCTAATTTGATCGTATGATGTGGGGTGCAAACTGGAGAGCATTTGCCGTTATCCTTCTTTACTGAATGACCATTATGTCGGCACCACGACCAATACTCTTGGATATCTCTGTGCAGTTTGAAAGCGAACGTCTGTTCATTCGCGCGCCTCAACAAGGAGATGGAGCTAGAGTCAATGAAGCAATTCTTGAGTCTTTTGAAGAATTGAACAGATGGATGCCGTGGGCGAAAGAGAAGCCTACTCCAGCTGATTCGGAAGAGCAGTGCCGGATCTCTCAAGCCAAGTTTATTGCTAGAGAGGATCTCCAGTTACTGATATTCCATAAAAGCTCGGGGGATTTTATCGGAGCTAGCGGCCTCCATCGTTTCGACTGGAGCGTCCCAAGGTTCGAAATCGGATACTGGTGTCGAACGAAAAGAACCGGATCGGGCTTTATTTCTGAAGCGGTCGCTCGAATAGCTCGGTTTGCTTTCGAGGAACTCCGGGCAAAAAGGGTTGAAATCTACTGTGACTCAAAGAATACAAGGAGCCTTAGCGTTCCGGAGCGACTGGGGTTCCATCTGGACGGAGTTTTGAGAAACCACTGTAGAGACCCACACGGAGATCTGCGGGATACAAGAGTATATTCAATTATAAGTTTGGCTGACCTGAAGGATAACAAAGAAGCTCAGAGGAGCTAACGCCCGCTGGCTTACGCCGTTATCGCTCTCGTGACATGGCAGATATGCAGCAGGACAAGAAGTTCATGGATGCGGTTATCGGCGCTTTGATGAGCGATAGAGGAGTATCCCAGCCTCTGTACTGTTCAGAGATTACTTGCGAGCAGGATGGAGAACGCATGTCCGACGTACTTCCATTGATTTACATATGGAACGAGGACCCCAAACGTGGCACCTGCTCAATTTCGATCAATGGACCAATAGTAGGAGAGATCTTGGAAGCCTACCTGCCACGCTCCGCCCCTGAGTTCCCTGTATTGCGAGATAAAATTATTGAGGTGATTCGAGAAACGTGGCCTCCTACTATCATGGCGACGTGTGAGAGGGCTGGGACCCTTCCTAGTGTCGTATTCTCCAAAGAAGCCTACCTTCAAATCTCCAAGGGGAGGTAGGGCGATAACAAGCCGCCCCACCAGATTGGGCACATCCGTCACGTTAGTTGACACCTGAACATTCCAAATTTAAGGAGCTGAGTTGGGCTAAGACCACTAGGGGTAAGCTGCTCATGCGGTGCATATTGCTGGTGACTCGCTTCTCGTAGTCCGTCTCTAGACACACAGACTGAAAGCTTTTCAACTTCAATCGCTGCCTGTGCGCTCCGCTAAGGCGACTCGATGCTCATAGACTTTGCACAAATCTTTAATCGGAGGTTCTAGGTGTAACCTGCCACGTCATATCTGTGTCAAACTAATTCTCCACAATGGGCTCAGGCTGCGAAGCGTTACAATTAGATTGTCTTACTGAATTCTTTCCTTTCAAACCGTTTGTACTTGAGAAGGGAATGTTTCAGATCCTTCTGCATGATCGCGATCATATCTTCACGCGGCCATCTCCTTGATACTCAATGTCATCAAATCCACCCGGGAGAGGAGATTTTTTCTTGAGGCGAAGGCCTCAGCATCAGTGTCTAAGGGGCAAGCAGGCACTTCAGCACAAAAAAGCAGGTCTTCGTTATTAACTGTTTTTGATTAAGGAGAAAAATATGGAAAACAAGGAACGCATTCGAGAAGGAGCTAAGAACGGAATTTCGTTAGCGGCAAATCAGATGGATGAGTCCGTGGACGCTACTATCGATGAAGCCAGAGCTCTCAGCTCTCGAGTCGCCGATAAGGCACGAAAGTTCGGCAATGAGGTTGCAAACAAGGCGGACGAGACTATTTCTTCTGCTGGTCACAAAATAAATGATTTGGCGGGCACTGTGCGTAGAAACTTGCCCACTGATGGAGTGGTCGGTTCTGCGGCGGGCGCAGTGGCCGATTCGTTGGAGTCAGGCGGGAAATACCTAGAGAGCCATGACCTAGAGAGCATGGGGAAGGATACGGCTGCCTTAGTACGAAAGTATCCATTGTACTCGCTGGGAGTCGGCCTGTTGGTAGGTGCTCTCGTGGGTAAGATGCTGCCCCGTCGATAGGGAGCTCGGTCGCCACAGCCCCATTCGCTAAAGACCGAGGGTGTCTCTAGGAGTCCAAGGTCGTTAGGAAAATCGATATGCTTCATGCGATGAAGAATGAAATACAGTCAACGATTGCCCCATACATCGGGGCAATCGTTGATGATGTGGTGACGCTTGGTCGGCAAGAGTTAGCACTATTGAAATCCGAGGCACGGGAAGAGCTGGATAAGGTTAGGCGTGCAGCGTGGTCTTTTGCATTTGCCGTAGGCTTGGGAACCGCTTCGACGCTCTTGTTCTCAATGGCGCTCGTGACTGCTCTGACTCAGTACGTCCCTGAGGTTCCCGTATGGGGGTGGTACCTAGTCGTTGCAGGTGTGGTATCGCTCGCAGGGTTTATATTTCTCAGAAGAGCGAAAGTGTTGGCCTCCTCCGTGGCGATGCCTACACAAAACAAGGATTCAAAAAAGGAGAATTCACTATGGAAGCAGCACGATGCGTAGATCGGCCCTCTGACCAAATAAGGCAAGATATCGAACAAACGAAGAGCGCACTGCAAGATCATTTGCGGCTTCTGGAGACAGAAGTACGCAGACAGGTCGATGACGTTAAGGACGCAGTGGGAGAAACGGTTGAATCGGTTAAGGACAGTTTGGACGTTCGTGAGCATGTTCGTCGTCACCCTAAGGTATCCTTCGGTCTTGCTGCATTAGCAGGGGTTATAATTTCTAAGGCGTTGGAAGAGCCACGAAGGCACGCGCAACGGCAAGGGGGTGCAGGAACTAAATTGGCGTCAGAGCCAAGAACTGCGCATGCTCCAGCGGGAGAGGTCAGTGAATCAAGAGCTCCAGGTGGAGCTTCAAAGTTCTTCAGCCAAATCGGGGGCCATTTTGAGCACGAGATCCACCAGCTTTCTGGTATTGCAATTGGGCTCCTATTTAGTGCCGCAAAGAACTGGATACAGAAGGCCAGAGTCGAGTCGCCTGAGGCACGCCAGAAGGAGAGCCACAAGGACAGGTTGTCTTCTCAGATTTCTCAGTCGCCCCACGTTAAGGTCCACGGTTCTGGTCCCTATGCTCCTACGCCACAAGGGGGTGGGCGCACCTCGCAAAATGGGTTCAACAGAAATGTTTCACCGCGAGCGTCGTCTTGGCTCTAGTCAGCTTTCTGTGATGCACCAGTTTTCGCATTGTCACTCCGCGTTCAGCAGAAAAGGGAGAGCTAAGCTGAGGCGAATAGCTGAGATCGCGCTTTTCCCACACCGTCCCTAGTCACGTAGATCGGACGCTTTTCAACTTCAAAGCTATGGTCTGGGGGAATTCCAAGCAAATGGAAGATGGATGCGTGCAAGTCTTCGATGCGAATTTCATCTGTCACCACCTCGCATGGGCGTTCGTCGCTGGTGCTGCCATACACAAGTCCGCGTTTTACTCCGCCGCCGAACAGCACTGCGCTGCCCGCACCAGTAAAGTGCTTGTGGAGGCCGTAGTGCCGCATTTCATTGATTCGTTCAGGCACACGTGCTTGCGCCTTTACTTCTACTCCAGCACGTCCTTCAATCATAAGATCGCGGCTGAATTCGCTCGCAAGAATAATCAAGGTGCGATCCAGCAACCCACGCTCTTCTAGGTCAAGAATGAGGCGCGTTACTGGTCTATCAATCCAGCGCTTCATCTCAATGGTTCGCGTGTGCCCGTTATTGTGAGTATCCCAGTTATCAAACTGAACCCACTCAGAAGTGACTTCTATGAAACGTGCACCGACTTCACAAAGACGACGCGCTAAGAGGCATCCAAGCCCAAAGCGCCCGGTGTCGTATTCTTCGTAAATGTGCGGAGGTTCGTCCGTAATATCGAATGCACGTGCCGCGGGCGAGTGTAGCAGTCGGTACGACCCATCAAGGCTACGAAGCATTGATTCCTGATGGAAGGAGCTGGCCGTGCGCCCTGACTCTGATGCTTCTACAAGACGACGGAAGAATTTATTGCGGTCTTCAAAGCGAGCCGGAGAAACACCTGCGGGAGGGCTCACGTAGCGCCGTGCTTCAATCGCGTCTGGAATAACGAAAGGGCCATGCTCTGCGCCGAGATACCCGGCAGTGAGGTAGGCTTTGATTTCTTCGCTGCCGGGAAGCTCAAGTCTTTGCCCGATATGAATGAAAGCGGGAACATCAGGGTTAATCTGACCGCGCATGTTTGCGATGATGGCTCCAATATGCGGCATCGCGATGGTTTGTGGCGGCACATATCCAGTGTGCCAGTGGTACTGGTGGCGTGTGTGGAGAATGAAGCCTAAGTCCGCGGCCCGGTATGAACGAATTACCGCTCCTCTATCCATCACGCTTGCCAGCCGCTCCAGGCCGCTTGAGATACGCAAGCCATCGACCGCAGTGGGAATGGACGGGAAGGTCGCTAATACGCGGTCGGGGTCGAGATCTTTTTCAAAGTCGACGTGTCGCTTGGGATCAAAGGTCTCCGTGTGTGCCATGCCGCCCGACATCCAGAGCAGAATAACGCGGTCGGCCGCAGGTTTGATTTCTGCGGCTTTCTCTCCGCACCAGGCAGTTCGTGGTGCCCCAAGAGTGGAGGCTGCAAGTGCGGCGGCACTCAGTTCAGCAAGAAATTTTCGACGTGTAAGCGCTTCCATCTACTATTACTTAACGCACAAGCTGAAATTCGGGAAGGAGCACCATGCTCCAGAGCAAATCCTCAAGCTTTGCCGGCTGCACGGACTGAGTGGAGTTTGCCACCAAAAAAGCTTTAGCCTGTGTAGCTTCTTCGGGTGTCGGCTCTCGCAAAAGCAGAGCTTTCCACAGATCGTCGACGATATTAGAAGCCGGCTTTCCTGGTACCACCATCGAGAGAGCTGCTTGTTTCAATAACGCATGAAACTCCTCTCCATTGGTGAGTTCCAGAGCGTCAAGCGTAGTGAGAGTGCTGGGACGTTCTGAAACGATATTGTCCCTCGCCAGTCTTCCAAGAGCGGTGGCGAACGAAGAGCGGTCCTGAATCGAGGCAGGAAGAGAGAGGTCAGTGAACACTAAGAAACGAAATGAGCGCGCACCTTTGATACTGTCGGCGGTGGCTTGGAAGCCGACTTCTGCTTGAAAGCGTTTGGCATTAAGGCCTTTCAAACTATAGGCCAGGACAGAAGGGGAACGAGCCGCGATGGCCTCGCTCTCAGGCTTACCAAGGAAGGTAAGCTCTTTCTTTGGGGCGGTGGGATCAAGGACAAGTGTGGCTCCGTCACCAACCGCAAGGGGCTGAAGGCGAGAGAGGAGTGTCGTATCGCCAGGTTTGCCCTTGCCACTGCCAGAGGCGCTCAACAACGTGGGCGCTCGCCAAAGCAGGGGAGTTTTGGGAATTCTTCGAGACAACAGCGGAATGCCTTCGGGCACGGCCACCAACCACAGAGTCTTTGCACCGGTAATGTCGATGTCGATAGTGGCCGAGGGAGCCGCGCTTGAAATGGCGGTGGTGTGTGCTTTCGGGGTGTAGGGCGCGGGGAACTTCGCGTCATTAAGGAGACTCAGCCAGCGAATCCACTCTTTCTTCGTCCCCGATTCGGGCGCAGCGAACACCTCGCGAAGGGTGTCTTCAAACTGTTCGGATTTCATTCGACGCTCAAATCCACCCTTAAACACGGTGACGTTCTTCGCGTCAGACGGAGGCGGTGATTCGTTGAGGAATTCTCGTTGGTAAATCGAAGAGGTTACGATGACGGTGAGTAAGTGCTTTAAGTCAAAGTCGTTACTTTGCAACTCGAAGGCCAGCGTTTCGAGAAGCTCTGGACTCCAGGCGGTACCCGAAGCGTCGTCGAGCGAAGCTACGATTCCAGCACCCATCAGTTGAGCCCAGATTCTGTTGGTAATCGCTTTTGGGAGAAGTCCATTATCTTTGCTAGTCAAAACACTTGCGAGTTGTTGCATACGCTTCTCGCGTGGAAGCGTCTCGTCGATTTTACCGAGTTCAGGAAAGAAAAATTTAGGTTGAGCGGTCTGCCCGGTAGGAACGTCGCAGCGGTGAGACTCTATCGGTTCTTTGGCAAAGATATTTGCCATGCCGTAGGCGTCGTCTAGTTTCCACTGGTCGACGAAGCTGTCGTGACACGAAGTGCACTTTAGATTCACGGCCATAAAAGCTTGCGCGATGTTCTGCGCTGCCTGCATTTCCGGACGCTCGTTCGGATTGACCGCGCCACGCCACACTATGCCCTTCACGAAACCAGACGAGGCTTCGCTCGGGTTCACTAGCTCCTTGACCATACGAGTGTATGAGTAGTTCTGAAGCAGCGCGGAAAAAAGCCAAGAGGTGATGTCTTTTCGCCCGCGGTCAACGTAGCCCGCACCGGTGTAGTCGTTTCTGAGAAGATCATTCCAGAAAGAGATCCAATTAATGGCGTAATCGAGGTCACGAGCAAGAAGGTCGCGCACAAGAGTGACACGTTTATCGGGCTCAGAGGATGCGACGAACTCTTCAATCTGCTCGAAACTTGGGTAGTGCCCAACTAGATCAAGGCTCACTCGGCGCATGAAGGTGCGATCATCAATCAGCTTAGGAAGCTCTAGGGCATTCTTACGAAAGTAGGGGGCAAGTACTCGGTCTACCGGATTGGTTTGAGGAGTTTCCGCCGAGACTTCAATTACATGACTGCGATTAAGGCCAAGTACCGGCTTTTCAGAGCGCTGATAGGCGTCAGTTGCGCTGGTACCCCATATTGCACCTTGGTCCACCCAGGTGCGAATCAGGGCAATCTCTTGGGTGGTGAGCCTGCGGCCCTTGTTGGGCATGATCTTGTCAGGATCAAGTCCGGACACCAGTTCAACCAAATGACTCTTCGCTCCGTTGCCGGGGGAAATAGCCGCTCCGGTCTCTCCTCCTCGAAGCAGCTCATCACGAGTGTCCATTCGGAAACCGCCCTTGGCTTTCCCCCCTAAATGGCACTTCGCGCAGGAATTCTGAATGATTGGATGGATATGAGTGTCATAGTCGACCTTTTGGTTCAGTGCGGCCGGAACTACTCCGTCAGGTGCTGCCTCGATTGTTCCCGCAGCTGAAGATTCTCTGTCGGCCAAGGAAGCGCGTGCGTCTTCTCGATCGAGCGCGGCGAAGCTAAATAAATCATCTCCATGCACCAGGGTGCCGCCCGTGTGTCCCACCAGTCCGGTCACGAGCATGCATACGGCGAGTAGTGCCCGGTAGATCTTTCCCCCGCTGTGGCGGCGGCTAGTCCAGCGAGCACAGAGCCAACACAGCAACACAAAGGAGGTGAGGGTGACACCGCCCCAGCGATGAATGAAGAGAGTCTCGGCCGCGTCGCCATGGAATTCTTCGATGCCCGCCAAGAGCCAACCACTAGAGCCCGCAACCACACACGAAAGGGCGGCAAAGGAGAGGCAAAAGAAAGCAACTGGGTCTGGGGTGGCGGAGAAGGGGGAGGTTCTCGATTCTAAACGGGCTCGTCGGAAGGCGAGTACTTCAGCCACGACCGCCGCGAATACTAAAGCGATGGGAAAATGAACGAAGATCGGGTGCAGCCGAGCGACAAACGGAAGAAGGTACTGAAATAAAACGTCACTCACGGCGGACTCAAAGAAAGACTTCGTTCAAAAATCTGCACTAAGCTGTAGGCTTCCCAAAAAGGAGCTTGTGGCAGGCGGAAATGCACATAACTGCGCACAGGCGCTGCTCGCGCTAAATCTACACGCCTCTGAAGCGGTGTGCCAGGGTCTGGAGGCGCTAAATCGACCAGATATGTGGGGCTATTTCTAGGGAACGATCGGCGCCGGGAACTTTAATGCAAGCTTCAAGTTCTCAAAAAAGTAATGCTTGTTGTAAATCTTGCGTTCAATTACCTCGATAGTTTCAAGGTTCTTCTCCATCCAAGGCGCTCCAATTCCACGCGTAAGAGCGTCACGATACATGCCAGGGGCGTGCACCTTGTTTGCCCTTTGGACCTTCTCAATGTCCTTCGCTAGGGGGAGCAGTCCCCACTTGTGTGCAGGTCGATTTGCCTTCATGACGGTGCGTCCGAGAATCGGTTCAGTAAGACCGAGGCTATGAATAAAGCGCTTATCAATATCGCGGTAGGCTCGAATGCAGCGGTAATAGCTCTTGATGCCTTTGTATACGAAAGGTTTCTTACGACCCAATTTTCGGAGCCTGTCTAGCGGAAGCTCGCGAGTCCAGGTCACAAAAGTGAGATCTAGCTTGCGACGATGCGCTGACGCGTCATTGATCTTATGAACGGTGCGGTGCTTCTCAGAGTACGTAAAAGGGTGTCGATTGAGCTGGGGCGGATAGGCAAGGAATGAAGAGCCAGCAAGGAGTAAGACCAACACAGGCGCTGCGACACGATATTTTCCTAATCGGCTACGCGGCAACCACAGCTCTCCAATGCCGGAACATGCACCTACCAGCAAGCAGAGCGGGAATGCCAAGTAGCGATAGTGACGTGGATCTCCACCAATCTTAATCACATAGGCGATGATGAGCGCGGCACAGAAAACAAGCACGCCTCGTTCAGCAAGGCGAAGTTGCTGAGCTGAGAAAATGTTACCCGCAGCGTCTTTTGTACGAAGGACCAGAGCTCCTACGCCGGCAAGCGGCAGAAGGAAGTACATCCAATAGGTAGAGAACGTTTCATGCACATAATAGAGACCCTGCTCTATGTCCATTAGGTCTTTTAGGTAGAAGGTGTTCGGCAACAAATCAGCGTAATAGTAGACACGGAACACTGCGAGCGCGCCAAGAAGTGCCCCGGTGATCAGTGTCATGACGAGTGGAAATTGCTTGGTCCTCCACCAGCCCCACAGCATTACCACGCCAAGTGGCAGCACCAATTCATGTCTCAGAACCGGCGCGAAGCAAAGCAGTACCTGCAAGCAGCGAGACTGCGGCGAAAGAACGAAAAGGCAGAACAACAGGGCGTAAACCTGGACGAGAGGGGTTTCTAAGCCAGAGGTGAAGTAGCAAAGCACTCCGTAGTTGGTGCAGAGCAGAGCCAGAGGTAGATTCAAATAGGCGGGCTTGGAGACCGAGGTGGAGGCGTCTTTTGCTGAGCAAGCGGAAGCGAAAATACGGCGCTGTAAGAGCAGTCCGGCAAACCAGAACGCGATGAAACAAAGCGCGCCAAGCAGCTTGGTGATTGCCCACCAGTTAAGATTAAAAAGCCGCAAGCCGCTTAGTATCAGCAACCAAAGAATGCTGCTGTATCCTTCGCTGTACTCTCCTTGGTTATAAACCAATCCGATTTTTAGAAAGATCCAGTTGTCGATGTATCGGAAGTAGACAAAGGCATCGTCGACAAGCCATTCATACTGGAAGACTAAAAACAGACCAATCAGCAGATACGCATACTCGTAACTGCTGGGCGATACGCGGCAGGTGGACTTGGGGCAGCACACTGCGGCACTCGGAGTTTCATTATTTGGAGAGGTCGTGGTCATAGAAATATATAGTGAGCATCCGCTGTAGGACGCGATAATTCTTAGCGGTCAAAGCCTTTTGAGACGCGTCATAGTCGAGTATCATGTAAATCTTATAGGGGTCGAGGGGGGCTCTTTCAGGACAAGGCAGTTCTACTGAGAGCTAAGGGTCTACTGAAAACTAGGCGCCTTGCCTGGCCCCAGTCGCTTGTCTTCACGGACGCAGCCTGCTAGGACCCCCTTAGGAGCGTTCTGACGCCGCCTGTAGACTTATTCCCGTCCTCTCAGGATCGTGGTTTCTTACCACCAATCCAGGTTTGGCTTTAGAGTTGGGCTTATTGGGTCGGGGCGACGAATCTATTGCTGTATTGCTGTACAGCAATTGCCGTAGAGAAGAAGAGGAGATGTTTTTGATGTTATCGCAATTGAGTTCCTTTCAGGTCAGTTCTTCTCGCGTCGGCGCTCTGTTGTTGGCGAAAGTGTCGTTGGCGAGAATGTCGTTGGCAAAAATTTTAATGCTCGCGCTGCTTCTCGGCGTGGCGGCTAACGCCCTGGCTGAGAATCCCAACAAGATACCTTCGCGTAGGGCCGCAGCCCTTGTCATGGCTAATCAAGCCTGCGAGGGCGCCGACTGCGTCCCAGAAGTGGCTGGAAAGCAGAACCGCGGCGATGGACCTCTGGCGCTGGAACGTGCTCGTGAAGATGGACGAAAGAAGCTTCGGAAGAAGTGGAAGGTTGCGTCGAACACGTATCCGACTCTGGTGAAGAATGACACGGCAAAGGCTTTGCAGGGCTATGCCGTGGTACCTGTCGAAGGTGGTGGTTGGGTTCATTTGATGGACCCTGAAGGGAAGATAGTAAAAACCTGGCCATACGACGTTGACCGCGTGCGACTACTGCCGAATTGTCACTTGCTCGTGATCCACGCGTCCGGTTGGGGGCTCAAGCAGGAGAAATGGTTGGCACGTGCTAACTACGTCACTGAATACGATTGGGATGGGAAAATTGCTTGGGAGTTTCGTTCGCCTGAGCGCACACATCACGATGTTCATCGGCTTCCAAATGGGAACACGGTCTTTCTCGCTAAGGAGAAGGTCGCCTCTAAAAATTTTGGCGGTTTAGGTCCTAAAGGAGGATTTCCTCAGTTCTATGAATCAAGTGAAATAATAGAAGTGACCCCGGGCGGAGAAGTGGCCTGGCGCTGGTCAGCCGCCAAGCATTTTGATGCCTCTGATTGTGGGATGCGGAAGTGTCAGTCTCGCATCGATTTTACCCCTAAGAGCAAACTCTTTGAGTGGACGCACGCTAATACTGCGACGGTGATTCCGCCGAACAAGTGGTTCGATGCTGGAGATACCAGATTCAAGCCTGGCAATATGATTTTCATGCCACGAAATTTTTGGAAGTTTTCTTTGATTGATCACGAATCAGGAAACATTCTTTGGAGCTATGGCGGTGAGGATGCGGGCGGCATCGGACCAGCACACGATCCTCACATGATTCCAGCCGGAATGCCGGGTGAGGGTAACATATTGTTCTTCTCCAACTCATCAAAGGAGCGTGAGGAAATGAGCCAGGTTTGGGAAGTGAACCCGACCACTAGTCAGGTGGTCTGGAAATACGAAGACGGCGAGAACCTATTCTCCTCTCGTTCCGGGTCGGCTTCGCGCCTTCCGAACGGAAACACCCTCATTTCTATCGACAAGGCCGGACGTGCTATCGAGGTCACCCCGGCCGGCGAGGTGGTGTGGGAAATCTCCAGCGAGCAAGAGGTTAATCGCGTTTATAAGTACCCGGTCGGATATTGTCGCTTCCTCAAGTAGACGGGTGAGCAGTGCCGACGCTTCTCTCTTCGCCGTGTTCTCGGTCCTCCGAAAGCACTTCGGAAGCGATTGGTGCATTGACAGAGAGCGTCTTGGCCACCAAAGTAGGGGCGCATAGTTTAAGTGAATTAAATCAGCGTGCTCTGGGTGTGAAAAGTATCTAATGAGTAGTCTCTCCAGGGGTGGATCTGTGTCTCAATACGTCTGAGGCGTGTAAATATAGTTTTCCATTATGAAGTGTATTGGAATGAGGAAGTTCTTCGGGTTTTCGCCGCACTCTGTTGCAAGCATGGTTCGAAACTCCTCGGGTGAACCCAGTATTGCGCGCGTGAGAGGTGCGGTGCGTCTTGGTTTTCTCGTTGCGCTTGCTTTGGGTGCTGCGGCTCTCTGGCATTGGGGTAGGGCGCCATTAGATGCGGTGGCCGGGCTTGCTACTTCTCCTACTGCGACGAGCTTCGCCGCTCAGGCTGCGAACGAGGAACTGCTAACAGATCCATTGCGCTCGGAACCGGAAGCCCAGCGCTCAGAATCACAGCGCTCAGAATCACAGCGCCGCAGAGACACGAGGCCAAATTTTCTAATCATAATCACTGACGATCAACGCTATGGCACCGTCGGTGAGTATATGCCGGCGACCCAAGAGCTTATATTCAATCAAGGCATCACCTTCACTAAAGCCTACATTCCGACGCCGATGTGCTGCCCGAGTCGCTCAGCTATTTTGACTGGACTCTATGCGCATAATAATGGCGTTTTTCGAAACACTGACCGGCTTAGATACGATACGTTCATGCAGCGCTTGAAGCCGGCGGGATATTTCACAGGAATAGTTGGAAAGTATTTGAACTCTTGGAATGGTTCAGCGCGCCCTGAATACGATTTTTGGTCAGTATTCACGTTCGGAAGTGCCACCTACTTCGGCCCTCAAGTGAACACTCAAGGAGTGACGTCCAAGAGGCGGGGCTACATGACTGATGTCCTGAGAGACGATGCTCTGCGTTTTTTGAAAAAGGCAGCGACACAACAGGACAAGCCGTTTGTTCTGATATTCGCGCCATTTTCCCCTCATGCCCCCGCTCTTCCTGATACCGGGGATCGTGAAGCATTTAGCGCATTGTCTGATTTCTCTGCACCTAGTCTTGGATTGGTTGGGCAAAGCTCCAAGCCCGAGTGGTACGGAGTGCGCGCCGCTGATTCACCAGAGCGCCTGGCTGCCTTAATGAAGTTCCGTCGTAAACAGTTGCAGTCCAACCTTGCGGTGGATAGAGCGGTGGAGCAGTTGATCGGTCGCCTGCGCGACAGCGGTGAGCTTGATAATACGGTAGTGCTCTTTATCTCGGACAACGGAATCCTGTGGGGTGAGCATGGGTTAACTGGAAAGGCCTGCCCGTACGAGGAAGCCGTGCACGTGCCAATGGCAGTGCGGTATCCGCCGTTAATCGCTGCAGGACGAGTCCATGACGGGCTTGTAGGCAATATTGATATCGCTCCGACCATTTATGAAATGGCCAACGTGACTCCGCCTCGAACACTAGATGGCGCCTCTTTGCTACCAGTGTTTTCTGGTGAAGTGGATCGGCTTAGAGACGACATCTTATTAGAGGGTCGAAGCCGCACAGGGAATCGCAGGCCGTACCGCGCTCTTCATACAGGTTCAATGGTGTATATTGAAAACGATGGAGCTACTTCAGAGTTATATGACCTGACTTCAGATCCCTATCAGCTCAGCAATTTGATCAACGATCCCGCATACGGCTCGGTGCGTGAGAATTTGGAAGGTCGCTTGCGCGATAACTACGGAAGAAGTGGCTTTGTAAAGTCTCGTCGCAGTAAGAAGCGCCACAAGCGCTCTGGAGATTAGGAACGAGAACGCGCTTTCGCGGCATTCGCTCTTCCGCCGTGCGTCTCACCTAATCGAAACTGTCCGGTACTGGCTCACAAAAAAACCTTTGTATTCTCAGTGGTATCAAGCGACATAGCAACGCTGTGTCGAATTAACGCCTTGTCGAATGGACACGGTGTCGAGAGCACTCCACGTTCCACATCGTCGCCTCTTGCACCGCCCCCCGGGGAAAGAACACACCCGGGGGGGCCGAAGGAGAGACGATTAGGCCAGCTGGAGTGATGGCTGCTTTCTCCTCTTAGCCGGCGCTTTCTTCCAGCGTGAGAGCTCATCGGCAGTCATCGTCCCCACCCAACCCCAGTCGGAAAAGAGGACGATGGTTCCCGGTTCAAAGACTCGTCGGCCACGGCTAGCGTGGAGACACACTCGAGTCTTGAAGGTGACCGGAGAGTACTTGACTCCAGGCTGGTAGCCGGCCAGGTCGATTTCGACCGGTTTGCTGACCTGCATGCCCAGAATCTCCGCCAACCATGGAGTGTCGGTGCACAGCGACCTGAGCTCCGCAATCGACTCGTCCTCGTCGATCCTGAAGGGATCTGCCACTGTACTGCGAGTACGTTCCGTCTTCATAAAACCTGCGCTCCTCTCTTACTTGAGGGACCGTGAACCTTCAGTGAGCCAGTCTCACCGAACTCGAAATGGGCCGCCTAAAGCAAAAAGGGCACATTTCGAGGACGTTGAGAGGTGCCTAAAGCGCCACAAAGCGCAGCGCAGGCAGAACCTCAAAGTGTAACAGCCAGGCAGAGCTAAGGAAGTCCGCTCAAATTTGGAGAGTGAGCAACGAAAAGCTCAATAATTCAACAGGTTGTAGTCTAGAGTGGTGAATTCAGCAACAATTCAAAGTTGCCCCGCATCTAATCTGTCATGGGAGAAAAGACCGACTCAAAGAGCAAAGATGAGGCAGTGTCAGGGGCAGCGATTGCGGCTGCCATTATGAAGCGCTTGCCTGCAGATGTGCGTGAGCGTGTGTTGGAGACCATGGAGCAGAGCGCTCCTGAGGTCTGCGCATCGGTCGAATCCTTCCTCTTTTCAACCTCTAGCCTTGCTCATCTACCAGGAGCGAGTCTTAAAGCCGTTCTGCAAATCGCACCCGCGAGTGATATCGCGCTGTGTGTACATGCAGCTTCTGGAAGCGAGCGCGAAAAGATTGTTGAAAGTGTTCCCGAGAGCAAGCGCTCAGTTGTGCAAGACGCAGTTGCAAACTGGAGAGGACGCGATGTTAGCAGCGAGAGCTTGAAAGCAAAGCGTCGCATGCTGGCGCTAGTCTCCGAGCTTAAGCTCAGCGCTGAAAATACGCTGCCTGCCAAGCGCGGGCGCTACGCCTAACTACCCCACCTGTTTCTTCTGATCATGGCGTATCCGCTGCACATTTTACCCGTACTTGCATAGCAAATAGGCCCAAACACTAAGAGAGGTGTCGTGTAGCGGCCTTTGGTGCTGAGAAGATTAGGGAGTGTAGTGCCCTGGCTACGCTTCGTGAACCAGAAAAGGATCCGTCCAGACCCGGTAACATCCCTACATTCTTAGAATTGAATCGCGTTGAGTGCCTGCCGAATCAGCGTTAGGCTGTGGCGCATGAGGCGGTCTAATGCCACGCCCAGTTCTCAGAAATCCGTGCCTGCCCCCGCTAAGCGATCATTATGGTAGCGAAAAAAGCCCAAGTTTTGCGCACGTCAGCCGCAGCTTTAGTCGCGCTCTTGCTTGTCGGAGCTCCGCACATTTGTTTCGCCCAAACTCCGCTAGTGGACAGCGCTGGTTTCCACATTCCAGGAGAGTTCATCATTGTTTCCAGAGCGCAGCCGGAGGTTGGCTCGGGTGTGCATGTGCGTAGCGGTGCAGTTGCTTCGGATGCGTTGCTATCACAAATGGCAGAGCGCTCCAGCTTGGGGATAACCTCGCTTAAACGTCTCGACACCAAGGGGCGCGCGCATTTGCTTCGTATAGAAACAGAAAGCTTGAATGCCTGCGAGGTGATTCTCGCCGAGAATCCGCAAATCGAATCCTGCGAGCCCAATGTTTCATTCAAGGCCTTTGAGGTTCCAAATGATCCAGCGCTTCTTTGCACTCCAGGACAGAACTTTTCTACTTGTCAGTGGGCACTCAATTTTTCTGATGGTGTGGACATCCGAGCGTTTCCGGCGTGGGACACCACTATGGGAGATTCAAATGCGATAGTGGCGGTGCTCGATACAGGACTTCGGCTCGATCATCCGGATATCGTAAACCAATTGTGGACCAACCCAAATGAAATTCCCGGTAACGGTATCGACGACGACAATAATGGCTTCATTGATGATGTGCATGGGGCCAACACGCTGAACCAAACCGGAAATCCTTACGACGACCACGTGGGTACGCATGGCACTCACGTCAGTGGAATTATTGCCGCCGCTTGCGGCAATGCTATTGGCGTATGCGGAGTGTCTAGTGCGGTAAAAATTCTTCCCGTTAAGTTTCTTAATTCCTTTGGCTTCGGTACGACCGCCACTGCGTTGCAGGCCATAGACTATATGAATGCGCTCAAACGCGACGCTGGCCAAAACATAATAGTGAGTAATAATTCATGGGGCGGCATGCCGTATTCCTCAGCGATTTTAAGCGCTATTCGAGAGGCCGAGCAGCTTGGGATAATATTCGTCGCAGCGGCCGGTAATGACGCAGTGAATCTAGATCTATTTCAGAGTTACCCAGCTAGTTATGACGTGTCGACGCTATTCGTCGTGGCGGCATCCATGACAAGCGGTGCCTTGGCGCCATTTTCAAACTACGGGATAAATGCGACCGACATTGCAGCGCCGGGAGATCAGGTCTTAAGTTTGCGCGGGAGCGACCAGTACGGCACCAAAAGCGGTACTTCAATGGCAGCACCACATGTCAGCGGCGTGTTGGCTCTGGCCTACGCCGCGAATCCTTCGTTGCCACCGTTTCAGTTGCGAAACATTGTCAGAGAAAGTGCGAGTTACGTTTCGGAACTGCAAGGAGTAGTCGGAGGAGCAGGGGTGGTGAATGCTGAAGGAGCGGTAATCACAGCTCTAGGAGCGACACCTGCACCGACGCCAACCATTACTCCGACCTATACTGCCAGTGCTACGCCTACTATCACTCCGACTCCAACCATTACCTCTACTCCAACCCGAACGCCTACCACCACAGCTGCGCCGACGGTCATCGCCACTGTGATTCCTGCAGGAGTTGTTCCGAGTCGTGTAGTCGGTGCCCTGACCGGACAGATATCACGCAACGGGCGCACGCGATGGAGTCGTAGAAAGGCCACGAGCGGTAAGCGCTTTCGCGCAGAAGTTCTTGCTGTCGGCGCGGATGGTTCAGCGCTCAGTGCGGATACCGCGGTTAAACTTGAGCTTCGTCTCGGATCTCGACTTTGTTCTAGAATCGACTGGCATGCCGCAGCCAGTTCTCCATCAAGAGTGCTGCGCGGCAGAATTCCATTGTTTGGCGACGGGAATAGGGCGATTCGGTTGCTTTCTGTCGGGTCTGGAGAGCCTCGTCAGTTGCTGGCGAGGTTAAGGGTGTTGTCAGTCGCAGCGCCGAGAGGCGGGCAGTCGTCGCACAAAATGACTCGCACTCAGTCTGAATCTCAACTATGTCGGCAACTTGCTAGGCGGCTACAGGTGTCAGTCGGAGCGTTGTCGCTCATCGATTCCTAATAGAACAGCTGTTTTTTTCATTTTCGCGAGGGTTGATTTCAGAATCTCTGAGACGTAGGTTCTGCCCTGTTCGCCGCAGGAAATGCCAGCGCCTCTGCTTAGGGTGGGCTGTACTTAGGGCGGGCTGTACTTAGGGGCTGTGCTCGGGGTCGACTGAAGGGCGCAACTTGCGCCGACAGAAATATCATAGAGGGAGAGTCTCATGAAGTACGTTGAGGATACCATTCAACAGCGAGCAATCCACGGACTTAGCAACTTCAAACCCTGGCTTATTGCCACTCTGATAGCATTTTCTTGCGCTGATGCCTTCGCGCAAGTCGACCCCGGCGATTGTAATCGCAACGAGATTCCAGACATATGCGAACTCAACCCTGCTTCTAATCCAGAGCTGTGTCTTGTCAATGCTGGGCCAGCGGTGCCGGCGGCAAATAACTGTCCTGATGCCCAAGAGCTAGACATTGGCTTTTTCTATTCCGGGACCGGCGCGGGTGCGACTAACGACGGCTCTGCTACCTGTGGGGCGGCCGCTACGGGCCCCGACGTTTGGTACAAGTTCAGAAATCCTCCTTCTTCAGAGGACGGTTCAAGCGCGGACATTGAGGTTAAGTTTTCAATGAGCGGTACTGCTAATCCGAGCTTTAGCTTTGATCCTGTACTTACCATTTACGATGGTTGCCCTCAAAACGAAGGAGGTATTGTTGCTTGCAATGACGACAATTGCGGGCTCGATTCAGTGCTAACCAGAACTGTATCCGACGGAGAGACCATTTTCATTCGGATCGCCAGATTCGCCAGTGGGTCATTCGGCGATTTTCGCATTAACGTGATTGCTCCTGAGGTTCCAAGTTGTATCGGAGCCGTAGGCAATGGCACTGATTGTGACGAGAACGGGCGCCTTGATTCTTGCGACGTTGAGGTAGAGTTCGGCGGCAATCAAATAGACTGTAACGGCAATTCCAAGCCAGATTCTTGTGATATCGCACAGTTCAATGGGACCACCATCGATGACGAGGTGGTAAACCTCGATGCAAATTCGAATGGACTTATCGATGTGTGTGAAGACTGTAACCACAACTCGGTACCGGATGCTTGCGATGTGAACTCCGTTGACTCTGAGACATTCCCGCTTTGGCAGGTAATTGCGGCGGAGCCTTTCCGTGTTTCTTGCGCGGAGTTCTGCGAAGTACCGGGAAGCGGAGGACCAGAGGGTTTGGGCGAGGGGTTTGCATGCGGGCTTAACTCGGATGTGAACGAGAACCTGAGGCCCGACCAGTGTGAGCCGGATTGTAACGGAAACGGGATACCGGATTCTTCTGACATCGAGTCCGGAGCAGCGGTTGATTGCAATACCAACGGACGCCCCGATACTTGCGACTTGATTTCGCCGCTGGTGGGAACCGGTAGGTATTCACCGAGTGCTCGAGGTTTTGCGGTCGAAGATAACTACACTCCTCAAGCAGCCGATATGTTCTATCTCATGTACCCAAGTGCTTCCGGCGCAGGTCGTGAGTTGGTTGGGCCGATTGGGACCTCTGAGTACGGCGCGAAAGACGTTGCGGTAAACCCAGCTGACGGTGCGATTGTTGCCGTTGGTGGTGGTTTCTTCATCAATGGAAAGGGAGAACCAAACGACGCTCAAAACCTTTACACGGTAAACCGTTTCACCGGCGCTGGCATGGCGTTACCTGCGCCCGTGAGTTCGTCTGGTGGGGTTTTCGGCTTAACGTTCTCTACGGATGGTGCCGTCGCTTTTGGATCCGGATTCGGAGCAACCTACACTCTTGATCCGGTAAATGGCGGCGCGGCGGTCGACTTGCCACTCGGGAACGGTGGCATTGGGCTTGCTACTTCGTCGGGGGGAGAAATTTACTCACTTATTCCTCAAACCATTTTCCCGACGGGTCTTGGGCTTGAAGATGAGTGTCTCTCCGGGGTGATTCAGAGAATCGACTCGAGCACTGGCGAGGTTCTTGAAGAGAAGCTCGTGGTGGATACCCTGATCGATGTGTGTGGATCGAACCCGGGCCCTCGAGGCGAGGGAGAGTGCCTCGCGTGTCGCCAGCTGCAAGACATTGCATTTGGAGCCGACGGAATTTTTTACGGCGTGACAAGCCTTGTCGAGTTCAATGATGGTGGTCCAGCCTTCGAATTGGCAGGCCCTGGCAACGATTTAGTTCGCTTGGTAGCCACGGTTCCTGGTACGCCGGGTCCTGGTCCGACTCCTACTCCAGGATTTGGTGGCCCATCACCAGACTCAGGATATGAGCTTGAAACGGTAGGCCCTTTGTTCTTATTGCCGACCGGTCTCGGTGGTGGTCTTCCTCCGGGCAGTATCGACTGTGACGGCAATTCGCAGCCAGATGAATGCCAAGCTGATTGTGATGGCGATGGAGTTCCTGATTCTTGCGATTCCACCACTGGCATTGACGCCTGTGGAGTTTGTCTTGGAGACGGCGCTTCTTGTGCGTGTACGGAAGCGAGCTTCGTTACTGAACAAGGAGACCTAGACGGCAGTGCCCGTGAGTTGAAAGAGACGGTGCATCTTGCGGCACACACCCTAGAACAGCGCAGTCGCAACAACCGACGTAATAAGCGCTTTGCTAGAGACTCGCGTCGCAAGGCTACTGACCTCTATACACAGGCTTGGGAGATAACCTGGGGACGTATTCCTGCGACAATCACCACTTGTACCGACGCTGCTCAATGCGCGACCGTAAGCAATGAAGGCGCTAAGAATGAGTATCGTGACGCTATGAATGGATTGAGGCAGTTGGTGACCGATGTGACCAAGAGGCTTTCTAAAACCGGTGTGCGTAAAAAGAAGACCCGTCGTCTAAATAAAACGGCAGATGCGCAGCTCGCGACGGCCTTTGCTCAAATCGAGCAAATCCCTTCAACGTCTAGCGATTGTAGCTAGGAGTCTGTGGCACAGGCACTGTGACCCAGGCTCTGTGACCCAGGCACTGTGACCCAGGCACTGAGCCCAGGCATAGGCGACGAGGTCCCGCCCCCCGAAGCCTGCTCGAATGAAATGGCAGCCAGAGCACGTGCGAGCGAAGGCGGATCCTCATGTGCAGGGCGGTGTCCAAGCTCAGCGTGGGGCACTGTAGCCCCTCGCTAATCCAGAGGTGAACCTCACACCGAGGGACTCTGGGGCCTGCGAGCTTTGGGGAGCTTTGAAGTCTCGAAACGTTCAGAGCCTGTCGGGCAAGAATCGGCTTAAGCGTCCATTGTCTAGGCGTCTGTCTAGCTAGGCGTCTGTCTAAGCGTCCACGTCAATCGAAGAGCGCGCCTTTATCTACCAGTTGCATCCGCGATTTTCGCTAGTTCGGCAAACGACTCATCCGTAAGACTGGCTTTCCCCACTAGTGCGCCCGAAACCAGTGGAATTTTCAGGATAGAGAAGAAGTTTTCAGGTGAGACGCTGCCGCCATATAGGACCGGTGGCACTGGGACTTTGCAGTGTTCTTTCCACCAGCCAGCAATAAATCCATGCGCTTCGCCGATGTCTGACAAGGAAGCCGCGCGACCAGTTCCTATCGCCCAGACAGGTTCGTAGGCCAGAATTAGTGCCGGTGAAGTCGTCGGGGAGGTTGAAGCTGCGATATCTCTGCACAACTCAGCCAAAGGGTCGTCTTCTCCAAGTAGTGCAGCTAAGGGCCCCAGTTGACTAGCGAGAACTTCATTCGTCTTCTTAGTTTTTCGCTGCTCTGCGGTTTCTCCGATGCAAAAAATAACAGAGAGCGAACCTTGAAGGGCAGCTTTGGTTCTCAGTGCGGCCGTCTCCGAAGTTTCTCCAAAGAGTTGTCGTCGTTCTGAGTGACCGACGATTACAAAGTCGCAACTAGCGTCGCGCAGTTGCTCGACAGAGACTTCCCCGGTGAAGGCCCCAGACAAATCCCAATGTACATGTTGTCCACCGAGTCGGACTCGGTGTGTGCCAGGAGTTGAGCGTCGAAGCTCCTCAGCGACAGGAGTGATCAGCGGAAACGAGGGCGCGAGCCAGATCTGAGCATGCGTAAGCTCTTTGGCGATTTTTGCGCTCGACTCAGCAAGCGCGCGGGCAGAGCTGCTGGTGAGGTTCATCTTCCAGTTCGCTACGAGGTACTCCACGCGCGGCCTATAAGGTAAGTTACTGTGATATTAAAGCACGGAGCTTGTTAGTGCCCACCTGCCAGCAGTCTGGTCAAGTCAATCATACGAGCGGAAAATCCAACCTCGTTATCGTACCAAGCGATTACTTTGGCCATACGCTTTTGAACTACCATGGTATTAAGTGCGTCAACGGTGGCTGAAAAGTTCGAACCAATATAGTCCGACGAGACCAGCGGCTCCTCTGAGTAGCCCAGGATGCCTTTGAGAGAGAATTCGCTAGCCTTCTTCAGCGCTGCGTTAATCTCCTGAGCGGTGGCGTCCTTTTCAAGTTCACACACAAAGTCCACTAAGGAAACATTTGGGGTGGGGACCCGAATCGCAAAGCCATCGCATTTGCCTGCCATTGAAGGAATGACGAGTCCAATAGCCTTTGCAGCACCAGTAGAAGTCGGAATCATCGAAAGCCCAGCTGCTCGTGCGCGACGTAAGTCTCGGTGAGGAAGATCTAATACGTTCTGGTCATTGGTATACGAATGGATAGTGGTCATGGTGCCGCGAATTACTCCGAAATTGTCGACCAAGACTTTGGCCACTGGAGCAAGGCAGTTAGTGGTGCAAGAGGCGCAGCTGACTACGTCGTGCTTCTCGGCAGAGTAAATCTCCTGGTTCACCCCAAAGGCGATGGTGGCGTCGGCGTTCTTGGACGGAGCTGAGATGATGACTTTTCTAGCCCCGGCCTTCAGGTGAAGCGCCGCCTTGTCGCGGTCAGTGAACGCGCCGGTGCACTCGAGCACCACATCAATCTTGGCATCCTTCCAGGGCAAAGCAGCAGGGTCTTTAATGGCCGATACTGCAATCTTTTCCCCTTTCACACTGATGGACTGCTCCTCTGAGCTGACAGTCTCAGCGAACGTACGGTGGACAGAATCGTACTTGAGCAGATGGGCGAGGGTCTTTGAGTCCGTGAGGTCGTTAATAGCAACGACTTTTATCTCTTTGGTGAGGTCATGTTGGTAAAGATGACGGAGCACCAATCGACCAATTCGTCCAAATCCGTTGATTGCCACTCGAATTGTCATATCAGTCCTCCGCCGATGGGTTGTAGTAGGGATACTTAGGCCAAGACGGTACGAAACGAGGAGCAGAACGTCAATCAAGCTCAGGCTTTATAAAAGCTGCGATATTGTGCCTTAGCCAAAGTACCCCTATTATTTCCACGGATTTTTGTTGCCGTGAGGGGAGGGCAGCTCCGGAATCATCTCTCTCCCCTGTTCGTTGACGTCGTTGAGCTCGGCGCCTCGAGGTGGAACCTTGAGGTAAGGACTGTGCGATCGCAGCCAAACTTTTAGTGTATAAATGTCAGGTCATACATATGAATCCAGATGAAGTGGGACAGGTAGTAGAGCGCAGCGCTGAGGTGGCGGGTTCTTTAGCCGCGGGAGTCGTGGACCCAACGGCATCAGTTCTTACAAATCCAAGCATCCTCAACATGGTGCTGGGCTCGGGCCCCGTGGTCCAGGTGGTCTTAATCATTTTGGTGATGCTGTCCGTTTGGACCTGGGCAATTACTATTGCAAAGATTCTACAGTTTCGACGTGCGCAGTCTGACACGCGCGCGTTTAGCGCCATGTTTTGGGAGACCAGAAATCTTGCGCGAGTTGATGACGCCACCAGGCGCTTAAGTGCCAGCCCACTGGCGCACGTATTCTCTTCTGGATATCGCGAGTTGTCGCATGTGCTTCAGAATGGAGAGACAGCTCGTTCGCACACTCCAGAGACTCTGCTTGGAACAGTAGAGCGAGCGTTGAAGCGTGCTGAACTCGAGGAGTCGGTAAAGCTTGAGCGCGGAATTACGTTCCTTGCAACCACTGCGAGTGCCGCACCCTTTATCGGACTGTTCGGTACGGTGTGGGGTATCATGAACGCGTTTCATTCCTTGGGCTTTGCCAAGGCGACTACTATCCAAGCGGTAGCGCCCGGTATCTCTGAAGCGCTTGTTGCCACGGCAGTAGGACTTGCGGCGGCGATTCCTGCAGCGATTGCGTTCAATTTCTTCGCAGTAGCGGTGCGCCGATTTAGAGAGTCCATGGACAAGTTTAGTAGCGAGTTCCTAAGCCTTGCGCGACAGCACGTTCCTGCACGCTAGTCGTGCGGTGTGAAGGATGCGGTATGTTAGATTGAGCGTTGATTGATGAGGCTCCGCTTGAGGGCGGGAGCGTCTGGTTAGTGTTTGCGCGATCGCTTGAGCGATTGCTTTGTTGAGGGCAGCATAATGGGCTTTTCGAGCGGTGGAGATAGTTACGGCGGTAGCGGTCCTATGGCGGAGATCAACGTGACTCCGCTGGTGGATGTGATGCTTGTGTTGCTTATCATATTCATGGTCGCCGCTCCCATGTTGCAACAAGGCGTCGAAGTGAATCTACCTAAGGCGACTAATGCCCCGCTGCCGGGGAGTTCTGACCAGTTAATGATCTCTATCGACCAGAAAGGAACGGTGTTCCTTGGGGCGGGAAATGAAATTGCTCCCGCAGAGGTTGGGACCAAGGTGGCAGTAATCCTTGCCAAGCGAGCAGAGGAAGATCGCAAGGTATATATCAAGGCCGATGCCGGGTTGGAGTATGCAGTGTTGATGGAAGTTATGAGCAATCTGCATCAATCTGGGGTGACCCAAATTGGACTTGTATCGGCACCACGCCCGGGGGCGCGCTAAGGCGAGATAAGTCGCATCGCGAACGTTCGCGATAAGAGCCGAGACTGAGAATCCAACGCTACGCAAGGAAGCCGGCAAGGTGTTCGAGTCAGAGAAGTGAATACGAGGGTTGTGGTGGCGAGGCTGTTTAAGGTGCATGGCGTGAAGTGCTTTAGGTGCGCCGTATGAAGTCCCACGGAGACTCTGTATCGGGTGGCGACTCTGTTTTAGGCGGGGACTCTGTTTCAGGCGGGGATTCTGTTTCAGGTCGGGATTGTGTCTCAGGTGGGGACTATGCCCTGGGGATGTCGCTTTCCGGCGTCGCGCATGTAGTGCTGTTTTATCTGATGTTCTCCATCTCTGGAGCAACGCCCCCGCAGTTTGACGAAGTGGTGTATTCAGTCACCATAGAAGGCGGCAAGACCTTAGGTGGTATTCAGCAAGTTCCTAAGGACGACAAGAAGGTCGTACAAGCGGTTCCGCGCAACGTGAGCGAGCCGGAGGTCAAATCAAATGAGAAGCCGCAGCTGGATGACTCCAAAGAGATAGACGCTGTTCCGGAAAAAGACTCAGAGATATCGTTAGCCACTCCGGTCCCCACAAAGGCGCCAACGCCACTTCCGACGGCCGTCCCCGCTAAGCCAACTCCACCCAAGGCGGCTCCAACCAAGAAGCCCACTCCTAAAAAGACTGCGACGCCTCGGGCACCAACGAAAGCAGATCTGAACAAGGAATATCAGGCCACGATGCAGAAGTATCTTGGTGAATCATCTAAGGCCGGCGGAAAGGGGTTCGGAGCTGCGGCGCAGACTGGCGAGAGGGGCATGGGCGGTGGCGTCTTAAGGCCCCCAGAATTTTTCAGATATAGAGACCTACTCGAGACCTTCGTGAAGAGCGGCTGGAGATGGATCGACCCTCAGTCGCGTTTAAGTGCTGCAGTAGTCTTTAACATCGCTCCGGACGGTGTGGTGTCTGGCGTTCGTATTGAGCGCTCTTCAGGGAACCGAGAGTTTGATGAATCGGTACTTAGAGCGGTGCACAAGGCGAATCCTGTTCCAAAGCCGCCTCCGAGTGTATATGAAGAGTACTTCAGATCGGTTCGAATGATTTTCGAGCCGCACTAATCGCAGGCGATGCTGCCCGCGAGAGGTCGCCTGCATATGCATCCATAGAGGAAAGTCAGTGACCAATTATCTTGCCTCCTTCCGTCTCCCTCAAAAAAGTGCGCTTTTATCCACTGAAATGATTTCTGCGCCAGCTGGAACTGCACGAACCTTGAGCTTGTTGTTGATCGGGTTGCTGAGTGCCTTTCTAGGCTTTGCGCCTCATGCGGACGCACAGACCGACATCTTTATTCGTGGCGCAGGAAAGAAAATTCCCGTGGCAGTTCCGCAGCTGTGTCTACAATCGGGCGATTTCACCACTTCCACTAACGTACCAAATGGAGATCCTCCCAGGGATATTCCGCGCATCATCGGACGCGACCTGGACCTCTCAGGCGTCTTCGAAGTCATGGATCCGGGCGGCTACATTGAGACCCCCGGGAAGTGCGGCTCTCCAGAACAGCTAGTTTATTCAGATTGGTCGGTGATTGGCGTCGAAGGTTTGGTGCGCGGAGTGGTGACTTTTGATGGAGCGCGTTTGCGGGTGCAAATGTTTCTTCACGACGTGCAGCGCCAGAAAGTACTACTCGGCAAAGAATACGAAGGTGATATTACGCAGGTGCCGGCCATTGCGCATCGTTTCGCTAACGAGGTGTACCGTATGTTCACCGGAGAGGAAGGCGTGTTCGGAACTCAAATAGCCTACTCCTCTAAAGTTGGGCGATTTCGAGAGTTGTTCTTGATGGACATGGATGGAAGCAATGTTCGACAGCTCACCAACGATAGAGCGTTGGCGGTATCGCCCTCTTGGGATCCTATAGGAAAGACCCTGGTGTTTACTTCCTATATGAACAGAGTTCCTGACCTGTATCTGCTGAACGTGTCGCAGCGAGTCAAGCGGCAAGTTACCAGAGGAAATGCGCTCGAGTTGGGCGCAAGGTTTTCGAGCGACGGATCGAAACTACTGACTTCGATAAATGATGACGGACGTTCACGCATTGTGTTGATGAACCTCGACGGAACCATCGTTCAGTCGCTGACCCCGGTAAGTCGTGGCATCGACGTGTCGCCTGTCTGGTCTCCCGATCAACGCCAAGTTGCTTTTTGCTCTAATCGCGGCGGAGGGCCGCAGATCTATGTGATGGGGGCGGATGGATCGAGTCCTAAGCGCATCAGCTATGTGAACTCCAACTACTGCACGTCGCCTGCCTGGTCCCCTAAGGGAGACCGGATTGCCTACGTTTGTCGCTCTGACGGAGGTTTTAATATCTTTGTTTCAGATTTGGGCGGTTTGAACCCTCTCCAGCTGACCAGCGTGGGAGACAATGAGGACCCTGACTGGGCTCCTAATGGCAAATATATCGTGTTCAGTTCGACTCTGGGGCGAGGCTTCGTTAAGAGCATCGCATTGATGAAGGACGACGGATCGAGCATTAAAAAGCTTACTACCGCCCGGATAGGCGATATGGAGCCACGCTGGGGCCCACTCCCAAGGCGATGATGCCGCCAACGAGGGTCGTCTGAGGGGGGCGACTCGATTCAACGCTCAGCAACTTAGTGTTACCACAGACGATTTTTGATTGCAGGACCTTTCAGCTTGGTCTAAAAACGGGCACTGTGTAGGGGAGTTCGGGGTCAAGTATAGACCAGCCGAGATCCGCGAGGCGTGAATTCGAGCTCTCAGCGTGAGTTCAGGCCCTCAGCGAGCGAGTTGGCTCTTGTCGTCGGTGGTGTAGTTTCGCAACACTTTTGTTGCGAGGTTCCCGGATGATGATAGTGAGCGAAGGCACGCTTGGTGAGTGGAGAAGTTAATTTTAGCCGATTTGAAACCAGGTAGGAGATTGTTATGCGAATTGTGAAAGTGGTTTTGGTAGCTTGCGCGTTGCTCGCAGTTACGGGATGCGCGTGTAGGACAAAGAAGGTCGGCCCCGCTGATGCGCAGGCGAACGTGCCGGTGGCGCGAGAGGGCATTGAGCTTGGCGACGTATACTTTGCCTTTGATTCATATGTTTTGAGCGAAGCTGCAAAGTCAACGTTGGGCGTAAATGCAAACTGGCTCAAAGCAAATGCTTCAGCGCGAGTGCAAGTTGAGGGACATTGCGACGAGCGTGGAACGAACGAGTACAACATGGTGCTTGGAGCGAATCGCGCGCGTGCGGCATACGACTATCTTCGTTCACTCGGAGTGTCTGAGTCTCGCATGAGCACCGTCAGCTACGGCGAAGAGCTTCCGCTCGACCCGGCACATAACGAAGCAGCGTGGGCCAAGAATAGGCGCGCACACTTCAACGTGCAGAAGTAAGTTGCAGCGAACGTCGACACTATCGTCGTGCGAGGCGCTGACTTAAGGCGCTGAGTCGAGTGGTAGTGCCGGATGTTTAAGTGCTGTGATTGAAGGGCGAGTGGGTCGAAAGGCCCCTCGCCCTTTCTTTTTACTCCGACTAGTGTGCTCAAAGAGCATGAAGATTGATTTTATTGAAGGTGCAAAAGTGCGGGAAGCGGGAGTCAGAGTCGGGTCGCAAAGAAATCTAACTACGGTGGCTCGCGGTTGGGTCTTGAAAGGTGTGCTGGCTGCCATGGCTCTTCAATTGGGAGCGTGCACCGATGCAAGGGTGCGAGTTGATGTCCAACGCCTCAAAACCGATCTTGAGGACGCGCGTGGTTTTCAGGCTGAGCAGACCGCAAAAATTTCATCCCTAGAAAATGACGTACGGCGCCTCTCTGGTCGGGTCGATGAAATTGAGTTCCAGCAGAATCAGCGCTTTGGCAGTGCACTTAACACTATCAAGGGCGATCTCACCTCTCTGCGTCGACGCATCCCACCGCCAGCTATTGTTCCTGTTGTCGAGCTCGAGGCAGATGAAGACGCACTGCTGTCTCTTCCTGGCGAACTCGCTGCTCCAATGAGCGAAGCTCTGGCAGGGGTGCGCGACGGTAATTTTGGAAAAGCGCTAGAGTCTCTCGATCAGGCTATGGGCCCGGCGTTCGAGGCAAATTGGGTAGCCGGGGTCATTTTTTGGAAAGCGGTCTCTCTTGAGGGCATGAATAATCCAAGAGGCGCCATTGAGCAGTACTTGGCGCTTTCCTCTCAGTATCCTACCTCGGAGCGTATGCCGACGGTATTACTTCGCCAGGCCTCGGTCTTTGTTCGACTTGGGGACAAGCGTGCAGCGCGCGCTGCCTTGAATAAGCTTATCTCTGATCATCCGCGTAGTGCTCAAGCTAACCCCGCGCGGCAAAAGATTAAGGAGCTCGGTCGTTAGGTTCGAGGCTTGTCGCGGTCACATTTATTGTTTTACCTGTTTCTGCCTAGTTGAGGGCTTCCAGGCATTTTCTGATCAAGAGTGAACAAAGAGGAATGTGCGCTAAGGAAATCTAAGGATTTTGGAAATGCCAGTAAGTTTGTTGGTAAGAAATCCGAAAGAGTGGCCGAATCTCGATGAGCCGGTGGTTGCCACGTTGGGAAATCTTGATGGAGTTCATCTTGGGCATCAAGCGCTGTGCGCTGGTGTGGTACGTGCCCGCGAGCGAATGGCAAAGGCCAAAGGAGCGAAGGGTTCCACAGTCGCAATTACCTTTTATCCTCACCCCAGCCAGGTGCTGGGCAAGAGTAGTACGGTCACGGCGCTGTGCTCAACAAGGCAGAAGCTTGAGTTACTGGGAGAGTGCGGCATAGAGCACCTGGTGCTGTTGCGTTTCACTAAACAGTTTGCAGCAGTTCGTGCCAGAGATTTCATTCAAGAAATACTTCTTCAGCGCCTGCGGGTGCAGCATTTGGTAATTGGACCAGACGCACACGTCGGGTTTCGTCGTGAGGGCACACCGGAGATGATTGTGTCGGCCTTTGCCGCTGCGGGGCGATCCGCCGAGATTCTACCTTTTGTGCAGCATGCCGATCAGAGAATTAGTAGTCGTCGAGTGCGTGAATTGCTTGAGGGCGGGGATTTGCCAGGCCTTGCTTCTTTGCTGGGGCGTTCGTATTCCGTGGAAGGGCGTGTCAGCAGAGGAGACGGACGTGGGAAGTCGATTGGTTTTCCCACCGCGAATATCGCCACCAACGATCTTCTTTTGCCTCGATTCGGAGTATACGGCGGGCACCTCCAGTTCTTTTCCGAAAACTCTCCACAACCAAGCGCCTCTCACTTAGCAGTCTGCAACATCGGGATACGGCCTACCTTTAATGGCTCGAGGCCCACAGTTGAAGCCTACTTGCCCGGCTATCAGGGAGCGGACTTCTATGGCTCTCGCGTTCGTCTCGTGCTTGAGTTGTTCATTCGAGGCGAACAAAAGTTTGATGGTATCGCGGCACTGAAACAGCAGATCGCCCGCGACGTTACTTTTGCTCGTAGCTCTCTTTTAGAAGTAGCGCGGTGATTTTGAATACGCTGATTCTGAATACACTGATTCTGAGTGCGGGGATTATGCGCGCTACTATAGGTAAAACTACATGACATCGGCCCCGACATTGACTCACCAATTTTCCGTGGAGCGAGACGATAGGCTCGACCGTGTACTCGCCGATTCCGTAGGTGCTCTTCCTGAGTACGTGGGGCTCTCTCGCTCTCAACTCAAGCGCTGGATTGTGGACGGGTTGGTAACCGTTGACGGACAGCTCGCGGAGCGTCCCGGAGTGGTGGTCAAAAAGGGGGCCCAAATTACAGTGCGCTTGCTTAACCCGGCGCAGAGCGCGCTTGAGCCGTTTAATTTTCCGCTTACTGTACTTTTTGAAGATGAAGCGCTGATTGTGCTTGATAAGCCAGCAGGAATTTCAATGCACCCTGGGGCTGGAAATAAGACTACGACCTTGGCAAACGCTCTGCTTGGGTATTTTCAGGCGAAAGGAGTTGTTCCCGAAGCGCTTCTACAAGACGCAGTGGTGCAGGGTGCTAAGGTGCAACGTCCGGGGATAGTGCATCGACTTGATAAAGACACTACCGGAGTAGTGGTGGTAGCGAAAACGGTGCAAGCGCATGCGGCATTGTCAAAGCAGTTCTCCGATAGGACTGTGGATCGACGCTACATTGCATTAGCATTTTGCACACCCAGAGGGCGCAGGCCCGTAAATCTGCAAGACCAAGGAAGTATTGACGCTCCGCTTGAAAGGCATCCAGTAAAACGCAAGGAAATGAGTATCGCTCGGCGCGGCGGCAAGCGCGCGGTGACCCATTGGGAGGTTAAGGAGCGCCTTGGGTACGGTTGTATCTTGGAGCTTAAGCTTCAAACCGGGAGAACTCATCAAATCAGAATTCACTTGTCGCATATTGAGTGTCCAGTAATTGGCGATCGCACCTACGGCGACTTCTCTGGATTGCCGCGGTCGCTCAAACCTTTGCATGAAGGATTTGGGCGCCAGGCTCTACATGCAGCACGTCTTGAGTTCGAACATCCCCTCACGGGGAAGCGGCTTAGCTTCGAGAGCGCGATTCCTGCTGATATGTCAGAGCTTATTGCGCGCTTCCGTTCCATTGGTGCCACGCCGTCTTAGAGTGCGAATCTTTCAGTGGGCTTCAGATGACCGACCCGCATGAGGAAAATATGTTCCGGTTGCAGACACACGGCGTCTGCCAGGTGCTGCAGTGCCCGAGCTGGCCGGCTCCTAAAATCACGCACGGATTTATTGGAAGTTCTAGCGACTTCTCATCAGCCAGCCTAGCAAGCGCGTGGCCGGCCTTCTCTGAGGCTTTCAACGTCCCTCGACTGCTGTTGCTTCGTCAGGTGCATGGGATTGAGGTGTATGAGTGTGAAGCTCAGGGGCTTGCTCAGCTGCCGCTGGGCGTAACTGAGGTGGCGGAAGCTGATGCCATGATATTGAACACAGTGGGCCTTACAGAGTCGGTGGCCATCGGAGTGCGAACTGCAGATTGCCTGCCGATTCTTGCCTGTGCAGGCTCTTGGCTGGCTGTGATTCATGCCGGCTGGCGCGGGCTCGCGGGTGGGGTCTGTGAGGCAGCTCTCAAAACGCTTGCGATGCGCTCACAGAGCGAAATAGTGGCGATCGTTGGACCTTGTGCGGGTAGGGCGGACTATGAGGTTGGAGCCGAGGTAATCGAGGCCTTACAACCGGACACCGTAAGCATGCCGTCCGCAAGTGGAAAAAATCACGAGCTTATCGACCTTTGCCAAACCCTGGTTCTTAGGATGAAACGCCTCTCTGTTAACGTCTCATTTCATTGCAGCAACATGTCCACCATTTCAAATCCTGTGTGGCATTCCTTTCGTAGAAATGGAGCGACTGCAGGACGCAACCTAGGCTTCTTGGTGGTTCCGCGGAACTGCACATAGACTTGTTAGGCCTGCACAAAACGGCCTGCACGACGGCCTGCAGAAAAGCCTGAGTAGCCACTGCTCAGCGTCGAAAAATCAACACTTAAATTTACTTGTCAGAAACTTCTCCTGTGGCTGGAACGCGCATTCGGAAGTGCACATTCATAGGTATGTGAATTCCTGAGAGGAGTAAAAGAATCTCGTGCGGCAAGCAAGAATTATGTGGACTTTGAATTTTCTGAGTCTATATCTTGAATATAGATAGTGAGCGTCACGTCTCATGACACATTGAGCAAGCTTAGGAGCGCACTGTTTTTAGGAGTGCACTTTTTTAGGAGTTCATTGTTTCGGGCTTCAAATTAGTTGGTAAAAACCTCAGGAGGAATTGCCCAAGCACTTGGGTGTGTAATTAGAGCCATTTCTGTTCTTTCAAAAAAACAACGAAAAGGAGGCAGTCTTAATGGAGAGAGGAGACCGGGAGAAGATTTTACTCGCTGCACAACGAAATGCTCGACTTCGTCGACTTTACCGAGAACATGTAGAATTTGAGGAACAACTAGATAGAATTGCCCGTCGCCCATTTCTTACCACCGAAGAGCAGCTTTCTGTAGCGAAACTAAAGAGAAGAAAGTTGCGCGGTGTGGACACGATGATGTCACTACTATCAGAGGAGCCAACTGCATTGCATGCGCATTAACTTTGATGAACTTTGATGCGCAGAAATTATTTGTAGCTTTTTGAGTTTTTGAGGAGTAGAGAAGTAAGCACAGATTATATGTTGCTTTTTGAGTAAATCATTGGGCGAGTATTTTTTGATTGAAGCTTTGAATTGATTTTTTAGCTGGGCGACTTCACGCGGTGTTGGAATGTCGCTCTCGTAACGTAAGCATTGGAATCGACACCGCAACAGATCTGGGCCGCTTGGCTCGTAGGCAAACAGAAAGCCACCTTTCTCAATTTTCGCTAAGCCTGAAAACTTAGCGGTTGAGTAGAGGTGGCTTTCTTCTTTTGATGCGCAGCTACTGGTTGCCCAATCAATCGGCAGCGATGAATCGGCAGCAGGGAGTTTAAGGAAACAGTAAAGTATATCCGACACCGAGGATGCAGATGTCCACCATCGCATGCGATATCCAAGCGCCCAGTAATGAAGAGTGCCGAGCATAGAGCATGCTCCAGGTTGCACCGCCGACTCCGACGACGAGTCCAAATCCGATTCCATAAAGCAGAGGAAAATACTGAGTCGTCACCACGACGTGGTGAAGTGCAAAAGCGAGCGCCGCGAGGGCGTGAGCCCTAAAGCCATTGCCAAACACACGACGCAGCTCGTCGAAAATATACCAGCGCCAAAAGTATTCCTCGATGAGCGAGTGGACTAGGGAGAGAAATAGGGCGAACGGAATATAGTAGTTAAGGATTCCGAGAGACTCGGCTTTCAAGCGAATTGCTGGCACCGATTCTTGAACTATTGAGCCCAGCGGGGTGGCCATCAGGACAAGCAGAATCAGAACGAGGATTGCACCTGCCATCAAACCGCCAATGGCAGCCTTAGAGGCATTCGCAAATAGTGCGAAGCGAGGGAGAGGCTCCTTCACGACCCAGTGGTAAAAAACAAGCGGCCAGATAAGGGTGAAAACCTTAGTAGCCGAGTATATCGGCTGAGCGAGTGGGCTATCCGACAGCCAAACGAAATAAAGGAGCGAGGCCACGAAGGGGAGGGTGGCGGCGCCTAGTAGGAGGAGATTTCGCGTGCGGTAGTGCATCATTGTAGAAATAGAATCACGTCTGAGGACTCCATGAAATGGAGTATTCCTCGTGTTGGCGCGAGGCTATGATTTTTTTTGAGGGGCGAGGTTGCCCGTCTGGATCTACACAAGGAATGCTGTTTCCCCCTCCGTCCACTCTGGGCTCTCCGCGTAAACAAAAAGTAACCAGAAAGTGCGAAGTATCTGAAAATCCAGCTGATGGATCTGCGACGTTCTAGTGGATTCGACATTGAACCAGGCAGTATCGCAGTGCAGCAATACAGAGGGCCATCTTTCTTTGCTTGCGGCTAAGAAAGATGGCCCTCGTGTCAGGTCAATCAGAACTGATTATGCCGCGCGTCTTCGAGTCGAAATGCGATGCGTCGCATTCATGATCGCGTAGCGCGTCTTCTCGGGGTCAAAATTGATGTGCCGACAAATTGCACGGAACGAGAATACGTACTCTTCGTCCTCGTCATACATGTAGTCGATAGCTTCTTGTTGGAACTCACCACCGTTGTGGTAGTCCTCAACGGTACGCAAAATAATTGCGCGCATTAATTCGTTAATTGCATTGTATCCATTGCCGCCATGGAAGGACATGTCCATGGTTGGAAGAGAATCGCTTTTGCTCACTACAAACTCCGTCATTTCATTCACGAGTTTGACCTCTTAGATAACCTGTGAGCGCCCCTCAAGAATTGAGGAACTAGTGCGACCTAAAAAAACAGGCAGTCCAAAGCGTTCGGCCTTTGGGTGCCGCGATATGTTCTTGAATTCTTCCGTTTGGAGTTCTTTACATCGTTCAGCGGGGACGCCCTTTGCTTCGGTTCATTGAACCAAGGCAGCGGAACCTCACCTAACCAATGGGAAGAACATCGACTCGAGAATTCAATCAGGGTTATGGCAGCCACCCTTTGGCGTGTTACCTACGCAAACGTCAGATTGAAGTGTTTCTGCGGGCCTAAGCCGAGCTTCTGAGCCAAGTGTTTGATTTCTTGTGTAGAATTTAGTGAAAAATCGGGAGGGGTCTTGGAAGGACAACTCAAAGCGTGGTGGAGCTGCCTTAAAGCGATAGCTCTCTAAAGTACTCGGTCCAATACAAACTCAGTCAATGAGCGCAGAGCTTTGAGGGCTCCTTTATCGACGGTTTGACCATGCAGGTCGGCTGCTTTGCCCAGGGCAGCTTGCGCCTTGAAGACAAAGTCCTTTGCCGTGGCGCGTGCCTGGTCGACTGTCTTGCTTGAGGGAAGGAACTTGAGGCATTCGGAGACCCAACGATCTTCGGAAGAAGGGTCGTAGTCAGCGGGAGAAGTTTTCAGCCGCTTTGCGCCGTCACTCAATTCAAATCCTGAGCTCTTCGGCAGCGGTTCATCTGAAACCAGCCAGAGTACGTTCACCAGTGACGGTTTTCTTTCTCTCAAGTCTTGGCCGCTACGTTTCCCGAGAGTGGCTTCGTCCGAAGTAACGTCCAAAACATCGTCGAGAATTTGAAAGGCAATTCCCAGGTTCTCGCCGAAAAGAGCCATCTGCTCCACTACTGCGTCAGTGGTTCCTGCCAAGTGTGCCGCGCTCTCTGCCGCAAGCCGAAAAAGAGAAGCAGTCTTCTTCTTCGCTACTAGCAAGCTGGAGGTGACCGAATGGGAATCTTCAATCAGGTTTGTTTCTAGAATTTCGCCTTCAGTCAGCGCGATGCAGGCCTCTTCTGTGCGATCGATAACAAAGCGGTCTAAGCGAGCGCACAGACCAAATGCACGCGTGAGTAGAAAATCTCCCGTAAGCAGGGTGGAGTCGGTTCCAAAAAGTTTATATGGGGAAGGCTTGTGGCGACGAACTGGCGACTTATCAATGATGTCGTCGTGCAACAGAGTTGCCATGTGGATTAGTTCAATCCCCGCGGCGATGTCCAAAAGCTGGCATCCGCGTGGGTCTGCGCCGAAAGGGGGCTTAATGCCAAAGAGTTCCCCGCACAGCAGGGTTAACACCGGACGAATGCGCTTGCCGCCTAGGGTAAGAAGGTACTGGGAGATCTCGGTAATTTTAGGTGCGTCGGAGCCTAGTCTTGAAGAAATGATCGACTCGACTTCGCCAAGTCCCGGCAATTTTGTGAGTGCTGAAAGAGAGGATGCGAGTGACACAAGATTGAACCGCCAAAGGGACTGAATTTAAGAGTCAGAGTTTAAGAGTCAGAGTTGAGAATCTTCTGAGAGTTCACGGTCTAGAAGGTGATGCCTTGCAACGCGGTTGATAAAATCAATTCGATAGAATCAAAAGCGGACAAAAAAAGTTGCTTCGCTTGGCGTCCTTCGATTAGTCAGAGGCCCAAAGGCAGCGTTCTAATGGCGTCTCCAAGGGGATTCGAACCCCTGTTACCTCCGTGAAAGGGAGGTGTCCTAGACCGGGCTAGACGATGGAGACATACTTCACAGCGCCTCAGCCTACTGACTTCGACGCTACTGACTTTGATGCTACTGACTTCGATGCTACTGACTTTAATCAGAAGCGAGGCGAAGCAACGCGGGGGAGCATACGAAATCGCCTAAACAGAGGCAACCAAGAGGCCCAAGGAAATTTCTGTTATTGTTAAGGATTTTCTAGTTTGAAGTCCAAAAACCGGTAATCTGACGACCCTCTATCACTCGCTATGGGCATCGAACACGCACAACTTCAGGAGTGGGCCTCCGCTCTAGGGCTTAGTTTTCTCGGCGCAGCGCCGGTTGGCCTGCCACTGGCAGAAGACCGAGAGCGCCTGCGCGTCTGGCAAGAAAGGCAGCAGCATGGCGGAATGGCCTTTATGGCGCGCCCACCGGAGCTGCTCACCACCCCCCATCAGCTCATGCCCAGTGCGACGTCTCTAGTCTCCTTCGCGGCCTTTTATGACCGCGGACCAGCACCCCACTCGCTTCCTGTCGGATTCGGGCGGGTGGCCCGCTACGCCTGGGGGCGTGACTATCATCGAGTGCTCAAGCGCACTTTGGAGCTACTGGTGGCGAAAGTGACATCAGCACTTGGGCGACCGGTGCAGGCCCGGATTTTCTCAGACGCGGTACCTTTGCTTGAGCGTGCGATTGGTAGGGAAGTGGGCGGGGGCTTCGTAGGTAAGAATACGATGCTGATTCAGCCCTCAGGCAGGGGCTCGTTCTTCTTTCTGTGCGAAGTGCTGTGGGATGTTGAGGTAGAGGACCAGAAGGAGGTTCGGAGCCCTTCGGAGAATCAAGGGAGCTGCGGCTCATGTACTCGCTGCGTGACGCGCTGCCCGACCGAAGCTTTCCCCGAGCCGTATGTGCTAGACGCCAGGCGTTGCATCTCTTACCTCAGCATTGAAAAGCGTGGAGCTCTGACAGAGTGGGAGCGAGCAGCGCTCGGAGAATGGGTTTTTGGGTGCGATGTGTGCCAAGAGGTCTGTCCGTTCAATCATCAGGCACTCAAGGCAGAGTCGCCAGCGTCGCTCGTTCAGTTAAGCGCCAGTTCTGGGGTAGGGCACCGGTTGGACCTTAAAGAACTACTTACTTTGAGAACCGACGGTGAGTTCGTTGAGCGCTTTGGCGGTACTGCGCTGATGCGTACAAAGCGCGAGGGCTTATTGAGAAATGCTTCGGTAGTTGCCGGAAACACAGTTGCTGAACAACTAGTAGATCAGTTGTCGGACTGTGTTCGCGAGGACCCTAGCCCTGTAATTCGTAGCCATGCGCTGTGGGCGGTAGCGAAAATTCAGAACAAGGCAGGGGGATTCTCTGCTCACCTTGAGGGTCTGATAGCAATTGCACTTAAGGATGTGGATGCGCAGGTCAAAGCGCAAGGAGCCGCTCTTTTACTTTGACTGCCATGCCTCTTGATGTACGAGCAAGACGAAGCAGTAATTTTTGCTGGTTGCTGCTCTCAGAGATTTGACCAATCAATTTCATTAGGCTCGCGTGCTGCGCTTAGCCTCAGGCGTTAGAATTTTTTTGTGAGCAAATCCTTAGCCGCATCTATCTCAAGGACTTATTCGGCAACGACTCTTTTCAGCTTCCGGTTCTCTTCCTCAAGCGACTTGATCCGCTTCAGATCGGTCACCGTTAACCCACCAAACTTCTGGCGCTAAAAGAAAAATGCCGCATCGCTCATCCCGTACCAGCGGCACAAATGCGCAACTGAGACGCCAGACTCCGCATCGTGCAGACTCCTCACGATTTTCTCTCCCCTGTCACAATTGAGGAGAAAAACTAACTTCAGGTTGGTTTAGACGCACGGGGGGCACGTCACTGTCCCCTTTAGTGGTGACTAAGAGCTCAAGAGTTGTGGGGGAGGGGTTGACGATCTTGTGGCTTGGCGGCGGAGTCATATTCGAATGATTGTTGACCGTTCTGCGGTGAATCAGCGGCATTTGAGAGTGCCGATACTGCGGTCTCTCGAGCCTGTCGCAGCGCTGGATTTTCATCGGCGTCAGAAACCTTTTGCTGTCCGATGTGCCAGTTCAGAAAAGCACTAAAACCTTCAGCATCAGATAGGTTCATGTCATGAAGTTCCAGCTCGATCTCAGCCCCACCGGCCGTGTCTATATTGAGATCAGCCAGACCAAAAAGCCGCAAAAGAAATGGCCTCGCAATCTCGAAGTTCGTTATGCGATTAAGGGGAGCCACTCGCCGATGCTTTGAGAATATGCCGACCGAGAGTGAGATCTCGAGAGGAGTTATAGAATAGACGCTCGTCACTCGAGCGAGATACTGATAACCGACCACACCAATGCCCAAGAGAAGAAAGGCGCGATAGCTTAACTCGAAATACTCCCAGTCCCAGGTCAGATAGGATTTGAGACCGAGGAGCGAGAGAAACAGGACTCCCCACGCCATAGCGATGCGACCCGAGGGGTGTACACTAATGTTATCTGGAAGTTGCATGCCACAACTTTAGGTGGACCTTGCCTAGAACGCAACTTGAAGGCAGCAAGGCATGACAATTCGAAGTAAGGCCGTCTAATGAGCGGGCTTTCGATAGTGTTGGGACGTGGGGGCACAACCTACACAGAAGCAGGTCCCCATCCCGTAAGGCGCTTGCGCTAAACCCTGAACACTTACTTAATCGATGCTACAACTTGCAGTCGCAAGTCGAATTCAGCTAAGCGCAGCAGAAAGAGACAAATGAAATTCAGTACGACGGTTCGCTCCTGTATTCACGCCATTGAACCCGAGGACTCCCTGGATGCTTCTAGAAAGAATTCTCGTGTGCCTCTCGTATAATTTCAGTACTGTGTCGAAAAAGCTCAGTCCTAGATCGATCCTTGCAGAGCATTTTAAGGCAAGGACCTTCAAAAATTTAGTATGGGAGAGTGTGCAGTGAATCTTTTGCCCAAGGTTTCCGGATTAAAGACTATTTTCATTTCTTGTGCGCTGGCCTGGTGCGGTGTTTACGTCAGTGCCTGTGCGCCAGGATTAGGAGAGAGATTTTCAGTCGCAAATGTTGAGGTAGTCTCCGTTGATAAGCTTTCGCCCGACCTTGAGCGAACGCGGGTGCGCTGGGGGACTTTTGTTGACGAGCGAATTCAGCGTGAGGTTGCGGATATCAACGGACGGAAGCTTGAGCCTGAAACAGATCCAGCTGTTGCGGCACGAAAGATCTTTGAAGCCCAATTTCGAGAGGGCGGAGTTCGGCCATCACTCTACGAAGGGGCAACCATCGATGCAGACCTGATTGACTGGATGATTGATATTCAGCCTGGCTTCCCTTCGACGAAAATGGAGGCGCGAGCAAGTGTTCGATTAAAGATTTCACGAGAAGGTGGTCCTCAGCTCTACAGTGCGCGCTATAGTGGGGCGGTCTCTGTCGAGCATCCGATTGGCTCTACTGATCGTATCGAGGGCGTTTTCGCACAAGCAATGGCGGAAGCGGCCGCGGAAGCCTTGCATGATCATAGGCTGGTTGAAGCGTTAGCGGGATCTCAATAGGGCGTAGGCGCTACTTACCTAAGTAGTCCTTAAACGGTTCAAGCGCTTGGAAAAGCGTCGTGAGGGTAATCTGCCGCCGATTTTGAAGCTCTTGGCTGCCTCGGTCTCCGTCGAAGTAGAGTTCAAAGGTAAGCGCGTAGCGCTGGTGTTCCAAGAATTCGGTTGGGCCTTGATGAGAGGAGGTCTCAGCTTGGCCGACCTCATCGGACATCCGGCTCGCGAATGGAGTAAGAAGCACGCGAACATTCTCGCTCAGCTCTGTTTGATCCAGCTCGCGTTCCACTGAAAAGCGTAGGTCGTCGAGTGCTCCCAAAGCGCCGGCAGGAGTTCCTTCCTCACACATAAGGAGATGAGAGATAAGGCTCGCCTTAATGGGAATTCTAAGCCAAAGACTCGTTGCGCGGTCTTCGCAGGGGGCAAGCTCACGGGGAAATTGAATGTTCCCTATGTCTATAGCGAGACGCTCGCGCAAAGTGTCTTCAAGAAAGGCTCTTGCTATGAAGGGAGGAAAGGGGGCGTGGTTTGCGAAGGTAACTTCGGAAAGATTCGGCGCTTCAAATTCAGCCGCTTTGCGGGCCCAGAGAGAACCGATCTTAAGACCCTCGGTCTGGACTAGCTCGAACATCTTGGCCAGTCGGTCCATGAGATGTTCGTTTGCTGACTCTCGATAGGGTCCACTATGCAGGACTAAGGGTAAAGATAGGCGTAGAAAGCTACTCTCTCTGACTTTGCCGAATTCGCGGTAGTGCCGCCCCTGGCCGATAGAAACCACTGCTAGAGTGAAACTTTGTTCATCGGCAAAAATCTTAAACGCCCCAAGGCTACGTTCTTTTCCTGACTCAATGATATCAACGAGAATACCTCTACCTAACTGACCGTTCGACCAGGGGGTATTGTTTTTGCCTCTTGCCAGGGCGCCTAACTCATCGGCAGGAATGTTAATGGCCAAAAAGCGTACGTCATGTTCCTCCTGCATGGTGCAGCGCGGAACAGTGGTATCTCCAACCTTGAATTTCCCCTCAAACATTAGAGAAGGAGGGAATCGTCGCTTCGTCTCTCGTTGTAAAGAATGGACGAAATCCGCGGCAGGAACTGGCTTAGAGCGAGAGTCCGGAGAGCCCGGTTGGAAT
>JBGSMV010000013.1:0-30647 GCA_041739995.1 Bdellovibrionota bacterium
TATGAGCACCTGTCTCAGAGGGAGTATGCGCTTCTTATGGGGCAGAAGCTCGAATCTAGGCGCCAGGAAGTGGTTAAGGAGCGCTATGCCAAGGGCCTTGGATTTGCGGGCAAGGAAGCACTTCTAAAAACCAGAAGAGGCGTAGTGCCTCGGAGCACGAAGACTAGTACTGCAGAGTCGCATCGTCCTCGGGTTCTGTCTGTCTGCAATCAAAGGCGAGCAGAGTGCCGTCAGTGGTACTTCAACTTGTATTTTCTCTATAAGGACTGCTCTCGGCGCTACCGCCAGGGAGAGCCTAATGTCGTCTTTCCCTCAGGCACTTATCCGCCAGCGCTGCCGGTGGCAGCTTAAAATTTCTTTTCGGAATTGAATGCGAGGAAGCGATGGAAGCGTGGTGTGGGAGGGTTGCGCTCACTGAGACAAATTTCATGTTGAACGCATCGCTTGCCCTGCGTCTGCGATGGCTAAGTCCCCCAAGATAATCAACCAGCTGGGCCACAAGCGGTCACCGACAATCTCTGACGGCTGAGTTCCGATATCATTGCGCAAGGTCACTGAGAAAAATGGGGGGGCATATTCATGGGCACTCGCATGGGCGGCAGTCGCCGGAGCCTGGGGTGGACCGAGCTGGTCCTATCGAGCTAATCTGGTGCCAGTATTGATGTGGCGCCACCATCGATACATTCTAAATATCTCTTCTGCATTAGTGTTTGCGCTTACGGACCGCACAAAGAATGAAAAATCTGACGTCGAGTTTCATTGCCGCCCTTCGCACGAAGGAGGGGGCGATTGCCGCCATGTCACTTCTGGCGACCGGGCTTCACCTTTTTCTGAGATTCGGAATTCAAACCACTGGTTCTGTATTCTTCTTGCCTTCGCATGAGATTCCCCTTTTGCTCGCACTGCTTTGTGGGGCGCCTCTGGTAATCGGTCTCCTAAAAAACGTGACACGCGGAAAGTTTAGCTCCGACCTCCTGGCCGGAATTTCAATTGTAACTTCAGTAATCCTTGGTGAGTATCTCGTGGGCACCCTCGTCGTGCTCATGTTGTCTGGCGGACAGGCACTCGAAGCTTTTGCGGTGCGACGCGCATCCTTCGCACTCGACGCGCTTGCTCGACGCATGCCAGCTTTTGCACATCGTAAAGGAGAAGGGGGTGTCGGCGACATTCCTCTTGCTGACGTGCAAGTCAGCGATATTCTCGTGGTGTTCCCGCATGAAACCTGCCCGGTCGATGGTGTGGTGATCGAAGGTCAGAGCACCATGAATGAATCCTATTTGACGGGCGAGCCATTTCTGCTCCCAAAGGCCACTGGGGCTGGCGTGTTATCCGGGGCCATCAATGGCGACGGTGCGCTGACAATTCGAGCGGACAAAACGGCCGTGGATTCGCGTTATGCCAAGATCATGCAAGTAATGCGTGAATCAGAGCAGCGGCGACCGCAGCTCCGGCGCCTTGGGGATCAAATTGGTGCGATTTACACCCCTTTGGCAATAGTAATTGCGATTGCTGCCTGGGCCTTCAGCGGTGAAGTCTCACGATTTCTAGGCGTGCTGGTTGTGGCGACGCCGTGCCCCCTCTTGATAGCGATTCCAGTGGCGATCATCAGCTCGATATCTTTGGCCGCTCGAAGGGGCATCATCATCAAGGATCCGGCCGTACTGGAAAAAATTGATACGTGTCGTGTCGCCATCTTCGATAAGACGGGAACTCTGACTTATGGGCAACCGAAGTTGACAGAAATTATCGCTGACGGCGGATTTACAAAAGAAGAAGTTCTCGGATCGGTGGCGAGCCTCGAAAAGTATTCGCGTCATCCACTGGCGTCCGCCATGATCGAGGCTGCTAAGGACTTAAATCTTCCTTTGCAGAAGGCGCAAGAAGTGAGCGAGAAGCCGGGCGAGGGCCTGCGCGGAATTATAGGTGGCCGGAGCATCCAAGTTACTAGCCGGAAGAAGTATGCTGCCCAATTCCCTTCGTCGGTGCAGTTGCTCCCGCCGCTTGCGGGCGGCTTGGAATGCGTCGTCCTTATTGACGGAAGTTATGCGGCAACTTTTCGATTTCAAGATGAACCGCGCGCTGAAGGCCGGTCTTTTATCCGGCACTTAAAGCCGAAGCACGGGTTTGACCGCATCCTCCTTGTTTCAGGAGATCGGGAGACGGAGGTGCGTTACCTGGCTGAAAAGGTTGGCATCACTGAGGTGCATGCGAGCCAGAGTCCGGAACAGAAGCTAGCTTTAGTGCGAGAAGAAACGAAGCGCGCCAACTCTGTATTTATGGGCGATGGGATCAACGATGCTCCGGCCCTCACTGCCGCTACGGTCGGCATTGCATTCGGGCAGGGGAGTGATGTCACAGCAGAAGCTGCTGGAGTGGTAATCTTGGATAGCTCGTTAGAGCAAGTAGATGAACTACTGCACATTGGACGGCGCATGCGAACCATCGCCTTGCAAAGTGCCGTTGGCGGAATGGGATTAAGTATCTTTGGTATGTTCCTTGCGGCAGCTGGCTACCTTCCGCCAGTCGCGGGCGCTATTACGCAGGAAATTATTGATGTCCTTGCAGTGTTGAATGCGCTGCGTGCATCCATGATCCCGCCCGTTCTTACCGATTTCGAAGATAAGCTCATAGCGAAGTCGACCGAAGTCAGGCGTTGATATACAGGATGTTTGATTTTACAGTGTCCTCGATGCGCGGCTGATTTCGGCCTGGCATTCAACTAAGGAAGATATGAAACACCATTCTCTAAAGTGCATTGCTACGATCGTCTTGACTCTCTCGCTGACCGGATGTTTTTCTGCCGCAAGAATGGCGGCGCATCAGTCTGGGGTAACTCCATCCCAAATTCGTAGATGTACCGACCGAGATTGCTTTCTCGCGTTAGGTCCGGAAGTTGTCGGGCGCACAGAGTTAGCTGATGGAGGCTATTCTGAGACCTACCGCGCAAAACGGGAGAAGGGCTCAACGCTAAGATCGTTTTTGCAAGGTGTCTTGACGGTCGGTACTTTGGGAATTTGGAACGTCGTCGGAGTGCCTATGGAAGGCATGATCTCCAGCAATGAATACATTGTTTTTCGTGTAACCTATGACTCTCAAGGCGGCATGAAAAAGGCGGAGATTCAGGGGTAGCTTCAGCGTCCGATCAAGATGAGGAGTCTGTCTTCTCTCTATGGAGCTGGATTCCTGGTGTTTCAAAACGCTAGATCTTCAACTTTGCTCAATCCGCCTGCGCTGATTCGGCCAATTGGTCGACTTCTGCCTCGATGTCTGCGATCGAATCGCTCTCATTTGCAGGGCGAGGCTCCGAAGAAGAAGGGGACACTGGAATCTTTCGAGGCGACTCTTGAGCCTTGAGGTCTTGTAGCTCTCTACCAGTTTCCTCCTTTATGCCGGCCTCGGTGGTGTCCCAAAACTCTTCAGCGACTCCGACGATTCGACCGAGAGCGCGATCTTCCGATTGGTCGATCTCGGCGAGCTGCTGCTCCGGCGGCTCAAGCGCGGTTTGAGCACTGCACGGAGAGGTTGAGTGCAAAGCTATCGCAAGTGAACCACCAAGAATCGCTTGGGCTAAATTGAACTTTCTAAAACGTATCATAACATCAACTCAACAAAATCGGTTCGAGAGAACAGCTCGTGCCCTTAATAACATGACGAGGATAGGCAAGGTATTGGTCAGGGGAAAGTAATTCGAAGGCAGTCTAAGAGAAGGTATCAATTCTCGACTAGATTGGCATCCTCGAAGAATTGAATGTCTGCATGCATCTGAACAGGGGAAGGAGGGCCTCTTGTGATAGATATTTCATTCCGTTTCAGTTCATGGTCCTATGGCGAAACAGAGCGCTTCGCTAGGCGGAGACTATAGTGATTTCTTAATTCAAAGAGGTCGAATACATTTGAAAAATAGACTTAACCATGCCCTCCTTTGTTTTTCCGCGGCGACCGTCATTGCGATGACGGGGTGCTCCTCGCTGAAAGCGCCCGCGGCGCCAACCACACCTTTTCTTGCATACGGCGATGAGCTTCATCCCTGGTATGAGCATGCGCCCTGGGACGCGGTGTGGTCCTCTCAGCCAGGCCATATTATGGCGCGCTCTGATGTACCGAGAAAAATCTTTGTAGCCGTGGTCGATACTACCTATTTGAACAAGACCAAAAACAAAAGAGGGCAGTGGGTGGGTGACGGTGATCTTGACCAGAAGGATGTGCAGGAGATTACTCACCTACTGAGGACGTCGTTCATGGAGTCTATAAAGGCAAATCCTTCCACTAATTTAGAGCTTCAAGACAGGCCTGGTCCTGGAACAATGGTGCTTCGACTATCGTTGATCGAACTTTCCCCGACACGAGTCGGTGTCAACGGCGTGGCGGATGTCGGAGGATTGATTATTCCTGGATCGAAGCTGGTTGAGGAAGCCGCTGGTCTTGGTGTTCAAGCTGCCGGAGGGGAGATCGCTGCTGGCACAATCGCCATCGAAATGAAAATCACCGATGGATTAAGTGGCGCTGTTCTTGCCGAAATGAAGGATCGTGAGAACGACCCCGCAAGCGTGCTGCCTAACTATCGCGATTTTGAAGAGTATGGTTGGTCGCGGAAGACTATCGCGAATTGGTCTCAACAGTTCGTGCAGGTGTTCAGTACTGTGGCCAGCGAACAGGTGGGCGTTGCTTCTAATGTGTCAATATTGCCGTGGTAGGGAAGGTCGAAGCGAGTAACGGACTAGAGAGCTTTGAATCACTCCTTGTTCAATTCGCCCTTCCGGCCAGCGCTGATGTGTTCGAGGTAGAGCTTTTCAAAGCGAGTTCTCGCCCAAGGAGTTTTGCGCAAGAATTTTAGGCTCGAGCCGATGCTCGGGTCGAATCGGAAACAGTTGACCGGGATTCTGTCGGCGAGTGCCTCCCATCCGTAAGCTTCGAACAGTTCGGTCACCATCATTTCGAGGGTCTTTCCCTCAAGAGGGTTTTTAGGGTTACTTGTCATAGGCGTGGGCCTTTTAGGCGTTTGAGATTCATAGCCCAGCGTCGTTTGGCGTGGGTGTACCCATAGTGCTCAATCAAACTCTTTACATCAATATGCTAGACCGCAGGATTTAGCGCCCGTGGGCGCGTGTGCGGGTTCTTATGGGAAGTTTCACGCGAATAATTCTGGATGAAATATTGCTATCGCAGCCGTGCGCCATACACCAACCTTTGTTCCCTTTGGAACCTCAGAAAAGCTGTAATCTCCGTTCACATCGGTAGTGGTCGTTCCGTGTGCTGCCGCGTCCACAGATATTCCTGAAATTCCGACTGCGCCGGGGCCACGCGCCCGACCGCTAATGGTGAGGAGCTTGGCGCAGGTTAGGTAGTTTTTTGCTATGCAAGTGCCGCACTCATTTGAATTAAATTCTGCCAAGGAGCAGTTTGGATTTGGGTTATTGTCCAGTATGCGAATTATCAAATCGACGCACAGACCTAAGTTAGCCGGGTCAGAAGTATAAAAACGATCGAGTCCGCGGTCGGCAAAGCTACTTTCCCAAGTCTCAGTCGAGTAGGTGAGGGCAATTGCGGGATTGCCGCTCCTTATCTCGCTACCGAACTTCTTGCCCATAATGCAGGCGATGCCCTGAGGGAATCTCTGAGGATCGGGAACACCAAGCGGGTATTGCCGTGCGAAACCGTTGTACAGGTCAGCTGCCTGAAAGGTCTTATGTCCCATTTCGTGAACAACAGTGAGGAAACCTTCATTTTGCACAATTGACGAGTGATACAGAGGAAATGAGATGTAGCTATCAGTGCTCGCTGCGAATGAGCGATCAAAATGTGGGTCGTTTGTCACCTCGGGAACATAGATAATGTAAATTAAGAAATCATAAGAAGTGAGATCTATATTATGGGTGGCTACCGCATCCGCAAAAAAGCTTTTCACCGCTCCGTGGTCGTCTGAGGTAGGAGTGTGGACTTCCTCGACCGGGGGAATAAACGTGAGGTTGAAGCTTGGGTTTTTCTTGAGGCGGGTGTGGCTGCAAGGCTACCCCGTTGGAGTCAAGTACGAGATGTCGGGAGTCTTGCAGAGAAACGAAAGTTTCGGCACGACTCAGTTCCCCAAGGAGCTTTTTCATGTGAAAAGCGTCGACCAAGCCCAAGCACTGAAAGGTGCCTCAGGCCGAGCGATTCTAAATCACGAGGGAGATCTTGTCGGGGTGATGATTGGAGTTGTGGAAAGCGATTCTAGTACGAGGTTTTGGATCGTCCGAGAAACCACCAGCATCGTCTTGCCGCGTTTGTAATCGCCCTCCCTCGGGCGGCCGGGACGAGAGAGTTCAACAATCTCTCGCTCCCTGCCGCTATTGAGTGCGACCGTGTGGCAACAATGCTACGCGGATACGGATACCCTCGAAGGTGCAATTTGAGTCGCTGTGTCTTGACGTAGTTTCTCCCATTGCTGGGCTTTAGGCCTCTATGACGCTTTCTCACAGGAAAGTCGCCTATTAAAGCGCTCGAGCGCTTCCTATTAGATCTTCCTTAGATTGCTCAAATAACGCCGCTCGTCGCTATAGGCGCTGCGCCGCTAAGGAGTTGAGATTTAAGGTAAAGGTACGTTATGGTGCCTTTGTCCAGTGGCATTCTCTGTCCGGCAGACACCGGTGGGGTGTGGCAAAAAATCCGAATTGTTTTGGGAGACGAAGGATTATGCGATTGAAGAGAGGGATATCAGGCACGGGCCTAGCAATATTCTCCGCTTTTATCATGCTCGCAAATTTTGGAGGTGTTGCCTCTGCCGCAGATAAGCAGCCCCGCAAACCAAATATTCTAGTGATTTGGGGGGATGATATTGGCACATGGAACATCAGCCACAACAGCCGCGGCATGATGGGATATAAGACGCCAAACATTGATCGCATAGCTAACGAAGGTGTGAGTTTCACCGATTATTATGGACAACAGAGCTGCACTGCTGGGCGAGCTGCCTTTATTGGCGGATCGGTCCCGGTGCGTTCTGGGATGACAAAAGTAGGACTACCAGGCGCTCCACAGGGTTGGCAGAAGACCGACGTGACGATGGCGACGGTTCTCAAGGGGCAGGGATACGCCACCGGCCAGTTCGGCAAAAACCATGAGGGCGATCGCAACGAGCATTTGCCAACGATGCACGGGTTCGATGAATTTCTGGGGAATCTCTATCACCTGAATGCAGAGGAAGAGCCCGAAAATCGCGACTATCCGCGCGACATGAAGCTTGCTAACGGCAAGACCTTTCTCGAAAACTTTGGTCCTCGCGGAGTTATGCATAGCTGGGCTACCGATGTGGATGACGCGACCGAAGATCCGCGCTTTGGAAAGGTCGGGAAGCAGAAGATTAAGGATACTGGCCCACTCACCAAAAAGCGGATGGAAACGATTGATGAGGAGACCGTCGCTGCCGCTAAAGATTTCATTACGCGCCAGGTCAAGGCGGGGAAGCCTTTTTTCTGTTGGTGGAACGGTACTCGCATGCACTTTCGCACGCATGTGAAAGCTGACCACGTCGGCATTTCTGGTCAAGATGAGTACAGCGACGGCATGGTCGAGCACGACATGAGGGTAGGAGAATTACTCGCGCTACTCGACGAGCTTGGCATTGCGGATAACACTGTTGTTCAATATTCGACAGACAATGGACCGCACTACAACACTTGGCCAGACGCGGGAACGACTCCGTTTCGTAGCGAGAAGAACTCGAACTGGGAGGGCGCATATCGAGTGCCAGCCTTCGTTCGTTGGCCCGATCACTTCCCTGCAGGAGTGACTCTGAACGGAATTGTGGCACACGAAGATTGGCTGCCTACCTTTGCGGCGGTAGCAGGAGCTTCTGATATTAAGGAGAAGTTACTTAAGGGGACTTCGATAAATGGGCGACCATATAAGAATTATATCGATGGCTATAACCAACTTGACTACTTGAGCGGGAAAGTCGATTCGTCACCTCGAAATGAGTTCTGGTACGTTAATGACGATGGTCAAATCGTGGCTGCTCGATACCAAGACTGGAAAGTGGTGTTCCTAGAAAATCGAGGTCAAGCCTTTGGTGTTTGGCGGGAACCATTTACTGAGCTGCGCGTGCCTCTACTCTTCAATTTACGCCGTGATCCTTTTGAGAAGGCACAGCACAACGCGAATACTTATAACGATTGGTTTCTGGACCGGCCGTTTGTGATCGTGCCGATTCAGGGTCTGGCGTCGAAGTTTCTTATGACGATGAAGGAGTTTCCGCCTAGCCAAAAGCCTGGGTCCTTCAATCTGAGCAAGATTGAGGAGCAGCTTCGAAACGTCGGGGGTGGTAGGTAGACTACTCTTGGTTGCACGGCGTAAGTCGTGCAGCCAGTTCGATTCAGAATTGTTCTTCGTCGTACCATCCTCCGGGGACTGGACGGTGGGGAGTTTTCTCATATTTTTACTTTCGAAATGAGGCGTCATGACGAGAAGCGCGCACATATTTTTTTTCCAGGCTGTGCTCAGCGCATTAGTATTTCCAATTTTGTTCTGTGCCATGCTTCATGCCCAGGAGGATCCGCTGCCATCTTGGAAGAATCGTGCTGCAAAGCAGGCCATACTTGGGTTTGTCGCGAAGGTGACCAAGGTTGGATCAAGCGATTTTGTGCCGCCTTCAGGGCGCATCGCCACTTTTGATAATGATGGAACGCTTTGGGCCGAGCAGCCGATGTACGTTCAAGCCTTATTTACATTTGATCGTATCAAAGAGCTTGCGCCACAACATCCTGAATGGCGCGAGACTGAGCCTTACGCTTCTGTGTTGAAAGGGGATCTGAAAGGCGCCCTTAAGGGTGGTGAGCACTCATTGCTAGAAATGGTGATGGCGACGCACTCCGGAATGACGCCCGACGATTTCGAAAAGATCGTAACGGATTGGATTGAGAGTGCAAGACACCCCAAGACGAAACGCCTTTACACAGAAATGGTGTATCAACCGATGCTCGAGCTGTTGACTTACTTGCGCGCTAATGGCTTTAAGACCTTTATTGTTTCGGGCGGCGGCGTTGAGTTTATGCGCCCATGGGCCGAGCGGGTGTATGGAATACCGCGCGAGCAGGTAGTCGGTAGTAGCATCGAGACAAAACTAGAATTTCGAGGAGAGCAGCCCGTTCTAGTGAGACTCCCAGAGCTGAACTTCATCGATGATAAGGCAGGTAAGCCGGTCGGAATTCAGCAACACATCGGACTTCGGCCCATTGCAGCGTTTGGGAACTCAGATGGAGACCTTGAGATGTTGCAATGGACGACCTCTGGTGCCGGTCCGCGCTTCGCCCTTTATGTTCACCACGATGACAGTACACGCGAGTGGCAATATGATCGCGAATCGAGCATTGGTAAGTTGGATAAAGGACTAGATGAGGCGGCGAAGAGGGGGTGGTCAGTGGTCAGCATGAAGGATGACTGGACCAAGATATTCCCAAATTAGATTTAGTGAATAAGATGCTTGAATATTTTAGGCATCGTCTTGGCAGCGTGCAATTGTTGGGTGCGCTGCTGCTGTCGGTGGGTAATCTCGTCACCCCTCTCGTTGAGCCTTTTGCTGAGGCCCAAAACTCTGAGCCCACATATGTCGGCTCGGCTGACTGTGCTGACTGTCACTCCCAAGAAAGTAAGGAATGGGCTGGATCTCACCACCAGCGCGCCATGGAGCACGCATCGTCTAAGACGGTCCTGGGCGATTTCAATAACGCTACCTTCACGTATGCGGGGATTACTTCAAGGTTTTATCGAAAGGGCGATCTGTTTTTTGTTCGAACCGATGGTCCGGATGGTAAGCTACGAGATTATCAGATTGAGTTCACGTTCGGCGTGGATCCGCTTCAGCAGTATCTGATCAAATTTCCTGGAGGGAGGTTTCAAGCGTTAAGTATTGCCTGGGACGCTCGCCCCAAAGCCGACGGCGGTCAGCGCTGGTTCCATCTCTATCCAAAAGAGAAAGTTGATCACAAAGACGTTTTGCACTGGACGAAGCTCGGACAGAATTGGAACTACATGTGTGCAGAATGCCATTCCACAAATGTCAAAAAGAATTACGACCCTGCCAAACTCAAATTCGACACTACTTGGTCTGAAGTCAGTGTGGGGTGTGAGGCCTGCCACGGTCCTGCGTCTTCGCATATGGAGTGGGCCAAACGTCCTGAGGGTGCGGCGGCGCAACCTCACGCGGGATTTCAGCACAGCTTGAAGTTATCAAAGTTTGTCGCTAACCATGATGCAAGCTCCGGAAAGACGCTTCCGTCATCTCATTCGGCGAATGCCGAAGAGGTTGACACCTGTGCCCGTTGCCATTCGCGTCGTTCGCTGTTGAGCGAAGACTACGCTCACGGAGGTCCACTGCTCGACACGCATTTGCCAGCACTATTGTCTGAGGGCCTCTACTATCCAGACGGTCAGATCAATGATGAAGTCTATGAGTACGGGTCGTTCTTGCAGAGCAAGATGTATCAAAGCGGAGTCACCTGTTCGAATTGCCACAATCCGCACTCAGGCACACTGCGTGCCCCAGGGAACGCGACTTGTGCTCAGTGCCATCAAGCAACCAAATACGATCAGCCGTCTCATCACTTTCATAAGACAGGCACTAGTGGCGCTGCCTGTACGGGCTGTCACATGCCGAGCAAGAATTACATGTTAGTCGATACGCGCCATGATCATAGTTTTAGGATTCCGCAGCCGGCACTCTCCAAAGCGCTGGGTACCCCGGACGCTTGTTTGAGCTGTCACACAGATAAGACGAGTGAGTGGTCACATGATCAATTGCTCAAGAGGCACGGACCGCGTCCCGTAGTTTCAGGGCACTTTGGTCTCATCTTCGATGCGGCGAGAAAGGGTAAAGCAGAAGTAGTGCCTCAGCTCATGTCGTTAGTCGACGATAGAAACAAGCCAGAGATAGTGCGCGCAACCGCCCTGGCCGAGCTTCAGCCCTTTCTTAATCCTCAATCAATTGAAGCGGTGAAGCGTGGCTTGTCTGACAAGAGCGACCTAGTACGAAGCGCTGCTGTGCGAACGCTAGAGAATGCACCTCCGCAGATTAGAGTTCCTTTGGCGACTCCGTTACTTAGTGACCCAGTGCTCGCGGTGAGAATCGAAGCGGCCTTGGTGTTGGCTCCCGTGAGTGACGATCTTTTGTCACCAGAGACGAATGCGGCGTTGCGGGAAGCTGGCAACGAGTACCTCAACGCTCAGCGTGTGAATGCCGAAACTCCGCAGGCTCAAGTAAATTTAGGACTTTTCTTTCTAGCTCAGGGAAAAAACAAGGAGGCAGAAGAAGCTTATCGCACAGCTATCCGGCTCGAGCGACAGTTTGTGCCAGGGTACATAAATTTAGCGGACTTGTTGCGTTCTCTGAATAGAGACGAGGAGGGGCAGCAGGTGCTCATCGAGGCTCTGAAGCATCAGCCTAAAAACGCAGAACTGCATTTTGCACTTGGACTGCTCTACGTTCGCCAGGGTAGTAAGGCGAAAGCGCTTGATGAACTTCGAGTGGCGGTGGAACTTGGGCCTGAGCAAGCACGGATTGCGTATGTGTTTGTGGTTGCGCTGCAAGATGCTGGCAAGACTGCGGAAGCGAAGAAGGTACTCGATGAAGCGCTTGCGAAACATCCTGATAGTGTTGAGCTTCAAAATCTGCGCTAGGTAGGAAACTTCTTACGCGCTTTTTTTGTGAAGTTTCCATTGCAGAAATCATACCAGAATACTCGCAAGCATAGAGCCGTGCGACTCCGAAGAGATTCGTGTGCGGAGTGCTGGAGTATCAACTCTTCAGATGGTGGGATATGAGGTGTTCGAGCGGAGAGCTCGCCGTGTGCGACGTTTTTGTTTGTCTGCATGAAGGATTTTGCATGAAGCCATACTGCCAATCCCGCTGAATTTTCATTTTCAGTCTTTTTCGATCTGCAAAGGAGTAGCGTCTAAGATGTTAGAGAATCCAGAAAAATTGAGCGAGAGAATCAACCTCGGTCTTGAGCCTACCGAGGAGCAGCTAGGTAAATTAGCAAAAGATGGATTCAATTCCATAATCAATCTGAGCACCAAAGGGGAGCCAGGGCAGGAGTTTGCCCCTGAAGATGCCGCTAGAAAGGCCGAAGCTCTCGGCCTAAAATATTTTCACTTCCCGGTGACGCTAAGCCGACTTAAGCTCGAACAAGCGACAGAGTTTATTGCTGCGCTGAACGACCTTCCAGAACCAGTATATATCCACTGCCGGATTGGCCAGCGAGCGGTGCCTTTCGCGCTTTTGGCATACGCCACCACGCATAGGGTAAGTTCGCATGTCGCGTGTAAGCACTGCGCGGCGCTTGGGACTACTATCGATGCTCCGCTAGTTAGCGAGTTCGTGAAGAAGTGCTTGGAACCTTGATGGAAGTTGACGCTTCGAGTCGATGATCTAAGCAGTCTTTTTTCTGTGCGACACTTCGTGCAACGGTCCTTTCTTAGACAGATGTGTCGCGCTAGCCCCAGCCGCGCCGGCTTCCATGTCTGAGTCGGTAACACGACTTAGGGAAGCGCGTAGATCCCGTGTGATTTGTTCGCGCTGATCTAGTGAGTTGGCCCAATCAACATAAATCACCCCAGGCGGAGGAAGGGGCGAGGTGAGCGCAAAGATAGACGCTTTGAGTTGTCCTTGGATACCCAGCGCTTCTTGTTGACCGTGAAACGCACCTCCGGCGACTTTCCTTCGCATTGCGTCGAATTCGCTATCTTTCCCAGGTTCAGTAAGCGTTCGCACTGTCTCTGTGATGCGCAGTGAGTGCTGTGCTTTGTCGAGGCTGTGCTTCGTTTCTTGGTTGGATGAGGTTTTCTGTTCAGGTGATTTGGTCTCTGAGGTCAGATGCAGCTCGTCTTTTCGTCCGCCTGTTCTCTGAGCAAGCCGCCTTGCTTCGTCAAGAAAGGAATCGAGGTCTTTTCCGCGGCGCTCGGCGTGTTTGCCGAGCTCTTTAGCTCGGTCACCTCCGGCGCTCATTTTATCAAGGGTAGTTTTTTCTGCCTCTGGACGGGGATCGTTTCGATCTCTTTGCGACGTGGTAATCTCAGCCATACAACTCCTCAAAGTAACAACCTACTGCGACCGCCACGGTCTATCTCTGTTATGGTGGCCTCCTCGAATCGAGGCTCATGGCGCTTATTGAGCATTATGAGCCAGATAGGGCGGGCAGTTTTTCCCCGCGACTAGTTATTTATTGTGTTGTGATTGCCCCAATCTAGGGAGCTGCTTAGCGTCGTCATAGTTAAGGGCCTCAATTAAATGTTCCTTTCGGAGAGTATGGGAAGTAGTCGGGCAGGACTATGGTGAGGCAGTAATCTTACCGCTCAGTAGCTCGGGCTTTCAACAACAGGGAGTGACTGATTCCCTGCCTGTGGCTTAAACTCGAGATATCCTTGCCCGCTATCTGAATCACCGCGGGTAATGCTAGAGATGAGTTATGACCTAGCTGCAAGGACTCGCGTTGGTCTTAGTGCTTTTAACGGGAGAGCCTAGTGAAAGCTGCCATTCTTCTCGCCGCCCTTGGATACTTCGTTGATGTATTCGACTTACTACTATTCAGCATCGTTCGAATCGAAAGTCTACGATCTCTTGGCGTGGCGGAGGAGCACCTTTTGGGTGACGGACTTTTTCTTCTGAATATGCAGATGGCCGGTATGCTGATCGGCGGAGTTTTCTGGGGAGTGCTCGGAGATAAATACGGTCGCCTAAAAGTATTGTTCGGCTCCATCGTCACCTATTCTTTGGCCACCACTCTGAACGGATTCGTCGAATCAGTGCCGCAGTACGCATTCTTGCGATTCATTGGCGGAATCGGATTGGCGGGAGAGCTTGGCGCGGGAATTACTTTGGTCAGTGAATTGATGCACAAGGACCGTCGTGGTCTCGGAACCACGATTGTTGCATCACTTGGAGTTTCCGGGGCTATAGCCGCAGCTTTTCTTGCAGAGATTTTCGACTGGAGAACCTGTTACTTCATTGGCGGAGGACTTGGGCTCTTGCTACTAGTCCTTCGCGTGGCGGTGTTTGAGTCGGGAATGTTTCAACAGATGCAAACTGCCGACGTGCGACGCGGCGAGTTCACCATGCTGTTCACCTCGTGGAGTCGATTCTCTCGCTACATAAAATGTTTGTTAGCGGGATTGCCGATCTGGTTCATAGTTGGAATTCTCATTACGTTTTCACCAGAGTTTAGCAGCGCTTTCGGGATGAGCGAGACGCCTACCGCTGGTCGGGCAGTAATCTTCGCCTACCTAGGCTTTGTTCTGGGAGATGTCGCCAGTGGGTTACTCAGTCAAATCCTTCGCAGTCGCCGCATTGCGTTGCAAATTTTTTTAAGTCTCACCGCGCTAATGATGGTGCTCTACCTTAGTAGTTCAGAGATATCTCTTACTAGAATGTACTGGCTTTGTGGCGGATTGGGATTTGCGGGAGGATTTTGGGCGGTGTTCATCACCGCAGCCGCCGAGCAATTTGGCACTAACCTAAGAGCGACGGTGACCACAACCGCGCCAAACTTTGTGCGAGGGTCGCTGGTGTTGTTAAGCCTTTTGTTCGACGCCCTAAAGCCCGGAGTCGGTATCGTGGGGGCTGGGTATATCGTGGGTCTTGGAAGTGTGGCGATTGCGATGATCGCGGTCCAGCGGCTTGGAGAGTCATTTGGGCGAGATCTCGACTTCATCGAGGAGTGATTTTCGGCAAATCAAGTTTCTTGTACGGCGAGCTCCATACTGCGTTTCGGCAGCCGCTGGCGGGGGAAGTTGCGCTTCCTATCGATTCTCTACTAATTTAGTCGATAACTAAGATTTCAAATTGAACATTTTTAGGAAGAAGAATGAAGGTAAAGATTATTGCATTCGCGGGCAGCACCAGAACTGGCTCATTCAATAAGATGCTTATTAAGGCTGCGGCGAAGGGTGCCGAAGCTGCCGGGGCAGACGTCGTGGTACTGGACCTCCGAGAGTATCCACTCCCGCTTTACGACGGAGATCTGGAAAAGGATAAGGGCCTCCCAGAAAACGCCCTAAGACTAAAGGAAATATTTCTCGGGGCTCAAGGCCTGCTCGTCGCCTCTCCTGAGTACAACGGATCGATCTCGGGTGTATTGAAGAATACCATCGATTGGATCTCGCGACCTGGACCAGGCAAGGAGTCTCTTGCTGAGTTCAACGGTAAGGTGGTGGGGCTGCTTAGTGCCTCACCTGGCGCTCTCGGTGGAATCAGAGGCCTCGCTCAGTTGAGAACCATTTTTTCTGGAATTAAAACGATTGTAATTCCCGAGCAGCTTGCAGTGGGAAGTGCTCACAATGCTTTTGCTGAAGATGGAACGATGAAAGACGACAAACAGCGCGAGGCAGCAGAAGCAATTGGCGGACGGGTGGCTGAGCTTTCGATCAGATTGTCAGAGGCGAATTAGTGTTTCCGTTTTGAATGAGAAAAGTTCATGAGCGGATTCAGAAGTGGGGATTCGCCGAGGCGCTTAGCACTTTGTTGAGCTTCGTAGCGCCGTGGTAATTAGCGCGGCCTTTATTTCGGGTCCCAGCGTTGATTTTATAAAATCTGGTTCATCAATCGGAGCAACGGAGCTTCTCATTCGACTTCTCTGCCTGAGTCGGCTGTAGGAGGGGTGAGAAGAGAGCTCGAGAATTCTTTCTTGGGCCTTCGGCGTGAAGTGGTCGATGAGCGCTCCACGGCGGTGAAGGTGGGCAAGATAGTGCGCAGGCGCCTCGTTCAGCCAGTGTGCCTGTGTGATCCCGAACGGTTCCCGCATTTCAAAAACCAAGCGGTGTATTCGCTGCAGGGTTACTTTAAGGTTAGTCCTTGATTCACTATAAATTGATTCAACGTGTCGGGCGGCACCAACCATGTCTACGGCCCCGAACTCGGCAACTTCAATCCGGGGGAAAAGTGGAAGCATCAAGGCCTTATCAGAGTTAGGGGTTGAGTTGTGTTCTGGCTGCAACATGAGTCGAGAAGTTTTAAAAGTGATTTCGATGACACGGAGAGTATGCCTTTTGAGAAAGATTTCAACCTAGTGAGCGTGAACTGAACGGGGACTTCAGGATTGGCCTACAATGTACTGTCTGGTGAGCTTGAGAGATCGGACTCCTGAAGTTTGAAAAGGGAAGTTTAAAAGGCGTACCGCTCAGGCAGGAAGGCCTCGATGCGCTTGGCTATGTCGTTATCGGATATGCCGTTGCAACATCGAGGCCGGGAATCTTCTTACTTACGAAGCTCCAAAACGTAGGCGGTGAGTGCGGTCAGCTGCTCGTCTGACAATCCGCTCTGTGGCGGCATCAAGGGCGATAATGCTAGTCCTGCGCCACCTTTAGTGAAAAGCTCTTTAAGCTTGGCCTCGTCAGCACCAAGTTTGAACGGGCCCTTCTTCAGGTTCGTAATGGTGCCTGGGGGCATTGCTTTGCCGACTGGACCGTCCGCTTCTCCGCCCATGCCGTGGCAAGAGGCGCAGCGAACATCGTAGAGGGACTTGCCCGCCGCGTTGTCTGCGGCGAATGCAGGTACAGTAACCAGGGTACTTACTCCTAACACCACTACTAGCTTCTGAATCATAATAACGTCCTAGCTAAAAACGACACTTGGTCTGGTTCAACCTTGGTTGACGAATCATAGCTGACGAATTGTGCCAAGGTTGAACCGAGCCATTACTTTCGATTAACCACTCTTATTATGCCCCTCATGTAAGGATGAGGCGTGCACATGTACTGGTACTCGCCAACCTTGTTGAACGTATGGCTGAAACGCTCCGCATGTCCCAGCATCGGCGACGCAAACTGCTCAGGTCCAACGAATCCCATCACATTGTGAATACCGGCAAACTCGCCCTCAAAGAAGGTAAACACATCTTCGTTGGTCCACTCAACGGTTGACCCCACTGGGATCTCGATAACCTTTGGATAGTATGAGTTTCCGATAATCGTCACCTGGGCTTTAGTCTCTCCCGCCGGCATCTTCCAAGGATTTCGCAACTCGTCCGAGCCTGGCTCAAAAGGCGAGATTGTGCGCGCGGCCTTCTCCTTGTAACCCTTCATCTCCTCCGCCGTATACTTCGGCCCGTCAGCGAGGATTGTAGATGGTCCTTTTGCCCCCTTCTCCGCAAGCAAAATACCGATTGCACCGCGACTTGCCGCACCTACCGCATGTGTGAGCATTAAATAGGCACCTTCTTCTTCTGGAGGCATTCGGAAATCTACAATCCAGGAGTCCGAGGGGCCTGCCAATACCGACTGTCCTCCGACAAAGGTATTCTCAGGGTTAGGCAAGCCTTGCCAGTATGCGTAATCCCAAAGAATTCCCACTATGTGAAAAGTGGAGATCTGGTTTGGGCCGACGTTGAGGAAGTAAATACGGACGAAGTCGCCGGGTTTTGCCTTAACTGGGCTCTCGGCATAGCGGAAGAGCTTGCCATTGAACATAGTGTACATGGCTCGTCCTTCGACTGCGTCCTTTCCACTCCCAAAAAGCTCATGCTGAAGCAGGTAGATTTCAAGGTCTGGCTTTTTCCCAAGAACCTCTTCCATCTTGTACTTCATGGTCTTAGGACGAACGACGATCATGCCGTATTGCCCATTGAGTACGTGAACGGGAATGGCATGCCCACCAGGAGCGCAGTGATACATGTACACGCCAGGATACGATGCTCTGAATAGATGCGTCCTCGACTCCCCGGGAGGAATCTTCCCAAAGTACTTTGAGGTCTGAGTGTATGCGGCATGAATGGACGCGCCGTGAGGCACCGTTCCATTGTTGTTAACGGTAAACTCTATGACGTCGCCCTCGTCCATGAGGAGGGTTGGTCCAGGAATGGAACCGTCAATCATGAAGCCCTTGTAAACGACTCCATTGCCAAGGAAGGTTTCACCTTCGCTCATGGACACCGTGAACTTCTTATCGGGCTTGGTGCCAGGCTCAACGTAGCTGGTCAGTGGGAGACCGTCTTTGCCAAGCCGTGATTATGAAGTTGCTTTCGGGGGACGAACAGGCTCGCCCAACGAGGCCTTATGTTTAGCGACACCCTTATTTTCAGTATCCTGTAGGGCCTCTGCCGCAGGTTGTGCGAGCGCAGGCATTACGCCGGGCTCTGTCCAACCACTTTGATTTACCAGTTGGAGAAGCTCCTTCTGGTGAATCGAGGCGCTTTTCTGATTCAAAATGTCTTGTCGGAATTCCTTCTGGCACGAATCGCATGCCAGCGCGCTAGACCAGACGAATAAACATGCTACCAGTGAGGCAACAATCGTTTTAGAAACGGTAGGTCGCATATATACCCCTGTGAGGAACGACCTCTCAGCCCACCGACGAAGGGAGAATCCCGACAAAGCTGGCGTCTGAGAAGGTATTCACATAAGAGACATGGGAGTCTCTTATTATCTATAGAACTCTTTCGATGATTTTCCAAGTACTCTTAAGGTGTTTTCCGGTCGTTCGTGCTTGCGTGGGTCCTTTTGAGTACTTTGGTGGAAGCGACGCGTAGGTTAAATGTTGAATGAAACGCTCGGCATTGGAAGGGCACTAAGGTCTAAGCTCGCAAGTGTAAAGGTTTCGCTCTTAGGCCGTGTAGGTGAGGGCGACACACTGAACGTCAATACGAAACCAAGTGATGCGGAGGCGTATCCACCCAAGTTTCATTTTACAGGGCGTCGCCGACACGAGTGGAGATCCTGCCCTGCTCATTTCGGAACGCCCTTTCGCAGACTTCAAGTCCAGAAACTTCTTTGTTTCTTTTCCCCGTCAAAACATCTGCAGTGCCGGTGATAAGCCTAACGGCTGATTCCGCGATTCCCTCGGCCGCGTCAGCGGCGGAAGCGATTGCACCGGTGACACTTGGAACAAAATTGGGGTTGTCTAAACTTCCGAACGCCCGAAACGGAGGAATGAGACTTGCCAGCGCGGGAGTCCTTGAATTCACATTGAAGTTGTAGTCAATCGTGTTGTTTGGAAAATCAAGTTGGCCTTTGCCGAAAATAAAGACGTCGCCAAGTTTTATGACTTGGCCATTGGATTTTGCGACCCCGTTCCGGAGGTCATAATTAAAGAGGAGGCATTCAGACTTCTTGTGACGGGACTCGCCAAAAATTGGCGATAGGATGTCATATAGACTGGAACCGGCACTGCGGAGTGTCGCGCTCTGCAGCGTTGCATCGTCAGAGCTAATGCTTATCTGCCCAGTCAGTGTCCTAAGGACCTCAGAAAGTGAATCTCCGACGCTATTAAGATCAGCCGAGAACATAAAATTCCCTTCGATAATGGGTGTTCGCCCGGTGATCAGCGCGATTGGATTTGACGCGATGTTCTCGCCATCTAAGGTAACGTGCGTCTTCTCGTGAGCGGCCATAAGTGTCCCGGAAACAGTGCCGCCGAACGCCTCTGCGGAAAATTTAGGAACGGATAACGCGCCATCTTTCAAGCTGGCGGTGACGTGGGTGTTCGCAAATTCAAGTCCGAGGAACGTCGTTAAATCCGCAACATGAATATCGATGTCGGCGTTAATCGCGTGGAAGACGTCAAAAGGGATGCGCCTCTCCTCGCTATTTTGAGGATTTGTTTCCGAGCCAGATGTGCTTGTAATCGCGGAAAGATCGAGGGAATCAGAAGTTAATTTAGCAGTCACGACTATAGGATTGGCTTGAAAAGTCAAATCTCCCTGCAGGTCCTGCTTCCCTACTTGAAGCTTAAAATGTTCAAGTTGGAAATTGCCGTGTGTCAGCGCGCTTGATTTGACTCGGCCATCAAACGAATAGTCCTGCCAAGGAGGAAGTTTCTTGAGAACTAGCGACGACAGCTGCGCAAGATTCGCTCCAGAGGCTTGTACCTTCAGGTCGACCTGCTCTCCAGCTTTATAAAATCCATCGGCTCGAATGCGGTGAGTCTCGGAGGTGAGGTTAAGGGAGACATTGGTCCTGTCGTCTGATTGAAAAACTAACTCGATGTCACCGAGTACATGATTTCCATCCAAGGTAACGTCCAAGTGCTCAATTTTAAGAGCTTCGCGAGCTTCAAGTGTTCGAGTTAAACGAAACTTTCCCTGATAGTTCTTCCACTTTGGGAAGCGTGTTCGAAGCAGCGTGGAGAGAGTGGAGAGGTCCTCACCGGAGGCATCAACTTCAAGTGTGAGATCCCCATTTTGCTGAAGCGCACCTGAGGCGACCAGGTGGTTGGATCCCTGTCTCACATCGATCTTGATGTCGAGGGGGTCCCCGGCAAGAAACGCCTTAAGAGAAGAGGTTGTGCCACTTGCCACTATCGGCATCCCGTCAGCAGTAAATGCTGAGGTGAGGGTGCCTTTGGTGTCGAACTCTAGATTTGGGCTACTGAAGCGCTTGAATTGAAATTTACGGGCGGGACCGTCTCCCTCAAGGGATACGGTAAGATTCTCTATCGCAAAGTCTTTGATCGCGGGAAATGAACTTGTGGTCGCCTCACCATCCCCTTTGTCGGAGGTATCGGTTGAAAATGTCCAGTTCGATTTGCCGTTCACATCGGAATTAAGGGCGATTTGAATATCTGAAGCATGTAGCTGCTCTATTTGATATGCACCAAGCAGGTTCCTAATAAGGGGAGCGGAGATAAGCAGATGCTTGATCGCAAGCATTGGAGAAGGGGTCTCTCCATTCTGAGAGGTTTTTGGGGACTCAATCGAAAAGTCTGAAACGATGAGCGTGGGAGAGAGTCCGAGCACAAGCTTTAGTTCCCCTCGGAAATTCACCTTTCTTCGGAGTGCTGCGCTTAAGGCGGCACTCGCCCGTGCTTTGAACCAGCCGGAGGCCACGACTCTCGGTAGTGAGAGAAAGGCGAGGCTTTGAATCGCTAGCATCAGAATAAGGCTGACCACCAAGCGTTTGGTCCAGGTCTGAGGGAATATCATTGTCAGCAATGTAACGGATTCTCGAACAAGACTCCACGTCTTGGTCGTGGCATCGATGGGTGCGCTGGCAGCTTGCCCGTACTGATTATCGTCGACCATCGGAGAGCCGTGAATTCATCGCGGGGTAACCGAACGGGAAGAGCTTTATTTCAGCAAAGTAGAATCAGCTAATAGAGGCGGTGAGCCTCCTGAGGCACGACGCCATTGTGTTTAGATTGCTCCCCTAGTGTGTCAGCGCATTGCTCTCAAGGAATCACCTAGGCCGAATGCTGCTAATGTTTTGATACGGGGCTTCTCGCCGTTAAGCTGATTACAGAATTTGTCGAATTAGGCTCAATGCAATTCAGAAGCGCGTTAGTTGTGTTTTTCTGCGCGATGCTTACGATAGAGCTTAATCGCGCTCACGCTCAAAATCTTGACTCTTACTCCTATGACATCGGTAGCCCAACCGTAACTGAGTACTACGTCGACCCCGCTGACGGTTCGGACCAAAACTCAGGGACCTCTCTTGAAACCCCATGGCGTACGGTAACGCATGCTTGGAATCAAATCCCAAACTCGACGACCCTTACCCAAGGGTATCGATTCAATCTAATGAACGGCGACTATGGTGAAGAGGAGCTCCCCAACTACTGGGAACTTAAATTCGGCACCGCAAGCTTCCCCATAATTCTACGAGCTGCTCCTGGACAAACTTCTGTAAGGTTCGTGCGTGACATCAACATGGCCAACGTAAAGTACTTCTATCTGATAGGTGTCACGATTGCGCCCACTGGTGGTGGAGATGCTTTTCACTGCGAGTCCTGTGACCACCTTCTGATTCGTGGCTGTACCTTAAATGGTGGTTCTACCACTGACGGCGCCCACGAAACGCTTAAAGTGAATCAATCGCAGTACGTCTATATTGAGAATAACAACATCGCATTCGCAGATGACAACAATATTGACTTTGTGGGGGTGCAACACGGCCACATTATTGGGAACCGTGTGCATGAGGCCGGGGACTGGTGTGCGTATGTGAAAGGCGGTTCTGCCTACATCAGAGTTGAAGCAAACGAGTTTTATAATTGCGGTACTGGAGGCTTTACTGCGGGTCAGGGCACGGGGTTCCAGTTCCTGACCTCACCGTGGCTTCACTATGAGACCTACGATATCAAAGTTATCAATAATCTGATTCATGATACCGAAGGCGCGGCGCTTGGGGTCAATGGTGGATACAATGTGTTGGTTGCACACAACACCGCTTACCGTGTGGGCTCGCGCTCGCATATGCTGGAAGTGGTATTTGGTGAACGTACCTGTGATGGTGAGAGCACGGGAGCGGCGGAGGCTACCTGCGCGGCATATCATGCCGCGGGAGGATGGGGCCCATCGAGCGTTCGTCTTGAACCAGAATACATAGGCAATCGAAATGTCTTCATACTCAATAACGTACTGTATAATCCAACAGGCCAAGAATCTTCTCAGCACTTTGCGATATATGGCCCGCGTGTTCCGAGCGGAGATGTGAACCTCAGTAGTCCCCAGCGTACCGACACGAATCTGGTGATCGCGGGGAACCTCGTCTGGAATGGAAGCGCAGATACTCCTTACGGGATTGAGGAGGAACAGGGTTGTGAGGACTCGAATCCCACCTGCAATCTTGCTCAGCTGCAGGCAGACAATGTGGTCAATATATTTGAGCCTGAGTTGAGAGACGCCGACGGCGGAGACCTTCGGCCCCAAAGTGGAAGTGCCACGCTTGCTTTGAGCGGCGCTACCCTTGCCAGTTTTCCAGGAGGAGATGGCCCAGGCGCTCCAGCGGTGCCACCTGGCGTGCTTGCTAATTTCTTTGCCCGAGATTTCTCAGGCTCTACTCCCAGCGGGAGTAGAGCGGTTGGCGCATTTAGCTCAGCCGACGTGTCGCTTAGCCCGCCAGCAATTGATGATGTGCAGGTGCCGACTGACCCCGAAACTCCCTCAGTGGAGGCACCGATCATTCGTCGAGTAAAGCTCGCTACCAACCGAGTAGGGCGAAGAGTCGAGGTAGAGCTTCTGGTACGAGTGGTGAGCAGCGAAGCGCTCGATTCGATAAGCGCCGTAGTCAGACGCGGCTCTAATGACCTTAGGTCCATTCGGATGCGCCTTCTGCGCGGCCAGCGTTACCGAGGTGTGGGGCGGTTCAGAGTTGCCTCAGGGCGGATGCTTTCGATTGTTCTGACCGCGGCAAACGGTGGCGGCGCGGCTTCAAAGTCCAAACGCTTGCGTGCCCCTTAAGAGTAGAGATTTCGAGATATTCCTTCCCTAAGGTGGCATTAAATGTTTCTCTCGTCCGAGGGTGCCAGAGTGCTCGATTTCTTGTAATGTCCTGCCATTAATCCTGCATAGAGCAACTTATCGCCACCTGGCTCTCAGCAAAGAGTCGGTTTCCTAGGGTTGTGTGCGGGAATCGTCATGCGCGGTGCTGGCCGCCGTGGATCAGGAACAGTCATAGTTTAGATGGAATGATCTCGTGCTCCAAGTTGTAAATCTCGAAAAGACCTTTGGTGGAAGAACGCTGTTCAATGAGATGTCTTTCTCGCTGACCCCGGGCGAACGTTTGGCGCTTATCGGGCGTAATGGTTCTGGAAAATCTACGCTCATGCGCTTGATCCTTGGTGAAGAGCATCAAGACGCGGGCGACATTATAATCCCTAAAGGCTACCGCATCGGGCACCTTTCTCAGCATTTAGAGTTCAAAGAGACTTCCATTCTACGTGAGGCCTGTCGTGGACTTCCGCCAGACCGAATTGATGAAGAGTATAAGGCGGAGATAATTCTAAGCGGTTTAGGATTTTCTACCGAAGAATTCGAACTTCCTGCCAATACCTTTTCAGGTGGCTTTCAGATCCGAGTCGAGCTCGCGCGCGTGCTTCTTTCAGAGCCGAACCTGCTGCTGCTTGATGAGCCTACCAACTATCTAGACATTGTCTCTGCCCGCTGGTTAGAACGATTTCTTACCGAGTGGGAGAGCGAAATTATTATGATTTCGCATGACCGCGCATTTCTGGACGCGGTGTCCACTCACACCATGATTATTCATCGCGGTAAGGCACGCCGAATTAGTGGCAAGACCCAGAAGCTTTATGACTTGCTGGCGGAAGAGGAGACCATTCACGAACAAACCCGGCTTAATCAGGAAAAGAAGCGCAAAGAAGTCGAGCAGTTTGTTAACAAGTTCAAGGCAAAAGCAGGCACGGCAAGTCTCGCGCAGTCACGCATGAAGATGCTTGAAAAAATGGAAATCTCGGAAGAACTTGCCGAGATTCCTGTGCTTGATTTTGGGTTCACGAGCACGCCATTTTTTGGGAAAAGCCTAATAGAAATTGAAGAGGCAGAATTTTCTTATCCGCCAAAGATTGAGGGCGGCGCCATTACCAAGATTCTAGAGGACTTTGGGCTGGTGGTGCGGCCAGGGGACAGAATCGGTGTCATTGGAAAAAATGGGCGTGGAAAATCAACGCTACTTCGCGTTCTCGCTGGTGAGCTAACTGCCTCGAAGGGGTCCTTGAGAACCTCGCCGCACACTCGTATCGGTTATTTTGGTCAGACAAATATCCAGCGCCTCTCACCGAAACTTACCGTAGAAGATGAGGTGTCTTCAGCTAATCCGCAACATCATCGCACCAAGGTTCGTGCTATCTGCGGCACCATGATGTTTGGTGGCGATGATGGGTTGAAGAAAATTGGAGTTCTCTCAGGAGGAGAACGAAGTCGAGTCTTGTTGGGTAAGCTTATCGCACAACCGTCCAATGTGCTGCTTTTGGACGAACCAACAAACCACCTCGATATCGAGTCTATTGCCGCTCTGATTGAAAGCTTGAAGCAGTATGAAGGCGCGGTTCTGCTGGTGACGCATGATGAATTTATGTTACGAGCGCTGGTGTCTCGACTGGTTGTTTTCTCGGACCAGGGCGTTCACTTGGTCGAAGGCGATTACGATTACTTTCTCAGAAAGGAAGGCTGGGGCGATGGCGAAACCAAGCCTTCCTCTCAAACTCAACAAGAGCCTAAGACGCAAAAGCCGCGTGAGGTGGTGCTTGACCGTAAGGAGCGTGCGCGAATTAGAGAAGAACGGCAGCGACGAGTGGTGCCACTTCAGAAGGAGATAGCGGTCGTTGAGCGCAAGATAGTCGCGCTCGAAATGACCATAAGTCAGAACGAAACCGGCATGGCAACAGAGTCGGGGAAGGGGGATGCGATCGACGTCTTTAAGCTGGCTGAGCTCTCGCGCGAAACCGCAGCGGCAAGAAAGCAAATTGATCAGCTCTTTGAGGAATTTAGTGCCCTTTCGTTACGTCTGAAGGAAGCGGAGAATGAATTCTCGGAAGACGGCGTGCTGGCGGAATCTTGAGAGCGTAGCAGTTCGTTGTGTTTCTAAAGTGACACGTTGCTTCTGATGCCGTTCGGAGAACTCGGTTATGTTTTACATGCGCGAAGTGTCAGGAATCGTCCCGTACTCCCCTGGAGCGGTCAAGCTCCGAAGAGGCATTCAGCCGGTGGCGGCTTCAGCCCCGTTGACCGATTGGGCTGACGCCCAGAAGCAAGCGAGTATCAACGAAGAAGTCGCTCTAGGTGGTGCTCAGGCTGCGGAGGAGGCTCGAGCGGCTACGGTTGTTTCGGCATACGAGAAAGTTGCCCATCGAGAGACCCCTAGGCGAAGAGTCATCTTCGCTTCTGAGATGATGAGCGACCCTGTGGTTACCATTTCGCATTTGGCATCGTTGCGGGAGGCACAGCGTCTATTTGCCCAAAAACGCTTTCGGCACATTCCAGTGCTCGACGATGCCGGGGCCGTATCCGGCATGCTTTCCGATCGTGATGTCCTTCGCCACATTGCTCGAGAGCATGAATTAGGTAAGGAGCCGCCGACCCCGTGGGCGGAGGAGAAGGTCGGGGCGATTATGGCTCAGCCGATTTTGTTGGCGTCTGAAGATACCAGGGTTCGAGAGATTGCGCGCACCATGTTTGAGGAGAGAATCGGTTGTGTTCCCATAGTAAATGAGGCGCAAGCGTTAGTGGGCATTATCACGAGGAGCGACATTCTTCGTACTCTTTTGGTGCAGGCTCCGCTTGAGCTGTGGAGCTAGGAAGGGGGTTCTATAGAAGATTGAATCTGTTTTGTGCGCGATGTTGTGCTCCGTTCCAATTTCACCACAGCGGACACGGAAGTTCACAGAGGATAGGACCTAATTTCCCCCTCTGTGAAACTCTTTGCCCTCAGTGGTGAAAATGTTACTCGCTGCTTCTGAGGTCATGCGGCGACTTTTTGCAGATAGGCTAATTCTCCACAGCGGGAGTAAAGTTCTTATTGGAAAGATTAATAGGGCTTGTTTGTTATGACTTCATTGTTTGACCCTTTGGACTGTGGGACCTTGTCGCTCCCTAATCGAGTGATCATGGCACCTCTTACTCGATTACGAAGTAAGCAGCCGGGAAACATTCCTTGGGAACTCAATGCTGAATATTATGCGCAGCGTGCTTCCGCGGGACTTCTCATCTCGGAAGCAACCCAAATTTGCCCACAGGGGCAGGGCTATCCGGCCTCGCCTGGCATTCACTCTGTCGAACAAGTGCAGGGTTGGAAGAAGGTCACCCAAGCGGTGCATGAGCAGGGTGGTCGAATTTTTCTGCAACTATGGCATGTCGGAAGAATCTCGCACTCGTCGTTTCAGCCCGACGGCGGAGCTCCGGTTGCGCCTTCCGCCCTTCGAGTGTCCGGGAAGAAGACTTTGACGAGTGACTGGAAGCAGGTTGACTTTGAGATGCCACGTGCTCTTGAAACCGAAGAAATTCCCGGTATCGTGAATCAGTATGCTCTGGCCGCGATAAATGCCAAGGAAGCCAACTTCGATGGTGTTGAGGTGCATGGCGCGAATGGATACCTGCTGGATCAGTTCCTTCAAGATGGAACTAATCATAGAACTGACCGCTATGGTGGTTCGATTGAGGGGCGATCGCGGCTGCTACTAGGAGTGGTGGATGCGGTCAAAAAGGTATGGGGAGCTGATCGCGTGGGAGTGAGGCTTTCGCCTTTTGGGACTTTTAATGACATGCACGACAGCGATCCAAAGGCGCTGTTTTCGTATGTGCTCGGTGAGCTCAGTAGAAGAGCAATTGCGTATGTGCATTTGATTGAGCCACGGGCATTGCCGTCGACCCAGGATGAGAATCTGGCCGGAGTGCCTGAGACTGCTAAGCTGTTCAGAGGATCGTTCGCTGGTGTGCTTATTTCAGCAGGAGGATACGACCGAGAAGATGCGATAAAGGCTATAGAGGAGTGCCGTGCCGATGCGATCGCCTTTGGGCGACTATTTATTGCGAATCCTGATCTTCCCAAACGTCTCGCACAGAACAGCGAACTAAATAGTTACGATCGTGACACTTTCTATGGTGGCGAGGCTAGAGGGTACACTGACTATCCAGCGTTACCACCAGCGTTAGTTGAAAGCTAAGGCTAAGACAGCCCTGGAATTGAATATGAGCCGTGATGCAGCCACGACATCTGAATTCGTGGACTGCCAGATTTGCCTGAATCTTTCGGGCCCGAGCATACAAGGGTGAGAGGTTGGCCATTCGGGGCTAAGCTCGTAGGGCTCTGAAGCCAAACTATCGCATCAGCATTTCGTGGCCTAAACGTGCCATGCAGCAGGCCTCGTGCTGAGCCAAGTGACTCGACGGCCTCAGTCCAGCGTGAGCCCACGATTGCGCAGTGCTCATGCATTTTTGACCAGAGAGTGTCGTGGATATCTTGCAAGGAGTCGGTACGTGGCGCCGCGCGAACGTTTAATTTTCCGAGCTGTTCGTTCGGGATAAGCGCCCACACCAGATCTGACATCCCTTCGAGCTTATGAGGGATCGGCGCAGATGAGTAGCGTCCAGCCAAAAACTCAGTGAGAAGTGCAATGCGCTCCTGGCCCGGGAGAACCCCTTCGTGAAGTTGGGCGCGAAAAGTGGTTTCGTCCAAGCCGCGAATGCGGAAGCGTTGTGCTTCTACAGTGATGTCATCGTGAACAGCGAGCACCTCTGGATTTGCCATGGATGCAAAGTCCTCATTGCGGTTTAGCCAGCGCAGGGTCGCTTGTCCTATTTTGGGGTGCAGCGATACCGAAGCGATCGGATATGCACAGGCAGTGGTCAGCTGGTCGCCATTTGCCACGGTAATCCGACCTGACAGCGGTCGAAATATAATCTTTTGCTCTTCCGGTAGGTCACTCTTTGAAAGAGCGCGCGTAACTCGAATCGTGTCGAGTGCTCCGGAAAGCAGAGTCATGACAAGTCCGTCCTCGATCGACAGGTGCTCTCGTTCCCGATGCCACTCCAAAGGATTTCGGTCAGCAAAATAGCGCTTGACCGAGGGAAGAGATCGACCGCCAAAGTGCTCAATGAGAGTATTCTTGCTGTCAGCGGCTGTTTCCGATGTGACAGCGGGCCGGGCTTGTCCGTTGTTTTGGTGCGTCATGACAGTGGTATTATGGCGTACTATATAATAGTTGCCTCGTAGCAGCCTTCAAACTGATGTCGAAGGCGAGTCGACTCGCCGCAATATTCGACAGAATGGCAGGAATTGACTAGAAAATACAAGAAGTTGTGTAGGTTGCAGGAGCAGCGTCTGAGATGAAGGGGTTTACTTATTCCCTGAGCCACCCTACACAGCCTCAAGGCAGCACCGAGAAATTGTTCAACCTGAGGGGCGTTACGGGAGTCGATTGTCATGAGTATGAATTCATCTTCCCCTGGCATGAGTGACTGTTTAACCACCAATGGCTCTCGAGTTGAGACCGTTGTCGGCATGCGTGATGTGGCTTCCCGTGGCGTGGTCTTTTGTGATGTCGAGAATAGCCTAGCCTGGCTTGTTCGGTTGCGCTGGCTCGCGATAGTTGGGCAGTTGTTGCTAGTCCTGGCGGCGCCTTACGTCCTTGTTGATCGGATAGAGACCTTTCCTTTGTTTTTGATTCTACTCGCCTGTGCAGCAAGCAACTTGGTGCTGCAAAGAGCGAGCTCAAGTAAAAGAAGGGTGGCGACAAGCGGCGGCGTGAGAATTACGGCTCGTACGCTCGGCGTTATTCTCCTGTTCGACGTCGCTGCACTTACCGGGTTGTTGTTCTTTACGGGCGGTGCAGCCAATCCGTTTGGTTTTTTCTACGTGCTTCATGTTGCCCTGGCGGCGCTACTGCTCGGAGAGCGGTGGGCCTGGGGCATCGCCGCTCTGTCAGTGCTGCTCTATGGGGCGCTATTTTTTGTTCATGTACCGGTGGCAGAGCTTAGTTCTCATGGTAGCCACCATGACAGTTCATTATCGTTGCATCTGCAAGGCATGTGGGTCGCGTTTGCGCTGGTGTCTGCCATGCTTGCGTTTTTCTTTACGCGTATCTTGAGAGACATGCATCGTCAGCGCGATCAGTTGAGGATGGCTCAAGAGCGTATGCAAAGGGCTGAACGCCTCTCGGCCGTGACTGCTATGGGAGCGACCGCGGCTCATGAACTGAATACACCTCTATGCACCATTGCGGTCGCGGCTGGCGAGATGATGGAGGGGCTTAAAGAAATTCAAGCACGTCCAGAGCTAGTCGCTGATGCACAGCTAATCGCTGGTCAAGTTTCCCTCTGTCGTGAGGTGTTGCAGCGGCTTCGTCGCGCCAGTGGAGATTTTGAGGGACAAGTACTTAACGAGATAACCCTGGAAGAGGTTGTTACTGAGGTGCGCTCCCGCCTTTCCGACAGTGAGAGCGCGCGCGTGCTGATCGATCCGGGTAGCGAGAGAGTCTCTCTTCGGGTCCCTAGAGATGTCTTCGTAGATATCTTGAGAGCGTTGGTGCAAAACGCACTCGAAGCGAGTGCTAAGTCTGCTATTAGGGTGCAAGCAACCCGAGCCGCTGCTACTCAGGTCATCCAGGTGCAAGACAGTGGGAAGGGAATTAGCGAGGATATTCGTACGCGCCTTGGTGAACCGTTTGTGACTTCGAAAGTTGGCGGCACGGGACTTGGGTTGGGCGTGTTTCTGGCAAAGAGCATGGTGGAGCGGATGAGGGGAGCCTTACAGTTTGTTTCAACGCTTGGCGAGGGCACAACCGTGATTATTGAGTTGCCCGCATGATGGACGGTCCAATGTCTTCCGAAGTGGTGATAGGCGACGCGGATGACGATCTTGCATCCGGTTCTGCGCAGGCTAAGGTTTTGATCGTCGACGACGACAAAGTATTTCGTGAAAGGCTCTCTCTCGCCTTTTCTCGACATGGCTATGTCTCCTACGCTGCTGGTTCAGTGACTGAGGCGCGCGAAATGCTGGATCGCTACGCACCGTCGCATGTGGTGGTGGATTTGCGGTTGGCTGCAGAGAGCGGTCTTGAAGTGGTGGAGCAGGCCGCGTCTCGGACCGGTTGCCGGGTAGTCATGCTCACCGGCTACGGTAGCATTGCAACGGCACTCGAGGCTGTTCGTCTTGGCGCGGTGGACTATGTTGCGAAACCCGCGGGGTTTTTAGAAATCGAGGCTGCTCTTTTCGGAAAGAAGCCTTCGGAGGGTGCTCCTGAGCTGGCGCAGGCGAGCGTGGAGACGCCGTCCTTGGATAAAGTTGCTTGGGAGCACATGCAGCGAGTGCTGCATGATTCGGACGGAAACGTGACTCAAGCTGCCAAGCGACTTGGAATACATAGACAGGCTTTGCAACGGCGGCTTAAGAAGACGGCTCCTCGCCGTTAGGCCCATCGCCAGAGTGTTTCTACCTCAGAGTTCAGTGCAACGATTTGTTGC
>JBGSMV010000029.1:0-184293 GCA_041739995.1 Bdellovibrionota bacterium
TCTGTAAATCGGCGTCTTGGGCGGGCAGATTCTTAAAAAAACTGGTGTGTAGATGGCACAACTGAGGTGCTTGGAGCTTTGGAGGGGTCCGGCAGGTGGTGCAGCGCGGGGGGCAGCACATCGTCACTGAGAGAAAGGCGAGGCAAACCGAACGAGATCAGCGCTTCTTAAGTAATTTCTTTAAACTGCTAAGCGCTGCGTTTTCAGTTTTAGCGTACTTTTTAGACTTAACCTTTGTGAGATTAAGTTTCACTAAGCGGCTAGTAAGCCCACCGCAAGTAACCTTTAAATGCAGACTGCCATTATTCTTATCCGACTTCTTGCCTTTAACTTTGTAAGCAACCATCTTTTTTGCATCAAGAACAACAGATGATGACGTTTTTGTGAAACTTCCTAACGACTTTGGACTTGCATAGTTAGCAAGACTCGAACCAGCGAGGGTAAATCGCGAACAAGAATCAAGCGAAGCAACAGTTAACGTCACCTTATCCTTCTTAATAGAGGCACGCAGCGTCGGAGAAACAGTAGGCGCAGTCGGCGCCGGCGTTACCGTTGGAGTAGGCGTTGGAAACGATACCGCGACGTTATTAGGCGTTGGGTACGCTAGTAACGGCGTATTTTGGCCAGCTCCCTTCGTTATAGAACGATCACAGCTAGTTTCATTTCCCGCCGTGTCCGTGGCAACGATGCGCACGGTGTGTGCTCCATTGGCGTAGCCTGTTGTATCGATAGAGAACTGAAACCCGGGTGTATTCGCATCAGCGTAGTTCGGATACGCTTGACGGGCTGCATAGTGATACTTATTGCGCTCGATATTTCGAACCCAAGTACCATCAATAAACAATTCTAACGCCGCCAAACGGGTTTCATCCATTGAATACCCAGAGATCTCTACATAGGTGTCGAAAGTGGAGGATGCGGCTGGCCGTTCACATTCGAGTAACGGGGCAGTTGTATCCTGAGTCAGGGAATGATTCACAATCAGCCTTCCCTTTGCCAATCTAGAAAGAGAGTCACCGCTACGGGAGACCACGCCGTATATATAGTAAGTACCGTTGGCAATCGCTGTAGTGTCCCAAGCATAAACGTTTGTGTTGCGCCCACTTGCTAAAGTGGCGATTAACGTCCCACCTGTAGTAGACGCGGTAGTGTTGTAATACAGCGCCACTGAGTCAGTTAACGGAGCCTCAACAGTTATCGCGTATTTGGTGTTGGATTCATGATCGGAACGGATGGTAAACGAATCAAACACTGAGAAATGCCCAGCCTCGATCGCTTCGCTCATGTCTACGCGTACCAAATCGACCGCGGAATTATTCGTGGAAATAACAGTCCACGGGTTAGGAGCACCATCTGCAAGCGGTGGCTCCAACTGAATGCCGGTTTTTAAGTCGAGGCAATATTCGTGGTTATCGCGTCGGATAATTACGTCATCGCCGTCGCGAAATCCGCCGTTTGTTAGGTCTGGATCGTGGAAAATAAACCGCGCAACGCTGTTAAATCCGTTGTCGAGAGAATAGGCAAATCAATCATGCTTAATGACATCGGGACGTTAGTCCGACTCATCCTTGACTCTGCTAACGGCGCCTAAGCACGAAGTTACAGGGCGAAGCTATCTTAAGCTTATTGCACCTCATTCTCTCGGGTCGAGCGTGAGCGAATGGGCACGAGAACTTCAAAACCAAGCGCCAATGCCGGCGCGCAGAAAATGATTTGCCAGAAACCTGAGAAAATGAAAAGTGGACCTAAGCAGAGCCGAACCAACACGGCGTAGAGGAAGTTCGCCTGGGGTTGAGATAGCGCGACCAAGACCGCGCAACTGATCGGAATGGCACAAGACGTAAGCAGGCGAACTGCGGGTGCGATGGAGCGCCCCGACGTGCGTTGGCTGAGGAGGACCAGGCCGAAAAACAGGGCAAGGGCGTAGGAAGCTGCTTGGAACAACACGATAGCGAACACCACCACAAGGTACCAACCGTCAAAAATGAATGATGCTAAGTTCATGGTGCTGGGAGCGTTAAGCGGGAAAGTCCGATCGTCCTTGGAGAGTACGTGGGGCTGACCGCGCTGCGCAAGAGAATAGGCAAATCAATCATGTTTAATGACATCGGGACGTTAGTCCGACTTGCTGAGAATGTGGTTTAGCGAGCTTGAAGTAGGGGCAATGTTCAGGCTGGAATTATTTCCTGATTGTGTATCGAAGGCGAGGAACGCCTAATTTTCGAGCACGAATGCGCCTCTAAGCATCGGAGGGGAACTGTTAAGGGGTGTTTTTTTTGCATCTACGGCTAAGCGCGGACGCGAGGCACCCACCGACACCGTTTAGATGAATTCATCACGGGGCATTTCATCGAATAGCTCGTGTTGTGGAGCTCTTGGTAGTGGGGGTGGAGCCTGCGCCCGTGGGATACGCAGAGAGTCTGCGATTTTGATAATCTCGTGCTCATCAGTAAGGAAGGCGATAATCCTCATCTTGCCTCGACAGCGCGGACACTCCAGGGGATCGAATTCGAAGACGCGTTTCATACAAGCAGTCCACGTCACTGACGGGGTTGCGCGCGGCTCTGGCATATTATCTGACGGCGGGATTGAGTAACGGGTCGTCATTCAGGTCAATGTATGCCGTAGGCTGGTCGCGAGACCGTCAGGGCAGCGATCTGCTTTTCCGCGCATGCATACTTTTAATGAATCTCATGATTTTCTCCTGACGGTGCGGCAATGGCGCTGTTGCGTGAAATTTTATATACGTTATCTGCGCTTTGAAACTGTTTCTTAGTAAAATCGCAGGGGCCACATGTCTGATATATATAGTATTGAGGTAGAGAGTCTTTCTGGGGAAACCTTTGCTCTGGAGCGGTATCGCGGAAAGGCTCTGTTGATCGTGAATGTGGCAAGCCACTGTGGATTCACGCCCCAATACGCTGGTCTTGAGCAGTTACAGCGTGAGTTTCAGTCGAAAGGCTTCGAAGTCCTCGGGTTTCCCTGTAACCAATTCGGCAGTCAGGAGCCCGGGAGTGCCGAAGAAATTAAAAACTTCTGTGATAGTCGTTACGAAGTGTCTTTTCCCATGTTCGCTAAGGTAGAAGTCAACGGCGAAGATGCGCATCCGCTCTATAAGCTTTTGAAGAGTGAGGAGAAGGGAATCCTTGGTACTGAAGGCATTAAGTGGAATTTTACTAAATTTCTTGTAAGCAAGGACGGGCAGGTATGCGCACGATACGCCCCGACCACTTCTCCTGAGAGTTTGCGAGTAGAGATCGTGAAAATTCTGGAATAGTTAAGGCCGGACCTTGCAGGGAGGTTGAGTCTGTTTCTAGCACATATCCATTCTTGGCAATCTCAAGTACTACTTGAGCGTTTTGCTCGACAAGCAAGATAGTCATCCCTTCAGCATTGAGGCGTTGAATAACAGTCATGAGTCTCGCCCAGAGACATTCCCTGGCCGGATTCCGGCAAGGCATTGTGAGCAGTAGAGTGAGTGGGTCTTAAGAACTCTGGGTGTCCCGATCGCATTCTCTGGCACATTCTCTGGCACATTCCGTTCTCCGATAAGTGCAACTTCCTTAAATCATAGGGGTCGAGGAGGCTTGGGGGGTTGGGTGTCCTCCTCCGTGCTTCTCTGTTCAATCTCCGGGAGGTGCTTTGAGTAGTCCCGCGCGGTGTGAGACCATCAAGCACCTCAAAATCAGACCGCATACAGGAGAGTTCTGGCATGTCAGGAGGAGGAAACACCCCACAGGGGCTTGGTGTAGGTTGGGGCGGCGCGAAAGCGGCCTCAGCGCCAATCGACCTCGCGAATCCGCCGGCATTTGCGGCCGAGCACTCGAGTACAAAGGTTGAGCCAGCTAACTGGGTTGCTCCGCTTTCTCGGTTTGTTGCAAAAATTGCAGCGCTTACACCAGCTGGGCTTGCGGAGAGCCAGAAAGACGGAGGTCCTTTCTCTCAACTCAAGGGCTTAGTTGGGAAGATTCAGGCTCAGCATCATGACCCGTCATTTTTAACTCTTGCGACAGCCGATTTCATAAAGGCTCTGGATTTCTGCGGAACTGTGCGGAACCGAGCAACGCGGGCTGTGGTTCCCGTGATGTGTAGCGCTCGGCGCGTGCCCGCCACGGAAGATCCAAGAAATATTAAGGTGATCGAAAAACTTGCGTCGAGGGCCCATCCTCTTACTGGCGGGGGGCCAGGCCTGATGGAAATCGTGAGTCATCTCGACTTCATGGCTCGATTGGCAGATCTCACTTGCTCAATGGCAGAGAAGTATCCGGGTCACCTCAAGCCCCTGATTAGAGCATTACTTGAACGCACGTCTATGGAAGGCCCCGAGCTTGCCGAACTTTTTGGCAACTGCGGGGTCACCTGGGAAGGTACTGCTCCTCAGTCTACCGCGGACTTGGCTGTGTTGTTGAGGGACGATGCGCAAACTGGCTTCTCAGAGGAGGGTCTAGAATATCTCGCTCTCGGGCTTGCGATGAAAAGCGAACATGACATGCAATCAATTCGTACACTGCTACGAACCAAGTGTGATTTGACTCCTCAACAGATCGAAGGGCTGGGGCTTGAGGTGTTCGGAATTAAGCTTCACATCCCCAGTGAAAGACTGATGAGTCGTTTCATCTCAACAGAGACGCAGCTCAATTATTTTTTCGGCAGAAAACTTCCCTTTGCGAAGGAGGGAAATATTGCGTTGGTTATGCCGGGAGGGCTCGGGACCTATGAGGAATTGCTCGAGCTCGTGCAACAGGGACTAAACGTAATCGTCTATGGAGAAATGTGGAAGCCGCTTGTAGATCGCATGCAAGGCTCACCGAACAGAGAATTTCGGGAAGCCAGTCGCAAGCTCGTTCATTACTGTGAATCGGTTGACGACGTTGGGGCGGCTCTCGACCTCCATTTGCCGGATGATTTGCCGAAGTCTAAGGCTCCGGGGGAGCAGTGGTTCGAGGGTGCCTATGGTGATAGTGCGCGCCAATTTGTATCCGAGCTTCTTGGCACTAAAGACGAGATTTTTGGGTATGCCCGGACTCTTGAACAACAGTGTTGGGAAGCAATCGCTGAGGACGCCGATACTAAGGCGTCATTGATCGGCTCAGATCGGGATCTCGGAGCGTTCCTTGGGGAGAAGTATCATATTGAGGGACCGGTAACCGCAGAGGCAGTAGCGAGTGCACTTGGTAAGGATCATCTAAAGTCGGGTGCGCCTCTTGCGGTAGTGAAGGCACATAAGTTGGCGAGTAAGGCCTGCGCGCTTCGATTGGTGGGAAACGAGAGAGAATCACTGCTGAGCCGCCTTGAGCTCGATGACGACGGAGCTCCTAAGTTAGATCTTCGACTCCTTACCTGGGCAGTCGCTGACGTCGCTGTAGCGAGTTCGGTACAGGCACTCATTCCTGAACGGGATGGGATCGCGGTTGTGGGGAGCCGAGTCTCTTACGCTCAGTTTGAGTCCCTTGATGCTCAATCTCCGGCGGAGATGATACAGATTCAGAGGAGAAAAACGCATCTCGTTGAGGAGTTCGGCAGGGTACTTGGCGCGAACGGAAATACCTTCGTCATTCCTAATGCTCGGTCCGATAGTGCTCCCTCCACTTTTATTCGTGCGGCGATTGGCGCGCGAGATGGCGAGCCGCCCAAGTTTATTGAGGTTGCTGTATCTTCCCCAGCCGTGGGTTCGGATCACGCCATCGCAATGATTCCCCACACTAAGGTGGCGGTTCATAGTCAGTTCGGTAGAGAGCTTGCTATGACGAAAGCAACTAAGGGAGCAATCTTCTTTGAAGGCGGCGTTAATACCGAAGCGCTCTTTATTGAGATCCTAGACGGAATCGTCACCGGAAAGATACCTAAATCGTATAAGATTGTCCTTGTTGGAAAGGAATGGGGAAATGCGGTTGTTGAGTGTATTAAGCCACTCGTTGAGGCCAAAGTGGCCGACGTTTTCGCATTGGATTCGATTCTTGTGACCGAAGATCCTGCCGAAGCGACGACTTTCCTTAAAATTTAATTAAGAAGTGCGGTTCGTTCCTCGGATGCTCCGAGGATAGCGACTGATCCTCGTTAGTGAGGAATCCCCTCTTGATGCGTTAGTCCTAGTCTAGGTTTCCCTCGCCTTAACTAATGCCAGAAACTATTCGCCGAGATATGCCTCGCGCACACGCGGATCAACCTTGAGCAAAGCGGCGGGGCCTTGCAGGGAAATTGAGCCGGTTTCTAGCACATATCCATTTTTGGCGATCTCAAGTGCAAGGTGAGCGTTTTGCTCGACAAGCAAGATCGTCATGCCTTCAGCATTGAGGCGTTGAATAACGGTCATGATTCTTTCTACGAACTTTGGTGCTACTCCCATCGAGGGCTCGTCAAGTAGCAGAAGTTGCGGCCTGGCCATAAGCGCGCGCACAATCGCGAGCATTTGTTGCTCACCGCCAGAGAGCGTCCCGCCCGCTTGATTCTTGCGCTCAGCAAGGATCGGGAAAAGTTCGAATGCGCGAGCATAATCTTCTGAACTTGGCTTTCCTTCGGGTGTTGAGTATCCGCCCAAATCAAGGTTCTCCATCACGGATAGGCGAGGGAATATTCTGCGCCCCTCTGGCACCATGACAAGTCCCTTGCTCGGGAGCTGATGGGCTGGTGTATCGCATAAGTTTGTATCTTTGAAACGAGCCGAGCCGGTACGAATGCGACAAAGTCCCGAGAGACATCTTAGTAGCGTAGTTTTCCCGGCTCCATTGGCTCCGATAATGGTGGCGAGTTCGCCGGCAGCGAGAGACAGAGAAATTCCACGGAGGACTTCAATCTGTCCATAACCGGCATGCAGGCCTGAGACTTCGAGCACTATGTTGTTCTCGAGCACCTTATCGTCTCGGAGCACTGTATTGTCTCGGAGCACTGTATCGTCTCGGAGCACTGTATCCTTTTGGGGTACGGTATCGTTTTGGAGTACTGTGTCCGTCATGAATGGGAAGCTCCTAGGTAGGCCTCGATGACACGTGGATTCTTAGTAACCTCTGTGGGGGTTCCTTCTGCGATCTTTGCCCCAGAGTCTAGAACGACCACGCGGTCGGATATTCCCATCACTACTTTCATGTCATGTTCAATCAGGATAACAGTGATTCCTTGATCGCGAATCCGTCGAATGAGTTCCATTAATGCTGCGGACTCAGTCGGGTTCATGCCGGCAGCAGGCTCATCGAGTAGTAAAACCTTGGGCTCTACCGCGAGCGCGCGGGCAATTTCGAGGCGACGCTGCAGGCCGTACGGCAAAGATCCAGCGGCATTCAATGCGTGCGACTCAAGGCCAACAAAGCCAAGAAACTCAAGCGCCTTGCTGCGTAGTGCGGCTTCTTCTCTCAGGCATTTTGGCGTTCGAAGCATGCTCGAGAAAAAGCCTACACGTGTGTGTCGATGCATGCCAATCAGCACATTTTCGAGAGCCGAGCGTTCTCCAAAGAGCCGAATATTCTGAAAGGTGCGACTGAGTCCAAAGTGTGCTGAAACTTCAGGATTTCTACGCGAACTATTCCAAACCCTAAACGCGCCGAGACCCCCGATCGCAGTTCCCGCAAGGAAGGGTAGAAGTGTGAGTAGCCATGAAGTGTCAGCGAAGTAGCCGAAGACGCTTCGCAGAGATCTCCCCCAAGGGAATTGCTGCTGATATACATACAGTTGGACGACGACTTTTTCCCAGATGGCTACGACGTTAAATATAGCAATGGCACCGAACCCTGTGGCTATGGCGACTAGAATCATGGCTGCGATCGAACGGATCGAGAGCGCATGCTCCGGTCGTCGGTTGTCGATGCGAACGCTCCCGGAAGTGGCGTGGTGAACTCCTGAGATAGCGTTGAACAAAGAGGTTTTCCCCGCACCGTTCGGGCCGATCACAGAAAAGATTTCGCCAGGATGTACGGCGAAGCTCACGTCATCGACTGCAGTGAGGCCGCCGAAACGAACAGTTACCCCGTGTGTCTCAAGGATCGCCATGCGCTACTTGGAGCCTCCTTTAACATCACTTTGAGGAGGTATAATTCCCTGAGGTCTCAGACGGGTCATTATAATCAGCGCCATGCCGAGAATGAGAAACTTCCAGTTGCCGGGGGCGGCGAGAACATTTGCGGAGCTGGAAATTCCAACAGAGGAGAGCCATTCGGAGAGTTCAACAAGTACTATTGAGTTGAGCCCCACCATGAGAAAAGCTCCAAGCAGCACGCCCGGAACACTTCCCATGCCACCCACTATAAGAATACAAAGCACGATTACTGAGAGCTGAAAGTCGAAATTGCCGGGTTCCCCGGTTGAGCCTAAATAGCTTGCCCAGAGAGCTCCGGAAAAACTGGCGAGCGCAGCTCCTACCGAAAATGCCAAAAGCTTGGATTTGACTACTGGTACTGCCATGCAACCAGCCGCGAGCTCATCATCGCGCACGGCAATCCAGGAGCGTCCATAGCGGCTGCGTTCAAGGTTTCTGATTCCCCAAGCGCACAGGCTCACGATGGCAAGCAAAAAGTAGAACCAGCCGAGAGAATGTGCAGCGCCAAGCTCGAAGCCAAACAGTCCAGGGCGGGGAAGGGGATTCAGACCCTGGGTGCCCTTGGTGATAGGCTCAAGATTGCGAAGAATGTCCTGCATTATCTCCCCGAACCCGAGCGTGACAATGGCCAAGTAGTCGCCGCGTAGTCGGAGAGTGGGGAGACCTAGGATTAATCCAAGGATAAGTCCGGTGCAGATGCTGACCAGAACTCCGCCCCAGAAGCCAAGCTGAAAGGGGAAGACCTCAACCGTGGCGATGCCATAGCTATATGCACCAGCGGCGACGAAAGCGGCGACACCAAGGTGTAGGAGGCCACACAAGCCTGTTACGATATTGAGACTAAGTCCCATGAGCGCGAAAATGAGGATCGGCCGCATGCGATCGGTCAGAGACAGGTTCAGACCAATAGAGCTGAGGGTCCAGTTAAACAATGGAAGCAACAAGGCGAGGAGTAACAGGATGCGAAGCGGTGTGAACCAGGACCTCATACTTTCTCCCTTACCCGTGCGCCGAGTAATCCAGAAGGCCGGAACACCAACACTAAGATAAGAATCGCGAAGACCACGGCGTTGGTCCATTGGGTAGCAATGTACTGGTCGCTGAACGCTCGAACCACGCCGATCAGAAGACCGCCGAGGCAGGCGCCGGGCAGGTTTCCGATGCCACCAAGTACTGCTGCGGTGAACGCATCAATACCGACCCGAAAACCCATTTGGAAGAAGACGGTATTGTAGGTGAGTGAGTACACCACGCTGGCTACTCCAGCGAGCAGTCCGCCAATGATGAAGGTCACACCGATAATCTGATCAACATCGATGCCCATAAGTCGCGCTGCGGTGGGGTTTTGGGCCACTGCCCGCATAGCCTTGCCGAGGCGGGTGAAACGAATCAGAAGAGTGAGTACGACAAGCAGAGGGATAGTGACCACAACGACTAGAAGTTCTCGCCAAGTAAGGAATATGTTGCTTTCTCCTAGTAGATTCTCAAAAGGGAGCAGTGCGGGGAAATCTTTGGGAGCGGAAGCTCCATCCCCGTAGTTAAAAACCTCCAGCGGAAGACCGCCCCAAAACAGTCCGATATTGAGAAACACGAATGAGACTCCCAAAGCAGACACCAGAGGCGCAAGGCGAGGGGCTTGCCTGAGTGGGCGATAGGCGAAGCGGTCGACTGCCCAATTTACGAAACCGCAAAAGGGTGGCACTACTGCAAACATAAGTAGGATAGCCCAGATGCTTTCGAAAGACCCTGGCTCAATTCCAGCGAGTCCGAGAGCGCCGAGAATGGTGAGTGCCAGAAAGCACCCGAGCATGAAAAGATCACCGTGGGCAAAATTTATAAGCTCGACGATGCCGAATACCATCGTGTAGCCCAGCGCAATCAGGGCGATGATCATTCCATTCGATATGCCCGTAATTAGTTGCTGTGTGATGAGTTCTAGTTCGGTCATTGTCTCTTACTACAGTGTCTCTTACTATTTTGCCCCGTACTACATTGGGGAAGAGGCTCTAGGGAAATCCTTGGTAGGGCCTTTAACTGGGGGAACCGTCATCGAGCATTCGCTCGAAGGCAAATGCACCGTTCTTGACGATGTTTCCGCTCATGGCGGTGAGAGTGGTATCGCCATTCTCATCGAAAGACCAATGTCCGAGCGCCCCATCGAAATTTTTCAATGTTAGTGCGGCGTCTATGATCGCCTGGCGATCGGCGCTCCCGGCGCGACGGATGGCTTCAAGGGCGACCAAAGCGGCCTCGTAGCCGTAGACTGCAAAGGAAGCGGGTTTTGTGCCGTAAACTTCTAAGTAACGTTCATAGAAATGTTTTCCACGGCCTTCAAGCAGTTCTGCGGAAACACCACCGAAAGTTATGAAAGTATTATCATCTAGATTGTGAGCTCCGGCAGCTCGAATAAACGCATCTTCAAAGCATCCGTCTGGAACCATGAACTTTGCATCAACGCCGCTTGAGCGAAGGTCTTTAGCAATTTGCCCAGCATTTGTTTGAGTAGTGCCTCCAAAATAGACCAGGTCGGCCTTGCGTTGACGAATTTTCGTGGCAAGTGAGCGGTAATTTGAGGCCTTTGGGTCAATGCCTTCGAACTCGAGGACTGTCATGCCGAGGCGCTCGGCGGATTGACGAAAGATGTCTGCGATTCCTTTCCCGTACAGTTCTCGGTCATGCAGCACGTATACGCTCTTAACACCCATACTATGCGCCCATTCGGCCCCGACTTTGCCTTGAATGTCATCAGCGGGAACCACGCGGAAGAAGTTACGTTTCCCGCTCGGGCGGTACACCATTGGCTCGTTTGCTTCTCCGACATTTGGTTTGGTGAGGCCGGGCCAAGTTACGGAAGGACTTACCTGTAGAAGTCCCGCGGCATTCGTTTTGGGGAGTGAGATCTTCGCGGCACCGGAATTATAGGGTCCGATGTACGCAACTACCTTAGGATCCTTTACCGCGCGGTCAGCGTTTGCGGCCTCTAGGGCAGGATCCCAGGCACCGCGCTCGGGGGAGGCATCGTCCCAGTCTTCATATTCGACCACTATTTTTGGGGTTGATGTCAGACGCGAGTGATCGTCGATAGCAAGTTTGATTCCGTTTACGATTGAAGTTGATTGGGTGTTGGAGCTTCCGGTACGCGGCAGGCTTGAGACGATCTTCACGGATATGGTCTCTGTGTCTGCCCAAGCTCTTGAGGCGCTAGTCGAGGCGAGAATTAGGGCGAAGAGGCCGATCCCTAACACGCTTCCAAAACCTTTCCTGGTGTGTGGTGATTTCGAACCAGTTCGATTAGGGCAGAAACTTGCAGCTACATCTTGCATGGTGAACTCCTAATTGATTTAGGGCCTTATATCAGGGCTCCGCCTCGCTTACCACCCTTCCTCCCTCCGTCCCGACTTCCACCCGCGAAGTTGTTCCCGAGTTCCCTTGGCAGAATCGGACGGGGCAACCCTGCCCGTCCCTCTGCCTTGTCCAGCCTCTTTCGGTTGCCCCTGTCCCTCTTCGACCCCAACAAAGGAAGGAGCCGGGCACGAAGAAAAATACTTGGAAGAGAGAGCGATACTCCAGTGGCCTTCGAGGTGGGGGTAGCCGGGGGCGAAGCGGACTACGCGTTACTAGCAGAGAGACGCCATTAAGGGGGTAAATGCCCGAGCAACTCCATCATCGGATGAATTTACTTGTTGAACTTGACGAGAGTGATGGTGCGGAGTCCCTCGAAATATTTTGTTCGAGTTGTAGTCGTACATGGCTGTTGGGATTGGTTCGAACATCGCGTCACTCGTGACGCAACGGCGCCTTGGCGAACGCCTCTGTCATTCTACAGCTTGGGGTGGGAGATTTTACTGGAGATAGTCTGCCAGACATTATAGCGAGAAGAAGTGGAAGTACGAATCTGTTAATGTTTGACAACCTTGGCGGTGCGCTTGGAGCCCCGAACACCACAGCCATTACTTCATTCGGAGCGTTTACCACCATGGGAAACCAGGTGATCGCCATCGATATCGGACAGAATTCCTTCTCGGTTTGGGATTCATTTGGCGCCGGCTACGGCGGATTTGGCGATGTTGGTACTTACTTCTCTGGAGGATCAGTTTACCAGGAAATTGTGGCAGGCGACTTCAACAATGACGGAGTAATCGATATTGCCCTTTTTTCGGGAGGGCAAATGGAAATATATCACCGCGACGGATCGGGAGGGGACTTTGAGTTCTCTGATGCCCATAATAGCCGGTGGGGAAGCCAACCATCCATGTTGATGATCGGAGACCTCAAAAATGACGGGTACGACGATGTTTTCAACTATGATCAGGGAAACTTGCAAGCTGCTTACTATTTTAGTTTGTTGGATACTACCGAAACTACGCAAAACGCAGTCACCCTTGGCACCTTCAGCCTTACAACCGCCGAGCAAGCTTTATTGGCCTTTGCGACTCTGGATGCGGCGACGGACAGCATCTCCAAGACACGCTCTGGTATGGGTGCGTCAATCGCTCGTATTGGCGTAGCTCTCGGTGCACTTGCGGCAACAAAGGAGAACTACGAGGCGGCAGCTTCCCGTATTCGGGACGTGGATGTCGCTCGTGAGTCCGCAGATTTCGTCAGACTAACTTTCTTGCAGCAGTCAGGAGTTGCAATATTGGCACAAGCTAACCTGGCCCCGAGACTTGCACTGGATCTTACTCAACGCTCTGTAACTCTCTCTGCCAATGAGATTCTCATAACGTGGGTACGGATAATACTTCAGTTTAATCGCTTCCCGGGGGCGTAATGGGGACTGCGGAGTGCACGAGCACACGAAGTCTCAAAGCCTGTGCCTTGGTTGCCGCTATGCGCGGTTGTGGGTCGGAAGCTCCCGATAGTAACTCGCGAGCAAAGCTATGGATTTGCCGACAGTGAAATGTTCAGCGATGCGCTGTTTGCCAGAACGACCGAGGCTCCGGCGGAGCTCAGAGTTGACAATGAGAGTTGCTAAAGAGGAGGCAAGCTCTCTGGCGTCGTCAGGCTCGACAAGCAATCCATCGATGCCATGGCGCACTACTTCAGGAATGCCGCCTACCGACGAGCCTACCACCGCAACGCTTCCCGACATTGCCTCAATGAGCGCCTTCGGCAGCCCCTCGCGGGAACGCGAGGGAATCGCAAAAATGTCACAGGCGTGCATGAGCGCTGTCGCGTCACTGCGATAGCCCAGCAGGTGCACGAACGGTTTTAATATTGGATTGTCTGCCAACGAGTGGATTCGAGGGTCTCTTACTTCTCCGACAAGAAGGTAATGTACGCTGCCATCAGTGGGAAGTAAGCTGGCTGCCTTAAGCAGCACGTCAACGCCCTTGACCGGACGCATATTTGCGTTGCTTCCTATTACCACAGCAGTGTCGGGGATTCCGAATACTCGAAGCGCTTCGCGAGGATTCGCAACGCGAGACACAGGAGGATCATACCAGTCTAGTTCATGTCCTTTGTGGACGGTAAAAAGCTTCTTTTGAGAGAATCCAAATTTGATCAACGAGAGACGTACCGCATCAGAGACGCACATGATTCCAGATAGCGTCGGATTTAGGTAGGTTACCCAGTCCGCAGGATTCCAACGACTAAGATGCCCCGCGGTACCTCTGTAGCCGATTCGATGAAGCGGGTCTTTCGGTCGTGCTATCAATGCTGCCAGGGTTGCCGCCGACAACGTGCGTGCAGTAAAGGCATGTACGATGTGGGGCTCGAAATCTCGGAGTGTCGAAGCAACACAGCTAATCGCGCGGCGGTCGAAGCGCCCCGTAATAGACAGTGGCTTGTGTTGGACAACTTGCGCATCCAGCGCTTGAAGGGCTGCGGAATTCGGAGCGCCAAGAATCAGACAGGAGAGGTCTTTAGTGGCTGCAATGCCGCTCATCAGAGCTGCTTCAGGGCGGTCGCTTTGCTCGGTAAGAAATAGAATTCTTAAATCACTCACTTTCCTCCAAGAGCGCTCCTCGGAAGGAGTTGCAAATCCGGTGTTGCGCATGTGTCAAAAGGGTCTCGTCTGCTGCTTAGCGATTCGCCTTTCGAAGCGCCACGGTCACGTCGAAGCCCTGATCGTCTCGCGTGCTGAGTTCGAGTTTTACTGAGCCGAGAGGGCTTGCGATCGGCGTGTCGGCGATGGTTCCCAGGGTCTCCGCTTCGATTAGTCCACGACTCTTGGCGAAAACATCGGCAGCAGGTGCGAATTGGGTCGAAACGCTGAGGTCGATTCTGTCGGTAACTTCTAGTCCAGACTCCTTGCGTAAGACCTGAGCCTGCCGAAGCACGTCCCTGACCCAACCTTCTTGCTCAAGCTCTTTGGTGAGACTTGTATCAAGCGCCACAAAAACGCCGCGCTCTTCGACCGAAAGAGTGTTGGGTTTCGACCGATGTCGAATCGCCATGATTTCTGCCGGAATTTCACGCTCAAAGCCCTCAATCTTAAAGCTCTGTCCGCCTTTCACCAAGGGTAATAGACGAGAGGTCTCTTCGGGGGTCATGGCATTGACCAGAGCGACGACCTTGCTTCCGTCCGCTCTTAACACCGGACCCGATTTCTTCAGATCTAACTCGAGAAACTCCGAAAATAACTCGTCCTTGCTCTTGAGAAACAACAAGGCCTTTACGTTGATCTCGCCCAACACCATGGCCTCCATGTTTCGTAGGGCAGCCGCATAGTCATCGCTCACGAAAACCGAAAGAGAGGCGAGCGGCTGCCGAACCTTAATCTTGCTCTCAGAACGCAATCGTAACGCGAGATTTAAGACATGGCGCACCTTGGCAACCTCTTCTACTAGAGCTGGCTTTGCCCATGCGCTCGGTAGCTCTGGCCACAATTGTAGGTGGACAGATTCTTGCTCTGTGCTATCGAAGCGGCGAATTGCGTTTTGCCAAATCTTCTCTGAAAGGAATGGAATGACGGGCGACATGATGATGGAGATTGCACGCAAAGTCTGAAACAGAACCGCATAGCCGCACTGTTTATCGTCCGCTATTTCAGACTTCCAAAAACGTCGACGGTTTGAGCGAATATACCAGTTCGATACGCCCTCGGTGAAATCCTCGAATGCACGAATTAACGCTGGCGTATTCGATTGCTCGTAGGCCTTTTTTGCAACCTGTTCAAACTCGTGGAGACTGGCGAGAAGCCATCTGTCGCTAGCCGATAGCGTCTCCACCGAAATATCCGATCCACACTTCGTAGGATTGTCGATCTCAGCATACGTCATGAAAAAACTAAAGACGTTCCATAAAGAGATAATCTGTCGACGGGTGTCGTCTCCTTGGGCATACCCAAAGCGCAAGTCGCTTGTGGGTGGCTGACTCGCAAAGTAATAGCGCATTGTATCGACGCCCATTTTCTCAGCGGCTTCATCAAAGCGAATCATGTACCCAGTTTTCGAGAACTTGGTACCGTCTTCGGCGAGTACGCGCTCGTAGGTGAGTACGTGCTTGTATGGCGCTTTGCCGCTCAGGGTCACGCCCATGAAGAGCATCGAATAGAACCATAGTCGAACCTGCTCGCTCATTTCGCAGATCCAATCGGCTGATTCCCAGGTTTGATTCGCGTCGCGTGCGTAACAACCGCTTGTTGAGTACGGCACTATCCCGGCATCCAGCCAGCAGTCGCCTACCTCAGGCACTCGTGATGCGGTTCCCTTGCAGGAAGGACAAGAAATCTTGACTGAATCTATCCAAGGGCGATGCAGCTCTGGAACCTTGTCGATATCGGTCCCGCCCAAAGACTTAAGCTCTGCCTTTGATCCCACTACTGTTACTGAGTCGCAGGAATCGCAAAGATAAAAGGGCAGCGGAAGTCCCCAGAAGCGTTTGCGGGAAATGCACCAGTCGCCCATGTTGCGAAGCCAGTCTTCCATGCGCTTGCCGACGTGCTCGGGTTGCCATCGCACGGTTTTGGATGCCTCTAGTAACTTCGGCCTGATTTCCTCAGAAGAAATGTACCATTCACCCACTAATCGAAAGATCAGCTCGTCCTTGCAACGCCAACACACCGGATAGTTGTGTTTGTGCATGTACTTGCTGTACAGGCGCCCATTTTTTTCAAGGTAAGTGGCGATATCTTGAGCAACCGTTTTTGCATTCTTGCCTTCAAGGAAGCCACAGTCCTTTCCGTAGTCACCCTTTTCATCGACGGGGACTAGGCGCTCAATCTTAACGGTCTTAGAAAGTTCGAAATCTTCACGCCCACATCCCGGGGCAATGTGGACCACGCCCGTACCTTCTTTCGGGTCGACGTCTTTCCACATCACCACGCGATGTTCGAAACCTTGCTGCAGTGGAATTTCAGGAACGATCGGTTCGTAGGCCAGGCCGTCGAGCTCTGCACCCTTCATGGTTTTAAGTACCTTAGGCTTACGATTCTTCCAGCCGCCCTTAATCCATGTGTCGAACACCTGGGTGGAGAGAATCAGCGGTAGTTCTTCACCTTCAATTTGAACTAGCGAATAGTCGAGCTCGGGATTGACGGCCAGTGCGGCATTGGCAGGAAGCGTCCATGGAGTAGTGGTCCACACAAGTATGCGTGCATTCAGCGCAGGCAGTAGCGGTTTGATGTAGACCGCAAGGTGTTCGAGCTCCTTATATGAACCCGACATCTCATGTTCAGACAAGCTTGTGCCGCAACGCGTGCACCACGGCATTGGGAGGTAAGAACGGTAGAGCCAGCCGTTTTCATGGCATGTTTTAAGAAACTTCCAAATGCCTTCAATGTTATTGTCGGTGTGGGTGTAATACGAATTTTCCCAATCCATCCACTGACCAAGGCGAATAGACTGCTGAGTTTGTATCGAAGAAAACTTTTTGATGCGCTGCTTGCAAGCTTCGCTGAATTTATCCAGCCCAAAAGCCTCGATGTCCGGCTTTCCTTTGAAGCCCAGTTCTTTTTCAACTTCAACTTCAACCCAGAGTCCTTGACAGTCAAAGCCGTTTTGATAGTGGCAATCAAATCCTTGAAGATTTTTGTAGCGAATGAAGATATCTTTTAAAGTTCGACCCCAGGCATGGTGAACTCCCATCGGATTGTTTGCGGTGATGGGCCCGTCGATGAACCTAAACAACGGCTTGCCGCGGAGTTGCTCTCGCCGCTTGTTGAACGTGTCGTTGGTTTTCCAGAGCTCGAGCATCTCATGTTCGAGCTTTACCAACTGTGCCAAAGTGGAGGCGTTGCCAGTCGCAACCTCAGCCGCAACGTCTATTTGACTTACCGCTTCACTTTTCTGCCCGTTCGCTTCTGATGAAGTCATACTTTTGAACTCAAAATCGGATGCACGCCGTGTAGATTCACGTATAGATTTTACTGAGGAATTGTAGCCTGCTTCAGATCTACAGTAAAGCCAAGCGGTTAGAGGGCTTACTCAGATTTCCCAGAGTCCATTAGCGCGCGTGCAATCTGACCTCGCTGCAGATCGGTTTCATTCTGATGTACCCGATCCGCAGGTTCTTGAGTGAGGAATGCCTTGAGATTCGCCTCGATCTTTAGAAGATGGGCGAGTTCGGGACTAGGAGTGCCGCCGAAGAGCAGCATGTCGCGCTCGCGCCAAAGTTTAGCCAGTCCCTGGGTTATTCTCTGGCTATCACCACGCCCCTCTTCAGTTTGAAGTTTCGGTGCCAATCGAGAGAGCGAGATGGTTGGATCGATCGCCGGGAAAATGCCCTGTTTGGACATGCGCGTTGACATGCGCAGGTGACCGTCAAGTAGACTGATGAGTTCTTCTCCTAGCGCGTCGGGCTCTCCCTCTTCTGTGGTCAGTACGGTGTACATGGCCGTGATTGATCCTCGGTCGCTGTTTCCGGCCCTCTCAAGAAGCCGAGGAAGTTCGGTAAAGACCGAAGGAGTGTATCCCTGGCGTACCGGGAGCTCACCGAGGCATAGCGAGACTTCGCGAATAGCGCGAGCGACGCGCGTCAGGGAATCGACAAGAAGCAGCACATTCTTGCCTTGAGCTCGAAGATCTTCAGCAATCGCTGTGGCAGTAGATGCGGCGAGCATGCGTCGAGCAGGGGGCTCATCGCTGGTAGCGTACACGACTATCGATTTTTTTTGCCCTTCTGGTCCGAGTGCCTCGTCGAGGAATTCACGGACTTCTCTTCCTCGTTCGCCAACCAGCGCGACTACCACTGCATCACATTCAGCGTTTCTAGAAATGCTTCCAAGCAGTGTTGATTTCCCGACTCCCGCTGAAGCGAACAGGCCTACGCGCTGACCCTTTCCCAAAGGAGACAGTCCATCAATAGTCCTAATTCCTGTACAGAATCTTTCGACGATTGGTTTTCTCATCAACGGAGGTGGGGGTTGTCGATGGACATGGTCTACGCCAAATTGAGCTAAGTTTTCAGGAGGGCGAGGTGCTCCTGAATCCCGATGTTCTGCGTGAGGGAAAAGGCGACGTCCAAGCGCATCTAAGACGCTTCCAAGAGCGATTGATTGACTCAAGGCATTCTCCTGGCCTGATTCAATGATAGCCCCAGGTGAGATCCCCTCCGGGTGTTCAAGAGGCAGCAACTGAACGCAAGCCGCATCAAAGCCCACCACCAGAGCGGGGAGTGGAGGAAGTGAGCGTCGGTGAATGAAAAGGCGCGATCCCATAGTGACCGATGGCAGCGTGGCGCAAAGAATTGAGCCTCTAACGCTTATCAGAGTTCCGCGAATGGATAGGGAGGAGGAGTGCCGATCGTTGATTGAATTTATCAGATTCTGAGGAAGTAACGTCACTTTACTGACCTCCTTCCATTTGAAGGGTGTGCGGGCTCCTAGTAGTCAACGATGCTCGCAAGGATGCGCTTAGACACTCGAAAGCTTTCACCCAACTGAGGTGAATTTCTCCCTGAGAGGTGCTGATTGTGGCGCATCCCGGTTCCAGAGAAGAATTCTCGATTAGCGGCAGGTCGTGGGTGTTTGGGACCCTGCGCGTGTCGGTGGTTGAGAGCTCGATTGCGATCGGGTTCACCGTCAACTCAGCAAGCGTTGATTCGAGTTTTGAGAGGAGTGCCACGCTCGAATGAGAAATCTCGTGCTTCAGAATATGTTGAGAGATTCCGAGGCTCAGATCTAGTAGTTCCTTCTGGGCCATGTGAAGTGCGTCAGTCACCCGATCTTCATAGGCGACGCGAAGCTGCTCACGAATAATGGCAGTCTGATCTTGAACTTTATCTCTCATGCGGGTGCGCAGAGTAGCGCGCGCCCGTCGGACCCTGGCTGCCAGTCTTGAACGCTGGTTTGCATAGTTTTTTTCGTATCGAACTTGGAGGGCCCTTAGTGCACTGAGCGTGACCGGGACCTGAGAGGCCAAGACGTCCTGGGCTGGACCAAGTGAGGCCCTTACAACCACAGCGTGTGTAGCTTCGGCGAGTGGGGGACGGGCTCCTCGAGGGTTGGAAGAAGTCTTATTCACAATGGGCCTATTCGGCGGTTTCTCATAAAAGTTTCCTCTCGGCTCCTCGGGAAGGGAGCGCTTTTTTGGCACTTCGGTCTCCATTTGAGGGCCATGTAGGGTCTTCGCTTGTATCCTGGCGAACCTAACTACACGGAATGTCAGGAGCTGATAGCTCCCTTGTTCTCCGTCGGCCCTCCAGCCCGCTTGGCACTGTGCTTGCTTTGTCTATTGGGAATGAGAGGTGACGTGTCGAAACGTTGACACCTCTCTTTTAGCGTCAATAAGCCCATGTCAGAGAATTCTACCCCAGAAGAGCGCACTGAAATGCCGACCGACCGTCGGATGTCGCAACTTCGTAAAGAGGGAGCTCTTTTCCTTTCTACCGATGTGGTGCAGCTCTCGACGTTGGTGGCCGGCGTCTTCTTGCTTATGGTTTTATGGAACTGGATGTACTTCGCGATCAGCGTCACCATGGAACGGGCGTTTGCGATGGTTGGGCGAAAAGAAGATCTCACCATCGATTTCCTGTCCGAAGGATTTGTCGCTCTTGCGACCTTAGTCGCACCTCCGGTGGTTCTTCTGGCGGTAGGCGTGGGGATAGTGGCCGCGCTATCGGTATTTTTTCAAACCGACTGGAATGTAAAGGCTAAAAAACTCGAATTCAAGTTCTCCGGACTTAATCCCATAAACGGAGTGAAACGAATCGTTTCTATCCAGGGTTTTGTGATGACTCTCAAAGCTCTTTTGAAGCTCTCCATTATCTTGCCGATTGGGTACTTTGCGCTCGAGCAAAGAGCGCCAGAGATGATAGGGCTCATGCACCTGTCAATTGAACAAATCATGACGTACGCGAGCGGCGGAATCTTAGGGATATTCTGGAAGATTTTCTACATCCTATTGGCTTTCGCCATCTTTGATTATGTGTGGGGGAAGTATCAGTGGCTACGCAAGAATAAAATGACAAGGGATGAGGTTAAGGACGAAAGAAAGTCAGTAGAGGGTGACGAGAGTACCAAGCGAAAAATAATTGCAAAGGGATTACAAAGGATAGCTCATCGGATCGCGACGACGGTGCCGAAAGCGCATGTGGTAGTGACAAACCCTACCCACATTTCAATAGCTCTCCGATACGATCGACTTAATGACGCCGCCCCAATCGTGGTGGCGAAGGGGAAAGGTTTTGTCGCTCTACGCATCCGAGAAATTGCGAAGGCCAATAATATTCCCATCGTAGAGCGTAAGCCGGTGGCGCGTGCTCTGTTTGAATCTACCGAAGTAGGCTCGGTCATTCCGAGAGAAATGTTCAAAGCCGTCGCAGAAATCTTGGCATATGTGTACCGACTGAAAAACCCGCATGCCGTTAAGACACAGGCGGCAAAAGGCGCATGATTGAGTTTGTAGGCGAGGGAGTGCATGAGTAGCGAAGAGAAGAAGAAAGGGGGGAAGCTGCACAACCATATCGCGATCCCGATCGCGATCATTGGCATTCTTGCGATCCTTATCTTTCCGATTCCTACTCAGCTGTTGGACGTACTCCTGGCGCTGAATATTTGTATCGCACTGATTGTATTGTTCGCTTCTCTCTATATCGACCGACCAGTCAAATTCTCCTCATATCCGGCGATTTTGTTGATATCAACGATGTTCCGCCTTGGCATGAACGTAGCGTCAACCCGACTCATCTTGCTGAACGCAGGTGATGGGCTTGGCGCCGCAGGTGATGTGATTCGAGCATTTGGTGAGTTCGTAGTCGGCGGCAACTTCGCGATCGGTGTGGTGATATTTGTGGTCATCTCCCTCGTGAATTTGAAGGTTATCACCAAAGGTTCTGGAAGAATTTCTGAAGTCGCGGCGCGATTCACTTTGGACGCCATGCCGGGCAAGCAGATGGCGATCGATTCTGATCTGAATACTGGGCTGATTAATGAAGCCGAAGCGAAAGTTCGACGCAAAGAGATCTCGCAAGAAGCAGAGTTCTATGGCGCCATGGATGGTGCGGCGAAGTTCGTGAGTGGAGACGCGATCGCCGGACTTTTCATCACCGCCATTAATATCATTGGTGGCCTCTTCATCGGTGTGGCACAGAACGACATGGGATGGTTGGAAGCCGCCAGCGTCTTTACCATTTTAACCATTGGAGACGGTCTGGTTGCACAGATTCCCTCCATCATGATCTCCCTGGCCTCCGGTATTATCGTTGCGCGTGCTGGCTCGGGCGAAGATCTAGGAACGGAAATACTTGGGCAACTTGGAAGTTCGGAGAAGCCACTTTTCCTCACGTCAGCAGTATGTGCTGGATTCGCGATTCTTCCGGGACTGCCTTTCCTGCCCTTCATGCTGTTGGCAAGCGCCACACTCGGGCTCGGTTTCATGCGGTCGCGATCGCAAAAGGGCGAGGAAAAACAGAAGGAGGTCGCGGCTAAGGACGCAAACCCCAGCGCGCCGAAACCAGGTAGTACCGAAGAAGTAACAGGCCTGCTGGGTATAGACCTGCTTGAACTTGAAGTGGGATACGAGTTGGTTTCGCTGGTTGAGGGCGGTGAGCTGGTTGAACGAATTCGATCGGTGCGACGGCAGTTTGCCACCGACTATGGGCTGGTAGTTCCTCCCATACACATTCGCGATAATGTGCGCATTAAGCCAGGAGAATACCGGCTGATGCTTAAGGGTGCATTGATTGGGCATGGGGAGCTACGTGCGCACCACATGCTTGCTATGGATCCTGGCAATGCTTCGGCTCCGATCGAGGGGATTGCTACGAAGGAGCCCGCCTTTGGTCTCGATGCCAAGTGGATTCCTGTACACGAGAAGGAACGCGCTCAATTCTCTGGCTACACTGTGGTCGATCACCCCACAATTATTACTACACATCTTACCGAAATGCTGCGGGGGAACATGCATGAGCTGCTTGGGCGTCAGGAAACGCAGCACTTGCTGGATACTGTGGCGAAGCAAGCGCCCAAAGTTGTTGAAGAGCTTGTTCCCGGATTGCTTTCAGTGGGGCAAGTGCAGCGCGTGCTGGCACTACTGCTCCGTGAGCAGATCTGCATTCGCGATTTGAGAACCATTCTTGAAACGCTGGCCGATTGGGCGCCTACGGTGAAGCATCCTGAAAAACTTGCAGAGATGGCACGCCGCAAGCTGGCGAGATCTATCACGGCAAAGCTTGTTAACGGGGAAGGCGTTCTCCCGCTCGCGAGTTTGACCCCGCATCTTGAACAAGCTCTCAACGAGGCGGTGCAGCAGACGGACGAGGGGTCGTTCCTTGCACTTGAACCGGGAGTCGCCCAGACGCTTATCAGCAAGATAACCAAAGCAGCGGAGCGATTTCTGGAGACTGGGCAGACGCCACTTGTGCTGGCCCCCTCACATCTGAGAGCGGCGCTCGCACACTTTGTGGATCGTTTTGTGCCAGGAGTTCGGATCATTACCCATCAAGAGATTGCACCGAACACGCGCGTGCAGTCGCTTGGGGTTATTTCGGTTGAGTAAAAGCTATGGATATACGGACATTCAGAGGTCGAGCTCTTCAGGCAATCATGGGGGAAGTGCGCACGGAGATTGGAGAAGATGCGCTGATTGTTGACACCAGGCGCTTGCCGGATCGTTCGGTCGAGGTCGATGTAGCCATCGGTTCGTCACCGTCCGCGCATGAAATGCTCTCGCTGTCGCATGACCATGAGACGAAGACTTTCGGCGTTCGGGAGAGGCCTCAGAGCCGTCACGCGGAGCATCCCGCCATCGATCTGCTGCGTGAGGGTGGCTTCGGGCCAGATATACTAGAGCGCCTTGAGCTTGGAATGGGAGGTGCCGAGTCGTTTGTTGATGGCATGGCAGAAGCGTTCGGATCTACTTTTGCCTTCGACAGTTCCCTTGTCCCACATCGACAGGGCAGCCCGAAAATTGTGGCACTTGTGGGACCGACCGGGGTCGGAAAGACGACGACTCTAGCGAAGCTCGCCGCGCAATTACGCCTGGCGTTTGATCTAAAGATTGGCTTCATAAGCGCGGATTCGTTTCGAGTAGGTGCGGCCCATCAGCTTCAAACTTACGCGAACCTACTTCGTATTCCTTGTCGAACGGTTTGTCCTCCCGGTACTTCCCGAACGGGCGGAGGAATGCTCGAGCGCATTGACGATGCTATCGCCGAGTTTCAAGGAATGGATTTGATACTGGTGGACACCGCGGGTGTGAGCGCTCGCGACAAAGAGCGCCTGCAATTGCTGCAAGAGTCGTTGGGAAATAATGAGTACGTGGAGCGCCTGTTAGTTTTGCAGGCACCCAGCAACGAGAAAGACCTGATGCTTGCGGCGGAAGCTTTTTCGCCACTGCAATGCTCTCGCTTAATTATCACCAAGCTAGATGAAACGAACTTCAGTGGCCCCGTGCTCAATGTTGGCTTCAGGCTGCGCTTGCCGCTTGCCTATTTCTGTCATGGGCAAAGGGTGCCTGAGGATATAGAGCCAGCGAGCGCGAAGCGTTTAGCCCATCTTGTAACCAGTCGATATCATTGATCTAAAGTATAGTTATAAAAAAGTGAGCCATAGGAGGCCAAGTTGCAATCAAAAAGAGGTGATCCCGTGATCCAGGACCAGGCTGAATCACTCAGGCGCATTCGGTTTATGACCCCAACGGTTGAGAAAAAGGTTAGCGCTATGCCGCAGGCAGTAAGCCGCGTAATTAGCTTTACCAGTGGTAAAGGCGGAGTTGGCAAGACGAGTATGGTCGTCAATGTTGCCGTTGCGCTCGCACAATCCGGCAAATCAGTTTTAATTCTAGACGCAGATCTTGGCCTCGCAAACGTGGATGTGATGCTTGGCCTAAAACCAAATGCGACGTTGCACGACGTGTTCGAAGGTCGATGCTCGCTTGATGACATCGTGATTGACTCTCCAGAGGGCGTATCGGTTATTCCTGCGGCGAGTGGTGTTGAATCTGTTTGTAATCTTGATGCGACAAGGCAAATGCTTCTCATGCAGGCTGTAGAGAACATGGCCGTGTCCTACGATTATCTTTTGATTGATACGCAGGCGGGAATTGGGAGTGACGTAATGTACTTCAACTCCGCTGCTACAGAAACGATAGTGGTAATAACCGGAGAGCCAACTTCTCTCACTGATGCCTACGCCTTGATGAAGGTGCTTTCTCAGAACTATGGCGAGAGATCATTCTCTGTCGTCGCGAATGACGTGAATGATGAGAATGATGGGCGAAGAGCGTTTGCTCGGCTCTCATCCGTTGCAGAGCGCTTTCTACACGTGGATCTACGCTACCTTGGGCATGTCCCTACTGACGGTGCGATGCAAGAAGCCATACGTTCTCAGACGGCGCTGCTTTCATCGTTCCCAAGCTCGAGGGCGAGTAGCGCAATTCGAACGATTTCAAGAAAGATTGACGAAGCATTTTTTGAGCAACGGGTGAAGGGGGGGATGCAATTCTTCTTCAACCGCTTGATAGAGGTAAGTGCTTCACAACGGTAGTCATGGAAGACGTACGAGGATGGAGTAATGGATCGACCAGTAAAAAAAGTGTCGTTTGTATACGTACACAAAGTTGCTGCCGCGGTCTCGTTGCTCGCTTTTGGTGTGATTGTAGCCGCCGGAATGATGGCTGAGGCACGGTTCATCACGATCGCGTTTCGCGCGTTCTTGGTGTTTCTCGTGGTCGCGGTGATAAGCCGCGTGATCGTCAGCATCCTTACGTCGTACGAGGAGATGAATAGTGGCAAAACCTAAGAAATCAGCCGTCGAGGCCTACAAGCAAATTGATGACTATGAGAAGGAGCAGCTCATTAAGAGCTACCTTCCACTAGTAAAGAAGGTGGTGCACCGCTTGTCCGGTCGCTTGCCAAAGGACGTGGACATTCGCGAAATGCTGAACTCAGGCATCATCGGATTGGTCGACGCGCTTGAGAAGTACGATCCCAAGCACGAGACAAACTTCTCGACCTATGCACAGTTTCGTATACGCGGAGCGATCCTTGATAGCTTCCGTAGCCAGGACTGGTTGCCGCGCTCCTTGCGCTTCAAGTCACACCGTATTGAGCAAGCCTATCATCGCGTAGAGCAACGCTTAGGGCGGCCTGCCACAGACGAAGAAGTGGCGCAGGAATTGAGTGTCACCATCGAAGAGCTTCAAATGCTCTTGGGCGAAGTGGGAAGCATTGTGATGCTGAGCTTCGAAGAGCTTGGCTTCGGTCACGGAGAAGAAAGATTTCGTGCCGATGAAATGCTTGCAAGTCGTTCAGGGGACCCGCTGGCGAAGCTGCTTGGCAACGAGAAGGTAAGCATGATCGCGCGAGCGCTCGACCGCCTTCCCGAGAAGGAGCGCTTGGTCATCTCCTTATATTTTTATGAGGAACTCAATCTAAAGGAAATCGGAGAGATCCTTGGCGTCACTGAGTCGCGAGCCTCTCAGATTCGCTCACGAGCACTTATCCGCCTTAAAAACTATCTTAAACGCGCAATGCAGTAGCAGGCGCTCAGTTTGAGCTCTAAGGCCTGAGCGTGCAGGCTGAGGTTTAAGCCTTTGAGGGGCGGGATTCTACTTCCTTGCTCGACAAGCGCTCACGCCCAGAGTACACCAAGAGGGCCTGAGGCCTTTCCCCGTAGGGAATTTTTGAACCTCAGCGTGTCTCGGCCCTGAATACGCATGAGCTCAAAATCTCACATCATCACATCCTCGAGCTATCAGGGACGGTCTGACGATTCCCCTAGCGCAACAAGAACGGAGGTCGTCACCGTTCTTGTCTCTCAGTGTGAGGTTGACGCTGAGCTTGGCCACTCGGTCTGGCAGCGCATCGCAGAGCTGGTGCCAGGGATAGAAATTGTTCTCTCGAGGGGCGAGTCTGAGTATCGTGAAATCTTAGAGCGGAGCACTGTTGATGTCGTCGTGTTTCTTTGGCCCGCCGGTAGGCTTGTCGAGAAAATGTTGCTTCCTGAATTGAAGCTCAGAAATGAGGCACCGGGAATGATTGTGGTTGCCGCTGCCGAAGACCCCGTGACGGTAGCGACTCTTTATAACCTTGGCTGTCATCGGTTCGTTCCGCAATTAGACGGCTGGCAGGTGGAGCTCAGCCAGGCGCTTCGAGGGGTGCTCCGTTCACGGCGGGCAGATAGCGTTCATGAGCGTACTCGTGCGCGACTGACGGAAATGCTCTCGCTGGTCGAGGAAAAAAACGCCCGTCTGGATGAGTTCAGTGTGACTCTTGCTCATGATGTACGCGGGCCACTGGCTGGAATTAGCATGAAGCTTGACTACATTCTGGACACTTATCAAGAAGAACTTCCTGAACGGGCGCAAAACTTCATTGGGAAGGCCCTCGAAAGTACCAGGCGGCTTACTGACTTGGTGCAGGCTATGTACGAGTACGCTCGCCTTGGAGCTAAAGCCAGTGAGTTTTCCTGTGTCGAACTTGAGAGTCTGGTAAAGAACGCTATTAGCGATCTGCATGTCGATGAGCGCTTAGACGTCAGAATCGGAGTGGCTGAGTTGCCGTCCGTTTGGGGAAAGGCTGAGCTGCTTCAACGGGTGTTCCTCAACCTTGTACAGAATGCAATCAAGTACTCGGATAAATCAGAGATTATTATCAATGTGAGCTGCGAGGGGATCGAAGAGCGAGCTCTCGGTTCGTTCGCAGATATTGTAGTGTCAGACAACGGACCCGGAATTCCAGAGGACTCTCGTGCGACCTTGTTTTCTATGTTTTCGCGCCTGCATCGAAACCAAACGACTGGACAGGCAGTGGAGGGCCTTGGAGCTGGCTTGGCGGTGGTTCAGCGCGTGGTTGAGTTACATTTTGGAAAGATCTGGGTGGAGAACGCTGAAGGCGGCGGGGCGCGTTTTGTGCTTCGATTGCCGACGGGGCCAGTCGAGGTGAACTAAGACATGACGTTAGAGGAAGCGCTGCGATGGGCCAGGGAGTTGCCGCTTGTCGCGCAAGCATTATCAAGATTGGCGAAAGAGCTGTCACCAGAGCTCCTCTATCATTGCGCGGCTCATACGGACGATGTGCTCACTGAGGTGCTGCGGTTCGCCTTGCATGATGGGCTTAGTGAGCGCGACCTTGAACTTCTTGCGATCGCGGCAGCGTTTCACGATTTGGGCTTTTTAGAGAAGCCTACAGATAATGAAGCGGTAGGCGCCGAGATGGCCGTGGCTGCCATGTCTGCTCATGGCGGGTACGCGTTGGATGAACAGCAATCGGTGCGAGCTGCAATTCTTGATACTCGCGTGATAATGTCACCAAAAGGCCCGCGGCAGATCTCCCAGACGCGACTATCGAACTACTTACTTGATGCAGATGTGAGCAATCTTGGCCGCGAAGATTTTTTTGAGAAGGCTGAGTTGGTTCGCAGAGAGATAGCGCAGCCGGATTCCAGAGCATTTTTTGAAGGACTAAAAATCTTTCTTGGTGCGCACGACTGGTATTCGCCTGCGGCGCGTGCGCTCCGAGGAGAGCAGAAGAAGAAAAACATCGCGGCGCTTGATCAACGATTGAGGTCATTGCCCTGAGGTGGAGATGAGCGAGACAGTGCTTCAAAATGGGGGAAGTCTGTTTTTTCTGGCCTTAGTGCTGGTGTTCATGTTGCCGGCGATTGGAATTATTCGTAAGGCACTAGTGGTGGTGCCCTCCGACCGCGCCTTTGTGGTGGAGCGCTTTGGGCGATTCTTAAAGGTGTTGCCCGCCGGACTTCACTTTGTGCCCCCCTTTATTGACAGGGTTTCCCGAGACTTTAGTTTGATTGATGAGGAAGTCTTGATCCCTGAGCAGCGTTGCATTGCTTCAGGAGGCGAAAGCGTCATCGTCGCAGGCAAGATGCTCATTGCTATCGTTGAGCCTAGACTCGCTGCCTACGAAGTATCGGATCCTGCCTTTGCCATTTTGCAATTATTTCAACTGGCGGTGGTGGAAGAAACGTCACTTGTTCCGGGTCAGGTAATAGTTGACGGAACAATAGGACTTGCTCAAAAGGTAGGGACCCTAATCGCACCCACCGCACTGGGCTGGGGGGTGCGGGTTGGGGAAATTGAACTGAGTGCCCGATGGGCCAGCAGCGCTGTTGCTTAGGGCATTGGAGGCAAGAAAAGGTTTTGGCTTAGATGAGCGGACTACCGTACAGTAACGGGGTTGAAGGGGCAGCGTTTGGCCTAATCAAAATTCTGTTCTTGTTAGATTGAAAACGAGTTTTTCAGCAAATGGAGTGGCTTCGTTCCCATCTTCGTCTCCCTCGTTTTTTCGCCTCGGTGCGTGAGGGCGTCGGATTTCCTGCCTCAGAAGTAGATCGGCTATCGGAAGTGCTTCGAACCTCAGGGTTGTTTGAGGATCGGGGTAAGGCTGCACTTCGGCTTGGTGCCTCGGTTCATCCTGATGCCACCAACCAACTTATCGAAACGGCCCGTTCTGACCCAGACCTTGGAGTACGTAGAGTTGCGCTCTGGAGCCTTGGCAGCCTTGTCCAGGAGGAGAACGGACGAGCAGCGAAGCGATTGATTCGTCCTTCTCTGAGACGGATTGGCGCCGAAGCCTGCTCTCGAAGGATGCAGAGTTGTGGCGATCAATTCGCGGTAGCTTTTTGTGATCTATGCACTTTGCTAGGGCCAAAGGCCAAGCCTGGAGCGGCGGCGCTGAGAACCCTCGCGCTTTCTGGTTCAGAAGAGATCGCGGAGTGTGCAGTGCGAGCATTAGAAAGTGTCGCACCGAAATCGGCACATCAGTACTTCCTCAAAAAGCTGAATAAAGATTATGGGGTGATTCCGGACTCAAATGTGCTGCGCCTTTTTAGATCTGAGCACATCCGAGCCTCAATATTGAAAGTGCTTGGACGATGGATTGATGCTCCTGCCAGGTATGTAGGCGGATACGCGGGAGGCTCTGGCGATGGCACCTCAAAAATTGTGCTTGAAAGAGCAGAACGCGCGTTGACTCTATTGAAGGATATGCGACCGGTTGATGGCCTACCTTTGTTATTAAATGCGCTTTCTCACCGACATGTGGTCGTCTCACGGCAAGCAATTGATCTTGTTTCCACCGCCGTTCGAGCGGGACAGCTTTCGCTTGGCCCTCTTTTGGATAAAGCCGAAGGGGAATGGGCGAGAAGACACGCGGCGCCAGGCGAGGGACGTGCGATTGAGGCGCTTGCGCATACATTGCGACCTGAGGCGTTTCCATTGTGTTTGCGGGTACTGGCGGAGCCAACTGCGTTTCTGGCTGGAGGTTCATTGGCGTTGATCGCGGCCAGGGTTGTAGAGCGGCATCGTGATCTTATCAAAGATCAGGATCGGCTAAAGTTGCTGCGTGGGTATCTGAGCGCAAATGGCTATGAAGGTGAGATCGTTAGGGAGACCCTGATTCGGACGATGCCGCACGAAAGCTGTCCAAGATTCTCTTCTGCCCTTGTGGCTGGTCTTGTGGGCTCGGATGTTTCTTCTGAGGCATTTGACGATATATCCCATCTTCTTCAAGGTCTGCCTTCGCACGTCTCCCTTTTGGTTCTAACCCGAGCGCTTGCCTCCTCAGAGCCTCGTGTAGCGGTTGGAGGCGGGGACGAAAGTGCAGTTGAGGGCTCTGAGATCACGGATGCCCAGATGCGACGGCGAGTCCTCAAGGAATTACATCAACAGTGTGTGGTTCGGGCAGCGTGGGAATCGCGTGAGCGGGCGTTCTCAGATGGGCCCGACGATAGCGGGGGGGCCTACCCTAAATTTCCCTAACGTAGACAGCTCTGTATTTTGACGTTTAGTTACCATACTGATGTCCTGACCGTCCGGCGGGTTTATTGAGTAGAATGTTCCACAGGGCGAGAGGCGCCTGTCGCGAAATTCAAGCAATGTTGGTGGCGAGAGCATGCTTTGACAGAGCTTCTTTGACAGAGTCCTGTATCTTGGAGAAACTTTCGGATTGATTCTCCGACTAAAGGGGGTCGAGTACGTTTCTTTCGCCGCAATCTAGTTCCGAGCCGTTTGAGATAAAAGCCTTCAATGTACGCTTTAAGACCATACCAGCAAGAAGCCGTCGATGCGACGCTGGGGCATTTTCGAAAGTCCAGAAATCCTGCGGTCATCGTTCTTCCTACGGGAGCGGGAAAGAGTTTAATCATCGCAGAGCTTGCGAAACTTGCGCGCGGACGGGTGCTGGTGCTCGCGCATGTCAAAGAGCTCGTTGAGCAGAATCACGCAAAATTTATTTCCTACGGATTGAAAGCAGGGATCTATTCAGCAGGACTCAATCAAAAGGATAGCGACGAGAAGGTCATATTTGGAAGTATCCAGTCAGTTGCGCGTGCTAAAAAAACTTTCTTTGCTGACTTTTCCCTGTTGGTCATTGATGAATGCCATCGGGTGTCTGCCGACCAAGACACTCAGTATCGACAGGTCATCGAAAGCATAGCTTCTGAGAACTCTCGATTATGTTTGCTTGGACTTACCGCCACGCCGTACCGGCTCGATAGCGGTTGGATCTATGAGCATAATTATAAAGGCTATATCTGTTCGGCGACGCCGCGCACATTCAAGAAGTGTATCTATGAGCTGACTTTGCGTCAGATGATTGACCAGAAGTTTCTGACGCCACCGGTTCAGATCGATGCACCAGTAGCCAGCTATGATTTCTCAACGCTCCAACTGCAAACTGGCAGAGAATCATTTAATCTCAAAGAAATAGAAGCGATCCTAAAGGATCAGGCACGAATCACTCCGGTCATCATTCAGAACATTGTCGAGATGGCGGCGGATCGAAAAGGTATCTTAATTTTTACCGCTTCTGTCAGGCACGCAGCAGAAATTTTAAACTACCTGCCTGAAGGGATTTCGGCTCTGGTGGTGGGAGACACCCCAAGCGAAGAGCGCGACTCGGTGATAGCGCGATTTAAGGCGCAGGAGATCAAGTTTCTAGTCAACGTATCAGTGCTTACGACCGGCTTTGACGCGCCGCATGTCGATCTGATCGCGATTCTTCGACCTACAGAATCGGTGGGGCTCTATCAGCAAATTGTAGGCAGAGGTCTGCGCATTGCGGCCGGGAAGGCAGATTGCTTGGTATTGGATTACACAGGAGTGCCCCACGACATATATAGTCCACAGATCCACGAGCGCAGGCCCCGCGAAGATGCAGTCGTGGTGCAGGTTGAGTGTCCTGAGTGTCAGCATGACAATAATTTTTGGGGTGTCATCAACGCGCAAGGGGTAGTCGTCGAGCATTTTGGACATAAATGCAGCGGAGTGGCGGAGAACCCCAGTAACGGCGAGCTCGTGCCCTGCGGATTTCGTTATCGTTCAAAGGGTTGTGAGCGCTGCGGGGCAGAGAACGATCTTGATGCCAGTCGCTGTCATGGCTGTAACGCAATTTTTATCGATGACGAGGCAAAGTTGCGGCAGGCGCTGGCTTTTAAGGATGCGCATGTGATGCAGCCTGATTCGATGACCTTTGAACGGAAAGTGGACAAGCAGGGCAAGGAACGTCTTGAGATAAGATACTACGATCTCAATGCGCAGTCGCTCAGCGAAGTATATTTTTTTGAGTCTCCACAGGACGCAAAAGTTTTTCACTATAACTTCTCGCGCATGCACAATCGCCTTCCAGAGCGCAAACTAAAGATAGAGTGCATTGATGACGCGCTTCGAGACCAGCAGCTGTTTCGTTTGCCTTTGTACATCATCGCGCGTAAGCAGGAGCGCTATTGGAAGATTCGGGAGAAATTATTTTTGTAGGGTACTCAATTGGTCGCGGGGGTTTCTATTGCGGACCATTCCGCGAGCCGGTTTGGCGCCAAGGTTGCGCTCTCGTTAAGCTGAAGTGGGCGAGAAGTAGATTCCCATAAAAACATTTTTAGATTGGTGTAACCTCAAGCCCTATATTTTTCTGAAAAAGGGACGCGGCAACGGTTAAGTCACCGCGTCCCAGTACTTCGACCGACAAGGCTCCAACAGACAACGTTAGTTGCCCTTGGGAGGAGCATTCTTCTCGATGAACTTCTCCTTGGCAGCCTTGTTCTCCGCAGCGGCTGTGGCTTTGAGCCGAGCCGTACGGTCTTCGAGGCCTTCCTGGGTGTCAGGCGAAACCTCTGAAGTGGCGTCGTTCGTTGCACGACCCTTTTGGATCCAGCGTTGGTCGACATCACGAGTCGGCGAATCCGCAGCGATGCGGTGCGCAAACTCGAGTTGTGCGAGCCAAACTGCACCAAAGGTCACGAACACAAGCACGAGGGTCCGCATCAAGGGAAATCCCTTCGTTGCAGAACCCGCATCCTCCTTTCTCGATTTCAAGTAGGGAAGGATTCGGATTTGGAAAAGCCGAATCCAGATAAACAGAAGCACCAGGGCACCGCCGAACTTGGCGAGCCCCAGCAGAATCGTCACGATGTTTCCATCGCTCATCATCTTACTTACTCCCTTCATCAGAGCCTTCCGGAGAGACCGGAGTTGGCATTGCCGGGTCGGTCGAAGCGAACGCGTTCTGGGTGACGCCCATCATCATCGCCGGATTCTGCAGCGCACTGTCCGGAATGATGAAAACCTTGTTTGGCGAAGCCGCCATGGTTTCCATCACCCGCAACATGCGCTGTGTCACGAATGCCGGAGTAATGCCCTTCGCCAACACCACGTTGACCTGCGCTTGAGTCTCGGCCTCAACCAGGTCGATCTCCTGCTGCCGCTTGGCGACTTGCAGTCGCGTATCGGCCTCGGTCATGTCCACTGCGCGCTGTGCCTCAGCGCGAGTGATCGCGATCTCTCGCTCTTTTGCCGCCTCTTGGGCCTGAACGATCACCTTCGGAGGCTGAACGTCAGCGAGGCCGGCATTGAGAACCACGAGAGGAGTGTCCGCCAGCGCCTTGCGCAAAGCGTTCTCGATCTCCTGTGAGACCTTTTCGCGATTCTCCAGGATCTGCATGATGGTGTACTTTGCCACCACTGCCCGGGAGACCTCACGAACTTGGTTTCGACCATAGGTGTCGAACACCTCGTCGAAGTCGATTACCATCACACTCGCGTCGTTGGACTGGCTGGGCTTCAGGCGGGCGAAGATACCGTCCACCCGCTCGCCTTCAGCGGGAATCGCCATGATGAGCCGCAGATCGAAATCCATGTTCAGCTTGTCGGCTGGCATGAAAATCTGCATGTGCTCTTCCTTGGCCTGGTCAGAGACCTCAGCCAAGATCAGCTTGTAGTTGGACTGCCACCACCAACGGTACGGCAGTCGGAAGGTCGACGGAGGATGAACCCCCGTCTCGAGGCCGTCAGGCGAGAGCACCTTGCCGACATGCCCGGTGGGCACTTCAACGCGGGTACCGCAGGCCGTGAGACCACACGCCAGACACACGAACGCCAGAAGCAGAGTGAGCTTCCTCATTGCTATTTCCCCTTTCATGAGAAAAATGCAGAGACAAGAAAACGGGAGCACCTCACATTGAGGTGCAAACCATTAGGGAATCTACCCCTCACAAATTGGGAATGAACAAAAACTCGAAGTTCGAGTATCCAGTCAGTTATTGACGAAGTGCTAAAAGTGTTAGGTGGATTCGGTGTCGGTGAATCCCTCATTTGCGAGGTGGTCGGAGGAGGGGATCGCCGCATCTGACGAATTGTGGTCGGTCTCAGTTGATTTGGAGGCAAGTCGAGAACAAGGCGAACTCGACTGGCGGCAGCCTAAGAACTTCGGCGCTGCGCTCGCGCCACGAGCAATTGTTGAGTGAACTTCAAACTGCTGCTGCCGTGCGCATGCGGTCGACTGTGTCGGCGACCGTTCGCTGCTTACTAGGAAGGATCGCGCATCATGGGATATGCAATCTTGTTTCTCGTCGTGACCCTGGCTCTGATCATCGCCAATGGTTAGGGCACCCCATTCTTGGTGGGCGAGCACGCCAGACGCCATGGATGGAGCCGCCAGGCCTTGATCAAGACGTATGTCTTGATCAATATCGTCGGAGTCGTCGCTTCGCTCGCATCCGTGCCGAGGGGCAAGACGTTGCTCATGTCCAGGGTTCTCTCCGGGCATCTCCACGGCGGCCAACTCTTATAGGGGGAAGGCTGATTGACGGGAAGAGCAAACTTCAGATTGATCTGGTGTTCAGGAAGTCATAATCGAGAGGAGATAGCGAGAAGTTGTGCGAATGATAGAGCGCCGCTTAAGTAAGGGCACACTGTCTTGCAACAAGCTTCGACCTATACCGATGACAGGACATTTACTTCAATGGGCATCAGTAGCCCCCGGCTGCCTTTACTTTGAACCCTCTACCTTCAAGTTCCTTCAACAGCAGATCTTTATGATCGCCTTGAATTTCAATTGTGTATTCTTTGCTCGTTCCCCCGGTTCCGCAGCGAGCCTTTAGAGATTTTGCAAGCGCCTTTAATTCATCCGGGGGCAGGAGAAATCCACTGAGCACTGTGACTATCTTGCCGTTTCTGCCTTTCGACTCGCGCTGCACTCTGATTGTGCCGTCACCAGATGGTGCAGGCATCGCGTTCTTACACACGCAGGACTTCTTTGGCTTCCCACATTCAGGGCACATCCGACCTTGGTCGGTCGAGTAAACGAGTTTTTCCGAGTCGGTCATGAAGAACTCGTTGCAGGCAGTGTTTATTCTATCTTGGCCGCGTCGCCCATCAGAGAGCGAGCGTTCTTAGGCATTGCCTTTGAGATATTTCTCAAGTCCATCGATGTCGAGCTTTTCCGCAAGTGCGCGCAAAGTTGATGCATCTTTGTTGTTCTGATCTTCGAGCTTCAGCACAGAGCCAGCATCAAGAAATATGGTCAGGTCTGCGCTGGAAGATCCTTCCATCTTATTCAGCATTGCGGTTCTGCCATTGATGCGAAGCGTGTCCTGTCCCGCCTGCTGACCAAACATAGCGGCCATCTTACCGAGGGCTGCTAGATTTCCGAGACCAGCTCCGCCAGATCCTGATTGTCCTGTCAGTGACACGGTGACTGAGCTTCCCGCATTGGAATAGGTACGCTCGATGTTAGTAAAGCCCATGGCGCCACTCATTTCTATCTTGCCGCCCTTGTAGTCGCCGAGTTGCTCGGGGAAGAAGGTCTGAAGCCTTTGGCTATTGAGCTTCTCTAGTTCCTTTCGTGCCCAGCCAAGTTCTTCGATGGCTTTCGAGTAGTTTTTCTCGGCGACGAATCCGTTCACCCTGCTAAAAATCGCGTCTAATTCCTCCGCCAGTGACGAAGTTGGCAAGGTCAGTGCCGCGGCAAGCACAGTAAATGCACAGGTAGAATAAAAATGACTGCGGAAGGAGTAAGTTGTCATGACGGGTATCTCCAAGAGGGATGTAGTTCTGGGGCGAAATCATAGCGGCTACAACGCTTAGTTCAAGTTTTTCCACGAGCCTCTGGTTAGAGGGTACTAAAAGAAGCAGTAAGCTCAGTGATATTAATAGATTATGTGAATGTCCGCCGATCGCTACTTGCAAATATTAGCATATTGTTAGCGTCTGAAAGTGTGGCACAGTGAGGTGGTAAGGCGTTTGATTTTGAAGAGAGGAACCAAAGGCACGGTTATTTGGCTGCCCAACATAACCAGGGAATTGCTTCTAGAGAATGGATCTGGCGAAAAGCCCTTCGATGAGTGTTTAGCTGTCGGTGGCCCAGCTCCAAGATCTCAAGTTGTTTCGAGGATTTGATGTCGCAAGAGCACGCCCAGATACGTCAGCCCAGGCGGGAAAAATTGACCGAGGCGCACGTAGCAGCGCTTCCGCCTAGTGAAACAGTGATTCAGCAATTCAGGGCTGAATTTGTCGATAGCTACCCAAACCCCGTTGCAGCCAACCAAAGCCTTCAAAGTGTTATTGGCAACCGTAAGGTAGCGGCCCTTGTCTTTCTTCAGACTCGCTTTAGAGACATGCCCCCCGGCTTGCTTGGAGATCTCAATCCTGAAGATCTTTTTCTTCCTGAGATGAAAGAGCGAGTGAAGCTGTTGGTAAGAGCCGAGAGAGCCGCACAAGTGGAAGGACCACTTGGCTCGGAAGGCTATCAACAGGGGTTTCGCAGCCTGAGCAGGGATGTTCAGTCAATCACTGTGGCCGATCCAGAGCAGGCAAAATTTCCGCCGCCAAGAGCAGGCACCGATGATATCCCTGAGTATCAAAAACTTATACGCCTGATGGGTTTGGTCGGAGTTGAGCAACTTGCGACCACGGGGAGCTCTGATGTGCTTGCTCTGTATCTTGCTAACGCCAACGTGCTTGTGGAGCATGGGCAAGGGTTCGATGCGGGGAAACTTGGTCTTGAGGAGACGCTCGATCAAGCCTCGAAGATATTTGCATTTGCGCGCGCTTTTCTGGCGTACCAGAGCAACGCAGGGGCCTACCGTAAAACAGGCAATATCTTGCGTTCTGAACCTTCGATAATACAGGCCGCGGAAGGTCTCTGGTCTCATAGGGGAGTGGTTTCTGTTCCTGTATTTTTGGCGGAAGAGTTGTCGCTCGAAACTAGCCTCCCTGCAGGTATTCGATAAGCATGCGCCAGGTTTCTGCAGTCGTCCTGTCCAGTTCTGGAAGCGTTGCTGGAAGAGTTATTCAAAAGAATACATCGATACCACTGGTAACGAGCTTCTAGATTTTGAGCAAATCCTCAAGATTTTCCTGTGAATCGACATTCATTCTCGCCACTGATTTGTCGATGCGCTTCATGAGCCCAGAGAGAACGTTTCCGGCACCGAATTCGACCGTGGTGCGACTTTCAAAGTCGCCGAGTACTCGCTCCAGGCTCTCGACCCAACGAACTCTGCCGCACACTTGCAGACGCAACGCAGTTCGAATTTGGTCCGGTTCGCTCACCGGCTGTGCAGAGTAGTTTGCATAAACTGGAAAGGAAGAGGTCTTGAACGTCGAGGTATGCAGGTCACCTGCAAGGCGATCTTCTGCTGGCTTCATCAAGGCACAATGAAAGGGAGCGCTAACCGGGAGCTCCACTACCTTACCGCCGAGCGCAGCAACTGCCGCATCAATTGCTCGACTATCTCCCGCTATGACTATTTGCCCAGGAGAATTCACATTCGCTACTTGAACTATCCCGTCAGTAATGGTGGCGAGAACAGTTTCAATCTCTGCAAGCTCGCGACCAAGCACCGCTGCCATTTTTCCTGCACCCACCGGCACTGCTTCTTGCATATAGGTGCCGCGTTTGTGCACGAGCAGTACGGCGTCTTCAAAACGAAGAGCGCCACTTGCGACGAGCGCGGAGTATTCCCCCAAACTGTGACCCGCAGCGGCGACCACGGAGTATTTGCCCGAATCAATTGCATGCTCTCTGAAAAGCTCAAAACAAATCGTGCTCACTGTGAGGATCGCTGGCTGGGCTATGGCGGTTTTGGTGAGTGTTTCGATGGGCCCTTCAAAGCAGTATGTCGAGAGAGGAAAGCCAAGGACTTCGTCTGCTAATGTGAAATAGCGCTTGGCGAGTTCTGAGTTATCGTGCAGAAGTTTGCCCATCCCCACAGTCTGAGAGCCCTGTCCAGGGAATAACGCAATGATTTTATTCATATTTTTGCCTAATCGTGGAGGTCTTGGGACGCCAGATTCGTCTTAAGGCCCTACAGAGGTACGTCGATACTGTTATATGAAGCTGCCCCACAAATAAAGAACTTCGACGCAGACAGTAAGAGAGAAAGGTGTGACCTCCGTCGGGACAACGCAAAATACGTCAGCCAAGCCGGGATCGGTGTTGATTGTCGATGACAATCCACTGATCGCGATGGTGCTGCGCAGCTTGCTCCAGAATGATGGACTGCAAGTAAGTGTCGCCACGAACGGCGAGGAAGCTCTCGCTGCGCTAAAGGACGAGGTCGTGGACGTGATTGTCTGCGACGTGATGATGCCGCGCATGGATGGATATGAGTTCCACGAGCGAGTGAGAGAGAACCCAGACTACTCGCATATTCCTTTCATTTTCCTTACCGCGCTGAGCGACGATCGCGAAAAGAATCGCGGGCTCATGACGGGCGCAGACGTATATCTGACCAAGCCCTTTGATCCTTCTGCCATGGTGCCATTAGTTATGGGAAAAGTGACGCGTGCGAGGGGCTTAAAGAAAGCCGCCGAGCATGGGTTCACGACTTACCGAAAGAAGGTAGTGAATACGCTCTCACATGAATTCCGTACTCCGCTTGTCGCAATCACGACCGGCTCAGAATTGTTGCTCGATCACGCCGATAATTTCGACTCGTCCAAAGTACAGCAGTTGGTGCAAGCCATTCAGCGCGGCGGCGCCAGGCTTGAACGACTGGTAAATGACTTCATGCTGCTTCAGCAGCTCGACTTGGGAGTTGGCGCAAAGATGTATCAGTCGCGCGGAGGGGTTGCCGAGCTTAAACCTGTTATTGAGCGAGTTCTTGAGGAACGCTTTCCGGAGCTGGCGAACCAGGGGTTTGCTTGTAAAGCGGATCTCAATGTTGAGGGGCTCTCCTTTTTCTTCTACGTAGCTCAAGTGGAAGATTTGCTAAGACGCCTGGTAGAGAATGCCGCTAAGTTTTCACGTCAGACAAAAGAAGTCTCTGTGTCGGTACAGCGGCGCGGCGATGAAGTGGTCATCACGGTGCTTGACCGCGGAGTTGGTGTAGACCCGAACCGATCGGCGCTCTCGCTCGAGCTCTTTGGGCAGGTTGATCGCGAAAAGCTGGAGCAACAAGGTACGGGAATGGGGCTCGCGGTGGTGCAGCGCTATCTTGAAATTATGGGGGGTAGCTTCACCCTGTCAGCTCGAGAAGGCGGTGGTGCGGCTGCCCAAGTCGTTCTTCCGCTGCGCAAAGCTCCTTAGCGCTCGAATTCAGCCGATTCCCTTCGTCGCTGAAACGAGTATTCCCCAAAAGTCGGTGGATCGGCCCTGATTCCGGTGGATTGTCGAGAAGCTCTCCTCAATTTAGGATGCCCAAGGACTAACACCTTTACGGCAGCCATGTTTTTTACCAAATTCTATCAACACCCGAGACCCGATTGGGGTGCATCTCGATTCTCCAGCTTTAGAGGCAACATGCGGATAGAGTGGGCGGCTGCTCTGATTCTTTTGGCGGGGGCCTACTTGTTTGCGCAAGACGCGCATGCGCTACCGCAGGAGCAGGAGAGTGCGCGACCGCCAGTGATCGCCTCCACCGAAAGTTTCATGGGTAGTGCGACCGAGGTATTTCCTAGAGTTTTCGAAAAGATCGAGGTGAGGACTCTCCCCAATGGCTTGAGCGTTGCGCTCTACCCCCGTGGAAATGCTCCGGTGTTTGCTGGTGTGGTTGCCGTTCGAGTGGGGGGGAGTGATGAGCATGTGGGGGAGACCGGCATCTCACACATGTTTGAGCACATGGCCTTTAAAGGCACACCAGAAATAGGGACCAAGGACTATCAAAAGGAGCGTGTGCTGCTCGATGAACTCGAAGTGCTTGCTGCTCAAGCTGCCAGCGAGGGTGTAGAGGTCCACGATTTAGGCGAGGAGTCTCTCAAGCTCTGGAATGAAATTCACGAAGCGCTCAAGCGCCTTTGGATTACTGATCAGTTTACGCGCGAGTTTGAGTCGCGCGGAGCCGAGGGGCTAAATGCCACCACTGACAGTGAGATGACCAAGTATTTTGTGAATCTGCCGCGCACTGAGCTTGAGTTCTGGCTCAAAATGGAGTCAGAGCGGATTTTGCGCCCCGTGATGCGCCAGTTCTACCAGGAGCGTGATGTCGTTATGGAAGAGCGGCGAATGCGCTACGAAGATGATCCTGAGGGCAAGCTGTATGAACTGCTTCGCTCAACAGCGTTTCTTGCGCACCCTTATAAAAATCCCGTCATTGGATATGCGTTCGATATCCGTGGGTTGACTGCTCGGATGTTGGAAAGCTTCCATCGGCGATTCTATGTCCCTGGCAATATCGCCGTTGCTATTGTGGGGGACGTCCGACCTAGTGAGGACTGGCCGCTTATCGAAAAGTACTTTGGGCGCATACCTGCAAAGCCTCTCCCCGCCAGGCCCCACGCAGTCGAACCAGTGCAGCAGGGCGAGCGGCGCATTGTGCTGGAAGCCGACGCATCACCAAGTTTCTATGTCGCTTATCGAAAGGTGCAGTATCCCCATCCCGATGATGCTCCGATTTCGGTAATGCTCGAAATGCTTGCGGGGAGTATCACGTCTCCACTTCAAAGAACTCTAGTGCAGCGTTTGCGCCTTGCAGCTTCGGTAAGTCATGCCGAGGGGCCGGGTGTTGCGTATCCAAACTTGATGATGTTTGCGGTGAGACCACGTGCGCCGCACACAAATGTTGAGGTGCTTGAAGCCTTTGATCGAGTGCTTCAAGATTTCAAGAATTCAGGGGTTACTCAAAATCGTTTGGACATTGCCAAGCGCTCAATCGCTACGTCTTACCTGTCGGAACTTGCCTCAAACACCTCATTGGGAAAAAATTTCGCCACCTCGATGCTTCAGTTCGGGTCCTGGAAAGCGCCCTTCGATTGGTATGAGAAAGCAATGGCGGTTACCTCTGCTGATGTGCAGAGGGTGGCCGATCAGTATTTGATTCACACCGCGCGGAGTATTGCCATGCTTGAGCGTCCAAAGGCCGGCACCCAAACTTCTATTAACGCGGAGCAGCAATGAAGATGTGTGCCGGTATTTTGTGGAACTTGTCGTTTAGAGGACTTGGACGCGGAGGGCGGGCGCAATTAGTTCTCGCCGTGTTGGCCTGCGCTGTAGTGGTCGTCGTTTCAGGGTGCTCATCGGGGCACGGGTTGAGAGATGTCTCTTCGGATCTAGGAAGCGAGGGACACAGCGCGGAACTTTCCTTGCCTCGTATCGTCCCACCAGAGAGATGGGAGCTCGATAATGGCCTCACGGTACTTTTTTCCAGAGACGATGAGATTCCAGTCGTGTCAGGGAATCTTTTTCTCAGGGGCGGAAACCTATGGGAGCCGATTGAGGAGTTTGGCGTCTCGATTGCCATGGGAGATCTGATGCGTCGGGGTGGAGCGGGTAGTCGCGAGCCCGAGGAACTTGATCAACGTCTGGATGAGCTATCAGCTTCCGTGTCTTCAAGCATGGGACAGGAGTTTGGGCGGGTGCAGTTTGGTTGCCTCTCTTCAGATCTTCCCGAAGTGTTTGGAATATTTGCTGATGTGGTGAGAAGGCCTCGTTTCGACGAAAAGCGACTGGATCTATGGAAGAGTCAAAGTCGTGAATCGATGAGGAGGCGGGTGGACGATCCCTCTACTGTCGCGGTGTCTTCCTTCAATCAGCTGATCTTCGGTAAAAGTCCCTATGGATGGGTACTTACCGAAGCAGACCTTGGTCGCTTTACCCCGGCTCGAGTGAGAAAGAGCTATGAGCGCTTTATTCAGCCAGACGGAGCGTTGCTTGCTATCAGTGGGCGAGTTGAGCGAGAGGAAGTTGAGAAATTGGTCGCCAAGTATTTCGGCTCATGGGAAAAACGCGAATTAATCAGTGAGGCATCGAGTGCTCAGTCCAGTCTTCTGCCCAACCTTCTGGCTCCCCCACCTGCCATCACGACTGAGCCGAAGCCCGGAATCTTTTTTATAGAGCTGCCACTGCAGCAAGCGACCATTCTTGTGGGACACCGAGGAGTGCCGCGACTTACGCCCGATTACCTTGCGATAGAAGTGTTTAATAGCATTTTTGGTTCAGGCGGATTTGGATCGCGTTTAATGAAGCGAGTTAGGACCGAGGCAGGGCTGGCCTATTCGGTGTATGGGTCAGTAGTGCCTGCGGTTACCGCAGGGAAGAACATCATTTTTATACAAACCAAGACGGACAGTGCGGGAAAGGCTCTTTCTCGGGCGCTTGAAGAGTTGGCCACGATGCAGGAAGTCTTGGTACCTGAGGCAGAGCTGCAGGAGAGTAAAGATGCGTTGCTCAACTCGTTTGTATTTAACTTCGAATCCCCCGCAAAAGTCTTGATACGAAATGCTTCCTTTCAACTTCTTGGGTATCCCGCTGATTACGATAAGACCTATATGCCAGGCATGCGAGAGGTGTCGGCTGAGCAGGTGCGCGAAGTGGCGCGCAAGCGATGGAATTTTGAAGACCTTTCAATCGTGGTGGTGGGAAATAAAGGAGCGTTGACGGCCGTTACGGAAGCGCTTGAGGTCAGGCCTGAGCTTCAATCCTTGCTGCCGATACGTCGCGCCCGGTTCGATCAGCGCTTGGTGTTGGAGTAAGACCGTAGTACGCTCTCTTTCTCGGTCTTTGAAGGGGGATTTCCAGGCCTGTCCAGCGTTGAGAGATGTGGGAAGTCTGGTTGGTGAGTTATTCAGGGTCAGGAAGAAGCACTATGTTGGATAGGTTTCACATGCGCTGGGTCAGTGTTTCTTTTACGGGGGTTTCTTTTACGGGGGTTTCTTTTACCCGGGTTTCTTCTACTCGGGTTTCTTCGGCATGGCGTTCCTTAACCAGTCTGCTTGGTTCGTGCAGCGCTGCGGTGGTGCTTGGGCTTTTCCTGGCTGGATGTGGTGGTGGCCCCCCAGCGCCCGGACCTGACCGACAAGCGGCCGGCACTTTTGAAGGTGCGGCTACAGGCGCTGGCGCAGGCGCAGTGACTGGATTCCAACTGGGCGCAGGCACCGGGCCTGGGGCTTTAGTAGGCGCAGGACTAGGGGCAGTGGCGGGAGGTATCCAAGGAGCGGTTCAGGATTCACTTGATGAGGACCTGCTTAAGCTGTCTGCTCAAGCTCGGGCCGAGCGGGAGCGGCTCTATGCACAAGATGTGCTCCAAGACGAATTCAAGCGCAGACTTGCGTTGCATCCAACGCGGGAAATTTATGCCGCGGATCTATTCTTCAGAGGAGATGAGACTCGATTGCGTTTAAGCGCAAAACCAGTGGTGCGAGAGCTGGCGCGCCTCAACAAAGAACGGGCATCCTGGTCACGACTGGTGGTTGCTGCCTACGTGAAAGCAAGTAGCCCCGACTCGGAGTTCGCGCAAAGACTTGGAGAGCGAAGAGCCCGTGAGCTTGTCGACGAGTTGGTGCGAGGTGGCCTTGAGCCGCGCAGGCTTCAGACCCGGGTGGTCATAACAAGTGAGCCGATCTTGATTGATCCGCTCGATAGAGTTGAGCGCTATAGCCAGGCTATCGAGTTAATTGCTCTCGACAGCTAGCTGGCCTCCGGGCCCTCTAATACTTGTGGGGGTGGAATGGTTCTTGGAACACCTCGAATTAACGTGTTCGTTAGGGCTAGGCGCACTTGAGGCGAGTTGAAGGGTTTGGCAAGTTCAGATAGGCTTGGGGAATATTTTTTCGGATAGATTTATGAATAAGAAGCGAGACAGCAAGGCTAAACCCTCTTCAAAAGGTTCCGAAGGCGCTGATGGCGTGGTGAACGGTGACGCGAATAAGGATGACGCATCTCACGGTGAGTTTGCCGTCCAAGAAATAAAGACCAAGGCGCAGCTTAAAGCGTTCCTTAATAGTATTAGAGACAAAATGGGCGACAACACCGCTGCTCCTATCTACGCGATGTCGGCCATGAATCACATTCTGACTTTGTCGGCCGTTTATGAACTGCTCGATAATGAGACCAAAGAAATCGCCAGGGATGTTTGGTTGAGGATTAAGCAGTCAGGGCTTCAGGTGAGAATGCCCTCTCTGCTTTTTAGCGCAGAGGAAATTGAAGTGGGCGCGAACACAGTAAGCTAGCGTAGTGTTACTAACGCTTCTTTACAATTTTGCAGATTTTCAATCTCGAAGCAGTTCAATCTCGAAGCAGAATGTCGATGGTACGCTCGATTTCATCGAGCTGATTCAAGGCACAATAAGCGTCAGCGATTTCCGGGAGTGGGCTCGTGCCATCACTGGAAGGGGTCCTCTCGTTGAGAATGAGGACCGGTACTCCGGCTCCGCGCGGTATGGTGGGGAGAGATTTCAAATGCTCGGTCAGTTGATGACCGCTTACTCCCTCAAGTCGATCCGAAGTGATAACTAGATCGAAGTACTGCCAAACTAACCGCTGAAGGGCCTCGGTTGCTGTTTGGGTAGCAACGACTTTAAATCCCCGGGCGGAGAGTCTTTTAGTGATCGTAGTGAGCGTGGTGAGGTCTCGATCCACCAATAGAATACTTGTGTGACGAAGCCCGGAGTCAGGAAGCGGGGACGCTCCTGTTGACGGGCTAGAGTTCGAATCGAAGTGTTCGTCGGAAATTTCTAGAGATTGCTTCAAATTACTCATTCAACCAAAAAATGGCAGGCGCCAAATTTCTTTCAGTCGCGACTCCCCAGTGTACTACAAAAACGTGAGTTTCAGTCGGTAAATGTGCTTAGGCCAGCTCGGAGGAACTCGTATTTTGGTCATCGGTATCGGTAAAGATGGGTGGGTTCGAGAGCTTAGCGCGAGGTTCGGCTCGGGCAAATTTCAGAACGGACCTTCTACTGCGCTGAGTCAGAAGCTCATTTAAGTATTTGTCTCGCTGATCTCGCTGAACCCATTGTGTAATTCAATTGTGTAATTCATTAAATATATTCACAAAGAGAGCAGCGAGCTCGGCGAGAAATGTTCATGGAACTCTTAACTCAAGACACTACTTATCAGGGTGAAAAACTCTTTTCACAAGCCTGTTAGTGCGGTGTCGCGGTCGAAGTTCAGCTTCGCCGAGCTATGCGATTAGCTTGATGCTGACTCGTACTTCTGGAGTCCTCGGTGCCATAGAAATCGAATCGCCACGGTGATTAGTGCAAGCGCCAAGAGCGAATAAAGCACGCCAAGAAATTTATGTTGGTCGAACAGAAAGTGCACCGGCGCGGAGCTGGCGAGAAGGACGGGCAGAACGAAAGTAAAAACGCGTCGAAATGTTGCTTGATACACAAAGTCCGGCCAGCGGCTAATGTCTTGAAGCTGCATCCGCAGAAAGTTCATCCCAATACTGTCCACAAGCCAAAAGCCACTGATCATCAATAGAATCTCAATGGCGGTAATCAACGCGAGTGCAAGCAGGACCATGAAGGGCAGGGCAATCCAAGCGATCGTCGAGAGGCCAATGTTACCGCCAAAGTGTGCCATGAGGAGCCACGGGACTGGCGCGAGAACGAAGGAGCCTGCTCGGATGAATCTAAAAAAGGTAATAAATATCGCGTTTGCAGGTCTCAAAAGTATGAAGTCGAGCGTTCCAGTGCGAATATCAGCAGAAAAATTCCAAAAGGACTCGCTTACAAAGGTCATGTGAAGCTGGTCTACCGCCAGCATGAAACAGGCAAAAAACAAGAAGTGCTCGCGCGACCAGCCACCCAACGGTCCGGTAAGGCGAAAGGTGAAGTCGATGGTAAACAAAATCGAGCAGTAGAAGCAGATATCCATCAGAATGAGCAGTAGGAAGTGTACGCGAAAGGCCAGAGCACGTTCGATGTTCAAGCCGAGAAGGTGCCAGTAAATGTCGAGGTAATGTCGGAGAAAGCGTCTCATGCTACATGCCCGCCGCAGCATAGAGACGTAGCCCCTTAGACCAGAGCACTCTCGCGGTGATGGCGGCGATAAGCAGCCAAAGTACAGTCATTAATGCGGCATCATGAAATGTAACCGAACTGCTGCCCATGCAGAGCTGTACGGGAATGAAAGTGAGATAGGGGAAAGGTGTATACCAAAGAAATTCCAAAACCTTTGGCGGGAAAAGATCAAGTGGAATTATGGCTCCGGACAAGAAACGAGCAACCATCGTGAACAAAACTCTTAACACCCAGGATTCTTCAATCCAAAATGACGAGCTCGAGAGTAAAAACCAGACGCAGAACCAGAGCAGGCTCACCAATAGAGCCATGCTGCCCCCTGCGGCGAGGTGAGTCAGGGATTCGAGGGGGAGGATTCCCGAACCGAAACCAATCACCAGTACGATTAAGGCGCTCAGACAGTTTAGAATTTGAGCGGCGCTAAAAGCCCCAAAGTGGTAGCCCATGAAACTAGTTGGATACAGCAAGAATGCCGAGATTCTACCAAAGCGAATATCCTCGGAGATATTGCGGCTCGCATACGATTGACACAGCAGTGTGACGACCAGCACGTAGGTCTGGTACTCAAGCATTCTTTCAAAGGTGTACCCCCGCAATAACTCATTGTCGCGAGCTGCAAAAATCGAGTACCAAAGGTTAATCTTAATCAAAAAGAAGACCAGGGCGGGCCCAAGAATAAGAAGAAGGAAGTTGAGTTTGTATGCGAGCTGAGAGGCGAGCTCTATGCGAATCGTGCCCCAATACTTTGAAAAAAGCTTCTTCATGCGGAAGGGGACAAAAGTTGAGGGTTTGAAAGAATCGAATGCATCACTCGCTCCACCGGAATTTGCTCGGTGCCAAAGTCAGTGACGGGGTAGCGTTCAAGGATTTGTTGCATAGTGCTCCTCAGCGCGTTTTCAGGGATGCGGAGTTCAACGTGGGTGCGTTCAGGGTCCCAATCTGGCTCAAACGGCACGAAGAAAGTGTCTTCAACTGAGATAGCTGAGGCGAAGGAGACAGAAAGAAATTTTTCGGAACCGAGAAGTCTTTGAAATTTTGAGAGTTCACCATCGAAGCGTTTCTCTCCTCCGAGAATAAGCACCACTCGGTCGCATAGCGCTTCGACATCTGCCATATAGTGGGAAGTGAGTATGATGGTGGTGCCTCGCTCTTTGTGGAAGTTGAGCAGAAACTGCCTAATTGAAACCTGGGCCACCACGTCGAGGCCAATGGTAGGTTCATCGAGAAATACTACTTTGGGATCATGGAGCAGTGAAGCCATGAGCTCCACTTTCATGCGCTCACCCAGAGATAGCTTGCGCACGTGAGTTCTCAGTACGTGATTAACGCCAAGAAGCGTCCCAAGTTCATCCACGCGTTGGTTGAAATTCTGGCGAGAGATCTCGTAATAGGCACGTAAGAGCTCCAGCGAATCGAGGGCGGGGATGTCCCACCACAGCTGAGACTTTTGCCCCATGACGAGAGCAATCCGTCGGCGGAATTCCTTAGCACGCGCGAAGGGGTCGCACCCAAGTACTTGCAGGCGTCCATCGCTTGGCATGATAAGGCCGCTCAGCATCTTCATTAGCGTGGTTTTGCCGGCGCCATTTGGACCAAGAAGACCGAGGAGCTCTCCTTCACGAACAGAAAATGAAAAATCTCGCACGGCAGATATTTCGTTATACTCGCGTGAAGCAAAGCTCTTGAGAGAGCCAAGGATTCCAGGATCCTTTTTGTATATCTTGAATCGTTTAGTGAGAGCTTCGCAGTGAATCATAGGGCGTTGAAACGTGTGGTTATTACGTCGCAGTCTACTTAAATCATTATTTATCGACAGGGCTACTCTTCGTGGAAATCGAGAGGCTCGATATGGACTACTCAGGCTTGGTCTGGCGCGACCTCGAGCTCGCCTTACTTCGATAATTCTCAAGTATTTGGGATTTCAAGTTTTAGCCTTCTGGCGCTACAATCCCCTCTCAAAGCCACTTGAGAGGGAGGATGCCAAAGCCAGGCGCTCCTATGGAGCGCTTCCTCTTGTCAGCGCCTTGCTTCGACTTTTCTTGTGAGTTTTTTGGCTCATGAGGGACGAAAGAGGGTCCGTCGAAGTCAGACGTCTAACCGGCCCGTTGATTGGGCAACATTTCTCTTTGGCATCCTTCGTCTTCGGTTTGCCTCGGCGCCCTGGACTAAAACTCAATCGCGGATTTTTCAAGAGCTTTTTCATAGAGAGATGGAGATGTCCCCGAATTTTCCGGACTGGAGATTAGTTCGTCGCACCTTAGATCACGAATGGTCCGGTAAGCGACTTCGACTCCGGGAGCAAGATTCTGAGGGGATGACTCGGCAGGAATTTTTTCGCTTTCGACACCGCTTATTAGAAGGTTCGATACGGCAGATTCGGACCAAGACGTTTGAGCCCGCAGTGGCAAGGCCTTTCACTATCTTCGTCGATAAGCCCCGAGTTGTTTTCCGTTTTCGATGGATTGACCACTTCTGGATGGACTACCTTGGATTCTTGCTTCGTGACAAGGCCGAGGAGATCTTGAGTGACGCGGTAGTGAGCTTTCGCACGGGGCGAGGAGTGCATACCGCCTTTGAGCGCCTTCGTCCGCTCTTTGCGGATCCATCACGCGGTGATTTATTTGTATTGCGACGAGATGTTCAGAACTATGGCCCCTCTATGGACCACCGTAGAATGCAAAACATATTTCGCTCTATAGTTCCGTCAGCTCCCTTGCTTGAGCACTTGTTCTCGAAATTCTGCTCTTTCCAGTATTTAGAGGGAGAGCAGTGTGTGGTGAATGCTTCTGGTCTGCCAGCCGGGAGCCAGCTTCAAACCGCTTTTGACAATTTGTACCTGCATGAGTTGGATCACCAACTCGATAAAATGGACGATGCGGTATACGTTAGATTTGGGGACGACATACTTTTCGCAACCACCTCACTGCAGAGAGCGCTTGACGCTAAGCGCCGCATCTCAGAATTCTTTTTAGCCGCACAGCTCGTGCCAAACGAAAAGAAGTGCCAAGATTTTGTCATCACGCGCACCGTAAAAAAATCTACCAGCCAGAAAGAATTCACGCCGGCACAAATATTCCCCTATCTCGGCATGCTGATCGATATGCGAGGAGATGCGTACCTTCCAAGACAGAAGATGAAAAAAATTACTACCTTTCTTAAGGCGCAGCTAAAAATGGCCTTGGGGCCCTCAGCGGGTAGCGGAGATAAGAATGTTGGTTTTGAAGCCATTCAGGTAGTCAAACATGTTCTCGGAGGCGGCCTGCTCAGTGGGGAAAATCCATTGCTTCATTATCTGCCGTTGATGAGAAATGAAAAACAGCTTCGTGCGCTTGATCGATGGATCGCAACGGCAGTTATCTCAGCAGTGCATGGAGGAGGATTTAAGAAGTCATTCTTTCGGTCAACCTCGTTCTCTGAACTAAGAGAAATGGGGCTTCCGTCTCTTGTCCACATGCGCCGAGTCGGGAATCGTCAGCGATGAGCCTTTTTCAACCGCGAAGTTCTCGATTCCAACGTTTTGATAGAGAAACCGCGGAAATTTTAAGCGATCCTCACCCCCGAGCACCTCTGCAAGTGCTTATTAGGTTGGTGTGTTCTCAGCGCAACTATATTTTTTGGCACGTGACGTTCTTGGCGCTGCACTTTGCTGAGCTATTGGTACTCGCACTCATTCATCGCATTTACTTTCCCCCAGAATCGCTGCTGCTATTGAGGGTCTGCTCCACGGTTTCGCTTATCGCGGTTATTGCTTCCTGTAGTGCGAGACTATCACAGTCGTTTAGTGACAGTGATGCGGAGAGAGGGGGTGGCCCGGACGCATGGCGCGTGGCGCGACTCCTCTTTCAGAGCACATTGTTGTTAATGCTCGCCCTTGCAGTTTGCGTATACCTTTCGCGTGACGCTAATTTTGCAAGTCCGCCAATTTTCCGGGCCTTGGTATTTTCTATCTTCATCACACTGCCCTTTGATTGCATGCTTAACTTCATTTTTCTCAATCAGAGGGCATTCTCAAGGCTGATTCATCGCCGTCATCTGAGAACAATCACCCTACTTGGCGACCTAGTTTCTTTGTGGTGCGTGTATACTGACCAGCCAGTGTTGTGCCTACTGTCGCGCACGCTGCCTCGTCTCTGGGCGGCCCTAGCGGTTTGGAAAGATGTGACGGGGTTCACTGTATCTCGCCTATTTGAAGCACGCCTATTTGCCGACGCATCGGAGCGAAAGTCGGCAGTTTATCTGATTCAAACCTCTGGCCCAGCGGTGGCGTGCGCCGGGCTGATGGAGGTGTCTCTATACTGGAGCCTCTGGTTGTTGAACCGTGGGGTGGAGGGGGCGGCGCTCTTGATATTCTGTAGTCACAAGATCGTGCATCTGGGGCATCTGGTGTCGTTGAGACTCGGGATGCGACAGAGCGCGATGTTTGATGCCGCTGATGTGAGAGTGGGTACGCAAATGGGATTAGCGTTTTTACGGCGCTGGGGACTCGTGATGCTCGCGAGCATCTTGGTGGCCATTCTCTTCAGTCCCATGTTGTTGCTGCAGAAGGAGGTGGTGTTGTGGAGTTCTCACCTAGGCGAGTCCTTCGGATGGTCTCTTGCGGTGGGGCTATCCGTGCTTGCACTGACGGGAGCGCGTATTTGCACGCACGGATTAGTCACCATGGCAGCTTTGAGGCTAAGGCGTTGGCGAGAGTGCCTTCCGGTCATCATATGGATGTTGTTTGTGGGTTCCGTCTTGAGTTGGCTCACGCGCAGCGTGCTCGTTCACGAGGAGATGGAACAAACGCTGATCTCACTTTCAAGCGCTGAGGCTTTGCTCAACCTTGGATTCCTGTGGTGTGTGGCCTGGCTGCTCATGCGAGAGCTTCGCCTGTCACACGCGGCTCTTAAGAGAGGTGCTTCGATTAGGTTCTTAGAGGAGTTTGAGCGCGACCTCACGAAACCTTCCGACTCCGTTTGTCTTGTGTATGTAAAGACCAGCGGAAAACTACAGAAGCCACTACTGGAAGTCGTCACTCCAGCGGAAAAGGACGGCCTTAAGCCTTTTGCGTGCTTCTCCATTATCGGCAACCAGTCACTAATGCTTCTTCGTGCGTCCCGACCTTTGGGTAAGGTAAGGATAAGGCAGTCACTTGCTCGCTGCCTCGCGGGTGGTATTGAAGAGTTGCGGATTTTGAAATCCGAAGTAGCCGACTACCACGAGTTATTCCCCTTTGGGGTAAGTTCTGAATCGGTCACACGCTGGCTGGTCGATCTTTTGCGTCAGGGCAAACCTGAGCCTACTCTGTCGGAGGAAGAACGTGAGCGCCTAGATTTCATTTGCGAGACCGCCTTTGGCACTTCGAGGGCTACAGAGGCGGCTATGGTGCCCGGATTTGTGGTCGCAAGTGCCGCTGAAAAATGGGACCTGTCACACATATCAGAGCGAGATTTACGCAAGCAAATCGTGCGATATGGCAAGCGCCTGATTGAACGTGATCTGGTATGGAATCCAATCCCGCTATGGAAAGGTGAATTTAGGGGATTTGTTCACCTCGTTCGTAATGGAGAGGTGGTAAGGATCCTTTGGTTTGACGCCAGCCTAAGAAGTCTCAAGCCGCACATCGAAAACGCGGCCCTCGTGAGAAGTTTCGTGGAGCTCTTCTCGGCGTTTGGAGCGGCAGAACGAATGCAGCAGAACCCGCCGGAACTATCTGAGGAGTTGAGATGAAGAGTCCCCCAAGTTGGATAATCTTGAGGGTGATAGCTCGGTGCCAAACGGCGCTGAGTAGGATCTTCGTGCCATTTCTGCTCGCGCTTTTGTTGCTCATTACAAGTGCGCTCGTTTTTGAAGGGCCGCTTCGTCGCCAATTTCCCCATAGGGCAGCGCGAATGAGCTGGGAAATTGACGGCATGAGTATTGAGATTTTCCGCTCGCGGGAATCCCGTTATTTTCCAGAAATGCGGTACTCACCGATGCATATCACCGTTCCATTTTCTCAGACTCCGCGTGGATGTGAGTTCGTGTATGGGGCCGTGGTGTATAGATATCACCAGCAAAGCGATCGTCTGATCGAACAACCCAGGTATCTTACCAAGTTTCGATATAATCTCGAGCGTGGGCGCTGTGAGTCGAAAGATCTCTTCATTATTGATGGAGAGACTCCTTTCGACATGGATGTTCAACTTGTTGATGTCGAGCTTTCAGGCGAAGAAATAATCGAGATGCCTAGGCCTGAAGGATTACGGATTATAGCCTTGAGTCCAGAAGAAGTTCGGGTAGCTAAACAGGTTATTCCAGCGCAAGAACCTTTTCGACGACCACAATTCACCAAGCGAATTTCGAAATTTTCTGCCAATCTCGACGCAGGTGAGGCCGAGATGCTTGTGGCGCCTTACGATCAGGTTAAGCCTCTGATCTTGTCGGAGATTCGGGCGCTGATCGAACGTTGCAAGAGCAGCGGGCAAAGCAACGCGCAGTGTTCTTCTGCCCCGGGTTCGTCCATCCGCGGCGCAATTGCCGAGATTCTTGATCCGGATATCTCAGATGCAATGGAGGACGCACGTGCTGCAGGCATAGACGTTGATGTGCTCACCAACTACCGCGCACAAGCAGAGACGTCGCAGCTTGTGACGCTCGATCACGGCAAACTACGTGGCGTCACCGCTAGGTTCGATGGGCCGAGCCCTTGGATGTGGCTGCGTTTGAACCCGCATTCATTAGTGCTCAAGCTGCCAATGCATACAAAGTTTATTATCATCGGCGACTCCTTCGTATTAAGCACGAATGCCAATTTCAACTTCATGTTCACCGAAAGTAGTCGCGAAGTAACGATGGTGTATCGAAGCCCGACAGTGGTGCAGATGTTTGACGACTTGCTCGCGCAGATCCGTACTTCAGTGTATCGCCCGCTTGATGTCGATCTTCGAGATAACTTTCTTCTGCTATTCAATGCGGATCGGCCAAGGGGCTACTCAGTGACGGATCAAAAGTCTTACGTCCCGATTAATACTAATGAAGGTGTCAGATCGAGTGCGTACGGCATTTTGCTCGAGCTTCTCGCGCGGTCAACGGGTGAGGTTGTGCTCGCCATGTCCCCCATCTCTGACGCTTGTGATACCTATCGTCGTCGGCACTGTTTGTTCGACATTCTTTCGCGGCGTGCAGGTATTGGTATGTTCCGCCTATTCATGAATGGCTACTTCTATTTTAGCGAGGAGGTGGGAGGCCTTGATGAGTGGCGCTATGCGGCGCGTCGGTATCAAGAAGAGTTTCAGAATCGGTTTCGTGCCGTCAGGAAGATTTTTTCTGAAACTAGTGAGGATGGTCTCTCGATTTTTATGCAAAAGGGCAATTCCTACAGCCTCCATCACGAGCGCTTAGGTCTCGTGGGGGATGATTGGGTCCTGGCAGGGTCCGCGAACCTTGGCCAAAAGGGGACACTGAATGTGATGGAACTATTGAGAAGCCCTGTCCTCATGGAGAAGGTAAAGAGCGAGGTAGCGACGTTTGATGAGCCATACTTTGTTTCCCATGCCCATGAGTGGACTCCGGAGGAGAAAGAATATCGAAATTGTGAGTTCACCTTTGAGCGCGAGCTGCTTCATTGGAGAGAGTATAAACTTAAACGCTTTCAGCGTAGCGAGGTCATTTCAGAATTGAAACGTAAGTACGGAGTCGAAGCACCCGGGACATTATTTCTGGTGTCTCCGGCCTTTGATCCGAGGCCGGATGATGGAGTTCGCTATTTCAAGGATGTGGGAGAAAAGGTCGTCGAACTAGAGGAAGTTTTTACAAGCCTTTCAAGTTATCTCTGCATCCAGGACAGTGCGGGGCAAAGCTATGTCGTCAATGTTCAAGCGTCTGCTGGAGACTAGTGTCCTGAGTTAAGAGTTCGATGAATAATTCTCGCCGAGCTCGCTGCTCTCTTTGTGAACATATTTAATGAATTGTACAATGAGTTCAGCGAGCACAGCGAGAAAAATACTTAAATGAACTTCTGACTCAGCACACTAGTCGCGCCCGATTCTCTGACAACTTAGCTTTGCACCCAAGAGGTGAGGACTAGGGACAGGTCGGAGGCACTGAGTTCGGTACGCAGGAACAGAGTCCAGAGCTTGAACTTCTACGAGTGCAGATCAGATCCTCTGCGCCGGTGCTGGATTTACAATAAATCTGTGTCGTGGTTGTGGGATAGCAAGTGTAGCCAGCCGGATATGGTGCGCAGTCGGTAAAGCGAGCGCAGCTGCACATTCCGTAGCTCCCAGGAAGACATCTCAGTGGCGAGAGCGGATCAATCGGAGGGGATACGTCGCGACAGACGATTACTTGGGTGCCCTGGTAAGTTGTGGTTTGGAAGCCCGAAGGGCAAGCGCAGGCAGCCGAGGCTTCAGCGACAAACGCCGCGGCGCTGCACACCATAAGTGCTATGCAATAGAGTAAGGCCCTTACCATCATGTCCGTCTAATCCCTAACAAGAGAGTCGGGCCAAGAAGCTAAAAACTTAAAGGGAATTTTACCTCATGAGTTCAAGTTGGTAGCCTGGAAGCAGCTGTCCGCTGAGCCATTGAGAGCCGCTAATCTTTTGGGTTCTGGCGTCAGCCAAGGGGGGGCTAGCCCATATTGCCATTTGAGCGAAGGCTCTTGCGCGTTTGCAGTGAGCTTGGACGCACTTAGTTCTAATCCCTCTGAAGAGTCTTTTAACGAGCAGATGAGATCTTTGTTGCTCGATTTGAGGCTGGTCTGCTAGGACCTTACTTAGGAAACGTACCAATTTTGACGGAGTACCAGATGGATAGCACCAGGCAGAATGGCGAGAGAGAGAGCTGTGAGATGGACCAATCAGTAGTCGAGCAGTTGCCTGCTGGACCCGTACCTAAGGGGCCACTGAGCGCTATCATTCTCCATCAGACCCAGACTCGCGGCATGCTTCGACACCCTTTCTATCAGGCTTGGGAAAAGGGCGAGCTTTCACTTGAAACCCTTAAAACCTACGCGAAGCAGTATTACCATCATGTGAAAGCGTTTCCTCGCTACATCAGTGCTACTCATTCGCTGTGCTCGGACCTCGAAAGTCGGCAGGTGCTCCTCGATAACTTGATCGATGAAGAGCGTGGAGAGGAAAATCATCCGGGCAAGTGGTTGAATTTTGCTACAGGATTGGGTCAGGCTGTTGCTGACGTTGAGCATGAGGGCGCTTTCCCTGAGACCGATGCGCTGGTGGGGTCGTTCATGAGTGCTGCTCGACATTCTTATCCGGCTGGATTGGCCGCATTGTTTGTCTATGAGCAACAAATTCCGGCCGTGGCACGAACGAAGGCTGAAGGCTTGAAGCAGTGGTATGGAATCAATGATGACCAGACTTTGGACTACTTCACCCTACATGCAGAAGTGGACGTTGTGCATTCGGACGCAACACGACAACTCGTTGATGCGCTCCCTGGTGATCTTGCGAAAGAAGCTCTGCATGGAGCGAACTTAGCCGCAGACGCCCTTTGGCAGTTTCTCGATCGTATGCAGCAGGTCCATCAAGCTTCGAACTAAAGAGAAGGAACTAGTCAGAAGGTCCACAAGGCGCCATTTCGTGTCCAAGCCTTTGGCTGGAGATGGAGCGCTGGCGCCGAGTGTTTTTGATGAGAAACGGCGCGTCTCCCGTGTGCGGCGAGCGTACTCGATTTGTATGCCTGAGCTTCCAGAAGTTGAATCGACGGTTCGGTATCTTCGCCAGCGAGTTGAAGGGCTCGCTATCCAGGGATGTAGCGTCCTATGGAAAAGGACTTTGTCGAGCGTGTCAGTGGGGGAAGAGCTTCTAAAAGGCAAGCGCATTGCAGCGGTGACTCGCCGTGGGAAATACATTCGCATCGACCTTGCGGCACTTAAGGGCGCCCAGGTGACTCATCATCTATTCTTTCACCTGAGAATGAGTGGGAGTCTAGAAGTCGTTCCTAGCGCCGAAGCGATTGCGCGGCACGATCGATTAATACTGAACTTCTCCAACGGGAAAGATTTGCGCTTCAACGACCCAAGAAAGTTTGGGCGTGCCTATCTCGTCGATGACCCCAATGCGGTGGTGGGGGATCTTGGCGTTGAGCCGCTTTCGAGGGGATTCACTGCGGGTAAACTTGGCGATTTGCTTGCCCTTCGTTCAGGTGCGATTAAGCCGGTGCTCCTAAATCAGCGCATCATCTCGGGGTTGGGTAACATTTATGTGGATGAAGCGCTTTGGCGAGCGAGGATCCACCCACTGGTAAGGGCTGAAGACCTCGAAGAACGCGCGGTGCATGCATTATACAAATCGATTCGGCATGTGTTGAAAGAAGCGATTAGACTTCAGGGCACTGATTCTGGGGATGGCGTCGTGAACTATGGAAGCTATCGGCCACGGGTATGTGGGCGAGAGGGAAAACCCTGCAAACGCTGTCGCACTGTCATTGAACGAAGCGTGGTCGGACAGCGAGGCACACACACTTGCAAAAACTGCCAGCAGCGAGGACCGCGCCGGGTTCGCTCTACTGTGGGCCGTACCTAATGGGTCAGTTTGTGAAGGTTTGCGCGTGGAGACGTTTGGTCACGGCAAAGACGGGGCGATAGCACGCGAGGCCCCGTCGATCAGATCGACCGTCGTGTTGAACAGGCGGTAGCCAAAGAGAATAATGTCGTCGAGTACTGGCCAGTACGCCGTGAACCCAAAGGCCATTATCACGAGACGAAGGACCACTAGTCCGAGAATGAACTTGATTGCAAAGAAAAAGTGCGCGCCGAAATTCTCATCGTAGTAGCCCATGGGAAAATGATAGCAAAATCGCGTAGTTTGAGAACGACACTTCTCTCCTCGACGGCATTTTTAAGCTGAAACTATGACATTCTCTCTTGAATTCAGGTGGTTATGCGGGAGATCGCCCAAAGTGTGAGCGGAAGGGGAGGTGGCGGTTCAAGCGATCTGGCAAAACCAAGCTATGCGACGAAGGGCTTAAGGACTATCTGCATTGTACCGATACAAAATGCAGGGAGAACATGAAGGGTTCCCCAAGTGTGTGTGGAGCAAAGGTCGCAATGACCCTTAAGGTAATCCAAGGATTGGTCAGTCCGAACGCGCGGACAGGAACGGAGGTAGCCACTGCGGCCAAGGCGTCTTCGCGTCCAACGACCCAATCCCAAACAGCTCCGGTCGTATCCGTTCAGCAATCTCTCCAAAACGTGGTGGCTACAGCAAAAAGCGTTTCCAGCGCAGGAGAAGCGGTTATTACTACAGTTCGGAGTGCTTCAAGGGCTTCTTCGTCTGAGCTCCGATCGAGCGATGATGCCGAAAAACTAGCTCGAAAAATCGCCCGAGACCTCGGCGAAGGACGTGAAGAAGAGGCTCTGTTTTCCCATTCCGGTCTAGATACCATCGGGCGCTCAGGCCGTGGCGGAAGCCTCCTCTAGCCGCGCTCTCAGCCCCGCTGATTAACATACTGTAAATACAAGCTAATATCTCTTAACTCCTCGCGTCGCGCCTTCGAGGTGTCTATAGGTTTATCTGCGCAAAATTTTGGCGCAAGATTTGAGTTCTCTCGCGGACTTGGGTAAGTTCACCCTTCTAAAAGTTTGAGTTTTTCGAGTGTTACGCATGAGTACCTATATTCCTTCACGTGAGAAGGCCTTGGCAGATCGTAAGTGGCTAGTAATCGACGCCGCCGATAAGCCAGTCGGCCGCATTGCTACGCAAGTCGCTTCTTTCTTGCGCGGCAAACATAAAGTCACCTTCACACCGCACGTCGATACCGGCGACTTCGTAGTGGTGGTTAATGCCTCACGAATGGTGTTCACCGGCAATAAGGCCAAGAACAAAATCTACTATCACCACACTGGCTACATCGGAAATCTAAAGGAGATCCGTGCCGGTGAGTTGCTTGCAAGAAATCCAGGGCTCGTGTTGCGCAAGGCCGTTAAGGGCATGATTCCGCACGGTCCGTTGGGGAATCGACTTATTCTTAAGCTAAAGGTGTTTAGTGGCCCAGAGCATACGCATCAGGCGCAGGTTCCTGAGGCGGTGCAGATAGCAAGTTAGATTTTCCAGATCTCTGGTGCTTGGCGGGAAGTTTAAGTTTGTCCAATAAGTGTATTCAGTGAGGCCCTCAAGGGCGGTAGCAAGTTTGGTGATTGGTAAGAGACAGATATGAAGAAGAGTCCGATTTTTTCAATTGGCAGAAGAAAGACCGCCGTAGCGAGAGTGTTCCTAAGGCCCGGCACGGGGATTATCACCGTTAATGGACGTCCCTACGAGGAATTCTTCGGTCGTAAGACTCTGCAGATGGTACTTCGCCAACCAGTAGAGGCTATTCCTGAAGCTAAGGAATTCGACATTCAAGTAAATGTGCGCGGTGGCGGTTCTTCGGGCCAAGCTGGCGCAGTTCGTCATGGTATCGCTCGCGCTTTGGTAAAGGTTGACGAGGCCAACAAGCCAGAGCTGCGCACTCGCGGATACCTGACTCGTGACGCTCGCATGGTTGAGCGTAAGAAGTACGGGCGTCATGGTGCTCGACGACGACCGCAGTTCTCGAAACGATAATCCTACAGTATCAAGGATCAATGTATCTATTCGTGCCGGATTCCTGGGCTAAAACCCGGCATGTTTTCGCCTATTCTTCGATCTATTTTACATCCCGGCTTGAGTGATTGCTCCGCGGTGGACTGCTCTGTTATGTGATGTAAGCCAACCTCGGTTGTTGGTGCGGCTAAGCTGTTCTGAACGTACCGTGTTGTTCTGAACGTACCCCGTTTCCGATTCTTTTACTGTTCTGCTGGTGTAGGGCGTTCCGTGTTCTTAGAAGTCGCTATTTTTTCGCTTCTGATCGTTTTAGCCCGTGTTGCTGACGTTTCGCTCGGTGTCCTGCGCCTTGCCTGTCTTGTTAGAGGGCTTAGTGCTCCAGCAGTTTCATTGGGATTTTTTGAGGCATTGGTGTGGGTATTTGCCGTCACTAAGGTGACCGCCCATCTCGATCAACCGATTTATATGCTGGCTTATGCGGGCGGATTTGCGATCGGCAACTATGTGGGCATCGAGATAGATCGCCGTATTGCTTTCGGCAGCCAGGTGGTGCGCATTTTCACCAGGCGGGGCGTCGAGATGGGGAAAATGTTTAGGGAATCAGGGCTTAAAGTGACGACCTTCCGAGGGGAGGGAAAGGACGGAGAGATTGACCTATTGTTGCTCAAGTGCCCGCGGCGGGACGTGAGAGGAGTTCTTGCGAAGGCCTATGGCCTTGATGAGAAGAGCTTCTCGATCGTCGATGATGTGACTGAGAGCAATGCGCTGCAGCGCAGGGTGATGCGTGAGGCCAAGCGCCGTTGGTTCTCAATCTTTCGGCGATAACACCTACTTACCCAAAGCGTCGACTTCCCTTCGGAGCGGGTGTAGGAATGGGGATCCGCGTTGGAGTAGCCACTTGCAGGAGAGGTGTCTCGTACCAGCTCTAGTGTGCTGAGTGAGAAGTTCAGATAAGAACCTTGCTCGCTGTTCTCTTTGTGTATTCATTAAATTCACAAGGAGAACAGCGAGCGCGGCGAGAAATATTCATCGAACTCTTAACTCTTGGTGCTCGGCCGTCCTACTCTTAAGACGCTTTGCTCTTTTACTTTGAGTGACTCCTTTGACTCACGGCATCTGTGTGGCCGTCCTGGAATTTGAACCGGCGAGCAAGTGCTGTGTTGGGCTGAGTATAATTTTTTACGTCCCGCATTTGATTTCTGGAGATCATTCGGTAAAAGGCTGCCGCCTGTGGAGCGGCGAGGAGTTTAACTGGCCCTAAAGTGGAGATGTCGGTGACAGTACTTTCTTTTGGTAGGAAAGTTGTTCCGGGCAATAGTGTTGGTGTTTGATAGTGAATAGTGCTGTTTAGTATCGCTGTGCTGGCAGCGAGCTTTCGAAGTTTGAGAGTAGTTCATGATAGGTCCCTCAGAATCAGCGGCATCAGATGCCACGGATGGCTTGCTATCCTCCCAGGCTGCCGAATCCAAAGAGTTCTCTAAGTTCCCTGGGGAAGGTTCTCGGGTAACTGAAAGCGGCACTAGTGACGCATTGGACGCTCTTATAGCCCCTTCAAAGGGCGCGCTCGAAGCTCCGGCGTTACCTGGGAAAGTGCCTTTGGGGAAGGTCGCAGAGCACCTAGAGAAATTTATCAAAGAGGCACTTAAGGACTCTGACCATCAACCGCTGGGGGTGCTTGATGAATCCCTCAAGGAGCTTTCTAAGTTGCTCGGCTCAAGCGGAGAAGACGATGATATTCCCACAAAAGGTCTGAAAATTTCATATCGACTGGGGCACCTATCTGAACTTAGTTCGGTCGACCGCCGGCGTTCAGTCAAAGCTCTGTGGGCCTGCGCGCTGAGTGGAAGTCGCCTGTCGCCGGAAATGCGAGCCGTGCTGTCCCGAATGCAGAATGTACTCGCACCTGACGAGAAAGAATCGCTGGCGAAGTGGCTCTATAACGTATCTAAGGGCGATGCTGAAGGAGAAAATGGAATCACTGCGGTGATTGGAGAAAGTGGACGTTTGCAAGCACGGAAGTTGTTGGAGATTGTATTGGAAGGGTGCAAAACGCTTACCGAATTACGAGCGGTAGTAGATGGAGTTGGAAAGCGAAATCTGATCGCGTTACGCGAACGTCCAATATCCGAGTTTGTGGCCGTTCGAGTTCTTGGATCTCGGATGCGCGAATGGCGCAAGTTCTCGATCACAGCTCCGATGCAAGCTCGTTCTATAAAGCGAGGAGGCTTTCTCAAAGAAAAAGCTCCGGCGCCAGTGGCGCAGCGCAGACTCAAAAGTATTGCTGAAGAGCTCGATCTGAGAAGAAAAGCTCTTTCTGAGAACGGTCGCTTTGCGCGCTCTCAAGCCTACAAGAGCTACATGGCGATTCTAGACAAGAATGAACAGTACCTACGCAGTGAGCGTAGAAGGTGCAAAAGCACTAAAGACCGAGTTGCGCTAGCAAATTTACTTACGGCCACGATGGCGGTGGAGTTCAAGTATAATTTGAGACTTACTGTGGAGCGTGATGGAGCCGGCAAGCCTAAGTGTCGATGGACGGAAAGTTGGGTGCGCGACGTTGGGGCAGCTCTGGGCGGTCTTCCCGAGATGTTGATAATCGCTACACCGAAGCTCAGACAAGTGCGCCTAATCGAGGCATTCAAGGATGGTTCCTATGGGCAACGAAAGAGTAATGGTCTCGTAGAGCTTTCTTCCGACGCGGTGGGTGCGGAGTCACGCGATAAAATGGCGGGGCATGTGAGATTTGCGCGTTCCCTCATCACTCATGAAGTCGGTCACAGCATTTTTTATGGGAAGGCCGGCTGGGGGGGTGCGAAGTCAAAGGAGAATGTTGAAGAGCTCGGTCGTAAGAGCTCGCCGAAATTTGATTTTCGAGGATTTCTTGAAATAGCAGGATGGAACGTGATCTCGCCGGACCGTTGGAAGCTCGATCAATCGCAAGAGTTGGTCACGGTGGATGGAGAACCTCAGCGCCTTATGAGACCTGTGCGCCTAAAGGGATCTAGTAGCGACGTGATTTTGTCTTATCAAGGTGAAGATCGCACTCTATATAGCTTTTCCAAACCTGAGGGGCTTCCGTCCAGTAGTTATGGTGCCGCGGATCCCTTTGAGGACCTTGCCGAAGGCTTTGTTGAATACCGCTATGCTCCGCATCGACTGATAAAAATTGCGCCATGGAAATTTCTGTGGTTTGAAGGCGAATTGGGGCTCTACGAAGTCTCCTCAGGGAAAGACTCTAGTGTGCGAGAGGCTCTCTCAGTGAAACTTCCCGGTCTTTTCCCGCCCCGTCGGGATTTAGCGACGAAGCCGCTTGCCGAGCTTACCTTAGATCGTGTTTCCACTAGTGCCTCGGAGATCCAGTCTCTGGTTTTGCCCCGTCGAGATATCAAGGCTCTGCCAGTATCCGAAGCCCAGGTCGGGCATTTTTGCTGGAAGGTTTTTAGGGAGGGAGGCGAGATTGAGGCAAGACTCACGTCGCCGATGGCTCCTCCTAGTTCGCGTGAAGGCAGCAGTGAAATCATAACGGTTCCAAACCTGCGCCTATCGGAAACCCAGACCATGACCCTGCTGTTGCTTGGTTTGCGCGGAGCCTCCCAGACTATCCCAGGAGATCCCATCCCCGAACATTCGAGAGTGTTGAACCTTTTGAATTGGGTAGAGGCGCGTAAAATTCCGTGGAGCTCCCCGTTAGCGGCGAACAAAGTTGAGCTCTCCGCCCATTTGCTAGAGATTATCGGAGATTCCGAGGGACGAGCGTTTTGGGATAGGCATCTTCGAAGCACTGAAGTGCTGCCGGGTATTATTTCTGTCCGTTGCGCGAATAGTGAGTTGCTTGCATCTGCCTTCTGTAGATTGCAAGAGCACTATGAGGGGCCACATTTTCACGGAAAGGTATTCTCCTTAGACGAGTATAAGCAGTGGTATCGCAAGGAGGCCAAGGCCGGGGTCTTTTCCTACTATGAGGATTGGGGTGGTTTTAACGTACCCCGAGCAGCAGTACTGAGCTTTTTAGACGGGGAGTTCCCGAATCTTCGAGTAAGGGAAGAGAGTCTGTTGGCGAGGGCGACGCAGAACAAAGATGCTTCTTACCTTATCGGTGTTCCGGAGGGTCAGGAGGAGCAGGAAACCTTCAATCACGAGCTAAGCCATGCGCTGTGGGCGACCAATGAATCTTATCGCGAAGAAGCTGGTCGAATTGTTAAGGCTCTACCTTTGGAGAGTTTCCGTAGGTGGTTGATTGAGAGTGGATATTGCGATCAGGTGTTGGATGACGAGTGCGCGGCCCACCTAGTGGATGAGGCGTCGCCGTTCTCGCACTTAACATCTGCTAGATGCGCTAATGTTTCGGCCAAAGATCGAAAGAGGGTGCGAGAAGGTCATCTGGAGATCGAGCAACTATTCTCGCGGTATTCTACGGGAGCCTGGGAGCGGCACGCTTCGATTTGATTTATCGACCTAATACGAGCTGGAGAGTTCCGGACCGAAATACCTAGTCATTCTTGCAAATTCGAACCTACGAAAAGGGAGTGATTTGGGATGGGGGGTGCTGAACGTGCCTCGATCTGCGCGCCAGACTCCGGTGTCGCTCCCCCTTGCTTGTGGAGACTTTACTGTGAGAGACTTCGTAAGATATTGATCCCACGAGAGATCTAGCCACAGAGGCGCCTGCGCCCCTGGTTAATTTCCAAAGCGTGAATTCATTGTAGCCTGCTTTGGCGGTTTCTCTATTTGCCGAATTGAAAATTTCTTGTCGGCTAAAAAATTTGGAGGAGCGAACTAGCGCTCGAGAATATGAGCTCAATCATTCAGGCAGTACCGGATTTCTTTACCGAAACGATAGCATACCGGGAGTTCCTCAAGCAGTCAGTCCTAAGGGACTTGAGGACCAAGTATAAACGCAACGTGCTTGGCTACGTCTGGACGATGCTGCACCCGCTCGCCATGATGGCCATCCTCTCGGTCGTGTTCTCCCAGCTCTTGAGAGTGGGCATCAAGGATTATGCGATTTTCCTCTTCTGTGGACTTCTCCCCTGGAACTATTTTCAATCTACGGTGCTCATGTCCCTAGGGACGATACGAGCGAGTGCTCGTCTTTTTACTCAGGTGCCGGTACCTAAGTTCTTATTCGTCCTTTCTATTTCTTGCTCGAATTTGGTGAATCTGCTGTTTGCATTGGTCCCTCTTTTGATTTTGGCCTTTGTTTTTCAGCATGAACTTACCCCAGCTGTTTTTGCTTTCCCACTGATGCTCGTCCCGGTGTTCTTCTTCACCATGGGTGTGTCGCTTCTGGTGGCAACATTTAATATTTTCTTTAATGATACAAACCATCTGACCGAGGTGGGACTTTCCGCGATATATTTTCTTTCCCCGATTCTTTATGAGCGTTCGATGCTGCCTGAGAATTTGCAGTGGTGGCTTGATTTCAATCCGATGGTTGCTCAGATCGACCTATTTAGGGGCATTTTTTATTCTGGGGTTCTGCCTGATCCTTGGACGTATTTGTTCGTGTTGGCACAATCCTTTGTAGTGCTTCTCATAGGACTGCTGTTCTTTCGTCGACTCGAAGATAAGTTTTTATATTACGTATGAAAGATAAACATTCGCGTCGAATTATATTGCCCGAAGGGCGCACTGCCGAGTCTGCTTACGAGGTAGACCCCGGAATCTGGGAGATTGAAGGTCCCAAGGGAGAGGTTCCTGCAATCGAGCTCAGCGGGGTGACGGTTCGGTATCGTTCCTATTTGGAGCGACATTCCTCGCTTAAGGAAGCAACGCTTAAATTGCTCAAAGGGCAGGCGCCTGAGAGCTACGAATATTTCGAAGCGCTTTCTAAGATTTCGCTCTCGATTCCGCGTGGAGCTGTTTTGGGAGTGCTTGGTAGCAACGGTTCTGGAAAAAGCACCTTACTCAAAGTTCTCGCGGGCGTGCTGAAACCTTCTCGAGGTTCGGTCACAGTTCGTGGTTCTATCGCGTCATTGATTGAGCTTGGAGTGGCATTTGATCCTGAGTTAAATGCGATTGAAAATCTGTATCTCCATGGCGCTTTGCATAAGAAGAGTCAGTCCGAGATCGCAGCGCGCCTTGAGCATATTCTTGACTTCGCTGAACTCAAGGATATGGCTACGAAGCCAATCAAATACTATTCGTCTGGCATGATAGCGCGTCTCGGATTTAGCGCGGCGGTAGATGTGGATCCGGACGTCTTGTTAATCGATGAGATTCTTGGGGTAGGAGACGAGCGTTTTCAACGAAAATGCTCCAAGGTATTTGATCGGTTTTTTGCAGCTCGTAAGACCGTTATAGTGGTAAGTCATTCAATGGAAATGATTGCCTCGATAGCCACGCATGCCGCTGTGATTTCCAAAGGGGAACTTCTATACGTCGGAGATCCGGATACGGCAATTTCGATGTATCGAGATGAGTCGTACGAGACTGCCCTCGTGGCCCAGGAAGTGGCAAAGAGCAGTGCGCGGAAGAGAACAACGCTAAAGGCTGATCGTTTTTCGATTCTTGGAAAACCACTTTCAAACTACAAGATCAACATTGTCACCGAGCCTGCTCCTGGATGGGTGCTTCGTCGCATTTCTGAGGCGTTTGCGGAGGAAATGGAGGGTGCGGCTTCCGTGTCCACTGAGCCAGACCCGACCGCTGACGTGAATTTCTACGTGAATTATGCGCTATTCAAAGAACCAACGAATTGCGATGTGGGGTTCTTCACCCACCGAGAGCCTGGTCCTCCATGGAGCGAAGCGTTCGATCAGGCCGCTGCACGAATGACTTTTTGTGTGTCAATGTGTGAGCGAACTACTGAGCTTTTACCGAAGGAGAGAACCGGCGTCGTGCTGGTAGCGCCAGACCGCCAATTCATGCGCGGCAAGCTCACCTTAGGTGTGGTTGCCAGAGAGTATGAGAGTGGTCGCAAGCGATTTGAATGGGTGGATGAGCTTCGCACTATTCCGGGAGTGGAGGTGCAAATTTCAGGCGGCCGTTTTAAGTGGGACGACATGCCTGCTTTCTACGACTCGATTGACTACCTGCTTGTGCTTGGGGGAAATGAAGGCGGACCTGTCCCATTGGTCGAGGCGCTCGCAATGGGGGTCCCAGTAATTGCTCCTGATGTGGGCTTTGTTCCGGAGTACACCACTCTCAGATATACTGAACTTTCCGATCTTAAGGAGTTGGTGAAGCGTCTGGTGGTGTCATCAGAATCTCAAGTCCAATCGACAGAAAAACTTGTGCAGTGTTTTGAGCGTGCGATTCAGTTGGCGCGCGCCAATCAGTCGCAGAGTTCGCAGTCCGCACTTGGTTAGTATTTCCATGCCTTTCGTGGGAGGAGTGAGTGGGAGCGTTCTGGGAGATTTTTTCGCGAGGCGCACCGCATCGAACCGGCACGACCCCATTAGGCTCAGACGTATGTTTCTATACGGCGCTATATGGGGACCGGGATATTCGACTTAATCCTGGCTGGGCAGAATTGGGCGTGCCCTTGGTCTATTTCTCTGATCGAGAAATGGCGGCGCCGGCGAATGCGACATGGCGACGGTGTCCTGCGTTGTACCCCGACAGTAATCGTTCGGCGAAATTCTTTAAGTTGATGCCACATCTGTGCATCGCTGATTTCCAGAGTTCGGTGTGGTTTGACGCCAATATCGTCCCGAAGATTGATCATGTTCGACAATGGATCGAGAAGCGAGAAGTTTTTGCGAAATTCGCACTCTTTGGACATCCTGAACGTAGTTGTGTGTTCGAGGAAGGTAAGACCTGTGCAGAGCTGGGCCGCGATGACTCTCAGGTTATTGAGAGACAGATGGAACATTACAGGGAGCAAGGGGTCAAACCTGGCACAGGCTTGTATGCCGGAGGATTTCTGTTTCGTAGGCACCTTGATGCAATGGTCATGAGAATGAACTGTGAATGGTGGAGCGAGGTAGGTCAGTTCAGTAAGCGCGATCAGCTAAGTTTGCCGGTGATATTGCAGCGCACCGGGATTCAGCCCCAAGTCATTCCTGGTTCATATTGGAATAATGAACTGTTTGTGTACGGCCCTCATTCCGGACAGTAGAGAAGCTTCTTCACTGCGGTGATTCGGCACCTGAAATAAGCAGCAATCCAATCGATCCCATTATAATATTTGCGACCCAAGCAGAGAGAACGGGGGGCAGAAGTTCGGCCTTGCCCATGGCCATACTAAATGAGTGCACCACGTAGTAGGTAAAACCAATGGCTAAGCCTGCAAGTACGCTGCTTGCCATGGAACCAGATCGAGCAGGTCGGAGCGAGAAGGGGATGACAATCAGGCCGATGATGAAGTTAATCAGCGGGAACGCAAATTTTTCCGAGAGCGATGGCATATAATCAGAGACATCAATGCCGTTTTTCCGCTGCTGACGAATAAAGCGGCGAAGCTGAGCGATTGTCATTGTATTTGGCTCGGTTCTCACTTCATAGAAATCTGAGGGAGCGTCACGAATGGGCAGCGGAAGGCTTGCGAACTTGGACACTCGATATTGACCCTCTTTATCAAAGTACCGTTCGGAGACGTCGAGCATGCTCCATCCCAGTTGGGAATTAATCCAGCGTGCGGCGGCGGCGTTGGTCCTGCTTCTGGCGGTAAACTCTGGAGAAAGTTCATACATGGACAATCCGACGAGTTCATTGGAGCGCGAATCGAAGGTGTCGACCGAGAAAAGGCGTTCCTGATCTCGCCACCAAAACTCGCTTTGGCTGTAGCCCCCTCGTTTATCTTTTTGACGAATATCAATGTTGTAGATCTCTCGTGAGCGCCGCTCGCTGAGCGGAACAATCATCTCGCTTATCACAAATGAGATACCACTAACCGCAATTCCGCAGAGAAGGATCGGTTGGGCGATTGAGAAGACCGTCAATCCTGACGCTCGCATGGCGGTAATCTCTGAGCTTTTCGAAAGAAGCCCAAGAGTGAGCAGTATTGAAACCATCATTGCGATAGGGAACATGAGCGTGAGGATTGTTGGAACTTTGAACAAGAAGTACTGAGCAGTGAGCCAGAGAGTCGCCCCCTCTGCAAGAATGTTGTCGATGCGCTCAAAGAAGTCGAAGACAAGAAACAGAAAGATGAAGACAAGCAGTGCAATACCGAGGTTGCGGAGCAATTGTTTTCCAATGTAGCGATGAAGGCGCTTCATGCCGTTTTCCTAGATTTGAAGAGAGACACAATCCCCTGGCCAAAGCGAATGGCGCGCTCGTGGAGCGCGGCGGAGACTGAGTGCCAGCTTTCCGTTGCAGTTTTATAGGTCGTAAGGGTGGCGAGGGCGACCACGCAGAGGTTAGGGATCCAAAGGGCTAGCCACGTTGGAATAACTCCGGACTGAGCCAATACCAGGCCGACCGAAAAGAGGCCGTAGTAGAGTACGAACACGAGTAAACCGAGCACGGCAGAAAGTCCCGCACCCCAGGTGCGATGGGCTCGCGGTGGTTGAACTCCGAGGGGCATCGCAAGAAGCGCTAATGCGAGAGAGGCAAATGGCAGAGAGAAACGTTGCCCAAGTTCAATCTGAGAGCGAAGAATTCGTCGAGAAATCTGCTCCCGGGTAGTTCGCTCGACAAAGACGCTATTAGGAACTGGAAGGGGATAATCCTCAGGTTTCAAGATTCCAGGCTCGATGACTGCAACGGAGTCCTCGGTGGATTCGGACGCGGCTATTTCTTCCTTACTTGGTAGTAGCGATGCGGTATTAGTGAGCGGTCCACCGAGATAGGCCAGACGTTCTCGCAATTCTGAGACGCTGAGTTCGGAGACGGAACGACCTTTCTGATGTTCTTGTTCGAAGAGTTCATTGGGATCTATAGAGAGACGTATCTCCTTTGATTTCCAGGGAGGGGAGATTTTTCCGCTTTGTTCATGAATCTCGGCATCGCGCAGGATAAATTCAATAGTGCGGTGGACTTCATCGGAGCGAATTGCTCCGGTGCGAGCAAGAAAGACTCGGCGCGTTTCAGCGTCACGTCGGTCGTCCACCATCACGCGGGTGAGATTCCCCGTGAGGTTGTCGATGGCCTCGGCGTAGAGAGTGATGTCTCCGAGTTTGTTGAATATTCCTGGTTCAAGCCCAGAGGTGCTTTTGCTGCGAGCTATTTCGAACAAAGTACGCGACAGTTCGCGAAAGCCCCATGGTTTTAGTTCAAGAGAGACGATAAGTCCGAGGCAAGCAATCGCAAATCCAAAAACAAAGGTGGGAAAGGTAAGCTGTCCGATGCTGATTCCACTGGCGCGCATGACGACAATTTCTGAATCTCCTGACAGTCGACCAAACGCTAACATCACGCCGAGGAGTGTCGCGAGCGGAGTAGCGATTTCAAGGAAGGTGGGGATGATCGCTAAGAAGACCGCTCCGATCTGGGAGAGTTCGACGCCCTTATCGACTACCAGCGAGGCAAAGCGCAGCATCCGCAAGGTAAGGAGAATGCCGGTGAATGCGAATAGGCATAGCGCAAAGAACAGAAGGCATTCTTTCCAGAGGTATCGATCAAGAGTTTTCACGTACAGAAGACTAGCGTACCGCTCTGTGGCGCAACAGCCAGGGAGAGGGGGCTCGTTGACCACACTCTGGAGGGTGGCGCTTCACCAAGCGCCACCGTGGATTTTAACGAATGCATTTTCCGCCCCATAAGGGAGGTCAGCGAGAGGGGTGTCATGCTACCGAGGAAACATCCCTGTACCTTGTTTCAACAATGAAGGAAGAGACAGGAGTGTGGTCTATGCGATGGTGGAAACGTTCTCCGTGAGACTCCAGACATAGGTCGAGGATGCGAAGTCGGGGCTTTCTAGACACAATCTACGGAAATAATTGTAGGGTCTCGGCTCAGGAGAGAATCGGGCGCAGGTCGTCGGCTGCCCTGGAGGGCGCACATGACGAGCCGACACCTCTCGTTGTGGTGGTGAGAAAGGCGGTGGTGAGAAAGTAGAAAATCGCAGGTTTGGAGAACGAGGAGAATTTGGAGAACTACGAGAAGAGGAATGGATTCTTCTTCTGGCGAGCCTCTTCCTTGCGAGCCTTCTTAATCGAGTCCTTCTCTTTGCGCTTCTTACGCTCAGACGGTTTCTCGTAATATCGGCGTGATTTGAGTTCTTTGAAGAGCCCTTCTTTGATGAGCTTGCGCTTAAGAACCTTCATCGCTTTTTCGATGTTGTTCTCTACGTAGACTTCCATGGCCTGTGGCTTTGGTCGATCGTCTCGGTCGCGATTAAATCCGCCCCGATCTCCGTATGGACGATCCCCTCTATCTCCGCGATCTGATCCGCCGCGACCACCATACGCGCCGTTTCCGTTCACTCGCACCGCGCCAGTTGCACTACCGCCAGCGGGAGCTCCTGCTCCACCCGATGAAGAAGCTGGTTCTCCATCTCTAGAAGACGTTCTCTTGGGGGTCCCTTCTGCGTTTTCGCTTCCACTAATCATTCAGAGTTACTCAATTAGCAAATAACAGTTAATCAAAAGTGAACCGCTTTACGCGCGGTCCACACATCAAACCAAAAACAGACAAAGCCACCAGAGACTATACCGCCACCATCTCGACCGTTGTTCAGATCGAACTTAAGGGACGTTTCTAAGGCATACAGCTTGCGACACGTTCTTACCCTGGCCAAGACATGCTTGCAATGCGTAGCGCCAATTCCTGACCTTGCCTTCCTGAACATGTCGATGAGCGGGGCTCACCGAAAAGCCGCCTCACGTCTTCACTAAGCACACAAAATCGAGCACAGCTAAGCTATAGGAAGCGCTCAGAGCCTTCATGGGTGCAGACGAACCGCTACCATGACGAACTGCTGCCAAATATACCGTGCCAAGTATACCACAACTTACTAATCTCGTTCCAAGCAGCAAAACACTACAGGGAAAAGAGCGTGGTATAATTAAGCTCGCGACCCATAACTTCTGCGCTACCAAAGCCACGGATCGTCGCAGGCTTATAGCAAAAAGACTTGGAAAAGCGAAGCATTAGCAGCTAATTTCAGTATCTTTTCGACATCCTTGTCTCACAGACTTTGGGGGCGGGTCGAAGCGCTTCCGGTGCCGCCCCTCGTAGCTACGAGACACTTCGGGCGACCCGTCGCGACCCGTCGTCTCAGGGAACTTGGAGAGCAGCAGCATGGTCGACAAGCTCGTTGTATCTATGCAGATATACAGAACTTTTGAGACTACGCCCGCACTAGGGTTATTAGAGCAATCTCGGGGGCACAGTTAACCCGAATCGGAACGACAACCGTTCCAAGGCCACGAGAGGTGAATATGGCCCTTTCTCGCCCTAAAGAATCGCTCCCGCGCCACAGCCCCTCCCGAAAGCGCTCATCTGAAATATTGTAAAATAACCCGCCGATCCCAGGGAACTGTATCTGTCCGCCATGGGTATGGCCCGCCAGCCCCACATCGAAGTCAAGCGGGGGCTTCTTCAAAAGTGAGGTGAAGGTGTCCGGATTGTGTGCCAGCGCGATTCTTAACTCAGTTAGAGGGTTACGACTGGGAAGATCCTGAGGGGTCCTCGGAATACCGGTCCAATAGTCCTCATAGCCAATAATTCTCAAGGTTGAGTTCGCATGCTGAATTGAGACGTGTTGGTTTTGGAGGATTTTAATCCCTCCGGAAGAAAGCACCTCGTTGCAGATTTTTGCACCGATACCACCTTCGTGATTTCCCAGAACTCCGAAGGAACCATCCGGCGGGTGGTAGTGTGCGAACGCGTCCAGATAGATTTTAAGCCAATGTGCGAAGTTCGTTTCGACCGAGGAGAAGCAGGCTTCGCCTCTCGTTGCCGACAATACTGTTTTCGAAAAAATTGAACTGAGACGCCATAGGTAGTCGCCACCATGGAGCACAAGGTTGGGAGCAAGTTCGGCAACTCGTGCGGCAACAGAGCGAAGAAATTCAACGTTCGCGCAGGTCCCAATATGCATGTCGCTTACAAATGCGATGCGATAATTCTCAAATGCGGGAGGTAATAGCGGCAGAGGAATCGCCACTTCGTTTACGAAGAGATCGTAGGTATCAAGTTTTACTCCGGCGGCGACGGCGACAGAAGCGCCAGTCAAGCCGGCGCCAAGGCCCAGTCCGAGAAACACTCTTCGTGAAAGCGGTGACATATTTTATGCTACTTTCTTCCTTCCAGCGGCCGATTGTCGGGCACGATCGCTCCGCACTGCACGAGCCCATCCGCCCTGTTTTATCCATGCGTTAAGTGCAGTGATTCCCGGGTGCATGCGCTCGAGATTTCGGAATCTTGGGCCGTGCCACGCGTGTTTGCCTTTATGTACACCAACGTTTGCGCCAAGCACTGCATGGCACATTTCATGATACAAAAGTGCTTCAAGCCACTGCGAATGTTCGGGACGATTTAGTTCCTTTGCGACTACCACGCGTTGTTTTGGAACACAGCAGGAAGCAAGAGTGCGGCGCTGTCTTCGGGTGCTCCAGGTGACGGTATAGGCGAGGAGGTCAGTCCGTTCGGGAAAGCGTGAGGTGACAAGGGTCTCCCAGAAGGAACGTAGCGTTGGGTCTGAGACCCGTGTCGAGGTAGGAGATTTTCGTGCCTTTGTGCTGCGGTTCCGCCTGGGATTTCTCTGTGGCTCTTCAAAGAGCAAGACCTGACGTCTGAGGCGAGATAAGGCGCCGCTGAGGCGCTCCAGTGAATGTCGAAGCATGCTCCCTATTTCCCCATAGGACGCTCGGGAAGGGAACCCCTCAAGGCAGGGCTCATTTTCGTTGAACCGAGGACCCCCTGAAGCGGCATCTTAAGGTTACCAGGGGTCTTGGATGGGCTTGCCTCCCTGAGGACCGTATAGGCGAAGCATCTTACGACAACTACGTACCAAATAGTGAGAACTTGATATGGAAGAGAGCAAAGCAATTCACCGCCTTGTTGAAGTGCAAGACCTGGTTGGCATGGTTGAGGACATGTTAGCTGCTGACATGGTCGAGCGTCTTTCCCCTGCGGCGTGGTCAGGTATCCGTATCACACTTCGGAATGTCAGAGAGACCATTGGCGCAAGCCACGGTGCAATGGCGACTGGGCTAGTGCAAAGGGCCAAGACCAGCATGCCTCAGTCGAGCATGCATCAGTCAGCCACTATGAACCCATCTCAGATGCCAATGGCTCAAGAATCCAAAAGCTCTGACTCAAGTACGGCCAGCGCTCAAGCTGCTTCCCGCTCTATGAATCAAATGAGCGAAAAGGGGCACGAGGACATTCGCATCAATCCGCCACTCTCCAGACGAGACCTCAAGGCTTCGCTAGAACGCCTTGTAGATCGTCAGTAGCGATATTGGGAAGCTTCACCGTCGTCACCGACGCGGGCTAGAGCCCAGCGCTGCAGATCTATTCAGAAACTATTTAGAGAACAGGCCACCGAAGAATGTCTTCATCCAGTCTCCGTCCGTGCCGCCGCGCGCCTGGGACTGCTTGATAATCTCTTCTAATTCTCCCGAATCAAGCCAAATACCACCCGAAGTTTTGCAACGGTCCACGGTGACGCCGTCCATCACGATCTCTTCCATGGGCTCGCCCGAAATAGGACTCAGTCGAGGCTTGCGCTCCCCCGATTTAATCTTTCGAAGCGCATCCTTATTCTGCTGGTCGAAGTATTGGTCTTCCTTTGCCTGTCGGCGCTGATCCCAAGAGTCGTTCACGGTATTACCTCTCTTAATTCAAATTAGGCGTGGTCTAAATTACGCACGGTGATTTTAGCCTAGGGACATGTCTACGGACAGGGCTATCGGCGCGTCATTCGTAGGGCTTCAAAATTGACTTTTTCAACCCGGTCACCTATTTACCTCGACTCGCGCGGTTTGAAAACTGCTTGATGAGCGGGTGTAACTCAGTTGGTAGAGTGCTTGCTTCCCAAGCAAGATGCCGCGGGTTCGAGCCCCGTCACCCGCTCCAGATCTTCCCGCGCACTGTGTTATCCCTCCGGGGGTTTCACCTTCGGCGAAAGAGCTTATCCCTCCGGGGGTTTCGCCTCTGTGTTATCCCTCCGGGGGTTTCACCTTCGGCGAAAGGTTCGGCGAAGGGGGAAAGGTGGTTTGAACCGTTAGTTTTTTGGCTGGTGCCTTTAGGTTGGTATTTATTTAGGTTAGCATTTCTTGATTGTCCCTTAGGGGCCATTCGTGCGGGCGTAGCTCAGCTGGCTAGAGCGCTTCCTTGCCAAGGAAGAGGTCGAGAGTTCGAATCTCTTCGCCCGCTCCATACTATCCCTCCGGGGGTTTCGCCTCCGGTGAAAGACTATCCCTCCGGGGGTTTCACCTTCGGTGAAAGATTATCCCTCCGTTATCCCGCTGGGGGTTTCACCTTCGGTGAAAGGGGGTTTTAAAAGAGTATTTTTAGAGAAGCTTCTTCCAAAAGGCCTCTTCGAATAATCAGCTTGGAAGGCTTCTCTTCAGCCGGCTTCCACAAGCCGACGTTCTTCAAATCAGAGCTTTTTCTCTTACTTCAACAAGCGGCACACTTTCGTACGTGCGCGAGATTTTTCTAATTTCACGCCGTAACTAGTCCACGCGCAGCGCTGGGTTATCAATCGGATAGCGCAGACATGCGCCATTAGTAAGCGCCACCTCGATATCAATCGATCGATACTGTGAGCGATAGTTGGAGCCAACCATGGTCCGATCAATATAGTGAGGTCGCAGCCTGCCACCTGGGTCTGGGTTGGCATTGCCTTTAAAGCTAAGCGTGCGAATTTCATTTCCTGAGCGCGTCATTGATTTCACACTTGAAACTTTATTGAGATAGGTTCCAGGCAGAATCACCACGGCGCCGAACTGAGTGTCGGACGTGGGCTTCCAGATGAAACCTACCTTTGCTCCATCGGTAGCATCTTGATCGTAACAAGTGCCGCGCGGAGGCGGCAGGCTGCCATCGTCATTGGTAGAAAAAGCATTGATATTTATAAGGTCTGTGGCGATTCCCGGTGGTGCCTCGAGCGTTGCTGAGGTTTCAGAGAACGGATTAAAGGCTTGAAATCCACTTTCTGTGGCAAAAGCGAATTCCTCTCCGGGATCCGACAAAAAGTCTCCTATGACGGTGTCGGCCGCTTCGGGAATTTGCGTTCGCATGATGCGTCGACCGTTTCGACCAATCACCGTAACCGCAGTAGTGCTGGACCCCCTTCGTGTAAACACAAGCACGTCTCTCCCGGTGGAGTCGCTCAGAGGGGAAGGGCGGCCGAAATTTCGTAACGAGCGCGAGATTCGATTAATTTTCTTAACTTTCCCGCTGACAAGATCGCGAACAAGGATGCGGTACTTTCCTTCATCCGGGCGTTGCAGCACTGCCGCACCGTCCCGTCGGCCATTCACGTCCATGAAGAAGGCAATGTCGTTGAATCGACCATGTCGGAAGGTTGAGGTACTCCCGGAGGAGAAAAGTCCTACGTTGACCTGCCAACGCATACGTCTGCGTGCGCGCTTGGTTATGGCTGCATCTGTAATGCCGTCTCCATTAAAATCTCCGCCGGATATCACTAGGTCAGAAGGTGTTCCGAATAGAACGCTCTGTTCCTGGCCGCCCGAGCGAATGCCCCAGGTCAGCTGTCCGCTCGCAGAACGCACATAACCCACCACCGGAGCGGAAGAGGCAATCCAGTTTCCGACGATTAAATGATCGCCAACCTTTCCCGAAACTCCCAGGTTCGTATTGGCGCCGTCTCCCTTGGCTCGCCAACGGAGGTCTCCATCATTCTGAATCTGAACCACTAAGCGATCGCTGAGTCCGTCCTGATCGAAGTCAAGCGGCGCCGCAAGTGACACTCCAGAAACACAGAGTATAGCTAAAAGAGGCAGCAGAGCGAGCGCTGCGAAAGCGCTGGTTCTAAAAAACCCCCAAAGTTCTCTTCGGCGGATCGACGAGAGCCGAGCGCAGCTCTTGATAAGCGCCTTTGCAGTAGCGGACTTTCCGTCGAAATGGAGGGTTCCGATATCATCCATCCCTCAATGATACGTATAAATCAGAAACAGGGAAACCTGGATCGAGCGTTCGCATTCCGTATGAAACGTCCGCAGGAGTCGCCTCAGCGAACTGATACTGGTAAATTCTCTCAATCGAGCCAATTTGGTCGGTCAAATAGTTCCAAACCTGCTCGCCATAGGCCAGCTGCGAGTTCACCCCTTGAGCGCCTGATTCAGTGACCCACACCCCGACACCTAACCCGTCAAGAAAATCTTCTATACCACCGTTTCGCACCACGTTCTCAAACTGCTTGCCGTAGTAGTGAATGGCCCAACGGTCTACGAAACTGAGAGCGCCGGCATCTCGCATCGCTCGATTGTAATCGAGCGTTTCAGAGTAGTTCTGATTGATTGCGGTTGTGGCAGCGTTCAGCACCATGGCTCCTGGACTGATTGACTTAACGACGCTGTGTGAGAAGGCTAGCATCTCAACATATGCTATCGGATCAGTTACGAATCCCATCAGTTCATTATCTGGAAATAGCGTGGTGTTAGGCTCATTCCAGATTTGATAGCCGATGATACGAGGATTATTCTGATAGCGCCTTGCCACGACTCGAACCCAACGTTCTGCGAATGTTTTGCCGCGATTTCCATCGACAAGATTGGCGGGGTTAGACAGCCAAGATGGTACGCCCGTCAACACTATCAACGCATCCATGTCCGCTGGTATCGCGGCAACGACGCTGTCATAAAAGCCGAAGTTCGGAGTGGCGGAAGGGCTTGGTTGTACCGCGTCGCTCCACGCAAACAAAACGCGCACGAACTTAAGTCCAAGCTGATTGCGAATCTCACGAAACTGCTGTCGGGGGGTTCCAAATCTTGCATCGGCCGCAAACGCATTGGTCCCAAGGATGTTCTTGTTAATGGGCTTGCGGTCAGGATTGATTGAGTCAACTAGGTCGCTTGCAGAGCTGTTGCAGCCCCACAACACTAAGGCTGAAAGGCTGACGCACAATATCGGGGCAATAAGACGCTGGAATCCAGAAACTAACCGCATTTAATCCTCCTGATCTTCAAGAAGTTTTTCTTTCTGAGACTCATACTCATCATCGGACAGAGCGCCTTGGTCATGAGCACGCTTTAAATCAGAAAGTTCCTGACCCACTGTGGTCATTCGATGATGATAGACCGTCTTCGCGCCGCTTCCGCCGCTACAGGCCGTGGCAAAGCCCAAAACACCACACACCACTAAACAGGTCGCAAGGCGAACAAGAGCAATCACGTGGTTTTCGTTCGGAACATACTTCAACAACATCGGGTCTCCTGCGCAGCGCGCGTCAAATCAAAAGAATTAGCGTCGGGTGAGGATACTTCACGAGGAAACTAGTCGAAAGGTTATTTCGCTGGAGGGAGGATTCTTGGGGACACGAGATACTCGTGAGGGTAGAGAATCTAGGGGTTAGGGCCTGCTCGGTACTGGATCGGTATATGGGCGCTCCTTAATAATTTGGGTACGGCCCTCGAACCGTTTCTTAATTTTGAGCTCAGAGGGCACCCTGTCGTTGTGTGCAAGGTATGTATAGATCCGCTCGGCCGCCATCCGATGCGCGATCTCATTAGGGTGGCGGTCCCCGCCCGGAATCACCTGTAGGCGATCGAGCGGAATTCCTTTGAACAACTCGAACAGATCGAGAGACGCTACGTCTCCTTTCTTCAGAAAGGCGTCGACTCGATGATGGATTGGATGAAAGGGATATGAGTCGTCGAGCGGAAGCCCAAACAGTGGGAAGACTACAGCGACCAGGGGGACATTGGCTGCCTTACATTTTCTGGCAATCTCAGTGACGGCGCCTTCGAATGCCTCGCGGGAGCGGCGCTCTTCAAAAAGTTTTAGGAAATACTTCTGATATTCATCGGCGGTCTTGTTGTTATGCAGGCGCTCAATGGCAAAGCCCAACGACTTCCAATGTTTGCCGAGACGTCCTATGAAACCGCGCGGTTCATAAGCACCGAAGCTCCCGAACTCTCTGATTCCGGTTGGGCGATAGGGTTTTAGCTCCGGATCGTTGAGTGTAATTTGAAGCACTACCAAATCGCTTTGCATTGCGATGGCGCGATCGACTTCTTCGATTTCATGATTGGTGGAATACCCAGGCACTCCAAAGTTTATAACTTCTGCGCGAGTTTCTACGGCGTTTAGATTCAACATGCGTTCAAGCACTTTGGGAAACGCATCTGTAAACTGCATGTAGGGGGCGAAAGTGTAGGAATCTCCAACCACTGCAACGCGAAATGTGTGCGGCGGCTTCTGCTCAGCGTAGGCGTAGTCCTTCAAGGTGGGACTTTCCTCTGCTTGAAAGTAGAAAGCTGGACGATCGGTCCACTGAGTCGCGGGCTGCGATTGGCTCTGGAATATTCGAAATGCGAGCTCCACCGCAGCGAGTCCAAGCACTAATCCAAATGCGCTCACTGAAGCAGAGAGCATTATCTTTGTGAGAAGCGAGCGCTCGACCGTCATAATAACCATTTGAAACTATTCATAAAGCCCGCTTCATTCGGCCTGAGAACCGCACAAAGCCTGTGAGCATCACAAAGGCACTTTTTCAGGTTCTTTCTTGGTTTCAGAAAGCTCTCGTGTAGCGCGGTTTTAATTGTTTCTGCAACCACCAGAAGGAACACTTATGGAGCAGATTTTTGTGACAACGCCCTCAACTCAAGGGTCAAACCCTCAAGACTCCTCTTCTCAGAGTCGTTCAGAGGCGCGCGCGCAACCAAAATCGTATGAAGTGCGCGTTAAGGACTTCCTGATGGCCTGTTCTGAAGGACGCGATGAGGCGCTCAAGAACTTTCATGGCGCCGGTGCAGCGCAGCCGCCACTTGACCGAGCCGACCGAGAAGTGGTTCTGCATTACGCACTACGGCAGGTGCTGGTCCAGACCATAGCTGATCCACAGCCGACTTGTCAGGCCGTCGATCTTGATCGCAAGACCCAATGGGAGAGTCTCATAGCGGTGCTTCTCGGTGATGCTAAGGGCGACGCTGAAGTCGCAGTAAGGCATCCCGCATTACAGTCCGCATGCAAAGAGTGTGTGCGTTCATTGGCGGACGTGCTGAGTCTTGAAAGCGTACTTTCTGACGTGCCATCCCCTGGAATTTCAACCGCCACAGCGAAGTTTGTGCGTACCCTGCTTAACGACCTCGAGGGGAGACACAGTGATGCAGATAATTCCATTGAGCCAGATCCAGGCAATCACATGCTGCGTGGAATGGGCGCGATTCTTTGCGGGCGCCTTCAAGTTGGTAGTGGGGAAGGGTATCAAGCTGCCGCGCAGTTCTTGAGGCATGAACTTTCCGATGAAATTGGATTTAACGCCTTTGACCGAGAGATATCACTTTACTTTGCTACTAGAGAGTTAATCGACCGCACGTTCAGTCCCGCTCATGGCAAACCTGACTTCGAGAAGCTTTCACGCGAGTGGGGGGCGATGTTCCGGCTTGCCGCATACTGTGGGCACGCGGGCGATGAGTTTGTGAGTGATCCTCATCGCGCCATCGCGCGGGCGTTTCAAACTACGCGTGAAGCAGGGTGTGGGTTCAAGATTCTCGCCCAAGTGGCGGAGCGCTTGAGCGACGATGCGCAAAAATTATACCTAGACCATCTTATCCTCGGCGATTTGCCCGGCTCGCTCGATGCCCAGGAGCGTATCGCCGCTTAGCTCGGCATATGCGCCCTTAGGTTAATCCCCCTTTGCGGCCAGCTTCGCCGCTGCCTATGGTTAGTCATTACAGTCGAGTGACCGCGATTGGCGTGACGAGGAGCCATGTTCAATAAAACGTCTGAATACTTTCCCATTAAGAAGAAAACGATCTTTCTCAACAGCTGTGGGGTTTCAGGTCTGTTTGCGCCTGCGGCCGAGCGTGTTAAGGAAATTCTTGACTGCCACTGTAGTGGCGGCATGGAGATGTGGGTCAAGTATTGGGGTGATCTCGATCGGCTTCATACATCTGGTGCGGCGTTGCTTGGGACAAGCTCCGAGAATATGTCGGCGGTGTGCAACACTGCCGAAGCACTCTCCATGATAGCGAACGGATATCCGTTTGAGAGTGGCGACGAGATTATCAGCTATGTGCATGAGTACCCATCGAATCATTATCCCTGGGTGATTCAGCAGGGCCGCGGAGTGGTGCTTAAACTCTTACCCGATGTTGCGCTCTCTTCTGGCCTGCCCGAAGGACTTCCGCGCGCTTGGTCCATGAGTGACCTTGAGAAATTAGTGACTTCCAGGACTCGCATGCTTGCGATTTCTCATGTGCAGTTCGCGAGTGGCTTTGCTGTTGACCTAAAAATGCTCGGAGAATTTTGTGCCGAAAGGGGCATCGATTTTGTAGTCGATGCCGCTCAGAGCCTAGGCGTGCTCCCTATTGATGTTGAAAGGATGAAGATCTCAGCGCTCGCCGCATCGGGCTGGAAGTGGCTCGCTGGTCCGGTTGGAAGCAGTGTTATGTACACCTCCAAGGAGTTCAGGAAAAAACTGCGGATCACCATGGCCGGACCAGAATTGATGGAGCAGCAAGAAGACTATCTGGATCATTCCTGGCGACCACTGCCGGATGGAAGAATGTTTGAATACAGCAGTCCTCCGTTGGCTCAGATTGGGGGACTTGCCACGAGCGTCGAGACTATCGGCGTGCAGTATGGAATCGAGAAAGTTTACGAAGAAGCCAAGAAATATAGGCGAATGCTTCGAGAGGGTTTAGACACCTCTAAGCTTAAGCCCGCTCTTGTCCCTGTGTATTTTGGTGACGAGCACGACTCTGGAATCATGTCGTACATGACCGTGGATGATCCGAATGTGCTCGTGAAACGACTGCGTGCCAGTGGGCTTACGTGTTCCACTCGTGGAGGCTATCTAAGATTTGCACCGCATTTTTTCAATACGGCAGAAGAAATGGAGCAGGCGATTAGGATAGTCAATGAGGTAATGGGGTGAAGCGGCCTTCATGTGAATTGTTTGTTCCAGTGAGCGTGTTGCTCCATGGATGCCTTCTACCGGAAGCTCAGTAGTGTTCTCCAGTACCCTAACCTAAAGCGCCTATAAGAGTAGCGGGTGGTCGAGGGGTGGACGTCGGTGTTGGTGTCCTTGGGAATTTGGTGATGCCTGGCGTTGGGGTGCGAGTGGGGCCTGGCGGCGGTTTAGTGAAACCAGAAGTAGGAGCGGGGGCTGGGGTTTTCGTCGCCCGTGGAGTTCGTCCTCTAGGAGTTGGCGAGGGCGTCGGACGGGATCTAGTCTCAAGATTAGTGGTGTCGACCTGACTGTTGATTCTGTCAAACTCTAGAGTGACCGATATTTCAGCGATCTCTTCTGAGATTGCTATCGACTCTGAGCTCAGAGAGGTGTTTTCATCGGTGACTATGAATGTCAACTGAGGAGCCTCAAGTGTGGTGATGAAGACGAAGGCACCTCCCGCTTCCGTCACCGTAGTTTCTCCAGACTCAGCGATTGCAACCAGCGCTCCTTCAATAGGGGATTGGTCCGTCTCTTGGAGAATTCCAAAGATCCGTGTTTGTCCGCCGAGATCTGTTCCTGAGGTCCCTCCACCGCAGCCCTGAATATGAGCCAAGCAGAGGCAAAGTAGGAGAAGAGCGACCCCCGAAAAGATGAATGACCGATTTTTACTGCGCATCTTTGTGCTCCACTACACTGAATGTACCGAGTGCCACGCGTACCAGCTTGCCCGAAAAGTTCGGGTCTGGATCGATCTCTTGGTCAAATTTGCTTAAGAACTCGCGGGTGCGCAGATGCAGATTGTGTCCCTCGCGAGTCAGCCAGGCACGTATTTCATCAAGGTTTTCATCTCTAACGCAATCATATTCTGTGTATGCGTGTAGGTTCGGAATTTTTGGTCCATGAAGAAGGTTTTCCTCTACCGCATAAATGAGTCCCTGCATGTCCCGCTCCAATAGCTGGAAGCCCTTCTCTGGATCTCCTTGAGGCACGAAAGATCCTTTAACCAAGGCCACGCCTGCTCGTCGTTTCTCAATGGTTCCGGATCGCTCGAGTTCGGAACGAATCGCCCCAGCTCGAGTGTCGGAGCTTACCGCGGCGACAAGTTGGGTAAACTCGGAATCTTTGCGACCGATGGTGAGAACGCGTGGCGTTCCTGCACTAGTGGTAAAGCGCTTGTCGGTTTGCCACATCCCCACGATACGAGTGATGACATTGGTGTCGCTACTTGTGGGAGGCTCCCCGCTGTTGATGTGAGCCACGTCTCGTCGATGCACCCCGGTCATCACACTAATCCGACTGTCAGTAATCCGACTGTCTGACCGCCTCAATATCTCCTGAGCCAGATCGCACAGCTCGCTTTTGGCGCAGTCCACCAAATCATGCAGCTTAAGGCCGTGCTTCAAAGCGAAGCGCAGCACAGGACGCAAAAGGTAGCGCAAGAACTGCGCGGCTACGTCCCGTGATTGCTTTAAAGCCATATATGTAATAATTTCCCATCTCGCAATGCAAAGCAAGGTGAATCAATTATAGAGCGATATTAGATAGTTAGACTATTTTCTAAGAATGTTTGACTAAGCCACGACCTGGCCATATTCTTAAGGTGTGATTAAATACCACCTTTAGGAGGCTTATGAAAACCCGTACGTTATTGTTACCGAGTGTTCTCTTTCTTCTCGCGCTGCCTGGTGCGGCAAGTAGTCAACAGTTCGATGTTCTCGACCTGACGGCGATTTGCGGCATGGGGACGGCCCGCATGAACGATGCAGGCGTAGTTACCGGTCGTAGCTATCAGGATGAAGCGAGCCGCGGACTTGTATTTGACCAGAACGGCTGTCACGAGCTTCCTGTTCATTCGATTCGCCCTGGATTCATGAGCGAACCTAATATTCTCAGTCCCGAAGGAATTAATAATCTGGGTGATATCGTCGGAAGCGCAAATGCCGCACGCGGAACTGCAGGCACCGATTCAGCACATGTATATAGTGCGCCAATAGCTCTGCAGAATTATTCCGCCGAGGGCGCGCGCTCTCGCCAGATTCACCTTAGGGGTACCGGCGTCGAGGGGATAGCGAGAGCTATTAATGACAATGGAATGGTAGTGGGCCATCTCAGTGAGCCCACGATTAACGATGATTTTCGGCAACCATTCGCCGCGTTTCGGGGCGGAAGCATTCGACTGCTTCGCATGCCGCAAGGATCCGTAGGGGGAGAGGTTAGCTCGACCAATAACCGGAATGAAGCCGTTGGAACTACTGGATCACTATTCCGCCGTGACGGGTTGACCATGCTGGGTGTGAAGCCAACGATTTGGCGCCGTAGCTCCGTCGAGAGATTGACTCTTCCAGAGGGGCACACCTTTGGCGAAGCCTTGGATATTAACAGTCAGTCGGTTGTGGTCGGATACGCACGGGATGGACTGGCCGATCAAAGCAACAGGGTTGTTCCGGTGCTCTGGGATGAATCAGGTCAGGTGCGCGAGCTTTCCTCTATGCCTGGACTATACCAGTTTGACGGAAACAACCAAGGTATGAGCAGTGCGATCAATGATTGTGGTTTTGTGGTGGGAAGAACGGCTGGCGAGGGAGCAGTGATTTGGACTCCTGAGGGGCAGCGTTTCGCACTGTCGATTCTGTCCTTTCGAGGACCTCTGCATAGTGCATTAGACATAAACAATCAGGGACAAATACTGGTGACTACTGGCAGCTCAGTTCTATTGCTCAACCCTCGGCCTGGTTCAATGTTTGCGGAGAGCTGTGAGTCGTTTACCGCTATCTATCCGTCATACCCGCCTTTGACTGAAGCTCCCCCGAAGAAGAACTACAAAAAGAAGATAACCAAGAAAAAGTCTGCTCAGCAGCAGAATAAAAAGACGAAGAGAACGCGTCGATAGCTGATACTGGGAGAATCGTCGTCTGGCGGCTCTCTCTTTACTTTTGCTTGAAAGGCCGCCAGGGGTGTCCCCTGGCGGCTTAGTTAGAATAATTCTTCCTTCCGAGTTCTCGGTTCCCGCTCTTAGTACTCAAACACTATGGGCTCACAGTCTTTGCAGGTGAGAAGTACTGGCGAGATTGTCTTGCCGTTTGCCTTGATGATCATGAGTTCCATGCCCTTAGTAGACTCGATGCGGGCTTCAACTTTCGCACCAGAAGCTCTCAGTACGTCAACTAACTCCAGCACAGCCATGATGTTTAGTCCTTGAGCCGAAACAGTGCTCGTGGCTCCTGGCTTGAGATCGATGTCGGGAGTTACTTGTGCCATCGCATTTCCAACAGCCAGTACCGAGATAACCAAGGCCACAATTAAACGCTTCATATGCTTTCCTTTGTCTAAGTAAATCTGAGCCATTTGCTCTTAGATAAAGGTGTCGGAAAGCGTGCCGAACCCCTCGGTGCGAAAAGGCACAAGCGCCAGATATGTTGAGTAGGGATGGGCCAGCAAGAGGTGAGGTACGTGGCTAAGCCACTAAGAATATTAGAGGTAGTAACGGAGCTGTGGTGGGGACGCAGGGTAGCCCCGTTCCAAGGGCGGAAGCATCCCTCGTGGCAGTTATCGTCTCCCCAAGGTCTCTGAGGGAGAGGGAGTGCGGCTTAAGCACCTGGAAGGATTACGAATGTGGAGTAGCCCCGTTACAGCAGGGGAGCGATATGAGTAGCGGCGCATATCGTGCGAAAAGTGAAGTGCAACACTCTCTGAACAAGGCGCATAACCTAAGGGCAATCGTTTCTTAGCGACCGTTTAGGGCAGGGGCCCTCTCATTTTCAGGAGATGGGGACGGTTGTTGTCGGTCAGGAAAAATGGAAGGGAAATAAGCTATGGGACTCTCCAGCATTGCTCAGAATATGAAAGTGGCGGCGGCGGCGGCAAGTACCGCGTTAGCTGGTGTGTCTTTCGGTGGTAATCCCGGTGTCGATGATGCGCGTCGTGACGGCGCTGCCTCAAGCATGACTTCCACCGTGGCCGATCGCCCCGCTCCAGCAGCAGGTGCGGCGCCAGATGCAGCTCCAAAGATAACCGCCCATGAAATGGTGGACGTGCAAGTCAGAGGTCCCGACGGGAACCCGGTAACAGTAAGGGTCTCCTCCCAACCACTTGCCACCGTTCAAGATGCTGACCGAGAACTACTGAGTTCTCTCGCCGGGGGTCCAAGCATTCGATCCAATCTTGGCATCGCGCTTGACAGAAAGTCGGCAGAAGGTTTCGCAAACGGGCGCCTCAGCGCCTGGGATGTAACTACCAACAGTCCAAGAATCATCGGTTCGCTTACTCAGCGTGGTCCTGAAATTTCGGCGGTGATCGATTCGCTGAAAGCTGAAGGGTATACCGGCGCGGCACTCGCTATGACGCATGGATCGGAGCGAGGAGTTTTGTTGCTTGGCACAAAAGAGAACGGCGTGATGGCGCTTGCCTATGAGATTCCGTCGCTTCGAAGAGATGCACCAGGCACGGATGCGAGAGATTCACTCCAATTTAAAGCACTGATGCCCGGAGTCCTTCGCGCCATGGTGCAGCAGAGCTTTGGTTTGGAAGTGGCACCCGGGGCGGCAGCTCCCACGATTGCAGTAGCGCCGGCACCAGCCGGGGCACCTCAAGCTGAACCAGCGCAACGCCGCGGTCGCGAAGCGGCTCAGCCGCCAGCAGTAGCTTCTCCCGAGGAGCTCTCAAGAGCGATCGCTGGTAGGTACGCCGAAAGATACAGTGACGCATTGGCTGGCAAAGAGCTCGCCAACGGAAACTGGCCGGTTGCATCGCTCAGAACGACCCAACGCTTGAAATGTGAGGGGTACCTTGCGGATGTTAGAGCGGTACAGCGCGGGACCGGAAACGACTTGAATGACGTAGAGGCCTCGATTAGAGCGGGAGTGGTGACGAACGAAGTCCGGATAGTTGCCGTTCGAATGGGAAGAAGTCCCGAAGAGGCAGCTAATTTGCAGTTCACAGATCTTTCTACCCTTGAGACGGATGTTGACAGGCTTCGCATCCTGGCTGCGGCTCGAGTTGGTGAGTATACCCGCAAGATTAGCGATCTCAGGCGCTAGAATACCAGTTTAAGCTTGATCCTTGGCGCTCTAGGAGAGTATTCACGTGTTCATGATGACACGTAGAAATTGCACTCTCATCGAAGCTCCGGTTACCTTCGTATTATCAGCGCTGCTGTTCCCTGCGATGTTAGGGGCAATATGCTCGGCTCTTGCTCCAGAACTTCTGGCCGAAGAACCACGTGCAAAAACAATCGTGGTCTTCGATGCCTCAGGCAGCATGTGGGGTCAGGTCAAAGGGCAGCCCAAAATCTCTATCGCAAAAGAAGTAGTGAGCGATCTGGTTGACGACTGGGATCCTCAAATCGAACTTGGGCTGATCGCATACGGTCACCGCTCGAAAGATGACTGCGCAGACATTGAGTCTCTTATTCCAGTCGGAAAAATTCAGAAAGAACGCATGTCAAAGGTCGTTGGTGGAATAAACGCCAAGGGCATGACGCCACTGACTGAGTCGGTTGTGCGTGCCGCCAATGAGCTTAAATTTTCCGAGAACAAAGCGACCGTCATTCTGGTAAGTGACGGCATTGAAACCTGCGGCAAAGATCCCTGCAAAATTTCTAAGGAACTTGAGGCCAAAGGAATTGATTTTACTGCGCATGTAATTGCATTCGATGTGGGCAAGGAAAGCGATCGTGCAAAACTAAAGTGCATAGCCGACAATACCGGCGGAAAGTTTTTGCTTGCTAGTGACGCCGCATCACTTCGCGAGTCCATCAGCGAAGCTATCACCGAAGTCGCCAAGAGCGGCGCGAACGTAGAGCTCGTTGCAGTATTCGAGAAGGGCGGAACTCCCGTTGAAAACGTGCGTTGGGAAGTCACCTCGAAACCCCAGTCCGAAATCAGCAAGGGTAAGGTAGTTCGTTACGGCGGCGGATTTCAGCCGCAGTACGAGATGGAGCCAGGAGAATATGTTGCGCGCGTTGTTTCTCATAAAGGAAAGGCAACTGCCGAGCAGGCCTTTATCGTGCCCGAAGAAGGCCTGACGAAGGTAGAGGTGCTTTTTCCTCAGGAGGGGCGAGTGGCACTCAAAGCGGTGAATACCGCCGGTGGAGAAGCGGTCAGTGACGTTCGCTGGGAAGTGCTCGCGGTGCCTAAGAACGAAATGGATAAGCCTACCACCGTTACCTACGGTGGAGGTATTACTCCCGAGTACCAACTTCTTCCCGGTCGCTATATTGCAAAGGTTACCGCTCAGAAAGGGCAGGCCACTGCTCAGCAGGAATTTGAAGTTCAACCCGGAAAGGTAACTAACCAAGAAGTTCTTCTTAGTGAGGAGGGTCAGGTAGTGCTGCACGCAGTGCACCAAGCTGGCAGTGATCCAGTGGAGGAGGTGCGCTGGGAGGTGCTTGCCGCAGCGACTTCAGATCTCGATAAGCCCAAAGTAGTAAAGTATGGCGGTGGCGCGACGCCGCGTTACCAGCTGCTTCCGGGAAAATATATTGCACGAGCGACGTCACTGAAAGGCGAAGCGACGGCTGAGGGTGAATTCGAAGTGCAACCAGGAAAACTACTGACTCACGAAGTGCTGATGCCACAAGAAGGAATTCTTAAACTAGCGGGTGTTCACGCTCCCGGTGGCACCCCTGTAGAAGATCTGCAATGGCAGGTCTATTCAATTGAAGAGGATTCGCTTCGAGCGCCGAAACTGGTTAAGTACGGCGGGGGCAATCAGCCCGAATATCAACTTCTTCCCGGCAAATATTCGGTCAAAGTCAAAAGTGCCAAGGGCATGGCTGAAGCTCAGTCCGAAGCAGTGGTAGAACCAGGCAAGCGGTTGCGTTTTGAAGTGACGCTACCTCAAGAAGGAGCAGTCGAGCTTGTTGCAGTGGGTTCTCAAGGAGGAGCCGAGATCGAAGGAGTGCGCTGGGAGTTGTTTCCGGTCCTTGAGGACGAGATGAAAACTCCGAAAGTTTTAAGGTATTGGTCCGGGAATGGGAAACGTCAGCAGGTACTTCCTGGGAAATATCTTGCAAAATTGACACTTAAAGATCGTCGAGTGGTTGAGCAAGAGGTAACGGTAGAACCCGGAAAGCTGGCGAAGCAGGAAGTGGTGGTGTCGGATGTTTCTGCTGGATAGCTGCGCGCATCTAGGTATTGTGCGCTATTTTGTTTTTGCCACAGGGGTCACGGAGGTACACAGAGGAGAAGAGGGTCTAACTCCTACCTCTGTGCCCCCCCCTGAGTCCTCTGTGGTGAAACTTCCTCGCGCGTTATCGTGCCATTCATGTGAGCCGCGAGCTAAATTTAGAGTGCCTTCGCGGACCTCAGGTGCTCTGCCACTCCCAAAAACTGCCGCATCATACCCGGATTATGAGTGCGCACGATTCTGGCGCCGTGCGACACTGCATGGAGTGCGGTTAGCTGCGAAATGGGGTCGCGTTCCTTTAGCGATCCTCCCAGAAATCCCTTTCGGGAGGTGGCAATACAAACAGGAAACGGAGCCAGCATCCGACACAAGCGCTCAAAGTTCTGTAGTAGTTGCCATGAATACTTCGGATCATGGCTGATGAAGCGCCCCATGCCGGGGTCAAGTAAAATTCGATTTTCCTTCACGCCGGCATGAATGGCGACCTGCGCTTGAGTAAGCAGGAACTCTGATATTTCAGACACGACATCGTCGTAATCTTTTTTTGATTCTGAAACATGAGGAGCACTGCCTGGCTCTTTGGAATGCATCAGCAGGAGGTAGGTGCCGTAGGTAGCCGCTAGTCCTGCTATGGCAGGATCGGCGCGCAGAGCAGACACGTCGTTGATGATGGCTGCACCAAGATCTAAACATCGACGCGCGATTTCACTCTTAAAGGTATCAATCGATATAATAGGAACGGGTCTATTTGGGTCGGATGATTGAGAAGTAGATCCCATGAACGAGCGAATAGTTGGTGCAAGACGTTGCCACTCTTGCTCAAGCAAAACCGGAGTAGCGCCTGGCGCAGTCGATTCGGCCCCAATATCAACAATGTCTGAACCTTGTTCTATCAGTTCCCCAAGTCTGGAGCGCGCGTCGACAGGTCCTGAATACTCTCCTCCGTCGCTGAATGAATCAGGGGTAAGGTTTAGCACGCCCATAACGAGCACTGGCTTAGTGGTCAGGAGATGCTCAAGACGCTGAATTTTAGAGTTCCCTGTAACGCTCACCGCTGTTCTAAGACCTCCTTTCGCTGGAAATTAGCCACGGCAATAAGCGAGCACGGGGCTGAAGCTTTGCCGCAATGTGATGATTGATTGCGGCTAATGGTTTAGCTAGTTTCGGAGGGAATAAGAAGGGGCCATTCGCTATAGAAGCCCTAGCTGGAAAAGATTCGTATGGATTTAGGTGCGCAACTCTCGGCCGAAGGGCTTGAGGTGCTTCAAAAGAAGATAGATGAAAGCTGCCGGAGCGCACAGACTGCCGCCGATGTAGATCTGTTGCGCCGAGATCTGCTGGGGAAAGAAGGCACGCTCAAAGTGCTCTTTCAAAAGCTTCGAGAAGTCCCTGCCGACCAGAAGCCAGTCGTGGCCCAGAAGATCAATGAGCTCAAAGCGCAAGTCGAGGCATTCTTCGCTGCTAAGGACGGAGAGTCGGCTTCGAAGGGGCGCTCTGACGCACTGCGTGCGCAGTACATAGACACCTCCTTGCCTGGCGTGTCGCCCGGCATTGGACGCATTCATCCGATCACGCAGGTGGAGCGACAAATTGCAGCGCTCTTAAAGCCTTTCGGCTTTAGTAATGTGCCAGGACCTGAAGTAGAGACTGAGTACTACTGCTTTGATTCCTTAAACATTCCTCCCCATCATCCGGCGCGAGACATGCAAGATACCTTCTATGTCGATGCGGGCGACCTATGGGGCGCGGACAAAGAAGCACCGGCAAGGGACTCAAGGCCGATTTCTGGAGTGCTGCACCTGCTGCGTACCCACACTACCTCAGTGCAAGCGCGCACTCTTGAGCTGGCCAGCAAGGAAGCAAAAGGTGGGGTGCCCGTGCGCGTCGCTTCATTCGGGCGAGTGTATCGCAATGAGACCGAGGATGCCTCGCATCAGGCTATGTTTCATCAGTTCGAATTGGTGTGGCTCGACAAGGGGCTCACGCTCTCACACTTGATGGCGCTCATTACTCATATTCTTAAAGGGCTGTACGGGAAGAGGCGAAAGGTTCGATTTGTACCGAAGTTTTATCCGTACACGGAGCCAAGTATCGGACCTCAGATTGATTGTTCCATTTGCCACGGAACTGGATGCGGCGCCTGTGGTGGTTCGGGCTGGGTCACTATTGCAGGAGCCGGCATGGTGCATCGCAATGTGTTAACCGAGTTCGGTTACGACCCGAACGAGGTGTCGGGATTTGCCTTCGGACTCGGGACCTCTCGGCTGGCGTGTCAGCTGTGCGGGCTGCCGAACTTGAAGATGGCTTACGAGAACGATTTGCGAGTCTATAAAGCGTTGCCCTAGGGTAGACGTAAACACGCGGAAGAACGAAAGGGATATCACGGTCATGAAGTTGCATGTTTCTTTACTTGCGAAATGTATTGAGCTTCCAAGCTCGGTCATCACTGAATTGCGTCATGTGCTTGACGATCTTGGGCTTGAGGTCAAAGACGTCGAGGGAGAAGGTGCGAGTGCTGTCTTTAATCTAGAGACCTTGGCGAACCGCGGTGATCACCTCTTTGCGCTCGGAGTCGCTCGTGAATTGTCGGCACGCTATCTATCGCCCATTAAACATCCCAGCATGGTGCCGGCATTTCAGGATTTAAAGCCGAGCCTGCCCGTGCGCAGATTGACTGAAGCCTGCTCGCGCTATGCACTGCTAGAAGTCGAGCTCCCCAAAAACATGGTAATTCGGCCTGATGTCAGAGCGATTATGTATGCGGCGGGCCAGTCGGGGGTGGCGGGAGAATCCAATAAACCAGCGATAGTGGACACCTTGAACTTCGTGCAGCTTGAGCTTGGGCAACCGATGCATGCCTTTGATCGGGAGAAGATTGACGGTGAAATTATAATTGAGCTCACTCAAGGCAAGGAGACGATTGAAGCCCTCGATGGAAATTCATATCAGGTTCCCCCAGGCGCCATAATCATTAAAGATCGCAAGAAAATAGTCGCGGTAGCGGGAGTTATTGGCTGTTCCAATAGCATGGTCTCGTCTTCGACCACCCGAGTGTTGCTTGAGTCTGCTTGTTTTGACCCGGTGCATGTGCGTAAGACCGCTCGCGCTATGGGTTTAAGCACTGATGCGTCTTATGCCTTCGAGCGCGGCAGTGACGTGGAGATGGTGGTTCCCGCATTACGGCGAGTAGTTTTTCTTGCCGGCGGAGCTGGCGGCGCCATAAAGGAGGAAGCGGGAGCACATGTAATTGGCTTGACCATTGCTGATGCGCCACAGAAGGAGCGCCATAAGATCCCGCTTTCAATTAAAGAGATTCGAAATCAGATGAATCTGCCGCGCCTTTCGGACGTGGAGATTGTAACCAGGTTAAAACACCTTGGGTTTTTGATTGAACCTGGTGTCGCCGAGGGCGATCAGTTTGCGGTCGTTCCGTCCTGGCGTGTTTGGGACATTCGTAACGCGGAAGATATAGTCGAAGAAGTAGTGCGCTGTTTCGGACTCTCACGGGTGAAGCAGGAGCTTCCGCCACTGGCATACGAGGTGCCAGAGGCTCCTGCGCTTGAGCAGTTAGTGGCGAAGCTCGAGCCGCTTTTGCTTGGACAAGGGTTCTTTGAGGTGATGACCCGCAGCTACTACTCGGCCGAGGTAGCCGGGTACTTAGAGAAAGTAGCGGGGAAACGCCTTCCTACTCATGTGCGTATCAACAACGCACTGGAGAAGGGCTATTCCCATCTTAAGGTCACTAACCTGGTGCATTTGGCGGAGCTGGTTGAGGAAAATCAGAAACACGGAGTGCGCGGCAGCAGGGTCTTTGAAATTGGGAGACTATTCTCTCCAGACTTTGCTGAGAAGGACGGCTACGCCTTTGAGCGTGAGGTGATTTCTCTCGCCTGCGCAGGTCGCTGGTCTGATAATGAATGGCGTAAGCCTGAATCGCTTGAGCAGCGGGTGCAGCTTTTTCGCGGAGTGCTCGACGGTTTAGTCGGTGCGGTCGGACAAGGGGTTTCTGTTTCCGAGTCGGATGAGCCTCTGTTGCATCCAGGCGTGCAAGGTAGCTTGAAGTCGGGGAGAAGTATCTGCGGCCATTTCGGACTTATACATCCTGAGCTTGCCGCGTTGTTGGGTTTAAAACAGCCGGTGCTCTACGCCGAGCTTGAAGCCTCTGTGCTTGGGCGTGTCAGCGGGGAAAGAAGTTTCGAGCTACCGTCGGATTTTCCTTCAGTGAAACGTGACATCACCCTGAAAATTCCTTTGAGAGATCGCGTCGGACGAGTGGAGCGCCTCATCTCGGAAGCTAAACTTCAGAACCTTTTTGAAGTGTCTGTGGCGGATGACTTTAGAAAGGAAGGGGAAGAATTTCGACGTGCCACGTTCCGACTCGTTTTTCAGAGTCGCGAACGAACCCTTTCTCATCCGGAAGTTGATGCGGGAATGGAACAGCTACTGGCTAGCCTCAAAGAGAAGCATCAGCTTGAACTTGCCGTTTGACGGACGCCTAAGAGAATAATCCTCTTAACTAACCTGCTTTCATTACTATTTTATGACGCATCAGGCAGTTCTGGTTCGTATAGTGGGGAGAGTCCAAGGGGTAGGCTATAGGAACTGGACCTGCGTGCGCGCTCGCGAGCTAAAGATTTGCGGGTGGGTCAGGAACTGTGCTGATGGTAGTGTGGAAGCTCTACTCTCAGGAAGCGAGACGGCAGTAAGTTGCTTGCTCGAGGAACTGAAGGTTGGGCCTCAGTACGCCGTGGTTGAGAGAGTTGAGCAGGCTCTAGCCACCGAGCCGTTTGATGAGAAGCGATTTGCGGTGCTTGAGACTTGCTAGTGGCCTGGGATAAGAGTTCGGTGAATAATTGTCGCCGCGCTCGCTGAGCTCTTTGCGAATATATTTAGTGAATTACACAATGAGTCCAGCGAGAATGAGTCCAGCGAGAACAGCGAGGAAAAAACTTAGACGAACTTCTGACTCAGGACGCTAGGGATGCTTCCTGTGAGAGGATGTCGCCTTTTGATTGCGGTGGTCTTGTGCCACGTGACAGGATAATAGCCTAGTGGTGCAGTCGCCTGTAGTGGGAAGTGGGCCAGTTAAAGTGAGAGCGGAGGTAGTATGGCAAAAGAAATAGTCACAGGAGATTCAGTCGTATCAATCCACTACACCTTGCGAGGTGAGGATAAGGAAGTGATTGATTCCTCCGACGGCGGAGAGCCGTTGGTGTACCTTCACGGGCGTAGCCAAATTATTCCTGGGCTCGAACGTGAGCTCGACGGAAAGAAAGTGGGGGATGCGCTTAAAGTCGAAGTGGCCCCCGCTGAAGGCTATGGAGAATACGATGAGTCGCTAAAGATTAGCGTCGAGCGCGGCCAATTTCCCAAGGGTGCTGAAATCAAAGAAGGTTCAATGTTTGAGCTGGCCAATGATGCCGGCGGTAGTCTGGTGGTGCGCGTGATTGGGGTGACTGACGAGAGTGTTGAAGTTGACGGTAATCACCCACTCGCAGGGCAGAAGCTATTCTTTGAGGTAAAGTTGGTAGATATACGGAAAGCGACGGCAGATGAAATTGAGCATGGCCATGCTCATGGGCCTGGTGGGCATCATCACGATTAGCGACCGTCTCTCCGGAAGATTTGCCCGGGAAGTGTGACAGGAAAGGTTTTCTCGATCTTAGTGTTTAGACCCCGGGCTCAGGAATTTCATAACGTCGAGAGGTGTGATGCGGATGTTCTCAAAAATGTTTTTCAGACCGAAAGGACCAAACGCTATCTTTTCCGAAGAAAAGTTCTCTGAAGGGAAGAGCTTTGGAGCGCTGCGTGCTTGTCCAGTTCTCGTAGGTGTCGGCCTTGCTGCTACCGGATTGCTTGGTTGCGGTATGGGCCCCGTGCCTACAAGCATGGTGGTGACACAGGTAGCCCCGCAGAGTCAGCCCACAGAGCTGGTGGCTGCGCCCGAAACATCCGATTCCAATGATCAAGCCGTGGCTGGAGACCTGGCTCTTCACTCCTATGAGGACTGTGTTGCTGCCGGCAACATGACCACTCGTTCAATTCCACCAAGATGCGTGACTAAGGGTGGAAAAAGTTTTGTGCGTGGGAAGGATTCTTTGCGTGTAACTAAGCCGCAGGGTGCGCAGACTGTAGTTGGGGCAAATCCGGCTGCTGCGAATCAGAGTACCATCGACACATTTGAAGATTGCGTGGCAGCAGGCTTTGCCATTCGCAGAACGTTGCCGCCAAGTTGCGCCGACGGTAAAGGGCGTGTCTTTACTGAAGGCATTCTTGGAGTCGCACGATATGAGGGATCTTCTGGTGCCCAAGCAGAAGCCGGCGGAAAACTCTGCAAGGATAATTGCGGAGACGGAAGCTGTCAGGAAATTGTGTGCATGGCGCTTGGGTGCCCTTGTCCAGAGACCGCTGACTCTTGTCCCTCAGACTGCTCCGGAGATTAGTCTGCGGCGCGAGATCCGCGCCTGGACGGTTCTCTTAACTACAGAATCATCGTGAACTTCATATTTATCTTCAAGGCTGAATGCGTTTCGGGCGATGAGTGGCGACTACGTGGCGCGCGGGCAAAACGCGCACTCGAAGTACACCGACTTGAAGTTGGGCAAGTGCGCGCGCTGTTACTGGAGGGGCAGGGGCAAAGTGAAGCTGAAGTCCTGGCGGTCTCCAGTGAAGAAGTGAAATTTCGACTTTGTGCGCGAGCGACAGACTCGGCTGGAGAGGCGGCTATTGTAAAACCAAGCGCCTCAATTTTATCCGGAAGTGTGCGTTGTATCGTAGGGCTCGCGCGGCCTCAAACCTCTAAAAAGGTAATGGAATACTGTGCGAGTGCGGGCTTTCAAGAGATTCATTTTGTCTCCACAGAAAGAGGAGAAAAAAGCTACGAATCGTCAAAAGTCTTTGAACCTGCGTCCATGAATGAACAGCTGTTGCTGGGGGCGGAGCAAGGGGGAGTAGCTTTTCTTCCGCATGTTCAGGTGTGGAGTCACCTCAAGGTGCTATTTTCGGAGCATCTTCCACCCACTGCTGAAACTTCAACGGAATTCCGACTTCTTGCGGATACTCAAGGCGCGACACCCAATGCTTGGAAGTCGGTCACTCCCGGCATAGACTCCCCGATTTGGGCGGCAATTGGTCCCGAACCCGGATGGAGCGATGAAGAGCGTGAGCTCTTTCAGAATCGCGGATTTCTTTCGGTTTCTCTGGGTTCTTCGGTGCTACGCGTGGAGCACGCTCTCGCCACGTTGACGGGGGCTCTATTTGCTCTCGAAAGGGCATAGCCCTCGCCCGTCGTCTTGCCGTTCTTGCTCCGCAAAGGTTCCGCTCAAGTTTTTCTGCCGGTGTTGCCGATTACTTCTCTGTCGAGGGGTGCGCCATTTACTCTAGTAGCTAAGGGTTTTTCGTATGGCAAAAGCGGAAGAGGCAAAGAAAGAGGCAGGGGCTGAAGCTCCAAAGAAAAAGGGCAACAAGATGGTGCTTATCATCGTCGTTGCGCTTGTGGTCTTGCTTTTGGGTGGAGGCGGAATTGCCTTTGCGCTTATGAGCGGCGGAAAGGAAGAATCTCATGAAGACAAGGTAGTGGTACCCGTTCTTAAGGTCGCGAAGCTTGACTCCTTCATGGTGAACCTAGGAGATCCTAGTGCGTTTATTAAAGCCACGATTCTGCTCGAGTACGATCAAAATGTACTCGACAAAATTCTTCAGGGGCAGGGTTCTGGCGGTGGGCATGGATATGGTGGTGGTGCAGCAGGTGGTGGGGCTCCCGATCCCACGGCCCTTCCTGGATTGATGCAGGGTCGAGAGCCTATGATGCGTGACGCTATCATTCGAGTGTTCGCTTCTAAAAAAGCGCTTGAGGTGCTTTCGCCTGATGGGAAGGATCAGCTGAAAGAGGAAATTACAGAATCCGTGAATGAAGCGCTTGGATTCGATGAGCCACTTGTGACAGGCGTTTACTTCACCGAGTTCATAATCCAGCAAGGGTAATGTTTCTTAACGCGCTCGTTGACCTTGCTGGTTCGCGTGTGCCCTTACCATAGAGTTATCGGCCATTGAGTTTATTACTAGGTCCCACGAGAGGTTAAGATGTACTTTCTTCGGGTGCTTTCCACAGGGTTGTTAATTGTCCTTCTGCTTGCATTGGCAGGGGTAGTTTCTCCGACACATAACACAGGACCATATCCGCTGATAACCGAGCTTGCGCAGGTCCCGGGCCTGACGCTCGATCAGTACTCGGTTGCGGGTTCCACCGCGAAGGAAATTCGAGCGGAGTTAGACTGGCTAGGGCCGAAAGACCCCTCGGGTGCTCCGCGTGATGCCTATACTGAGTGGAAGGTGTCTTGGCGGTGGCCGGATGGCGAGCGCGGTCCCGACTTCTCAAGAACGCAAGTCGAGCGCAAAGTACGCATTACTCTGCCTCGATGGGAGGGAGTGCAATATGCCTCACCAGGATTGAGGGCTCAGTGGAATGATTATATGACGGCGCTCGTTACGCATGAGCGCAATCATTTAGAGCTTGTTGACAGTGGATATCAAGAAATTCCTCAAAAAATTTCAGACGCATATAAGGCTAATCCTGAGCTTTCGATCGCAGAAGCTCATCAGCTCGCAGGCGAAGTTCTGGCGAAAATTCGCGCGGCAGACCGTGAGTACGATCTCAGTACTCAGCATGGACGCTCCGAGGGAGTTAAGTTCCCGGGGTAGTAAGCCGAGCTTGGATCTCACAAGCGGCATTAGCCAGTTTCGCAGAGTTTCGCCACAAAGCTTCGCTGGTTACCCTCTGTGTCCACCGTGACCCCCGTGTTATTAAATTGCCCGAGTTAAGACATCGGCAACCCTTTAGTGTCAGGACATCGCTTACACTTAAATACCAATTAGAGATCTTACCCTGACTGAACGCGTGGTCCGCCCATTTGGGTGTTCTTGCGACGGGGGTAGTTTGCAGCAAGATCTCACCACAGAGGGAAGGGAGGTACACAGAGGAAAGGATCATAATCCTGCCCCTGACTGTTCTCTGGAACCTTTATGGTGAACGCACGTCGCGTGTTCTAAGCGAGTCGGGGTCCAACATGTGTGCCCGCATAAGAATGACTGGGTAGCTGCGTCGCGCCAGAGAAAAATAGAAAAATCGGGGTGAAAGGATTCGAACCTTCGACCTCACGGTCCCGAACCGTGCGCTCTACCAGGCTGAGCCACACCCCGAACTGAAGCCTTTCACCTCGAAGCGGAGCGTGGCCGCCTCTACAGTAAAATTGGTCTCTTATGAGGATCCCAAGGCGAGCTACTGCTCCGTCTAGGATAATGAGCAAGCGTTTAACATACGGGTCTTTAAGGTCAAACCAGAAGGTCCTGAGGCGCCGAAGCGAGCAAACTGGACAGCTATCGCAGTGAAATTAACTACTTATAGGACGGAACAGGTTCCGGGTCCCATTTGGTTAGAGATCCGGGGCTGTGATAAAATCTGAAGCAATTGACGTGTTTAGGCCGAAATGAGGGGGTGAGCCGGAAGTCACGGCTGGCTTGTGGTTAACCATAACTCTTACCGAGCTTGGTGGGCCCAAATGCTGGCTACCAGGTTGAACTTGTTACCAGGTGCAGACGTCGAATGGATCTTTTGAATAGACAGCGATCGACTGGGCAACCGCAGAAGGCGGCAGGGCAAGATACTGCCCGCGAACCAGCGGCCGATCTGACCCAGCTTAGAAACGATCGTGCCGGTGCAGGGGCAGTAAACACCAAGGGCGCAAGCCCTGCCCAGACACAACGCAGAGATTTCCAAGAGAAGATTCATCCCGGAAGGTTGCGGGACAGTGCCTCCCTTCGTGTTGATCGTTTACGAACCCGAGAGGGTCGCAGCGAAGATCGCAGGGAAGATAAGCGCCGACAGAAGGACAATGCGCGTGATCGAGTAGAGCAGCTTAACCGCGAGGATAAAGTTGACGATCAGCAGGCAGTGGTCGGGAGCCGTCGTAGCCAAACGCTTTCAGATAGAACCGGAGTTGGAGCTGGCGCGAGTGAGGTTGGTCTGCTTGACCCTGAATCTCAGGCGGCGTTAGACCGTGATCTGTCTGCAAAGCACGATCCGGCGATGGGTAGTCTTGCGCAGTCCGAGACTCTTGGCGTGGCTCCACAAGAACAGGCGCTTGGAAACTCTTCATTGACGGCGAACGCGGTAGGGACTTCTCAATCGCAAACCGTCGAGCTCACTGTACATCGTTTTCGCTTCGCAGAGCGCGGACTCGCAAATACTCCCTGGATGCAAGAGCTATATCGGTTCTTTGCAAACAGTGAGCGAGATGTTCTCGGAGAAGAAGAGCGGGATAGTGCCGAACGCGCGTTGCTTGAGTTTGACCGGCTTAGCCCTGCCGAAAGAACGCCGGAGAAGATACTAGAGATTCTACAACTGTCCGGCGTAGCGGCTCCGACTTACCAGAAGATCGGAGAAATACTTCGAGAAATGGGAGCAGACGCTCCAGGGTCTCAGGAGCAGGTCGGGTCTAGGGCGCTCTCTGTGTTAGAGAATAAGGACAAGATGGAGAGAATTGTCTTTGACCCCAGCAATAATTAGCTCTGGGGATTTGGGGATAGCTCCGAGGGGGGCTCGAGGGATTTTTATAACGGTTTCGATTAGGCAGGAAATTTAGTGAACAACGCGATTACACCAAAGGAAAGATACGACGAAATCTTCCAGATAGAGATGGAAGGTTGGTCGTATGGGATCGCTAATTACCCAGGGGAAATCTTCCCTGAACTCGTATTCCGCGTGCTGCGCGAACTTGAGCCAAGTTTTGTCGCGGCAATCGAGCATCATCATTGCTTCGATCTGGTGGCGCTTGCCGAGATGTTTTCCAAGGCCGCTAAGTACCTGGTGCATGAGAAAGACGTTGCCTTTTGTATCCTTTCGATGCTGCCCTCTCCGGCTCGTTTTGACGAGGATGGGCAGTTTGTCATGGCGCAGGTGATCGATAAGGTAGAGCAGACCTGGAGCGGAGCCCTTGAGCGCCTTGAGAAAAAGTGGCGCTGGGAAGCCACCCAAGCAAAGAATAAATTGCCTACCAATCCTCGGCGGACTGTCTCAATAAAGACAAATAAACCGAAAACCCCCGTAGCCGCCTAATCCTAGCGGATCTCGTCTCAGCCAGCCCAACGTGCTATCTACTTCCTCTCGTCAGTGGGGGCAGCGCCCTCTCCAGGCGGCCGCAGATTTGGAGTGCACATGAACGGAAATGCTAAGAACCCTACCACCGCAATTAGCCCTACACGTAGTCAGGACTACCCTGAATGGTATCAGCAGGTAGTTCGACACGCCGAGATGGCGGAGAACTCTTCGGTAAGGGGTTGCATGGTCATTCGGCCGTGGGGATACGGAATTTGGGAGAGCATTCAACGAGAACTCGATCGAAGAATTAAAGCGACCGGGCATGAGAATGCATACTTTCCTTTGTTTATCCCGCTCAGCTTCTTTCAGAAGGAAGCGACTCATGTTGCAGGGTTTGCGAAGGAATGCGCCGTGGTTACTCACCACCGCCTTGAGGAGAAGGACGGCAAACTTGTTCCCGCTGGAGAGCTAGAAGAGCCGCTGATTGTGCGACCAACTTCTGAGATGATTATTGGAGATTCATTCTCCAAGTGGGTGCAGTCGTATCGAGACCTGCCACTTTTAATCAATCAGTGGGCCAATGTGGTGCGTTGGGAAATGCGTACGCGCTTGTTTCTCAGAACGGCAGAGTTCTTATGGCAAGAAGGACACACGGTGCATGCCACTGAGCAGGAAGCTCGAGAAGAGACCAGTACCATGCTGCGTGTGTACCGGGAATTTGCAGAAGAAGTGCTCGCGATGCCTGTTATTGCCGGTGAGAAGCCAGATCATGAGCGCTTTCCAGGAGCAGTGCAGTCATTGTGCATTGAAGCCATGATGCAAGACGGAAAGGCGTTGCAAGCGGGGACCTCGCACTATTTGGGCCAGAATTTTGCCAAGGGCTCAGACATTAAGTTTACCAATGAAGCAGGGGAGATTCAGTTCGCGTACACCACTTCGTGGGGAGTCTCGACTCGGCTGATCGGCGGAGTAATCATGACGCATGGTGATGATGATGGTCTGCGACTTCCGCCGCGTATTGCACCAAAGCACGTTGTAATATTGCCAGTGACGCCCAAGCCAGAGACCACGGGGCAAGTCCTCGCTTTCTGCGAAGAGGTCGCTGCGCGGCTGCGACGCGCATCCTACGGCGGCGAGCAGATAGTCGCGCACGTTGATAAGCGCGACATGCGCGGTGGCGACAAAATGTGGCAGTGGGTTAAGCGAGGGATTCCGATAAGAGTCGAGGTAGGACCGCGCGATCTTGAGAGTAAGAGCGTGGTGATGACGCGACGCGACCGACCCCATAAAGAAAAAGAAACAGTGCCGGTCGATAATGTGGCAGAGGTTGTGGCTCGAACTCTTGAAGAGATTCAGAAGACCTATTTTGACCAGGCCAAAGCGTTGCTGGAAGAGCGCACGCTGCGAGGGGTACAGTCGTTTGAGGAGCTGAAGAATTTCTTCACACCGAAGAACCAAGAGAAGCCCGAAATCCATGGTGGCTTTGCGATTGCCAAGTGGTGCGGAGATGCGAGCAGCGTTGCATGTTTGGATAGTCTAAAAGTAACAGTGCGCTGCATTCCTGAAGTACAGAGCGGCACTCAAGGAACATGTGTGCTGACCGGCAAACCGGCCAGCTTGGACGCGGTCTTCGCGAAGTCCTACTAGACAGCTAGAGTCCTGAGTTAAGAGTTCGATAAATATTTCTCGCCGCGCTCGCTGCTCTCCTTGTGAGTATATTTAATGAATTACACAATGAGTTCAGCGAGAACAGCGAGAGAAATACTTAAATGAACTTCTGAATCAGCACACTAGGGAGCCTCTGAAAAGCTCATGTTTCGATCTTTGTGCGCTTTGTGGTTTAATTAAATTTAGGCCAATTTGTAGAGTCTATTTGCACCAGTACTAACACCAAGACCACTAAGATTTTTTTAGAGGTTCCCTAGATAAGTGAGTATGAGCGGAAAGTATTTCATTGCCTCATTTTATCAGTTCAAGGAGATCCCTGAGGGTGATCTTGAAACCTCTCGGGCAGCTCTCGAACAGCTTGGTGCTTCCTTAGGTATTCGTGGACTTGTGTTGCTGGCTAGGGAAGGCGTCAATGCAACCGTAAGTGGCGATGAAGCTGCAGTTCGCTCCTTCGTTGGCGCAATCGCCGAGCGTCTCGGCCATACAACTTATCAATTGAAAGAGAGCTCAAGCCAGTCACAGCCATTTCGTCGCTTGGGCGTTCAGGTGCGTAGCGAATTGGTAACTGCTAAGGGGCACACCTATTCCCCACAACCGGCGGATCAAGCAACGCACCTCTCCCCGCAGGAATGGAATCAGATGCTCCGTTCGGGACAGGACTTTACGTTGCTTGATGTTCGTAACTTGTACGAGTCCCGCATTGGAACGTTTCGCGGTGCGATTGCGCCGGGATTGAAGAATTTTCAGGAGCTTCCTGCCTTTCTTGAAACCAGTAACATTCCCAAATCAAAGCCCCTGCTCATGTTTTGCACTGGAGGGATACGTTGCGAGAAGGCACTCCCTGAACTTCAAGAGATGGGGTTCGCAAACGTCTTTCAACTGGACGGCGGAATATTAAATTACTTTGAGGCTTGTGGCCCTGCCGAAAGCGAGTTTGAAGGAGAATGCTTCGTTTTTGACCACCGTGTTGCGGTTGATCAGAACCTGCAACCGAGTGCAATTTACCGGCTCTGCCCGCATTGCGGCGACCCGGCAGATCAGCTGATTGATTGCGGCAAGTGTGGGAAGCAAGAAAGAATTTGCGAGCGTTGCGTGAAGATCGATTCCAAGCGGGCGTGTTCCAAGAACTGCTCATATCATCTTGGCGTTGAGCTTGCTCGTCGAGGAGAGGTGAGAGCGGAACGATCTGAGAGTGCAAAGTGAGAGGGTATGAGAGTGCGCACGCAGCTCTTCGTTGTGCGGTTCTGAGAAGTTTTCTATCAAAATCAAAGTTAGATGAATAGCGAAGCAGGATTTACCGAACTTTGTGCACGATTCGAAGCAGATCCCAAAGTGCGTAAGGGGATTCGTGGACCATTCACCCTTGTACTTGCTGGTGTACTGGCCGGAAGCCCTGCTCGGGCCTTCGCGTTCGACCCTGCGCGCAAGCGAGTCGTGGTGAGCGATTTTGAAGCGGGGAGCCGGGGGATTTTAGAAGCCGAAGGTAACGAGTGCGCGCTGACCGCCGATGATGCCACTTGGGACGCGGTGCTGTCAGGAAGCCTAAATCCACAGAAAGCTTTTCTTGAGGGAGCTCTGCGTTGTAGCGGATCAAGCGAGGTGGCGCTTTCGTTAACCACTCTGTTGGCAAGACAGTGGAATTAGTTGGCCCGTATAGTTAGTCGTTCCAAGTTGACTTGAAGAATCTGGCCTTATTGGTGCTCAGGCTCAACACATAGAGCGTAAAGCTAAAGTGCCCGAGGATTGGAAGTTCTCCCCAAGGTATTGAATCTTTTCGACCTCCGGGAGCGGCTTTTCGGCATTTCCAGTCTGAAAGGCTCGGCACTTGAAAGGCGCAGCGGGTGGAGGGATAACAGTTGCTCATAATGAGAGCTCAGGGGCATGTTTACTTGATGATTTAATTCAAGTATAAGGTAAGTGCCTGGTAAGATTAATAACTATTTCTGAGAAGACATTCCAGAATGGTTCGAGCTTTGAATGTATATCTACTTTTACCCTGGACTATATGAGTACCCAAACATCTTCCGACTCTTCCTCTGCCCGCACCTCTACTAAGTCCATGGACCACTCATCCCCGCTTTTGACGGTAAAAAATTTGGTGGCGGGAATTGAGGGCAGGGAAATTCTCAAGGGCCTCAATCTCTCGATTAATCCCGGCGAAGTGCACGCCATCATGGGACCGAACGGCAGTGGGAAGTCGACCCTTTCAAAAGTTCTTGCGGGTCATCCTTCCTATAAGGTCGCCAGTGGTGAGGTCTTGTTCGACGGACAGAATCTGCTTGATTTCGAGCCTGACGAGCGAGCTCGTCAGGGACTCTTCCTTGCCTTTCAGTACCCCCAAGAGATTCCTGGGGTGTCGATCATGAACTTCCTTCGCACCGCACTCAACACGCGCCGAGAAAAGGACATGCCGGTGCTTGAGTTCCGTAAGTTGCTGCAGGAGAAAATGGAAATGCTCGAAATGGACAAGTCCTTCGCTACGCGTTTCGTGAATGACGGGTTTAGCGGTGGCGAGAAGAAGCGCAACGAGATTCTTCAAATGGCCGTGCTTGAACCACGCTTGGCGGTTTTAGACGAAACTGATTCCGGTCTGGATATTGATGCTCTCAAGATAGTGGCAAGCGGAGTGAACCGTATTCGTGAGGAGAGCAAGAATAAACCCGCGGTGTTGGTGATTACGCATTATCACCGTATTCTTGAGCACTTAAAGCCTGATTTTGTGCATGTTCTTCACGACGGGCAGATCGTGCGTTCCGGCACGAGGGACTTGGCGCTGGAGCTTGAGTCTTTGGGCTATGATTGGATTACAGATTCGGCATTGAGCGCCCCAAATAATTGAGCGCGCCGAATGAATTGCCTAGATAAATTGCCTGAATAAACAGATTGAGCGATTCAAAGGAATCATTAAGTGGGGAATGCAGCAAAATCTTACGGTGAGGAGACGAACCAGGTGCGTCTCGGCGAACTCTTATCTACCGACTTAATCAGTCAACTTGGTACAGTGCAGCTTGGTACAGTGCAACCTGGTGCAGTGCAGCGTGGTGCAGTGCAGAAGTCCACCTCGACTCGGCTGGTACCGCAGGAAGCGATTAAAAACGCACAAGCCATTCTAAAGAAAACAGCGATACCAAACGCTTCACATGAGTTATGGCGACAGACTGCCCCTGATCTTTTCCCGCTGGAGGCATTGCTTCAGGCCGAGTCCGTTGAAAGTCGTGTTGAGCCGTTCGGCAAGAATGGTCCTGTTGGCAGTGTTAACGTTGGCCGTGTTAATGTTGGCAGTGCTCCCGTTGAGGAATCAGAACTGTTGCCATTGCCGCCAGGGGTAGAGTGGAGTCAGGACGCCAAGGCTTCTGATGAGTTACTGCGTGATGTGTTTGGACCACAGTCTTCTGATCTTGATACGGATGCGATTGCTCAGTTTGTTGCGTGCACCTCGCGAGCGGGTGGTATTCTGCGGGTTAAGGCCGGTACGAAGCTTGCCGTACCTTTGCGAATGCTTCAGTGGTTTGGCACTGAGAGACAAACCACCCAATCTCGCGCTGGAGCACCAGTGTTTGTGGTTTCGGTCGAGTCCGGAGCTTCTTGCACGCTACTCGAAGATCTCGATAGTTCTGTGTTTGGCGAGAGTTCTGGGGGGAACTTCTATGCCCCGCGTGTCGAGGTAGTAGTCGCCGAGAAAGCCCGCTGTGAATTCGTGTCGGTACAGCGACTTCCTACTGACGTTGCTTATTTGGGACGCCATCGCTTTCATTTGATGAAAGATGCGGAGCTCAGATCGGTGCACATGTCAGTTGGTGCCAGCGTGTCGCGCCTTGATTTAGACTGTAAGCTCTATGAGACAGGGGCTCACGCAGACCTGTACTCGCTTTATCTTGCCAACGGCGAAAGACACGTAGATCTCCACACTACTCAGCGGCATTTAGCACCGCACTGTAGGTCAAATCTTTATTGCAAGGGTGCGGCTACGGACGAGGCGCGCGCGGTGTACTTTGGCTTCATTCGAGTGGCCGAGCACGCTCAGAAAACTGATGCGTATCAGAAGAATAGAAATCTGTTGCTTTCAGATTCGGCACGCGCGGATGCAATCCCAAATCTTGAGATTCTCGCAAACGATGTGAAGTGTTCGCATGGCGCATCGGTGGGGCAGGTAGGGACCGAGGAGCTATTTTACCTGATGTCTCGCGGAATATCTCGAGCTGAGGCGGAGCGTATACTAGTCCAGGCTTTCTTTGAGGACCTGGTCGGCAAGATTGAGAACCCGTTCGTCAAGTCGTATGTCGAGGAAGTAGTGTCGGGCATATTTGCAACGGTGGTGTGACAGGGAAGCCTCAACAGCTAGAGAGGATCTAAAAAGCGAAATCTTAGTGGTGCAAACAAACTCTAGAAATGGGTCTAGATTTGGTTCAACCACGAAGACCACAAAGGTAGAAGAACGGGTTTTCCGGTTCCCTAGTAGCCGGATAAAGGGAAGACAAATTTCAGTTCTAAAGGGATGGCAGAGTGGTGACAGAGATTGACGTTTTGGACGACAAGGATCTTCCTAATGGTCAGATGAAGGCCGTCAAGGCTGGCGCGAAGCAAGTGGTGCTGTGCCGCAGCAATAGCGGTGAGGTTCACGCCTTAGAGGATCGATGTAGTCATGCCGAGGTGAAGCTTTCGCGGGGACTTTTCGATGGAAAGGAAGTCACGTGCGTTGCCCATGGTGCTCGATTTGACGCTCAGACGGGGAAGGCGCTTTGTATGCCGGCCGTTACTGGAGTAAAATCTTTCCCAGTGCGTGTGGTCGAAGGGCGAATATTAGTGACGGTCTCTTAGGGGGGTTGAAGGCTTTCTGCGGTGGGACTTTCTATCCTCTGGTGATTTTTGGGTGATTCTTAGGTGATAGTGCTTCCATGCAACTCGACGATCTCTATCAAGAGGTGATTCTCGACCACTACAAGCGACCGCGATGTCAGGGTTGTCTTACCGCTTCCAATGCGCAAGCCTTGCTCTTCAATCCGCTCTGCGGAGATCAAATTCAACTCACTATTGCAACTTCGTCAGGTGACCCAGCGGATATGGCGGGCATGACCCAGTTGGCAAATATCGGATTCTCTGGGCACGGCTGCTCTATTAGCCAGGCGTCGGCGTCGATGATGGCTGAGCTTTGCAAGGGTAAATCATTCCCTGAGGTGAGTAAGCTTATAGGCGAGTTTCGAGAGCTCATGCGAGGAGAGAAGACGGCGGAACAGGTGCCTGACTTAGGCGATGCGGTAGCGCTTGAGGGAGTCCGGAAGTTTTCAGCCCGAGTGAAGTGCGCAATGCTTGCATGGGAAGCGTTAGAAAAGTGCTTGGAACAGGCCGAAGCCAGCGGCTCAAAAGCTTAATCTGTTCAGCTTCCCTGTTCAGCTTCCCTGTTCAGCTTTGACGGCTCTCCAGCATGCATCCGAAAGTTCGTCTGCTACTTTGCTTGGAGGGACTGAATTATATCCATCGAGCCAATCTCTGACGTAAGCTAGCGGAATTCCAAACACGGCACTCCAGAGTAAATTCGCTCTGAGTTTTCTAATTTTTCCATCGCGAATTCCTTGTTTGAACGTCTTCGTGAGCGTGCGGCCGAGTCTGTCGAAGCCAACCATGGTCGGATGCTTGATAATTCCGCTCATAAATTCATTGTGGCGGCACAGCCATATATACTTCGAGAGCTGGTGGTTCATTTCAGAAAAGCCAAGGAATGACCGAACCACGGTCCTGACTTGATCCGAGACATCATCTTTCGGGTTTATCGATTCTTCCAGCGCTTTGCGGAACGCGCGAATGCCTTCGTCATACAATGCGGTGGCAACTTCTTCCTTGTTCTTGAAGGTGTGGTAAATCGACCCGACGCTACATTTACTGACGCGGCTTAAATCAGGCACATTCGTATTGAAGTAACCTTGTTCAACAAAGAGCTTCAAAGCTGCTGCCAATATGCGCTGGCGCGGAGTGAAGGAACTTACGTCCGGGCGTTCAAGTTCTACGCGGGTCAGACCAGTTGGGTTGGAGCGGCTCTCAGAATTGCGTCCTCCATGAGCTGCTCCATGAGCTGCTCCATGAGCTCCTCCATGAGCTCCTCCATGAGACTGAGTGGTGGAAGGAGACGAGCCCGATGTGGGCTTCTCAACGGGCTCTGCAGTGAGGCCGACTGTAAGTCCGGCGATTGTGCTCTTTGGATCAGTGCTTGTCACAGATGTTTCCGCCAACGGTCATTCTTGAACTCTTAATACGGAGTATCCCATGCCTACCCCCGATAGAGTAGAGCTTACTAAGCGCGCAAATACCTAAGGGTTGCCTGAGACCTAAGGGTTGCCTGAGAGTGGACAGGGCTCAAAACTACATGTTTGGCCAGCTTCCAGATGCAAGGTGCCCCTTCATCGCGCTCTTGAAAATAGCGTCATACACTTAGAATCGGCAAGGGTCGACACTTGCGTATTGGGACGCTTCGCTTGAGGAGGATTGAGGACATGCTCTCTGCATGGGGATGTAGCGCGCATTCATCGTGGTGCTTAAACCAAGCTTGCCTTACCTCGCCCATTTGAGGGCGAGTACACATCGCTCAAACAGGCAATGTATGCGGGCAACGTATGATCGCGCAGCAGTCCCCTACAGGGAAATCAGCTTACTTTGAATCGCAAGCTTGACGAGCTCAGCATTGGTCTTCACGTTGAGCTTCTTAAGAATATTGCTACGGTGCGTGTCGACGGTTCGGGTGCTGATGTGCAGCATTTTTCCGATCGTTCGATTTGGCTTGCCGTCAGCAAGGTGTGTAAGAATCTCGATTTCGCGCTTTGTGAGCACCGCAAGTGGATTTGGGCCATTCACTGAGGGGACGCCGTCGGGCTGCATCAGCGCAGTCGTCACCGATGGGCTCAAATACGTATTCCCACTCAACACAGAGCTAATGGCAAACTCCAGCTCTTCGATCTTTGCGTTCTTCGGCAGAAAGCCTTTGGCTCCAGCTTGTAGTGCCGCCCTGACATTTTGTGGGCTCTCGTCGGCAGAGAAGACCAGAATCGGTAGCTGGTAGTTGGAGATTCTCAACTGCTCGATGGCTTTTAGTCCATCAAGCTTTGGCATCTCAACGTCCACCACAAGTACATCTGGTACGTTGTTTTTAACCATTTGTAGCAATTCCTCACCGTCGGAGGCTTGCCCGATCACCGCAAATTTTCCCCGCCCTTGCAACATTTCACAGAGGGCTTGACGAAGGACCACGTGGTCATCGGCAAGAAGTAGTTTCACCGTATCCATACCACCTCACTTATTTAAACCTTTAGAAAAACATCTCTCATCGCTTCAAGTCGCAAGGCCCAGAGCGCAATGCGCGGAGAGAACAATACCTCTGTTGGCGCTCCCTCTCAGGGAACTAATACGTCAATCTCGTACGATTTCTTTAGGCTTTCTCTCAGAAGAAATTTGCTTAATTGAAAATCGTAGTGAAGCGGAGAATAATCACTGTGAAATCAACAAGATAGAAAGACCTGGGGATAGTGCTGAAACGAGGGCAGGACTCGGGGCAGTCTGGGATCGAGGGTCCTGAGTTAACGGTTCGATGAATAATTCTCGCAGTGCTCGCTGATCTCTTTGTGAATATATTTAGTTGAACAATGAGTTCAGCACGAACAGCGAGAAAAATACTTCAATGAACGTCGACTCAGCATGCGAGGAGTCTGTGACACAGGCACAGACTCCTAGCGCCGCTGCAGGCTGGCCTCGCGAAATTCTTCAATAAGCTTTGCCAGCTCCAGAGGTGAGAGAACTCCCGATATGGTGAGTTCTGCCCCGTCCGTTCCCGCAGAATCAAGTAATACGTTTCCAAAGTTAAATAGCCGGCCCGGAATTGTCTGCTCAACCTGGACAGCCCTGATGTCTGTATACTTGAGCGAGGGGACGCTGGAGTTCAAGGAGAGCCGTCCTTCGTAGTGATTAATTTTCTCGAGCCCAAACACGTACAGATCGTCGTGATATCGACGCAAAATCTCGAGCAACACCACTGCGGGGACTAATGAAATCCAGCGCATGCTAAGGCCCCCAATTACCGGCAGCGACTGTGGTAGCCCACTTTCGGGGAAAGCGATCAGCAGCGCAACGACAGCGGCGATGCTTAGTACCAGAATAGAAATTGGGACCAAATTAGAGCGAAACGCTCTTCTCGTTTCAAATAGATTGGCCGGGTCTGCTCCCTGGGTAAGCGTTTCCAACTTCGGGTACATCTTGAAACACCGTATGTAGAGTTTTCTTCTTGCCCTATATCGCTTGCCAGCGAACTAAATTTGGCCCCTGGTGACTGCGCAAAGAGGGCCCTTCACTCAAAATCGCCGATCTTGGCCTCACTCGGCAAGCGACTTGCAATGTAACAGCTCGAGGAGAATTCGAACATGTATATTCGGGGACTTAGCCTGTCTGACGTGACAACGGACTGACAGCAGCCCGAACGACGTGTTGGATTGTTGACGCTTAACGAGGCGAAGGAACGCACATGGCAGAGGTTTCTTGGTTCGGAATTTTAATTGATGTGGGCTTACTGTGTTCGCTGGTGGTGTTTGGCCTGCGAATGGTGAGAAGCAGCGGCCCTAAGGTGAACTTAGGTCGTATGGCCGAGCTTGAAGCGAGCTTGCGGGCTCTTCTCGGCGAAGCCGACTCGGCCAGCCGTGCCCTTAACGACCAACTGGTTCGGAGACAGAAAGACTTGGAGAAGCTCCTCTTTGATCTTGAAGGATCGAATGGGCGCCTCAATCGGCAAATCACTGCTGCTGACGAGGTACGTGGACAGTTGGAGATCCACATGGCGCGCGCGACTGCCGCTATGCGCGCGCTCGAAACTTCTGTCACCCCTCATAGTCGGACTTCGGATATGGCAAATCAGAGCTCCGTGCTCCCGCTTGCCTCGAGCATAGAGAGTAGCATGGCGGCTTCTGCGTCGGTCACCGAGGTCTCACGACGAGTAGCGACACATCGAGGTGCTGAGTTTCCTTCGGTTGAAGTGGAGCCACCGAGTTTTCAATCGGTGCAAACCGCAGCTAGTGCGGTGAAACTGCCGCTCGGTGCGGTGGTAGAACGGCGAGTGGAGACACCGCGCCCATCCTTGCGCGACCAAATTGAGCGAGAAGTTTTTGCTCCTGAAAACGTTGAGTCGCCCAAGAGCCCACGACGCCGCTCAGCGGTCGAACGGGCGCTTGCGCATCAGCGTGGAGCAGAGCCTAGGAATTCGATACATGCTGACCGAGACGTAGTGTCCGAAGCCAGAACGCATGCGCGCAGACTTGGTGAAAACGAGTTGTTAACTCGAGAGGATCGGCGCCAAGAACTTCCGCTGCAAAAGCTACTCTCGCAGAGCAGCGCAATCGTGGAAAACGAGGAAGCCCAAGATCCAACGGGGGATGACGAGGACAAGTCTTCGGTACTTACGGCGGAAGAGGCAGCTCTTGCTAACCCAGAGGACCCAAGATTGGGAGTTTTAAGCGGTGCCCCGATACGACGACAGGTTCAAGTCTTGTAGGAAGAAGATAGATGGATAGAGGAACGTACGCAGCAGCATCCGGCGGACTCATGCAGTTTCGCAAGCTCGAAGTGGTTACGAATAACCTTGCAAACGTGAACTCGCCTGGATTCAAGCGCCAAGCACTGCAAGGAGAAGTGCAAACCTTTGATCAGACCCTGGCGAGCATTGCGGGAGCAGCGGATCCCTTTGCGAAGGGCGACCATGATCGCGTTCCTGGTGTGGTGGATATCGATACCGTCACCGATTTTTCGGTGGGGGCGATTCGGGCGACAGGCAATCCTTTGGATGTTGCCCTTCGTAATGCGAACGATTTCTTTGTAGTCCAAACCCCAGAGGGCACTCGCTACACGCGTGCCGGAAATTTTTCACTTGCAGCCGGAGGGCAGCTGGTGACTGCGGACGGTCTCGAGGTCCAAGGTGACGGTGGCCCCATTTCGGTGGGCGAAGGAAAAGTTGAAATCGGACCTGATGGAGGTGTGCTCGTTGATGGAGTCGCCGCGGGGAGACTTCAGGTTGCGCGCTTTGATGAAATGCAGGGACTTGAGCGCGTAGGCGGAAATCTATTTGCGCAAGGCAGCGCGAGAGCGCCCACAGATACGGACCCCGACGTGGTTCCGCAATCGTTGGAGATGTCCAATGTGAGCACCATTTCTGCGGTGGTTGACCTCATGACCGCGAGTCGAGGGTTCCAGATGTATACAAAAACGGCAGAGACGTTAGACCAAATGAACCAAACAGCGATTAACCAATATGGACGGAGAGTTCGGTAGTCGGTAGTGCGTTGAAGGTGTGGTGCAGTGACGGTTGAGTCAGGCACTGATTTATTGAGGGTTACATATGATTAGAGCGCTTTACACATCAGCTACTGGCATGAACGCGCAGGAAACGAACATAGACGTTATCGCAAATAATCTTGCGAACGTGAACACCACTGGATTTAAAAAGAGCCGCGCAGATTTCCAAGACCTCATATATCAACAGATAGTTGAGCCCGGCGCGCAGACGTCTTCTGGGGGAACGCAAACCCCCAGCGGTATTCAAATCGGTCTTGGTGTGCGCAACTCGGCCGTGCAGCGTATCTTTGAACAGGGAGATTTAGTCAATACTGGAAACCAGCTGGATGTGGCGATTCAAGGCGAGGGGTTCTTTCGTGTCCAGGTGCCGGGATCTGCGCAGGACTCCTTTTCTCGCGCGGGAAATTTTCAGCTCAATCAAAATGGAGAAATGGTTACGACCGATGGCTATTTGGTGCAGCCGACCATTACGGTGGGCGACGATGTGCTCTCGATCACTATTACTGAAGACGGTACTGTAAACGGTCGAGTACAAGGACAGTCTACCCTCTCAAACCTTGGACAGATTGAAGCGGTGCGCTTTCCTAACCCAGCGGGACTACGTGCGCTTGGGCGGAATCTCTTTGAAGAGTCAGACGCGTCTGGAACCGCAATCACGGGAAATTTCGCCAACGATGGTGTGGGTAGGCTGCAGCAAGGGTTTCTTGAGGGCAGTAACGTCAGTGTGGTTGAGCAAGTAGTGAATATGATCACGGCGCAACGAGCCTATGAGGCGGCCTCGAAGGGGATAACAACTGCAGATGAAATGGTTGGTCAAGCAATACAGTTGAAACGATAGGTAGGTCAGAATGAGTATCAGAGGCATCGCAGCGGCGCTCAGTTTTTGTTTGTGTGGGTACTGCCCCGAAGTATCGGCGCAACGCGCATCATTCATTCCGGTGGTTCAGCAAGAGGTGCGGGAAGCTTTGGGGAGAGCGGGGGAAGGCTCTGAGCGTATTGCGGGAAATTTTCGCATGGTTGTGCGTGGCAAAGAGTTGGCTACGGTAGTTTTGCCGCAAGTAAGAATCTCGGACCTTGCGGACGTGAGCTCGTCATATCCTGGTGATGATGAGCTAGTCATCGCCATAAAAAACGCGGTACTTGGTGCGAGCCCCTCCATTGGCGAAGAGGCTACATTTACCGCAGCTCAGGTGCTCGACGTTGTTCGAGAGGTGACGCGCGGGAATGATCAAGTCGGATATATCTTTCCACGAGTGATGAAGGTCGTACGTGCCTATCGTACGATTGGGGTGGATGAAGTGACGCGTGCCCTTAGTTCTTACCTGCAAGCGAGCGAGCGTGAGGCCAAAGTGTTGGGAGTCTCCTTGCCCCGTGCTGAGGTAAGAGTGCCTCCGCGCGCTGATATCCGAGATATTACGCCGTTGGCATCAGTCAAAGGATCTCACTTTGGACAAGGTCCAACTTCATTCCAAGTTAAAGTGCAGGAGCAGGACAAGGTAGTACAAACGTTCAACGTGCAAGCAACCGTTCAGGAGTGGGGGCAGTTGCCGGTGGCACGTCGAGCGTTGGCGCGTGGAGATGTTGTTGGTGCCTCCGATGTGACGCTTGCTCGAGTGAACCTCAGTACGGCGTCTGGGGGAATCGCTCAGTCCGTCGACGAGATTATTGGCCAGAAGCTAAGCCAAGATGTCTCAGAAGGCGCACTATTTCGCACGCAACTGATGGTGACGCCGCCGATGGTTCGCGTAGGAGAATCAGTCACATTGCTCTATCGCTCAAAGTTACTTGAAGCAAGTGCTTCAGCAACGGCGCTTGAATCGGGAGTCTTTGGAGCGCAGGTACGAGTGAGAAATGAGACATCTAAGCGGGTAATGCAGGGCACAATTTCTGGGCCTGGAATCGTAGAGGTTCGACAATGATACAAAATCTGGCACCAAATGTTTCAGAAACTATAGGCCGCTTCACCACTGGCGAGCGACCGCACCTTGCGGCTCACAAGACGGTAACTCTTTGCGTGATCGCATTGTTGAGTGGATGTGTGGAGGCAACCTCGATCACCACTCGGAAGCCGGTCGATGACTATATGGCGAAGATGCGTGCCGACCGGGCTCAGAGCCAAAATGGCTTTCGAAGCGCAATGCCAGTCGATGGGCGTGCCATGCCAATCGGGGCTCCCTCTCAAGGACGAGCTCAGTTGCATTTGGTGGGAGGAGAGCTGCCACCAGATGCGCTGTTCGATCGTGGAGGTGCGCAGTTCGGTGCGCAGCAGAATCCTGATGTGGTAACCAATCTTAACGGAGAGAGTGACTTCCTTGGCTTTGATCAGGGCTCGTCCGGTGCGATCGATAGGGTTCCGCTTAGAGAGTATAGAGGTCCGTTGAATCTTGGTGATCCGGGAGTATCGGCGTCTCTGTGGAAAGAGAGCCGGGGTGGAAACAATCTCTTCAGAGACTACAGAGCGTCTCAACCGATGGACCTGATCACGATTGTGGTCAATGAAAATCTCACTGGGAAGAAGGAAGGGACCACGACGGTGACTCAAGAGTCGAGCTTTAGCGCCGCGATACGTAATTTCTTTGGACTTGAGAATCGTGATCAATTTACCGACTCAGCGGATCCCACCCAGACTGATTCTTCAGGAGCCGATTTGAGCAATCTCGTCAAAGCCTCGCTTTCCAGCGAGTTTACCGGAGACGGAGAGACCGAGCGAAAGGGGACTCTGCGTGGCCGAATCTCAGCGATGGTTGCAGAAGTGCTGCCTTCAGGGGTGATGCGCATTGAGGGAGAGAAAATCATCTCACTCAATAGCGAAGAGGAGGTCATGGTGATTTCTGGGCTGGTGCGCCCTGAGGACGTAAGCTCGAACAATGAAGTGCAGTCGTCACAGCTCGCCAACGTAAGAATTGACTATTACGGCAATGGAACGATTGGGGACGCTCAGCGAGGTGGCTGGATGGGGCGAGTTTTACGTCGTTGGTGGCCTTTCTAATAGAGTTATTGGGGATCGGTATGAAATCTTGCATCGCGCTTTTGTTGCTCTTTTTCAGCGCTTCGTCAGCGCTTGCTGCTCCTGCACGCCTTAAGGATCTGGCCGATGTGGAAGGCGTGCGAGGAAACCAGTTGGTGGGCTTTGGTCTAGTCGTCGGATTAAATGGAACTGGCGACGGAAACAGCGTGGATTTCACCCGAAAGGCCCTTTCCAACATGCTCGAGAAAATGGGGATTAAAGCTCCTTCTGAGCAAGTTAAGGTAAAAAACGCGGCATCCGTGATGGTGACCGCGACTTTGCCGGCCTTCGTTCGGCCTGGTACTTCGATTGATGTGACGTTGTCGTCTATGGGTGATGCCAAGAGCTTGCAAGGTGGGACGCTTCTGTTCGCACCTCTCAAAGGTGCCGACGGTAATGTCTATGCGGTTGCGCAGGGGGAAGTGAGCGTGGGAGGTTTTGCAGTCGAGAGTGGAGGCGATTCGGCTCAGCAGAATCACCCTACGGTTGGGTTGGTTCCGGATGGAGCCACGGTTGAGCGATCTATTCCATTCGATCTGTTTCAATCGCAGCGTGTGCGCATAATGTTGAGACAGCCTGATTTTACTACGATGACTCGAATGGTAGAGGCGATTAATTCCGATCTTGGAAGACCAATTGCGGTGGCCGTTGATTCGGCAGCGGTAGAGATTCCCCTGGTGGGCAGTCTCGCGCATGACCCGATTGGACTTCTGGCACGGCTCGAGAATCTTACGGTGGATCAAGACCTTGGAGCTCGCGTGGTGGTGAATGAGCGAACGGGCACCGTCATCATGGGTGAGACGGTCAGGCTCGGGCGTGTTGCACTTGCACACGGAAATCTGAATATTTCGATTCGTAGTGATAATCAGGTGTCGCAGCCAACAGCATTTTCGGATGGCGGAAATACAGAAGTGATTCAGAACTCGGACATTACCGTCGGTGAAGAAGAGCGAAACCTTGCGGCCGTGGGCGGAGAAGTGACGCTTGGACAGTTGGTTGAAGCGCTCAACTCGCTTGGCGCAACACCGCGCGATTTAATCTCAATTTTTCAGGCGCTCAAACGGGCGGGGGCTCTGCATGCTGACTTGGTGATTATGTAAGAGGGGCTATGGCGGATGATTTGCTGTCGAAAATTGGAATGGGCCCATCCCTGTCAGAGGTGAGCCTTATGCGAGGGGCTGCACAGCTCAATCAGCTTTCGGCAAAGGCACAGAAAACCGGCGCCAATGGTCTGAAGGGCAGTGGTCTGCAGAACGGAGTTGCAGCAGGGCCAGACAGTCCAGCGAAGATTAAAGAGGCAGCAGAGGACTTTGAGGCGCTGCTTTTGCAGCAAATGTTTAAGTCCATGTGGGCAGCGGTACCGCAGGAGAACCTCCTTAGCGGGGGAAGAGAGGGCGAGTATTTCAGAGATATGTTCACTGAGGGCCTCGCCAAGGACGTCTCTAAGGGGCAAGGCATTGGAATTAAAGAGATTATTGTGAGAGAGCTCACGGCTCGTAGTGATGCAGCGAAAATCGATGGCGAGGGCGAGAAGGAGTGAGGGGGCGCTATTTGCGCGAATCCATTCGAATCCTCGAGATATCGTAACCTTAGCGATTGAAAAGCCGTTAGTGCTGAGCATCTTCTGAATGTCGTGTGCGCAGCGGTTTTTGTATCGTCGTACCCCAGAGGGCTCAAGCCAGTCCTCGAGTACGCGAGAACGGATTCACGACGTAAGGGGGCAGGTATGAAGATTGGATCAAAGAACGACCCAAATGATCTTAAAGCGGTTCGAGATCTCTTGCAGCAGCAAGAAGGTGTTAAGTCGAGTCCGACTCAGGAGGCCGAGCGTCTTGCAAAGCGCCTGAAGGCACAAAATGACGGGGCATTACTCGCTTCGGGGGGCCGAGTTGATGTCTCCCTTGCAAAGGCGATTGGGCAAGAGCTTAGCCCCGAGGGAATCGCCGCAGAGCGCAGAGCAAAAATTGAAAGTTTGAAGCTGCAGATTGCAGAAGGCAAATACAACCCGCCAAGTGAAGCGATCGCACGCTCCGTAGGTGAAGAAATTCTTTTTGAAATTTTCACTGGAGGAACAACTCCGGTACAAGGTGGCAGGCTGTTCGACGCCACTGGGGAAGCGCAGGAAGAGGAGCTCTAGTAATCCATGCCCGTAGCACCTATTACGAAAGCGCTGGATGATTTGATCTCTAACGAGATTCAGTTGCACCATGGCTACGTAAAGGCGTTAGAGCTCGAGCAACAAATCGTAATTTCTGGTAAAACAGAAGGACTTGCGGTTGCGACCGCTCAGCGTGAGAGGTTTATTCAGGGTATTGCTCGCGCTCAAGACGCACGCTTCACCCTGATGCGTAAAGAGCTCGGAGAACCTGAGTTTCTCGGGCGACAAAAAGCACCACCACCTTCAATCCCATTATCACAGTTTGTGAAGCGATTCTGCCACCCCTCAGAGGCTAAAGTGCTCATCCCGAAAATCGATATTTTGCGAGAGCTTGTTTCGGACTCTCAGACTCGTAGTAGGGAATATAGCCAAGTCGTGGCGTTTTCCCTGCGGATGATTGGCGGACTGGCTTCCATTCTCTGGTCTGCTACCAAGCACGTGGTGCGATCGTATACGCCCGGTGGCACAATGAAAGAGTCGACGCACGACGGGACTCACCGCAAGTCGGGAGTTCTCAAAGAGATCTAGATGAGGGCCCATAGGAGCCACTCGTATCCTTCGCGCCTTCTGGTTAAGTTTTATAGGCGCGGAAACCTCAGAGTGAGCCGAGGGGAAAACAGTTTTCCTTGCCTAGGAGTCTGTGACACAGGCACAGACGACGTCCCGCCGTAGCCTAATGAAATTAAATGAAAGCACAGGCACATGCGAGCGAAGGCGGACCCTAATCAAAAAGCACGCTCATCCACTACAACATTGCGTATCCATCAAAGAAGTTCTCATGTTCTTTGTGGTGCAAAGCAAGGCTTCAACTTACTCGTTCATCACCTGATTCCTCGAGTTTAAATTTCTACAGTAGTCCCATCCATTGCCCGCCCTGGCACAGCGCTTGCCTTATTAAGATACTGAGAGGTGGCATCAGGCAAGATTTGCTGGTGCTAAAGACCTCCCAGAGTTCTTACAGGGCGAAATGGCTAACTTTGGCGCAAAAATTCTTAATAACGCGGTTGGCGCTCTTAGCGCTCAGCAGGCAATTATTGCCAACATCGGCAACAATATCGCCAACGTCAATACGCCTGGCTACTCACGGCGTACTGTCTCTTTAGAGACGAACTTTGGACGCGGTTCTGAGTCGGGCGTCAACATCGGGAGTGGCGTACGAATCAGCTCCGTGAGCCGAGTGAGCGATGAGTTCATTGAACGCCTGCTGAGAGAATCCCTTGGCAGCCACGGATCAAACGGAATACAAAACGAATTCCTGCAGCGCATCGAAGGTCTTTTCAATCTCACTGGCGATCGTCAGACGGTCGGCTCCAGTTTGTCTTCGTTTTTCACCTCGCTTGATGACTTAGCGGCGGATCCCGCCAGTGTCGAGCTTAGATCTAACGTGATGCAACGAGGGAACGATCTCACCCAGACAATTCGAGATACCTTTAATACCCTGGCGCGCCTACAGACAGAGGCGGATCAGCGCCTGGTGACCGAAGTCCAAACGGTTAATTCAATCCTGACCCAAATTGGACAGATAAACGGGCGAGTAAAGGTCATTGAGCAGAACGGATCGGGCCCAGAAGCCTCAGATGAACGCGATCAGCGCAATCTTCTTCTTGGGCAACTAGCCGAGAAACTTTCCTTCTCCTCAGTCGAGCTCGCTGATGGAAGTATTTCGATTTCGCTTTCAAGCGGTCTTACCTTAGTAAATGGAACCACGGTCAAGCCGTTAACCACCACTACGACCCCAAGCTTCGCCCCCGGTGCGCTTCCCCCGTCCCTTGACGGTGGGCTACTGAACTATGTTGTTTTTGATTACGACAGTACTGGGACCTCCCCGGCGCACGTGGACCTTACGCAAGTTCTGAAGAACGGCTCAGGCTCAATCGCCGGTCTTCTTGCGTTGCGCGGATACAATGATCCATCTAGTACAACCGCCTTTGAGGGCGACGGCACGATCACGCAGGTCGCTGGGCGAATAGAGGCTCTTACGCGCTCGCTATTGACCTCGTTCAACTCTACATACTTAGGACCAGATCGCGACGGCGCAACAGCAGGGCATCAGCCCAGTTCCGGTGACTTAGACGGGGACACGCCTGCAGTCTTCGGTTTTTTCGACTTTAATTTCTCAGGGGCAAAGGATCGAGGTGTGACACCCGACGGTCTTCCTACCAGCGGCGATCTTAATGACATTATCGCGAACACTGGCACCAGAAATTTTTCCAGTATCTTTACCCTCGCTATTTCCGATCCGCGTGATATCGCGGCGGCGAGGGATGTCAGCGGTGGTCCTCCAGCCGCGGCAGAGTTTCCACCTGGCGATAATCAGAATCTGCTGGCGCTGATGGCCCAACGCAATCAGGCACAAACGCTCTCCGCAGGAGGATTCTCACTGAATGCCACCTGGGATCAGTCCTATATCGAGTCCGTCACCTTTATTGGGAATAAGAGTGCGACTATATCCGTGGCCGCGTCGGTCGCTGAGGCGTCGCTCTCAACGGTACAATCACGCCGAGATTCGGCGTCGGCAGTTAATCTTGACGAAGAGTTTACTCGCCTCATACAGGCGCAGAAGTCTTACGAAGCCTCGGCTCGAATGATTCGAATTGCGGATGAACTATTACAACAAATTCTACAGTTGATATGACACGTATTTCTGAAAACCAACTTGCGCGTACCCTCCTGGTAGATATCGCCAGAAATCGAGAGCAGTACGCGCGATTTAGCCAAGAATTGGCCACCGGATATAAGGTCGTAGATCCTGGAGACTCTAGATTCTCAGGCACCATCGCCCAATACCGAGAGACATTGGATCGTCTTGCAGGCCACAAGCGCCGGGCTGAATCCGTGACGGGAGTTTTGGCTTTCCAGGACAATGCGTTGGCTCAAGCGAATGAGATCCTGGTAAGAGCCAATGAGCTAGCCACTCAAGGCGCTAATGAGACTATCGGGGTGGCGGTTCGTGCTCAGATGGCGGAGGAAGTATTCGAGTTGCGCAACCATTTAGTGAGTTTAGCTAATTCGCAGTACCAAGGGCGCTATGTGTTTGCGGGAGTCGACGATGATGATGCGCCCTTTGGCGCGAGCACCTATACCAATCCTGCTACCGGGGCCGCCAGTGAACGTTGGGTGTATGATGACACCACTGTGGAAGTGGGGAATGCTCGAACTCGTTCGGTGAATATAACGGATGATCTTCAAATTGCGGTGGCAAAGCCTGGAGATGCGCTCTTTAGTAATGCCCTCGCGGGGCTCGAGCGGCTCGGTCGAGCTCTTGCCGGATTTCAAACGCTTCCTTCTACTGGCTTGCCCGATGGTACCGGAGCTGCGTTCAATTTGCCGACAGAACTCAGTCTGCAGACCCAAGAGATTCAGGGTTCGATTGACTTCATTAAGCAAGCGCGGGAGCGCGACATTATTCCTGAGCGTGTGTCAGTTGGGGCAGGGCTGCGGAGATTGCAGACTGCGCTTTCATTGATTGACCTGACTCAGACCGATGCGACCGAGGCGCTCAGCAAGCTTCAAGACGCAGATATCGCAGCGTCTGGGACCGGATTACAGCAAGCACAGACGGCGCTGGAAGTGTCTTATTCAGTGACGACTCGCGCATTGCAGCTCAATATTCTTCAGTTTCTCTAGCCAGACAGATTTCTGGGTCGACCACGACTGCTTAGGGCAAATGAGGTGCCGTATTTGGCTGCCGGAGAGTGAATCGCCAGTCAGATCACCATCATCTACTCACAGGGGGAGCATCGCCCCCTTCATAAATGCCTAGGATGCGACACTGTTTGAATATTATTGCCATTGAATAGAAGTGGATTGCATCTTGGGCGCAGCGAGGCGAATCTAACGTACTGAAGGTTCTGAGCTTTGATGGTCGCGGAAAGATCGCGTAGAGCCAAGGAAGGCGGGAAGAGAGAATGCTGATTCTTACGAGAAAGCCAGGTGAAAGTCTCTACATCGGTGATGATATCAAAATCACCATTGTTGAGCTTAAAGGCCACCAGATTCGAGTAGGAATTGACGCGCCAAAGGAAAAGCGCATCTACCGCGAAGAAATTTACCTCCAGATCCTCGAAGAAAATAAGAGCGCTGCGGCAACGCCAGCGGGTTTTGAACTTGGGCTGGAGAATGTCTCGGCGGCTTGGACGCAGAGATCGGCTCCGGGTGGTGGCTCTGGCAGCTCGGCTGGTAGCGAAGGCGCCGGAGAGCCGCCTAAGCGTGGGGGCTTCGCAGGCTTGTCGCGCATGCGAGCATCTGGGTCCCCACAGGGAGGAGCAGCGCCTCGCAGTTCCTCGACGGTTTCTGAGGGGGTTCCTGAGGCCGCCACTGTGGAGCCAAGGACTGAAGACCCAGAGACTGAGGGTTCAGTGGCCAGATCTACTGGTCCCGAGAGTGTGAATTTAGGTTCGATTGAAGGGCCACGACAAAATAGAGTGCGTCGTGATCTTGGTTCAGCAGATGTTCCGGTAGTAGTGGTACGGCGAAAGAGGCCAAAGAAAGTCGATGAGTGATAGTTCGGATAGCGACAGCAATCAGCTCGTAGTGAAGAGCACGCGATTCGGGGAGCTTGAAGTTCCAGCCGATAGTGTCATCACGATCAAGTCGGGACTGATCGGGTTTCCGCGCCACAAGCAATTTGTGATGATTGATCACAAGCCACCATTCTCTTGGTTACATTGTGTCGATGACCCAAATCTTGCGTTTGTGGTTGTTGACGGTTTCCAGTTTGGCGAGCGCTATTCGGTCAAAGCTCCCATAGGCGATGCGGATACTGACCTAAAAGACGGCGATGAGTACGCGATTTTGGTGGTGGTTACCGTGCGTCCGAATGCCGCTGAAACCACAGCAAATCTTAAAGCCCCGATTTTCGTGAATATCCGTAACCGTCAGGGCGTGCAGATTATTTTCGATGATCCGCGCCTTTCTACCCGTTTTCCCCTGTGGGAATCGGAAGAAATGGTTGCCCAGCAGGAAGAATCCGCCGCCGGCGATACCAAAAAGCCTCATTCAGAGGTAAAAGACACTCCAAGCAAGAAGGCGTACAAGAGCTAGTGTCCTGAGTGAGAAGTTACTTTGAGTATCTTTCTCACTGTTCTCGCTGAACTCATTGTGTATTTTCTTAAAGACATTCACAAAGAGATTCAGTGAGCCCAGCGAGACGTACGCATCGAGCTCTTAACGCAGGAGACTAGTGCAGCAATGAGGCGTAGATCCCTGCACCTGAATTGGCGGCTGGTGCGGTTCACGACCTGTGGCGGAGGAGTGTTTATCCACGATGACAAATTCATTCTCGTATAAGTCAGCCGGTGTTGATATCGATGTGGCCGACGCCACCAAGCGGGAGATGGCGGCCAGTCTTGAGCCATCTGATCCGCGTGTGCTCAACCGAGTCGGAGCCTTCGCCTCTCTCTTCTCTGCCGAGTTCCCGGGCATAACCGATCCAGTGCTCGTGCTTAAAATGGAAGAGCCAGGGACTAAGCAAAAGCTTGCGTTCACTGGTCCTCCCGAGAAGGGCTGGGTACGCTCGATATGCTTTGACATGATTAATCATCTGATAAATGACATCGCAGTAATGGGCGCCACGCCCTTAGCCGTGCAGGACGCAATCATCTGCGGCAAGTTAGAGCAGCACACGGTGGGGGACTTGGTGCGCGGTATCGCCGATGCCTGTCGAGCTCAAGGGTGCTCATTGGTAGGCGGTGAGACTTCGGAGCAGCCGGGAGTTTTAGCGCCGGGCATCTATGTGCTTACTGCGAGTATAGTGGGAGTCGTAGATCGCGGCAGCATTATCGACGGCAGCAAGATTTCTGATGGTGACGTAGTGCTGGGTGTGGGGTCGAACGGGCTGCACACCAATGGCTATTCTTTGGTGAGAGCACTACTCGATTCCCATAAGACGCTGGCTGCAAGCAAAGTGGGCGAGGGGACTTTTATGGATGCGATTATGGCCCCGCATCTTTGTTACTATCCCGCACTGAAGGATCTGTTTCCGCGTAAAGTCTTCAATGGCCTTGCTCATATCACCGGGGGAGGAATTGAAGGAAATCTTTCTCGTATCATTCCGGCTGGTTTGTGTGCAGATATTGAGTTATCGCAAATTCCTATGCTCGAAGTTTTTTCTTCAATTCGAGAGGTTGGTGCACTTTCACAAGAGGAGATGCTCAAAACATTTAACTGTGGAGTAGGGCTGGTTGCTGTCGTCGAGCAGAAGGCGCTAGCTCCAACCGTTGCCGCAATCACCGCACACGGCTTGAGCGCGTTTCCGCTTGGCACCATTCGTCGTCGCGCATCGAGTGAAGCTTCTGTAGCGTTACGTGGGCAACTTGCCTGAGCACCTCAAACTCAGCGTTCTGAGACGTTTACGTTACCCCTTGGCATACTGCTTACTCCCGGGAGCATGGTAGGGCAGGCATAGCGCTATCCGGTACATTTGGGCCTATGTCCAGTGTCCGCATTCCCAATCTTGGCGAAATTAGGCGCGGAGCTTCTTCTGAGAGAAATTTTGAGGGAGGTATTCTCACCTTTCTAGGTGAAATTCGTATTTTGAGCGTCAGATTCTAACCATCTGTTTGATCGCGAGTGACAGTACGGTGATCGTGGGTGGAACCATAGCGGGAACGGCGGCGAGTTTGGCCAATAATGGTGTGGTGATTCTTGCAAATAAGGGCTCGATCGCTCCTGGGCCTGAGTGCGAAGGTCCAGGCTGCCACGCATTTACTTTACCATCTTCCCCTGCATGGGCGACCGCCTGTCCAAATCCAGCCGACCAGATTGATATCACCACGTCGACGTACGTGGGGAGCCTCCCTGCTGGCTGCTATGGCGATCTGATGGTCAATGCTGACTTTGCGTTGCTTGATCGATCTGCTGCTTATCACTTTAGGCAAGTCAACTTTCAAGGCAACAGCAACGAGCTCACTTTCGGTGCAATCCCGGTCGGGGAGAAGGCCGAAATATACGTCGAGGAGATAGACTCCAATAACAATCGAAACCATATTACTGGCAATCGAGTGATGAATAAAAACAACTCAGGTAACACCGGGAAATTTAATGCGCCGCATCAGTTGGTGATCCATTACACCGGCGTCAAGCCCATCCATTTCGGCGGAACGAGCGACGTATATGCACACCTCATTGCTCCGAATGCGCATGTGACTTCGACTGGAAACACTGACTTCTATGGTGGCATCGAGAGCAATAGCATTCAGATCACCGGAAACGCCGACTACTTCTACGATGAGAACATTGGCGTGGCTCAGCCGGTATCGAATCTCGCGTTTGAAATTAGAAAAACGAGTCAGCGTTACCGCTAGTTCGATAACTTTTAAGTGCGACAAGAAATTCCGACCCAGGTTTTTCTGGGTGGGCGTCTGTATCTAACCTGAAATACGGATAGATCAGAGGTTGATGTAGGGGTCAAGCTATGTACCTCTACCTCGGTCGGCTCAGTGAGACTCTGGAAGAAGCATTCGATGAGCTCAAGTTTCATAAGTACTTAGAATCAATTTTGAATTTGCTAACAGCTGAAATCCGACCTCTGCGCTTTTGCTTGCGGTGAACGTCTTGGGTTGTCTTCGTAGAAAGGCGGGATATAGTTCGGCCCAATGGAACCCCTTGGGTCAGGTCTTCTTTCCGAACCTCGCAGAGTGATTCCGCTGACCAGTGCTGCGGACGCTGAAATCTCGCGTCTGCTTCACGATGCACGGGTAACCTTCGACCCCTCACTCCCTGAGAACCGAGGTTTTTCAGTTCAATTGAGTGGCAAGGCCAGCGAGGTGCTGGTGGTGCTGCGTCACGAAGGCAATTGTAAGTCGTATGGGTTTACCATCGAAGCGCGTCCCATGAATGAGCGCAGCAGTGCCTTTGACCTGCGAAAATTTGAAATCGAAGTGCTTCAGATCTCGGCAGACGATCAGTCCCCAGTTGGTTCACTTTCGCGCAACGCGCATCGTCTAGCCTGTGGCCCGTTCGAGCCGGATAAGAATTATATTATCCAGGTACTCAGACCACCCCAGGTGATAGCGGAGAGGTTCCGCCCGAAGGCCGGGCCACCAGTTGGATCCGAAGAGTGGGGGGACTTAAAATTTCCACGGGTTGGCTCAGAAGCAGAGGGCGAGGACTCAGATCTACTAGTTTGCTCTCCGACCATGCAGCAAAAAGTGGGATAGCCGATCGCTGTCCCGCTCAATTCCATTATTTCCCTAATTCCGAAAACCCCAGAGCATTTAACGGCTTTTGGCGCGTAACTTGCATAAATACTGTAGGCGCAGAGAGCGCTGTCGCCCCGTTGCGCTCAGCGCTCTCCTGAGTGGCCTGTAATGTGGCGAAACGGAATTTAACTAGGAATCTTTTGGAGTTGAGCCATCTTAGAAACCCCGATCGTAAAGTCCGCGGACACCCTCGCCGAAATACTCTCATGACCGATGGACCTTACTTTTCTTCCCTCGCTGAGGTGGTTGCTCATGGAGTGTGGCAGCTTTCAAGAGCCACTCTGGCCCTTGCCGTGCTAGTGACTGGGCTACTTAGCCTAAATCTTTCGACGCTTGAGGCCCAAACCCTTTCAAATCAGCTCGAATACGACGAGCCCATCACGGCGCGCTTGAATGGCGGTGGAGTGGGATATAGCTCGCCAACCGTTGCGGAGACTGACGGCGATCCTTCAAACGGGAACGAAATCTTAATCGCTGGGGCTGATGGAACTCTGCACGCCTATCGGAGTGACGGCTCAGAGGTTTGGAGTGCGAGGCTTCCCATTTTTTCATGCAGCGGAGCAAAGAAAAACGACAAGGTTTACTCATCCCCTGCAGTTGGAACTCTACTGGGCGACGGCGTGCCGTACGTGGTTGTGGGCTATGGCGGATTTTCTGGATCGTGTGCTGGTGGTATTGCAGCCTATCGTGGAACCGACGGGCAACAGCTTTGGGAATTTGATCTCGCGGCGTTCGGACGCCAAAAGCAGCATTTCGTGCTTAAGCCGACAGTTTTTAGCACCCCGGCTCTTTTCGATGTTGATGGTGACGGAACACTCGAAGTTGGTTTTGGTGGGTTTGATAGGAATGTCTACCTTCTGAACTCTGATGGCAGCGTGCGCTGGTACTACCACGCTGCAGATACGGTGTGGTCCTCCCCGGTCTTTACAGATACCAATGGTGATGGTCAGCCAGAGATGATTATCGGCACTGACATCAGCAAGAATACGTTTCTTAATCCCCCCACCAAAAATGGCGGCTTTGTATACGCGTTTAGTACCCAAACCGTCCGTGGCGGACTTGTTGAGTTCCGCGATCCATCAAAAGAAATTACTTTGTGGAGCAGGTTTGCTAGACAGGTGATTTTCTCTGCACCAGTGGTAGCGGAAGTGCTGTCGACTAATCCAGGTCTTGAAATTATTGTGGGGACGGGCTGCTTTTTCCCCGAAGGCACCAACAATAAAGGCGGAAAATTCGTTCGGGTTCTCTCCGCGGCGACAGGCCGTGTGCTGAAAAAGATAAAAACGCCAACCTGCAACTCTGCCACTCCTGCGATTGGAGATCTTGATGGCGATGGGAATCTTGAAGTAGTTATCGCCACCCCCAGCAACGTAGAATCAGGTGCCGATGGAAAGGGCAGGTTATTGGCATGGACTCCCGAGACAGGAAACAAACTTTGGGAGCGTAAGCTCGCCGCCATGTTTCCCTTCCAGTCACCACTGCTCGCTGATCTAGACGCTGACGGGACCCCGGAAGTGATCCAAGCGACTGCCGCTTATATCTACATCTACGATGGTTTGACTGGAGCTCAGCTTGGACGTGTGCGGCCCGGAGGCACCATGAAGAACACCCCCACCATTGTCGATCTTGACGGAGACGGACGACCGGATCTAGTGGCTGCAAGTGCACAGAACGGAAAGGGCAAACTAAGTATATTCCCGAACTTCTCGTCTGAAGCGGGAGAGGAGCGAAGAGGCAGCTCGTCAAACCCCACGGAGGCGCTTATCCCTTGGGGCTCCTGGAGAAACGGGTCGGGAACTGCCTCGGCTCCTTAGGCAATTGTACTCGATTGACCGAGAGCACTCTCCCTCCATCGTGAAGAGTTTCTAACTCTTAGTCGGCGGCTAAGTGAGGATATCGTGCCGCACTCTCGAGCAGTTCTTCAGGTGAGAATTTACGTGGAATGATGCGTGCCCAGTCGCCCTCGACCTTTGCTTGAGGGCACGAGCTTCGAACCCAACGTAAGCGTCCATCCGACTCTGCTCCTTCTGGAGCAAGGCTAGAAAACTCTACTACCTGGCAGTTTTTCATGTCGCCCGCGGGAGAATGGAAAAAATCACGTTGTTGTTCAGTGGTCATATGGGCGATCTCCGCCCAAGCAGCTTCTATATATTCACCGTGAGAGAAGACCAGCACGCGCTGATTGGTACATTCTCTTGCGACGCGCTCAAGCAAAACGCGAGATCTGGTTCTGGTAGCCAGCAGGGATTCGCCGTCTGGCATCGGGGTATGAAGAGGATCGCGTTTGCGTTGATCAAACGAGAGTGTTCGCTCAGTCTCTGTCAGCTCAGAAAATCGTCCCCAGTTTCGTTCTCCGAGTTGAGGGTCTACCCGAATTTGAGCATTGTTCCAGCCCGCAGCCAAACACAACAGTCCGGCCGTTTCTTGAGCCCTGACATGGTCGGAGACGTAGATGATGTCAAACCCTTCTGGGTACTGCGCTCTTAGCCAGGCGCCGGTGGTCTTGGCTTGGGCCTGTCCGAGAGCAGAGAGGCGAAATTCTCGGTCTGGAGTATCTAAAAACTTTGGAGGGAAGGCCGTCAGCTGGCCTCGCTTCACTGCTCGTTGAATGATGTTCGCTTCGCTCTGGCCATGTCGGATGAAGACCAGGCGAGCGGGCATTTCAACTCGGGGAGCGGTCATAGGGGAGGTAAGTGCTGAGGTAGTCCGCGGTGGAGGAAGAGGCGAGGCAGACTGTGGTGCGGCTTGTTCCATGTTACTCCTGGTGTCCTAAGGCGGAATTTCATTTAAGAATCTTTCTCACTGCCCTCGCCGAACTCATTGTGAAATTCACTGAACATTCACAATTAGACCAGCGAGCGCATCGAGAATTTCTCAACGCGCTCGTACTCGGGACACTAGCAAACAAAACGCAGTGTTCTGAGTTGTCGTGGTGAAACACGAGTCCAGAGATTATAGATCCCTTCTAGGGGCAATCTTAAGCCTGTGCGAACGCCCAACGAAGGCAAATATCACTTTGCGCAGTGTGCGTTTGCAATGATGTGGCTGAAATAACCAAAAATCAGTCGATCTGATGGTTATTCATAGACGTGGCGTTCGTTCTGAAATTGCTCAAGGGTATCAGCGGTAAGCTGCTCAAGCGTGGCATCCACGTCTGCTTCGTCGAAGCCTAGGTATAGCGCCGTGGCACGTGCCGCCTCCGCAGCGATCGGGTAGCCTTCAGGGTTGCCGATACCTGCATTGTGGGCAATTACGGAGGCGAGTTGAACGACGGCAGTTTTTTCTTCCACTATCGTTTCCGCCTTTGCTCCCTCGATGGGATCTCTATAGTGGAGAATTACTTGGCACGTGTCGGGCGCAAAGTTCCACTTCTTGGCGACAAGAGCGCCAATGAGCGGATGCGCGAAGCCGAATGTCTTTTGTTCGGAAGTCGCAAAGTCCAGGCCTTCACCTTTAATGGTGCTTATCACTGTCTTGTAACCCTTTCTGGTTTCTGGTTGGAACAGCAATACTATCTGTCCAAGGTTATGCAGTAGTCCCAACAGAAAGATTTCTTCTATGTAAGGCTTCTTAAGCTTCTTTGCGATGGCGGTTGAACACATCGCGGTCGCCATCGAGGATTCCCAGATCTGGCGCTCCAGGGGGCCGAAGCTCTTGTTAAGCTGCCGAAGTGTGGCTGCGACGATGATACCTTTAAGCGCTTTGAAACCAATCACCATGATCGCCATATTCAGAGTAGAAATCTCACGCTGCCTAGAGAACATGGCGCTGTTTGCGATTTTGAGAACTCGAGCGGCAAGTGCCGCGTCGGTTGATAAAAGTTCGGTGAGATCAGAAGCGGTAGTGTCGGGGTTCTCGACAAGACTGATAGCGCGCGATGCCACTTGAGGCATAGGAGGAAGATCTCCGACCCAGGCAACAATCTCTCGCCAATCTTTGTCTGCACTTAACCGGCCTTCGAATTCTTTTGGAGCTGTTTCCATTGCGCTAATACTCATCAATTAAAGCGAGCGTTCCACCAAGATAGCCGTCACCGCCAAGCTATCTCAAGAATATGGCATCACATTAGGAAACTTCTGTCATTAGGAGACTAGTGACCACGATGCCATTGCTTATCATCGGTGCGCTCGGCGTCTAACATGAGCGCCTCTGATGTTCAGCTCACCTTTTGCAGCTGGGCTCTTTCATCGCTTTAATCGAGGGAATGTGCGCCTAAATTAGAACAGCAGTGGAAAGCCGGAATGTCGTGTTGCAGGCCCAGAAGAGCTCGATATCGAGCCTTCTATGCGAGTCTTTGAAATTGCTTAAGGCAAGTGCATCTTCGCAGCTCTGCTATGCTATTGACATCATTGTAGTCTTCTCGTCACGATTCTTCTTAGGGTCGTTTAGTAATTTCCTGAGTGAGCCGATAGGAGGTATGAAGGTTCGAGGCGGGTAGCGAGGGGGACCTCTCTGCGCGTGCCATTTTGGCCTTCTACCGTACAGAACTGCCAAGGGGAGAAATATGGAATTCAACACAGAAATCATTGGAGACAAGGGCTATATCCGCGTTGAAGGCGACCTAGATTCTGAGCAATCTGGTGAAGCCTTACGTAAAGCTTTCAACGACCTGTTTGACAAGGGTCGCCGCACGGTAGTGCTTGATCTCACCTCAGTGCAAATCATCAACAGCTACGGCATTGGTAAAGTACTGATGTGCTACAAGCGTTTGAAGTCTGAAAACGGCGTCTTGATGGTCAAGCCGCTTGCCGGATTCGTGAAGGAGACTTTTGAGCTCCTGATGTTGGACAAATTGCTCCCCGTCGACAATTAGTCCAGAACGGAGACGCCTCCGAAAGGGGCATAGCCTGTGGACAAAGATGCAGACTGCAATAAGAGCTCGAGTGAAGGCGAATCAAAAAACGCCGTTCCTCGGGTTCTATTTGCAGATCGAGACCTAAGCACCGTTGAATTAGTGACCTCCTGTTTCGCACACAGAGGATGGTCGCTGGAAACCGTTGGGTTAGAGGCTTCCGCCGAAGGGAATCCGCTCGTTGAGCGAATGAAACGTGGTACCTTTGATGTGGTAGTGGCAGATCTCCTGATGCCAGGCCTCGATGGAATGTCGCTGCTCCGTCAAATTCGCACTCAACGACCGAGTCAGCCAATTATCGTGGTATCTGCCTGTCATTCGGTCGGAGATTTTCTATCGTTCATGCGCGAGGGCGTCAGTGACGTACTTCAGAAGCCCGTTGATGCAGATTCTTTGACTCGCGCGGTACGTCGAGCGGTATTGAGTTCCAGAGATCGAGAGCGTGGAGACTCGGTGTATCGCTATGTCGCCCATGAGGAGACAGAACTTGTCTTTACCTCCAGGGAACTCGCAGATGTACGAGTTTCTCTTGGAATTCTCGATCGCCTTGTCGCCGCAAGAATGATTGATATTGGAATGAAGTTGCGAATCGACTTGGCATTTCAAGAACTTGTCGCCAATGCACTAGAACACGGCAATCTTGAGCTTGAGTCGAGTTGGAAAGAGGATCTCGATTCGCAAGGGCTCGATAGGTTTTCGCTCGTGAAAAGGGAGCGTTTGGCCGATGATAACTTTGGTGGTCGGATAGTGAAGGTTTCCGTCTCTTACGTATCGGGAATGTTAACGGTCGCGGTGCAGGACGAGGGCCTGGGTTTCATTCCCGACGTGCCAGAGGAGTGGAAGACAGAAAGCCTTGATCCGCATGGCAGAGGGTTGGCAATGATTTTCGCTGCTACCGATGAGGTTGAATTTTCAAAGGTTGCGTCTCCGGGGCACGGCACTCGAGTCCGGTTTCGGAAGCGCTTGGTGTGATTCTCTCTCCCGCATGGAGGAGGAAATCTCAGGTTTGCTCGTATAAGGTTCTTTCATGGCGCTCAAGTTTCGGCTCAAAGGCTTAGCAGAAACCTTTATCGACGAGATCCACTGTCCCTGCTGTGGGAGCTCGGGCAAAGACGATCAGTATTTTTCGACCGAGCTTACAAAGGTAACCTTTGAGGGCATTGTGGTTGTGGTGCAATGTCGTAGCTGCGCAGAGATTTTTGTGCCCACGCAACAGCGACTTGGGATTCTTGACCCCGTGGCACTCAGACACGCTGTTGAGAAAGATATTCGAGAGACTGGAGAACCGGCACTACCGACTGTCGTAGCCGTACGCCTCAGCGCAGAGCGCATGAACGCAGAGCGAAAAAATCCCCTACATTAGAAATGGAACTTGATTGAATGGAACTTGATTGAAGGGCGGTCTTGCCCCTAAGCGAGGACTTGCGCCAATGAGATGCCGTGCTTCTTAAGCGTGGCTTTGAGTCCAAGCTTATCAATCGTGCGAATCAACCGAGTAGATACTTTAATGCGCACGAAGCGTTGCTCGTCTGAGAGGTAGATACGCTTGGTCTGTACGTTTGGGAGAAAGGTGTGCTTGGTCTTGTTATTGGCATGACTGACACGCTGACCGAACTGGCCTCTGACTCCTGAGATGCTGCACTTACGGGCCATAAAACACTCCTTTACTTCAGTCGTCTCCATGTCGCGCAAAATTGGCGACGGAGCAACTTATGCTTCGTATTCAGTAGGTTGCAAAGAGTGCCCAAAGATTAGACAAAATGCAACTTTTTGGAGCCGCAAGGAGCCCGGAGAATAGGACTGGCCAATTCCCCTCCGTGTCCCCCGCGACCTCCGTGCTAAAACTTGCTGCGCTGACTCTCATCTCTTGGATATCCGGAGTTGTTCACCAGAATCGCAAGCGTTAGGCGCTTTAACTGGTTGAATTCACTGCAGATGGAATGGCCGGGGAGGCACTCTGAAAATGCGGTGGCGCAGGACAGAGCCAAAGGGCGAAGATTAGAAGAGCTCCACCGAGCGAATTCGTACCGTGGCTCCTGGGCCGACCCGGTCACGCTCGACATAGGCGCGTAAAAAATACACCGAAGTCTGGTAATCCACTTTGGCAATGACCTGGAAAACCCGTTGGGCTTCACCAACCGTGAGGTAGTTGAAGAAGTCATTCTGGGAGCCAATCAGTGGCGTCAGGTCCTGGATAATCTGCTTTACGGGGCCGGTATTGGGGTTTTCTCGAAACTCTATAATAGATTCAATATCACTGCTGGTGACGTTCGAATCGATCGCCTCAAGCAATTCCTGTGGTGCGAGGTTTACGTTGATCTTGGCGTCATCGCGATTGGTGGTCAGGAACGGCAGCATTTTCTGTACACGAAGCGGAGTGAACCCCGGAATCGCACTAAGTTCCTCCAGGCGAAAGATTTTTCGATTGGGAAACTCGTCTCCGTTTTGCAGCTGGGACTCCACTCCTTGAAAGGGACCGTCGTCGTAGGAAGTGGTGTCTGCATCCATGTAGTCAATGAGGTTCGCCACCATCTGCGCCGCATCAAACTCCTTTTGTGAGACGCGTCCGGTTTGGTCAAGCTCACCGTCGTTATCAAAATCAAGCACGGGATTTTGGAATAATCGAAGCAGAATTTCTGCATCACGTTTGGCTAGTGAGGAGACCGGATCGAGTTGTTGCAGGCGAAGTTTTGAGTCCTCGGGCCTAATTTCAAGCGACATGCTGAGGTTTGGCTCTGTGATACCTAAGAACTCAAGAGGCACAGAAATTCCGTCTTTGAAGTAGGCCCAGGCGTCCTCTGGAAAAGCTCTATCCTCTGCGGTGGCATCGGCCTTCAATAGAATTTGAGCCAAACTCAGAGCTGATTTCAGTAGATACTCCGCTTGCAGGCTGCGCTGGGCGCCTGCATTTAAGCGTCCGCCAATGTAAGAAGAGTAGGCAAGCTCAACCACCATGATGGTAGCGAGTGCGACGATGAACATGACGAGGATAAGGGCAACTCCGCGCTCGGGAGAACGTGGATGGCTTGCCGTCCCCGAAATGGCAGGCCTCGCACGCATGGCCCGTAAAGTAGAGGCATCACTGGAACAAGAGGTGCTAGGGCTTGTGAATTTGGTAGGGGCGGGGGACATAATTGGAATTCTATCTCCTTTGAGCCCAGAGCACAGTAGGCCTTGGGGGATAACTCACCTGAGCCGGAGGTGGACCTGAGGCGCATATATGCAGTCCCGAGATCTCCTGTGAAAAGGGGATAATCGGGCGCGCAACCATTGAGGCATGGTTTTGAGGCTAGGGAGCGCTGGCCCCCAGGTTCTTAAGAAAACCACCCAAAGAGAACGCTGGCTTAGGCTTGAGGGCACTCGCAAACCTAGCGCTGCGTTTCGCTACCGCTTCCTCAGAGACGGACTGCCGAGGCAGCTTAAGGGAGGCTTTGCGATCCATCGGAGCAGGGTGAGTATCCATCCATCCGCCACGCTTCGAAGAATTCACCTTAGCTAATTGGTCAAGCATTGCGGTAAGTCCTTTTACCGAATACCCGGTCTTTGCCATCAACTGAGCGGCAAACGCATCGGCTTCGTACTCTTGGGTACGACTGTAACCCGTTTTCATCAAGGTGTCGGCAACCTGATTCACCGAATCGCCAAAGTAATCGGTCACGGTGTTCAGCTCCTGGGGGCCGTAGGAAGTGGCCGCCTCCTTGCCGATCAGAAGCAATGCCTCGTCCATGCGGGCGTTTGAAATTGCCTTCACTCCATGGCCAAGCACGATATGTCCAATCTCGTGCGCCAAGACTCCAGCGAGCGCTTCTTCGTTCGAAATAATCTCAAGGAAGCCTTGGGAGACAAAAACAAATCCTCCCGGGCCAGAGAGTGCGTTTATTTGTTCGGTCTCGAGGATGCCGAAATGATAGCCCCCAAATATTTCAGGGCGACTTGAGTGTGCAGCTAGAGCTGCGCCGACCTGGCTCACATATTTGGTGAGTCCCGGGTTTTTCTGAGATAGGGGATACGACTGAAGAACCATCGCAGAAACACCGCGGCCAAGATAATATTCCTGCTCGTCATTTAGTGACTTGTTGGCCTGTTGCAGCTTTCCGCCTGCTTCAAGCAAGGTGTCGACTTGGCTGCTACTCACCACACCGGTGGCATCAACTAGGCCACGACCTATGTCGGGGAGGTCCAAGCTCGGCCATCCAAGCAAGCATGCAAGCACTGCCACAACCCCGAAGGTATACCACCGCTCTCGTTTCACACTTAACCGCATCGCACGCCCTCCAAGCTCAATGATCAACGAGATCTCCTTCGCGGATAAATACTACCTCTTCTGCCGGATCAATCTTTGCCTTCTCAAGTTCATCGACTGCAGCGAAGTCGAGCCCTTTCGAGGAGCCATAGTTATTCTCTACTTGCTTGTTAAATCCTTTGCCCGCCAAAACGATATCGTTCGAAGCGCTTTGGACGGAATTTCTTTTGGCTGAAGGATTGATTACGATCTTTCTGCTGGTAACTGCTGAAACATGAACAAAGCCCTGTGTCTCTCCAACCTTCGCCTGAAGCCAGGACTTGTTTGATGGCGCGGCGCTGAGAGCCGTCAGTGCGGTTCCATAGGGAAGCTCCTGCACCGTTGGTGCCCAGAATTGTGGTTGTGCTCGAAGCTTGGATTCCCGCACTTGAACGTAAAGTGTCTTTTCCTTGGGAGCGGCGTCAGCCACAGCGGGAATAGAAAGGAAGAAGGGCAGTGCAAAAGCAAGGGCACTGCGCATCGATACCTTAAACGTTGATATCTGAGTCACTGATTCCTGAGTCATTCCTACCTCAATCAGAACGTTACTTCGAAAAGGAGAAAAGGCTACCATGTGAGGAGTACAGGGGTATTCCCTATATTTCAACTCATTTTGAACCTTGGGCGCCTTGAGATCTAGGGCGCAATTGGGAGGCCCAATTAGATCAAAGATCTGTGGGGCTACTGGGACTGCAAAGCATGGTCGGTGTGACACTCAAGAGACCTCTGAGGTCTTTCTCTACCTGGCTCGCCGGACAAGTTGCGGCGACACTTCCCTGCTGTATCAATTATAGAAAATGCGATTCGGAAAGTGCTGAAGAACGCGAAAGAGCGAGAGATATGCGGCATGCCATGCCTCTCGCTACTTTTTCGCGACGCGGGTTTCAGTCCTGGTGCTAGCAAAAATGCTTCGGCTCGTCTTGCTTGCTCTCGTCAGAGTTTAGCGAAAGCGAAGACAAGATCGCGCGCGCATCGTCTCTGATAAGTGCTGACAGGCCGTTAATGATGCTCACGTGGCGAGAGACCTCGTCCCAGTTGCCGCGCTCAATGTGTTCGCAGAGTGCTTTCGCAAAGGAGCGCTGTTTGGTCAATATGGAGTCGTACGAACCCAAGCGTTCAAACACCTCGTCTGGTACGTTCTCCTTTTGCTCAAGAGTCTTTTTAGCTCCGGCAATAGCGGTTTCAAGCTCAGAGAAGGAAGAAAAAAGTCGATCAATAATATCCATAGACACCTGCACCCCACCTTAGCGTGTACGCTCGACCTCATGTCAAGCACCAGTTTTGCAACGAGTATCTCGTTACATGTTGCTACACCCGAATTGGAAAAAACCAATTCGGGTTTACCTCAAGCGATCCCTCGCATATTCCTGAGAGGCCGAAACTTCCGGCGACTTAGACAGAGGAGCGACTTCCATGTACACGCACTTCTCGCATCTCACGCTCATGGAACTACCGCTCAATGAGTGAATCGAAAGCGAGATTTGTGCAGCCCTCGTATGATTGTGTCTGAGCGAAAGTCTTGACCCGATTCCGAGGAATGCACAAGCACCTATCCCCGAAAGCGACGAGAGCCCTCTAGAGAACATTACCGCCACAAGCTAAATCTGATCATGACCTTCGTCAGGCTCTATGCCCTATAAAGCAAGTCTCTTGCCATCCATAACTGCTTAAAATGACAGGCGCTCTACGATTGAGGCTGTATTGAGAAGCGACGGTCGTTGAGTGATTTTTGGTCATTCGTAGTTTTCTGTTAAACGGAATAGGGCGAGCCGAAGCGTGTGTTGCTGCGTAGAACAGGGGCACATTAAGACATCTACGGAGCTGCTTTTTTGAAAGTTGGTTTGTGGTTTCTTCGGGCTAAAAGGAAGGGCGAAAGACGCGGTATCTAACTTCTGCTTGCTGTAAATCGTATCGCCTGCCACCTTTGCCCTGTGTCGCGCACCCACCTCTTTATCTTTACCGCCCTTAATCTTTTCAATTACCTTGATCGCTATTTGGTGCAGGCGCTTCTGCCGCTGATCGCGGTGCACTATTCTCTCAATTACGAACAATCAGGACTTCTGGCCTCAGCGTTTGTCTTTGGGTACTTTCTTACCTCTCCGATCTTTGGAGTCTTAGGTGACCGCTGGAATCGGCCCCGACTCATGGCAGTGGGCATTCTGCTGTGGAGTGCGGCGACCATTGGCGGTGGGCTGGCGCAGATCTACAGTGTATTTTTCGCCCTACGTCTCTTTGTGGGGGTGGGAGAGGCGAGTTTTGGGACCATTCTTCCTGGCTATATCAAAGATCGCCTAAACGATCCTTTGGCGGTCAATCGCTCCTTTGCAATTCTATACGCAGCAATCCCCGTAGGATCAGCGCTCGCCTATGTGTTGGGTGGAACGATCGCCGCCCGTTTTGACTGGCAGTACGCCTTCTTTATCGGAGGAGCGCCCGGCATTCTGTTGGCGGTGTGGGTGTGGTTTCAGCCTGAGCTGAGGGCTGCGCTTACAAACCAGACCTCAGACCCAGCCCCGTCCTCTGGTTGGGCGGTGGTGTCAGATCTCAAGGCGCTTGCGCGCGTCAGAGTACTTTGGTTCGCCATTGCGGGCTACGCACTGAACTCCTTCGCGTTAAATGCCATCGCAACCTTCGTGGCTCACTACGGCGTCCAAATCGGATTCACGCATGAATCGATTACTCAGTACTTTGGTATAATTCTAGTCCTGACAGGATTTGTCGGCACGTTGCTGGGAGGACGTCTTTCTGATCGGCTTGCCATAAGGTCGGCGCAGCCACTAAGAGTGATGCTTAATTTTGTTGGTATGACTGCACTGCTTGCCGTTCCGTTTTGTGGAGCGGCCTTTCTGGTAGAAAACGGTGTGGTCTTCTTGGCTCTATGTGGAGTGGCGCAGCTACTTATTTTCTCCGGTGTTGCTCCTATCAATGCGGTGCTTGTTTTGGCCGCACCAGCGCGCTTAGTAACGCTTACCCAAGGGGTTTCGATATTTGCTCTGAACGCTTTTGGTGCTTTGCTGGCTCCGTGGCTTGTCGGAGTGGTTGCTGACTCGATCTCTTTGGCCACGGCCCTGCAGCTTTCAACGCTGAGCCTTTTGTTGTGTGGATTGGTTTGGATGAGCGGGGCAAAGACTGTAGCCTAGCGTCGTTAAGAAGCCTGTCCAAAATGGGCCCCGCACCGATCCTGCTGCTTGAGCATTTCCACGCGAAGGAGCGCCGAAATATGGGACAAGTGTGATTGATCCTTCAGAGTGAGTGTTCGGCTCTCTGCGGATGCGAACTGTTTGAAACGATTGTCCGAAGGACCTGAGGGAACTTTGAAGGCGAGGAGTTAGAACTCCAAAGGTTTGATCCCCCGCTATTTTTTGGTTAAGTTGCAAATTGGCTTCACATAACTATTTAATTCATTGCAATGAAATCTGCACTGCTCTGGGTCTTAGGAATCCTCATCTTCATTGGAATAGTGAAGTATGTAGGGTTTTCCCATGGTAACTCATGTAATGAGACTGCCACTCGGGTAAAGAGCAAGATCCTTTCAAATTCCTCGTGTTCAGTTGACTCTGACTGCACAATGCTACGACTCGCATGTCCATTCGATTGCGGTGTGCCAGTGAATTACGCGGCAGCTAAGGAAATACTAGATTCAGTTAACGACTATAATCGCAGCTGTATGATGGTCTGCCCGGATTGCCCAAAGGAATTCAATTCGCTCTCCGCGAAATGCATAGCGGGTGTGTGCTCGGTCCCGTGATCGTGCCGCTAGTGAACCCTGAAGAGGTACCGGCAAAGGCGCGTCAGTTTATTCGGGCGATCACTGCTCTGGCGCCCTCTGTCCCAATATTGCCACCGTGGCCCTGCAGCTTTCAACGATACGCATGCTGCTATGTGGAATGCTCTGGATTGGCGGTGCAAAGACGGTGGATCAGCCGGGAAAGCCAAACCAGGCCTAGCGAGCGATGCAAGGGCCCAAGTTGTTCCTTGAAGATGCTGCCTGAATGGTCATTCTCGCTAATGCAGCTAAAATAGACCGTGCCCCATATCCAGAGGAGGTCTAAGGAATTCCACATGCGTATATTTCCGTCTCAGTCCGACACGCCGAAAGAACGTCCTGCTCGAGGGCTCGATGTGCTTGGCCCTGATGTGGGCTCCGTCGACCGACGCTTGGAACCAAGCGCTGACCTAAACACTTTGAAGCTAGGACAAAACGGAGCTGACCTGATTGCGCTGCGAGAAACACTCGCGGATCCTCATGCTTCTCGCTATGGCAAGTCAAAAGCAATTACCCTGCTTGCAAAAGATCCGACCGGCCGCGGACTACTTCTCGACACATTGATGGGAGTGTTTGAAGGCGTGGGCATTCGCGAGCGCGAAAAGGCGGCACGAGCCCTTCATAAAGCTTCTCCAGAGGAGTTCCTCAGAGCGCTCTCTGAGCTGCCAGCTGATTGCTCCGGGCGAATATTTGGAACACGAGCATTAGTAGGGCACGAAATACGACAAAGTGAGCTGAGATACCTTGTCAATTCAGTGGCGCCTGAGGCGGACGAACTTGCGGTGGCGGCTTTGCAGGCGATTCGGACCGGGAAGGATCGGCAGTCGAGTCCTTTTGTTTTCTCCACACTGTGCGCCGAGGCCACCATCAGATTGCTTCGATATGCGGAGAAGCGTGGTCTTGCCTACGATAGTGGGGAGGCTCCGACGATCGACGACGCCCCTCATGAGCGAATCTCCCCCACCAGCGTACCCTATTCAGAGCTTCGCGCGGGTTTAAAGGGCGCAATAGAGGCGCTGTCCGACGGGCAAGATCGAGTGCTTGCAAGTGCAGTGAGAAATGGGCGCTCTACAGAAAGCTGCGTTCTTCCACTGGAGATTCTTAAAGAGCGAAATAGTCCTGAAATTGAACCGCTCGTTCGGGAGATGGTGCGAGATGGACATATCCCTGTGCACGTCTCGAACTCGTTGCTGAACCTGCGGATTAAATTGCCGGACCTGGGCGAGGATATTCGAGCACTGCTCGCACGAAATCCTTGGAGCAGTTTCGAGAAGGCGCTTGGTACACTAGGAGTACCGGTTCCAGCATTTCTACGTCCCGAGAGCCGATCCCCCAACGTCAGAGCGCTCTCGCGGCTGCTCGCTTTCAGCGTCGCACCCTTCGATTCAGCTGACTTCTTTTAAGCCGTTTGGCAGAGGCCACTTTGAGCGAAAGACGCCAGCCGGCGTGCCCGAAGCGTTGCTTTAAATAAGCAGAACAGCAGGTTAGACAGGCCCATTGAACTCTGAGAAAGACTCTTAAGGAATTTCCCTAGCTGCACCGATAGCTCACGTATGACGAGCGAATTTGACTACGACATGGTGGTCATCGGGAGCGGTCCCGGTGGTCAAAAGGCGGCTATGCAGGCTGCGAAACTTGGCAAGCGAGTCGCGATCATTGATGCGCGCGCTCAGGTGGGAGGAGCCTGTCTCTACGACGGTACTATCCCGAGTAAATCTTTCAGAGAAGCGATTCTCCATCTTTCTGGGTACCGAGAACGCAGTCATTACGGAAAGGCATATCGCGTCAAACAGTCGGTCATGATGGAAGATCTTACCGGCCGAACTGACGACATCGTTGAAGAGATTGAACAAACGATGCGTTCACAGTTGATTCGCAACAACATTGAGGTGCTCGAAGGTTTCGGTTCACTCATTGACCAGAATCGGGTTCGAGTGACACTGAAAAATAGAAGTCAAGAACTCTATACAAAGTACATCGTGATTGCGACCGGCACTCGTCCGTGGCATCCGCCCGGCTTTGAGTTCGACGGCGAAATCATTCTCGACTCAGACTCTGTTCTCCATATGAAGGCATTACCGCGCTCGATCAGCATCGTGGGCGGAGGAGTCATCGGCTGTGAGTATGGATCTATGTTTGCGGCGCTGGGAATCAAGGTTACGTTGGTAGAAGCGCGTGGCAGCATATTGGGATTTGTTGATCGTGAACTCGTTGACTCTTTGGTCTATAAACTGCGTGAACAAAAAGTACTGGTCGTGACCAGTGATAAAGTAGTGAGATGCGCCCGGTCTCCGGACGGTCGAGCGGTTACATTCCTCGAAAGTGGAAAACGCATAGTGACTGAAGTGCTGCTCGTCTCTGCAGGACGCGTCGGAAATGTCGAAGGATTGAATTTGGCATCGGTCGCAGTAACCGCAAGCGAGCGCGGGCTGATCAAGGTCAATGAGAATTACCAGACTAGCACTCCATCGATCTACGCAGTAGGTGATGTGATTGGAGCTCCTTCGCTCGCGTCCACTTCCCTAGAGCAAGGTCGACGAGCGGCGTGCCACGCCTTTAGCTTGGCCGATATCGGTGCCCGCGCACCGATTCCGTATGGCATATATACCATTCCAGAAATCTCGATGGTGGGAGAGACGGAAGCGGAGCTCTCAAGCAAAAAAGTTCCCTATGAGGTCGGCATCGCGCGCTTTGGTGAAATTGAGCGTGGGAAGATCGTCGGAGATGATTCGGGGGTATTGAAACTACTCTTTCACCGACACACTCTACAGATTCTAGGGGTGCATATCATCGGCGACAGTGCGTCAGAGTTGGTGCACATTGGCCAAACGGTGATGGGATTTAATGGCGGTATCGACTACCTTAGCCATGCAGTCTTCAACTATCCGACGCTGGGCCAAGCGTATCGAACCGCGGCGCTCGACGGTATGAATAAAGTGGTGGCGACTCAAGGGCTTCCGGATGAGGCTCCAGGGACAGAGAAATATGAGGTGAACTAGATTTCTCATTCGCTTGGGCACCGTGCTTGACCTCAGCCCGGTTTGCTCTTGGACCGACGTGCTGTGCTGCGTATAGAGCGTAGCAGCGCTAACATCTCCTTGAGTTCCTTACTACCAAAAACCGCGCTAAGGGCCACATAAAGTACCACACACACGGGGACTCCCACTAAAACCTGGGTCCAGGCTGTACTGCCTTGAAGTACAAGCTGTGGGATCGCCGTGGCTAAGATTCCTAAGCTGCAGCACTGCAATGCCGCCAAAGTAGGGGCTAACCATGAAAGCGAGACTCTGCGAGACAACAGAATCGCGGCAAGGAGAAAGGAAGTCCAAGCTCCTGCGCTTGAGGCAAGTGCCAGGCCTATGTGTCCGTACGATTGGGCAATGCCGTTGGCCGAAAGATACTTATGCGCAGCGGTAAGCATGGAGAGCACAAACCCCTCTGGGGGATGGCCTGCGGAAGGATTTCCCATCAGTACGAGGGAAGAAAATACGACGATCGATAAGGAGAAAAGCCCAATTACCATAGGAGTGACGGTGTCCTGACGCGCGATGAATGCTCGAGAAAGCAACGAGTAAATGCTCATGGCCCATATGCCAAAAGCATAGGCTTGAATTGCACTGCTGGTGCGGGCAACGGAGAGTGCGTCGAAGGCGCCACGCTCAAACGCCACTGATACCAGCGCAGGGGCGAAGAAAAAGAGCCCGCAGCTTACTGGAAAAATGACGAAGCTGGTGATTCTCAGAGAGGACTGAAGCTTTGAGACGAACGTTGATTCATCCTTGTCTGCGCTTGCGTGTGAGAGTGCGGGCAACAGCACAGACGCTAACGCAATCGAAAAAATCCCAATGGGAAGCTGTACCAATCGGTCAGCATAAAAAAGCCAGGACACGCTGCCGGTCTCAAGCGTTGAAGCAAAAACCGTATTCAGAAATATGCCGATTTGATAGACTGCGGCACCTATGAGCGCCGGCCCGACAAGTGTCAGCATTTTCCGGGAGGCGGGGGTGAGTGGAGAGCGAGATAGTTTTAATTGAAAGCCAGCTTTGCGAAGTGCAGGGAGCTGGCTTACCACCTGAACGAGTCCTCCCGCCAACACGGAGACGGCGAGTATTACTGCTGCCGCTCGTTGTTCCATAAATTGGGCTAAGACCGCGCCGAGAATCAGGCAGGCATTCATGAAGACTTGCGCCATGGCGGCGGCTCCGAAAATGCCGCTGGCATTTAGAGCGCCATTTAAAAGTGCGACAAAACTCACGCAGATTACGAATGGCAGCATCAACTGAGTCAGCTGCACACACAGTGCAAACTGTTCGGGATCGCGTCGAAATCCGGGAGCTATGATCTCAATAAGTGGCTCAGCGTAGAGCGAGCCGAGAAGTGCGAGGGCTAGGGTGACGGTTAAGAGCAACGTTGCGAAAGAACTGAGAGCGGACTGAGCAGCAGCTCGACTTTCCTTTAGCTCACTGGTGAATACGGGGAGAAAAGCGGAAGTCATCGCACCTTCGGCCACGAAACTTCTTAATACATTGGGAATACGAAACGCTACGAAAAAGGCGTCAGCGACCGGAGAGGCGCCAAACATGCGCGCGACCAAGAGATCTCTAATAAATCCAAGGAAGCGGCTGACTACGGTAAGCGAGCTTACCAAAGCGGCGGAGCGAGCCGTCGAAGTAGGTTTAATTGAAGCAGGTTTGGAGCTGGTGCTCCGTATTGTTGGGGTCTCTGCCATACGTGGCAGGAGGATCGCATGCGGGCGCTGCCCAGAAAAGGGTGAATGGCAGCCTTCAAGAGGGGAATCGGGATGTCCTGAAGCGGCTATTCGCCGCGTTCAAGCAGACGATGCACGCGTGCCAGCATCACTCGGCTGTCGGAGGCTTTGCTGACAAAATCATCAGCACCACTATTGAGAGAGGACAGCTCATTCTCCTCACCGTCGGCTGCGGTAAGCATCAGCACGGGAATCTCTCTGGCGCGCTTGTCCTTGCGAAGGCGTTGAAGGAATTCGATGCCGCCCATGCGCGGCATCATAAGGTCACACAGAATCAGCTCTGGGATTTTGTCAAATACCTTCTCTAGTGCATCGAGGCCATCTTCTGCCTCAACTACCTCGAACATTTCTCGTTTCAGTAGCATGGAAAGAACCGTGCGGGTGTTCTCGTCATCCTCGATCAGCAGGATTCTGCGTCTTGAAAGCGCCGAAGTATTGGTGGAAGCTTTCGAAGAGCGGCCAAGCCGTGCTTGTTGGGCCTGGTCCTCGGCTACAAGAATCTCAAGAGATCCCAGACCACGCTCGAGCTCCTCTAGGGAAGTGACCCCTTCATTGACCAGTCCTACCCCGGCCTCCAAGAGTGAGTGAAATCCATTTTCGCGGGCGATGCTCTCAATTTCAGCTTCGCCTTTGTTGAGCCGTATGGCTTCGCGCACTGAGTCGTTAACATCCAATATGCTATAGACACCCACGCGACCGTTGTACCCTGAGTCGTCGCAGTCTTCGCACCCTTTAGCTTGCTTCACGGTGTTGGCGTCGATGCCGAGTGATTTCTGTAGTTCGGTACTGTAGGTGCAGCCACCGACCGCGCAGCGCTGGCAAAGGCGTCTTACGAGGCGCTGCGCAACGACGGTGCCGACGGAGGAGGCGATAATATAGGGGGCGAGGCCAATATCCTGCAGTCGGGTAAAAGCACTTGCGGCGGAATTGGTATGGAGGGTTGAGAGCACAAGGTGACCGGTCTGCGCCGCTTGCATAGCCATTTCGGCGGTCTCAGTATCGCGAATCTCTCCCACCATGATTACGTCAGGGTCTTGTCTCAGGATTGAGCGTAGTCCTTCAGCAAAGGACACATTGACCTTGGTATTCACTTGGATTTGGTTGATACCCTCAATTTTATATTCAATTGGATCTTCCACGGTTACAATTGAGTTTGTGCCGTCATGCAGCATCATGAGTGTGGCGTACAGCGTGGAGGTTTTGCCTGACCCGGTCGGTCCGGTCACTAGTACCACTCGGGCGGAGCTTTTCAGGACGGTTTCTAATTGCTGCTGAGTATGTGGATCGAGTCCGAGCGAAGAGAAATTAAGCTTGGTTGCGTCGGTTGAGAGTATGCGTATCACTACACTCTCGCCGAAGGCGGTAGGGACAGTGGAGACACGCAGGTCCTTCACTCCGCTAGATGCCTTGACTCGCATTCTGCCATCTTGGGGTCGTCGTCGCTCGGCGATGTCCATACCCGCGAGCAACTTCATCCTAGAGATCACTGCATTCTGAACGCGTGCAGGAACGGTGAATAGAGGATGCATGATGCCATCGACCCGGATCTGAATCGTGATTACCTCGCTCTCAGGCACGACGTGAATATCACTGGCGCGCTTTTGAATTGCATCCGCAATAATTTTATTTGCCAACCGCACAACCGGTGCTGCGGAGAGATCTGAACTGGTGAGAGTGGTGTCGAACTCGGAGAAGTCGTCTCCCGCGGCATTTTCTGACGGAGGCGTGTTGAGGCTGAGGCCCTCTGAATCTTTGTATACCAAGGATGCAAGATCTTTGTCCGTGGTAGCTGAACGATGCGATCCAAGCACCTCTCGAATCGATTCCTCTCGTGCAATCGCGGGGCGTACCGCGAGCCCGGTGGTTTCACGAATTCGTTGAAGGATCTGAAAGTCGAGAGGATTCGCGAACGCAACGGTGAGATGGGTGCCCTCAATCACGATAGGGACCGCACGGAGATCGTCCCAGATCTGTGGGCTCAGGCCCGCTAGTTTTGAATCTTTAAGTAACTGCGCTGATTTCTCTCTGGCATTTTTTTCAAGCGGCATCAGCGGAATGCTCAGCTTCTCAGCGAGAGCTTTAAGCGCTGATTGCTCGTCGAACTTGGACAAACGCGCGTACCACCAAATCGGGTGGAAGCCATCGCGCAACATTCTCTCTACCTCTGTGCCGAACGAGCTTTCTTCAATGTCGGTAAGCAGTCCCTCTTTGGCAAGCATATGACAAAGTCGGACATGCACGTCTTTTGAGATCTTCCACTGTGACATAATGAAGTAGTCCTTTGATGGGCATCAAGGCAGAGATATCCCACGCACGAACGATGAGCATCTTCGCGCCATGTTTCTCTGGGAGCCTCCCCAAGAGATCTTCGGCATCTAGGTGGATTTGCTATAGGGCAGGATTGACGCGAGAATTTTGCCTTTTGAGAGAGCGAGCCTCGCAGGTAACATGTTGATACAATTGCATGTAGTAAGGGGTAGGGAGCGCTCGTCCTCGCCTCCCACCGAAGGCGAGCATGGTAGCTGAACGGGGGGGGCTAAAAATGTGAATTTAGTTCGTTCTTTAGATGAGTTACAGAGCACAGAAGTGGTTGAGGCCGGCATAACAGAGCGTCGACTACCGTTTCTTAAGTCTGGTCACTATGGAGTCTGTGACACAGCCTTGTTTGTGAGAGTCCGCCTTGGCTCGCATTTTACTATGCGGTTATTTGATTTGAGTAGGCTTGCGCGGGACGTCGTAGTCTGCGCCTGCGTCATAGACTGCTAGGAAATCTGGAATGGGCCCATCGAAAGAGCCAAGTGTAAACGTCACCGGGAGTTTTCTTTCCCCGCGTGCTCGCGCCTGTGGCCTCGAAGGAGTAGTTCGAGAGGCATTGGTGGAGCAGGGGGTAGCGCAGGGTGAGAAGCTGGAGTGCTTTTTAAACAGCACGCCCTGCGTTCTTAAGTTGCGCGGCGTTCCTCCGACACGAGAAGCGGTTCTTTCTTTCTCGGGAGACCAGCGGGTGATTGTGAGGCTTTCGCTCAACACTCTGTCAGGAGCTCAGCAAATGCTGGTTGACGAATTGCTGAGTGGAAAGCGGCAGGACGAAAGAGGGCAGCCCGCCGAGCATGATCTCACATTGCAGCTGAAACGACCGTTAGATCTATTGTCCTCTCATGAACGAATTACCGTAGTGATTGCTCAGTGCATTGCGGGTACCAGAGCGTCTGAGCTAAAGCCCTCCTTACCAATTGATGGATTTGGGCCAGCGGAGCATCAGCTGCTCGCACGTGGATTGCTCGCCGAGCGTTATGCCGCAGCAGGGCGAAAGAGCGAGGCGCAAGCTCTCTACCAAGAACTTCTTGAGGATGGTTGTGAGCGACTTGAAAGGATCGCAAAGGAGGGATTAAGCCGAGAGCGCTCCATTAAAGTCCTTGGCGAACTCTATGGTTATCTTCTTTCGGGGGCAGTACGCGGGGGAAATGGAGATCTTGTCGCACAATGCACTAAAGCGATTGCAGCCACCCTGCCTGAGTTGAACGAGAATATCGAGAGAGCGGCCTTTCTCTTTTTCGGTGATGACGCTTTATCTGAGATGGTTTCTGCTCGAAGAACGCCCGCTGCGCTTGGAATCATAAGCGAACTGCCACTTGAGGCGCAGGGCCAGACTATGATTACGTTATTCTATTCTCTTGATTCGGGCGTATCTCCAAGTAGCTTTACGTTACTTGCAGAGTTCGTGGAGCAGTTAGAGCTACAGCTTCAGATCGAGTCAATCGATCGTGAAGATAACGAGGACTTAATTGAAAAGCTGCGTAACGCCTGTGTGGTTACTGGGCTGCGTCTTGGGTACCGGAACCCAGAAGATCTTGGTGCAGACCCTCACCTGGACTTGTTCAACGGCACTGTCGCTGGTGTCCTTGCGGGAGCGCATCTGCTTCGAGGGAGTGCGGCGGATGCAAAGTCTGTGTTCGATGAGTTTTGTCGCCGCGAATCTGGTGAGGATCGAGAGCGGGAGAGTCGCGAATTTATTGAAGGCATTCTTAAAGTCACGCCGCTTGGATATTCGCTGGCGGAAGAAGCACTTTTTGATCTCACCAAACCGGCCACCATCGTTGAAGATTCTTTTAAGATTATTTGTGCGGCTTTTGAGGCAGGAGCTGCCAAATGGAGTGAGGAAAGACTTGATCGATGGTTGAGTGAGCTTCCATCGCCTGAACCGAGTGACATGAGCTCTTCCAAGACTGGTTCATTTAGTTGGGCTTTGAAAGAGGGACTCCTCTGCTTAGGCCGACAGTCCGATAATTTTGAGCATCGGGGCCCGCTATTTACCAGACTCTTCGATACGTTTGTTCCACACTTCGGTGAAAGTCGTGGCGACCTCGCATTGATGCAGCGATTTTTTGCTTTCGCCGGAGAGTATGGATTGCTGGAGACGCTCTCTAGACTCGATCGTCATCGGCAATGCTCACCGCTAAAACGCTTTGAACTTTGCCTTGCGACCATAAAATCGAGAGCTTCTGAAGGGTCCCCAGAACTTGCGAGCAAAGCGGTTCGTGCCGCGCAAAAATTACTTATTGATTCAGCCGAAGATGGCGCTCACGGAAGAGCCGTTGGTTTTGAGCCGCTGCTCCACGATGAGGATGTGTTTCAGGGTTTTGTTCGTCAAAAGGCACGACTGTTGGAAGCGGTTCTTATCGCAAATCTTTCACCCGCAAGCGAAGAAATTGCAGACTCATTGATTGGAAACGCAGGTATGGCAAATCCAGATCTGTTGCCTTCGCTCACCTACGGAGTTGCGGTGACGCTGCGCCGCTGGGAATTAAAGAAAGATCAGCCGTCAATTCTGAAGTAGGGGCGAGGCAGACGAGGATTCGAGGTTGATTCTCATAACCATGCTTTCAGCTCCAGCCAGCGCCGCCATGATTTTCGATACACCGCACAGAGCAGCAGCACATTCACCACTAGAAGATAGATTTGAAAAGCAGAGTTCTCGATATTCCATACCGGAATTGAAGGAATAACGAGCGCCACACTTACGAAGCTGGCTACATAGACCATTCCTGTTTCGGTCTCCGGAAACTTCCAGGCCTTGATGAGCGTGGGAATGGAAGCGAAGCCATCCGCTATCGCTGCGAATAAAATGGCAAGTCGTGGCGAGTCAACTGCTCCCCAAACGACCAACGCGAGAATCGAAAACGCGCCACATATCACGTCGAAAGCGGAAAGCTTCCAATAGCTCTGTCGATTCATGAAAGAAGCAAGGACGACAAGCAAGGGAATGAATCCCGCTAGAAATATTCTGGCCGTTGCCCACAAGTCAGCATCAGACGCGAGGGCAGCGAAGGTTCCGATGAGTGGAGCGACCGCCCACATGGTCCAGGAGACTCGGTTCGGCTTGGTCTTACCCGAAAGTGTATCTCTGATGTACGCGAGCGCCCCGGCAACGCTAATGAGAGCGCTTAAAACTACGAGCCAATGAACAACGGAGAGTTTGAGCACGTGGGTTATTAGCGCGAAAGCACCCTAAAGGTCGAGGATAATTACGATTGAGGCGGTTGGCCTTGTGAAGCCTTGGAGAATCTACAGACCTGCAGGAAGCGGAATCTTCGCAATCTGCTGCCGACAGATTTCTTCAAGGTTGGCAGAGCCGAATCTGCTTACATCCATCTCATGGAAGCGTTCACGCAGAAGATCCTTAAAAGTCACACCCTTCTTGGCGAGCCCTAGGGTTTGGGTCCAATAGTCCATGACGTCTTCAAAGTACTCGACAATGTCGAAGGCGCGGGAGCCGGCGTCGTAGATCGTGCATCTCTCAAGCGGAAAGCTTGGCTTCTCGTACTGAGACTCAATGAACTCAGGCGTAAGCAGCGCGTTGGTGCGAAGCAGGTCAGTGCCGTCGAGCTTGATGCGCATCGGGGTACTAAACGTTGCCATTTGAAAGATGCCCTCCAGATAGACAACCGTGGCTCCAGTATATGCATCGAAGGTTTCGCGGTATGAGCGATCGAGCTCTTCGAGCACTTCATGGGCCCGAGGAGATCCGATAGTGAATAGCGTAATGCCCGACACCTGTACGCCATGGTCCAGAGAAGACTCGGCCATCTTGCGAAGACCGTGCTGGAGGCTGGTGCCAGTTGCAACCACGTCTCCGAATATGACGTGTGTTGAGTCGTGCAAAGAAAGTTTCTGATAACCGCTCTCGGTGATTATCCAGTCCGGCGACTCAGAGCTTTTGCGAATGCGCTGCGCCGAGACGAAAGCAGATGCGTGGTACGAAAAGTCGAACGCGTCGGCGACTGCTTCGCGTAAGCCGAAATTTAAACCGCCGCGAAGTATGTGCAGGATGATAGTCTGCTGTTCCTGTAGAGATAACATCTTTAGAGAACGCAGAGCCTGAAGTGCTTTCGTGCAGCCCTTTTGCAGCGCTCGGGTGTAGGCGATTCCAGCAAGAAACGGATCGTTGCAAATCGCCCTGGTTTCAGGCGTCGAGAGAACAAACTTCTGAATGGCCGACGCTCCGGGCTCTTTCACCTTGTAGAGGGAGCATTCGGGAGAAGCGGTCAGCGTCTCAAGCGACAAGTTCTGTAAGGAGGCATCCTGCGCTGAGGTCATATCGGCTACCATTGTCTTTGAAGTTGAAAATGTTTCCTAGGCTCGAGGCGGTTATTTCGTTGTTATGTCGAACCCGATTCTATTTCTGTCGCCCGGGAACCAATGCGGTCCCGTCACGGGGCGGAAAGCGAGTGTTCTGAGTCAGAAGTTAGTCTAAGTATTTTGCTCGCTGAACTCATTGTGTAATTCATTAAATATCTTCACAAAGAGAGCAGCGAGCGCGGCGAGAATTATTCATCGAACTCTTAACTCAGGACACTGGTATCTTACCGCTCGACCTTCAGATCCCCAGAGGCAGATCTAGAGAGAATGTTCTGGTTCGTTTATTTAAAACGTCGAGAAACATCATCCCAATTTATGACTTGAGTGAAAGCCTCCACATAGGCGGCACGGTTGTTTTGGTACTTCAGGTAGTAGGCGTGCTCCCACACGTCGCAGACCAGTAGCGGGGTGCTGACCCATTGCGAGAGGTCCTGGTGCTTTTCTGCCGTCAGAATTTCAAGCGCTTTAGTCATTTGGTTTTGCACGAGCAGTACCCAGCCTGAGCCTTCGACTGCGGCACCTGCGGCCTTAAAATGTGCCATGAAGGAATCAAAAGAGCCGAAGCGCTGGGTGAGAGCCTCCATGAGCGCTCCGCTTGGCTTCCCACCGCCATTGGGGCTCATGTTCTCCCAAAAAATGACATGAAGAAAATGGCCTGCACCATGAAAGGCGGCTTCCCGTTCCCAATGCTTTACGAGAGAGAAGTCATTTTTCGCACGGGCTTCGGCGAGCTTCGCTTCGGCGTTGTTGAGACCGTTTACATAGCCAAGGTGATGCTTGTCGTGATGAAGACGCATGGTCTGTTCATCGATATGAGGCTCAAGCGCATTATAGGCATAAGGGAGAGGGGGAAGTTCGTGTGTCATAAATAATCCTCCGGCTAAAAGTTGTCGCTGGGAGCTGCCCCTGAGCGGCGAGTGGCGCTGGTAGTGTACTGAACACCTCTATGGGGTGTCAAAGCACCCGGGCCTGCCTCATGTATGAGGTGGATAGCGGAAAATGCTGTCTCAGAGAGTCCGGCGGAACCCTCTGGTAACTGCCAAGAGGGTGCCAATGTTCATTTACGTCTCTTTTGGAAGCCCATTTAGTACCTAGGCCATAGCCGGATTCTTAGGGTTCCGAGGCAGGGAGTCTGTCTGCTACTGTTCCACGGCTCGTCCCTACTTGTGCCCAAGGCAGGTACGGTCTTAGATTGCCGCTGGGGCGTGCGTAGCCCGGAATGTATTTACAGAGCCCAGTTTAGAAGGCCCAGTCCAATGCTTTTCTCGCGTTCATCATATAGATCGCTTAGACGTTCCCTCCACTGGCTTGGCGCGCGAATTCTGTATTCTGCTCTTTTGGTTGGACTGTTTGTCGCGCTGGGAGCGAATAAATCTTGTAATGAGGACTATTTTTTTGCGACGCAACTAAGCTTGCGGAACCCGACTCCGGAAGTGACTGGCACGCCTACTGAAATTCCCGATGACACAGAAATCCCGGATGAAGAGGATGAAACCCCTACCGCTACGCCTCGAGGAACAAGAACACCGCTGATCGAACCGAGCCCCACCGGGACCGCGGAAGCGGTGGTTGCCGGTGAAATGTTTCCTCTTTCAGCGCTGCAGGAAATTCCGCCTGAAAATGCTGCCAAGGAAGTGGCCGCTCCCACAGCCACTGTGGCGCCTCAGTCTGGCGTGGTCCCCAATGGAAAGGTTTCTCGTGGACCAAGGGAGAATTGGCTTGGAAACATTTACAACAAGAGCGAGGAGCCCGAAGCCTCCGCGGTCTCTCGGGTCTTGGTAGTAAGTGAAGATCCAGCTTTTCAGCGTAGTGTGGCAGCGGCTCTTTCAGGAATTGCGACACACGTTACGGCGGTTACGGACGAAATTGAGTTAGAGGATTTCTTCGATAGCTCAGTGGCGATGACGGTGCTTGACGCAAGCTCAAGCGAGCTTAGTCCATGCGAAGCCGTCGATGAAATCCGCCACCAGCAGCGTGTCGAAGGTTCGGCCAGTAATTATACGGCTTTTGTAGTAGTTCAGGGCACTGGATCGGAAGGTTCAAGTTCTGGATCAACCTACGCCTGTCAGGGGAGTGCCGTGGGCGAAGTGCTTGCCAGGCCCCTGAATCGAGCGGCCATTGCAAGGGCGTTTGAGCGAGCGGCACAAAAGGGTGTGCGCAGTTCCCGATAAAGTTTACGTTTGGAAGTTCTTATGTCTCAGCGATTTGGGTCTGCCCGTTCAGATAGTGCCTTCTTCCTTCGCTTCCTTTCACGCGGAGCTTTGCTGTTTTGCTTATTGCTGCTGGTGACTGCTTGTAGTGCACGTTCTTCGATCGAGCCGGAACAGCCTTGGGATCCTATCGAGCCAGTAAATCGCGGGATCTTCTGGTTCAATGATAAGGTCGACGTCTATGTGCTTGAGCCTGTCTCCGACGTTTACGACTATGTGCTTCCTGACGGCGTCAAAAACACGGTGGGAAATTTCTTCTCAAACCTTAAAGCGCCGGTTCGAATTGTGAACTCGTTCTTGCAGCTGGAAGGAGAGCAGGGCGCTACTCAGTTCGCGCGTTTTTGCATTAACACTACTGCGGGAGCAGGTGGTTTGTTCGATGTGGCCTCCGAGTGGGGAGTGAACGAAGCGAAGGAAGATTTTGGGGTGACGCTTGGGACTTACGGGGTGCCGGCAGGGCCATACCTCGTATTGCCGTTTCTGGGCCCAAGCAATATTCGCGATGCAGTCGGTAAAGTCGGTGACGCGTTTCTGGATCCGTTCTTCTATACTGGTTCTGTTATTGACCACGATCCTACGGCCGATGCGGTGACCTACGGCGCGAAAGGACTGGAGGTGGTGCAAACTCGTTATGAGCTAGACCCCGCCATCGAGACCAGCCGCAAGAGTTCGCTTGATCGCTATCTGTTTGTCCAGAACGCATACTACCAGATTCGAAACGGACGCATCAAAGACGGGCACGCTGTAGAGAAAGCTGACGGCAGCGGCGTCGAGGGCTCCGGTGAAGAAGAGCTTTCCTTCGATTAAAGAGCGCCTCTTATTTTCTGAAATGAGTGCCCCGAAAGCCCTCTGGAGGCTTCTGAGGCCTGGTCTGGTCTGTTAAGACCCTGAAACACCTGAGTCTTGGAATTCCCAAATTGCATCTCAAGGATCGTGCATCATGGTGTGTGCTCGATTACATGAGAAATATTAACTACTTAATTGTCCACAAGGATCACCCCTTTGATAGGAAGGGCGTCAATAGCGGCGCCGAGAACGCTACCCGTGCGCTGGCCCAAGCGCTTTGCGCCGGCGGGTACCAAGTGGTGGTGGCCGCTCAGCTCTCTGGTTCAGAACACAAAGCGGAAAACTCGGCGAGCGGAGTCAGTCTGAATCCCGACCAGAACAAGTCCGCCGTAGAGTGGTGGGACCTTGGCGAAGCCTTTGATACCCAAGCCGCACTCCAGAGAATGCACGAACGGGGGCGTTACTGCCTCATTTCAGCGGGAAGAGCGCAGGTCATTCTTGAAAGTCGCAACGACCAGCGCTGCGTGGCGCGAATACTTATCTCGCATGATCGATCCGGCAATGATACTGGAATTCGTCCTGAGGTGCTTTGTCGTGTTGCGGACAGAGTGGTGTGCGTTTCAAACGCGCAGCGTGAGATATTCTTAAAGGCGGGAGCTCCGCCCGAGAAAGTAGTGACACTCTTCAATGGGGTCGACCTCGATCTGTTCCCGGTGGGGCAGCCAGCTGAGCGCGATTTTCAAAAATTAGTGTTTGTTGGCGCTCTGGTCGAAGACAAAGGAATCCACTGGCTGATCGAATCCTTCTGCGCGCTTAAACCAAAATATCCCCAACTTACTTTGGACGTGTACGGAACAAGTGGTTTGTGGGGCAGGGCGCCGCTATTCAATGAAAAGGAAATTGAACAAAAAGTCCCGGGAATCAAATTCCACGGGAAAGTCTCCCAGGAGATAGTCGGTAAGGCCATGAGCACGGCCGGACTATGTGTCATCCCAAGTATTTGGTTCGATCCTTTCCCCTTGACCGCACTTGAGGCGCAAGCCACCGGCTGTCCTGTTTTGACATTTGATGTGGGCGGTCTCAAAGAAGGCGTGCGTGATCAAGAAACCGCACTGGTGATGAAGGAAATAACTCCGCAGGCACTGACTGGCTCCCTGGACCTCTTGCTCTCCAATCCGGAGCGCTTAAAAGAATTTTCGACGCAAGCCTTAAAACTTTGTCGTCCTCGATTTACTTGGGAGAGAGTGGCGAGCGACCTGCTTGCACAAGTCGAGGCCGTTCAGCAGTCACGACAGAGCCCACTCGTGCGAGGTCAAATTGGAGTGGTGAGTACCTGGAACCAGTCATGTGGACTAGCAACTTACGCGAAATATCTATTTTCTCAGTTTCCTGCGGAGACCACGGTGGTGTTCTCCGAGAGTGTGCCGCCAGCGTCTATGGACGACGCGCGGGTGGTGCGCTGCTGGAACAAAGGAAGTGCGGATCTCGGAAAGCTTGAGCAGGCGATTGTTTCAAGCGGAGTGGTGCTTGTGCACTTGAACGTTCATCCAGAGTTCTTCGCCGGGGAGGTACTCAGTACGCTAGTGCGAAAGCTTCGGGAGCGTGGCGTAAAGGTTGTTGCGCATCTTCACAATACTTTCACATACCAGCCGGCACTGGCTGCACTCGTAGGCGCAGTCGATCGAGTAATCGTGCATGCACCAGAAAACCGTGCGCAACTTGTAGCCAACGGTGCGATTCCAGAGAATGTCGAAGTCGTACCGCACGGAGTGCAGGTGCAGTCTGCGATCACCCCGGAAGAGCGCACTACAATTCGACAGAAAATAGGCGTCTCCTCCCAGGCGGTGCTGATTAGTTCGTTCGGCTTTATCCAGCCCCACAAAGGCATGGAAGGAGTTATCGAGGGCGTAGCGCACTTGGTGCAGCGCGGGGTCGACGCGCGTGGTGCTCTGGTGGGCCAAGTCATGGCAAGCGATCCATACAGTCAGGGATACGCAGCACGCCTCAAAGAGCTTGCAACTACGAAAGGGGTTCAGGATCGAATTACCTTCTTTGATAAATTTGTTCCGGAGGCAGAAGTCACGGAATACCTGCAGGCCTCAGACATTGTGCTAATGAACTATGGCTCCTCGCACTACGAAGCCTCTGGCGCATGTGCGGTGGCAGTGGGATCGGGAGCCCTGGTGGTCACTTCTTTAGCGCCACCTTTTCAGCCGTTTGGCGAAGCAGTGTGGCACCTTACCAGCGGATTCCCCCTCACGCTCTCGCTGGAGCTGCTTCTTACCAATCAGCCACTACGCACCCATATTCAAGCCAGCGCTCGTGCATACGCCGAGCAGTATAGTTGGCCACGAACGGCGCAAACGATTCTAGACATTTATGCTCGTATGTCAGTGGAGCCCACAGCGAACGACAATTTCGATCCGAGTTCACGGAGAATGGAAATGGAATGGAATAAACAAGCACCCTCAATAGCTCGTCCAATGGCGTTGAAAATACTGATGCAACCGCGCCCAAATGCTCTTAGTCAGCGCGGTGGCGACACCGTGGTGCTCGAGAAAACGGCTATTGAGCTTCGGTCGCTGGGACATCAAGTCGAAATTGATGTTGAGGGGCGCTGCCGTCCTGAAGACTTCGACGTGGTGCATCTATTCAATTTCGCCTTGCCCGATCTACTGAAAGCACAAGCGGAACGCTGTGTGCAGGCCAAGACGCCCTTTGTGGTGACGACGCTCTGCGAAGATGTGCCAAGCTTCCACAACCAGTCTTGGGAAGCAGCACGAATATTGGTTGAGTACGTAAGTCGTGGTCAGAATAGCGAATGGCTGCGAAGCCAGTGGGGGCGCTTAAGCGCAGTAGTCCCATCGACTCGATTCAACAACGATTGGGTCGCCGCACATGCCGATGCGCTCATTGCAAACGGAGATGGAGAAACCCAGGTCTTGAGGCGAGATTATCCAAGTGCCAAGTCAATTCTCGAAGTGCCAGTGGGTTTTGACCTGGGAGCTGACGGAAGCGCGGCTACGTTTGTGCGTGAGCACGGAGTCTCTGACTTTGTCCTGTGTGTGGGCAGAATCGAGTCGAGAAAGAATCAGCTGATGCTGCTTCAAGCGCTCGAACATTCAGATATTCCCGTGGTGTTGGTCGGCGGCGGATTTAGCTATCAGCCAGAGTACGAACAGGCGGTTCGAAAGTTTAAGCGAAAGGGCAAGACGATAATTCTCGGAAGGCTCTCTCCTGAAATGCTCTCGAGCGCTTACGCTGCTTGTCGAGTACACGCATTGCCTAGTTGGTATGAACTTCCAGGGCTAGTGTCTTTAGAGGCCGCAGCGTACGGGAAGAACATAGTGGTAAGTGCCACTGGTACTACCCCAAACTATTTCGCTGAACTTGCGATGTATGCATCGCCTTCAGATCCTCGTTCGATCAAGAATGCGGTGCTTGCAGCGTTCTACGCACCGGTCGACCTTGGGTTAAGTGCGCACGTGCAACAATATCGCTGGAAGAGCGCAGCTGAAGCTACCGCCAATGTGTATCAAAAGGTGCTTCAAAGTGTGGGACGTACTCCGCGCCTTGCCGCGACATCAGTGCGTATCGAAACGCCAACCGTGGCCTACGCTGCTCGGGTGGAGAGTCCGGCGGCACCAATGCAAAATTCAGTACCAGCTGTGGGATCATCAATTGCTTCGGCGATAATTGATGGAAACAAGCCAAATGCGGAGGTAGCGCAGCTACTCGAAGCAGGAGAGAACGCAGCTCGAGCGGGTGATTTCGTCAAAGCACGACAGCTTCTTGGAGAAGTTGAACAGCGTAGCCCTGGGTCTGCTCAATGCCTGCGGTCCTTAGGTGCGGTTGCCCTGGCTGAAGAGCATCGACCGGAGGCGAAGCGGTACTTTGAACGTGCGCTCGCCATTGATCCTAGAGAGACAAAATCAATTGTTGGACTCGGCATGTGCGCTGCTCTGGACGGGGAGTATCGTAGTGCGCAAGGCCTGTTGATTAAAGCGCTCAGCATTGACGACACCCAGACCACGGCACTCCACCAGCTTATTCAATGTGCCAATGTGCTAGGGGATTTTGCACCGCTTGAACAGGCGCTTAGGCAGTACCTGAAGCGTTGTCCAGACGACAACGAGTTCCAGTTCTGCTTAGCAGGCTGTGTCTATAAACAAGGGAATTTTGAGGAAGCGTCACGAATAGTTGATGCGGTGTTGGCCCGTGACTCCTCACATCGCGGCGCGGGAGAATTGCGCACAGAGCTTCGCTCTAGGGCAAGCAGGGCCGCGACTCCGGTCGTGGCGCCTGTGGGCAGCTCCGTTGGTTCCGTTCCTCAGCACACGACAAATGTTGCTACCTCTGAGGCCAGCATGCCTGCGGAACCTTCATGGTTGCAGGCGCTGAAGGCGACTCCGTTTGCTGTTCCTGCACAAAAAGACCCTACAAAGTCGTCGACCAGCGTACAGAACGCGCAACCTTCAGTATCGACTGGAGCGCCAGCAAGCAACGGTAGTCAAAAATGGGAAACTACCGCATCTCAGCCGTCCGAACCACGCGTAGTGGCGCCGTCATTGAACGGTGGGACGCCTGAGCAAGTGTTGGCTCACATCGAAGAGCTCAAGAGAGGCAATCAACTCGCCGAGGCTGGGCAAGCCTGCGATGAGTTTCTTGCGCGTGGATTGGCTGGCGAATTTCTTGAGCAGGCTAGGTTATTAAGGGCAGAGGTTCATTGCATCAGAGAGGAAATTGAGCAGGCCCGTCGCTTGTTTGATTCTGTGTTGGGCACTAACCCGCGATCTGCCAGGGCACTCTGCGGCAAGGGTGCTCTTGCCGCCCATGCCGGTAACTGGGGCGAGGCGGAAGCCCTGTTTCAGAAAGCGCAGATGCTCTCACCATCATATGATGTGGCCTGTGCTGGACTAGGGCTTTGTGCGTTTCAGCGAGAGGAATCGCAACAGGCTTGGCACTGGTATTGGCGCGCAACTCAGGCAAATCCTGAGTGTCTGCGTGCTTTGCTTGGCCTTGTTGAGCTTGCCTATCCACTGAAGAAGCTCGCGGAGCTCGAACAAGCCTTGCGGCAGTACCTAGACCTTCATCCAGCTGACTTGCAGTTCGTGTATTCTCTGGCCGGATGTTTGTATGCTCAGAATAAAATGCCAGAGGCCAAGTGCGAGATTGAGAAGATAATAATCTTTGAACCAGCCCACGAGCGAGCGGTTGAACTCAAAGGGATTATTGAGCAGCGAATGGGACAATCCGGTGGTGGGGGGCACTCACACTGAGCTTGATAAGGAGACGCTGAAAAACTAAATGTTGGTGGTCTTAGTGGTGCAAACAAGTTCCCGCGATTGGCGTAAATTTGATTCAAACACGAAGACCACAAAGACCACGAAGGTAGAAGTGGGAGCTTCTCAAGGTTCCGTGCGGGAACTTTCTCGGAGATAGAAATCGGGCCGTTATAGATCAGGCCAGGAAAGCTAAGGATAGCGCAGGGTGAAAATTCTAATTCTCAATCAATCCTGGTTTGCCGATGAGCTGCGAGCAGCAGGGCATGAAGTAGTGGTGGCCGGGTTTGGAAGAGATTTCCCAATTCGCTTCGACTACAGCGTGTTGCACATCGACACTGTACTTAAAGCACTTCCCGCTGGTTTTACGCCTGATGCGATTGTCGTGCACGATGAAAGCAGTCCATGGTTTGTGGCGGGATTGGATGAAACTAGCTGTCCAGTTCTATTCTATTCAGTCGACACTCACCACCACGCTCATCTGCACCGCTACTCGGCTCACATGGCCGACTGCACCTATATCGCTCAAAAGGACTTTGCAGGGCCGTTTCATGAAACTGGGCTTGAGCCCAAGTGGCTTCCGCTGTGGGCCAGTCGCTATGTGGAGCCATCGGAGGAGCGTGTCGCTTCTGTTTGCTTTGTGGGGAATCTTGACCGCGCACTGAATCCTTGGCGGGTGGATTTCTTTGAGGCTTTGAAGCAGCGGGTGGACGTTTTGGTCACCAAGGGGGCTTTTTGGGAGTATTTTCCTAAGAGCGACATTGTTATCAATCAAACCGTGAAAGGCGACCTGAATTTTCGGGTCTTTGAAGCCCTGATGTGTGGAACGGTGCTACTGACCGAAAGTTCGGGGAATGGGCTACTCGACCTCTTCACGGATGGCGAGCATCTGGTTACCTATGAGAAGAGCAATGTTGATGATGCCGTTGCCAAGATTCAATCTTTGCTTGCTGATAAAGCACTTTGCAAACGTATCGCCGAACAGGGCAGGGCTGAGATTCTTGCAAAACATCTACCAATTCATAGAGCTGAAACGATTGATTTGGAACTTCGCGCGCTAAAACGAGTGCCCGACGCTCGCCGTCACACGGGCGCAGCGGTGAATTTCAGTTCGTTGGCAGCCTCAGCTTTTGAGGTGGACCGGGGCCTTACCACCCAAGCCCTTATTCATGCACTGAAAGCTGCGCGGCATTCGCTTGAAAAGCGCGAGGCGCTAAGTGTCGAAATTGCCTGTCACTTAATTCGCTCGGCTCACTTGTATGATTTTCTGTTGGGTTCGATGGCGGGCGAGGACCTTATTCAGGAATTTAGCGAAGCTCACCCAGAGCTCCCTGTTTTAGCTTTGGCACGTGTAAGGTCGTTGCTTAATCGTGGTGCCCGAGAAGAGGCACTTGGTTGGGTCAGGGACCACTTCGCTACGGAGCCGGCGCAAGTGTTTGAGACGGCGGAGAGGGTAGTGATGCAGATTCTTTCCAAATCAACTGACGCGCATGTGTGATCTGACCTTAAGCAGTCAGTGCGATTGTCCCGCTTTGCGCATCGATACATATCGACATAATTGGAACTTGCACGCAAAGTTTCTTACTTGGAAAACGGGGATGTTTACGTAGATAGTGAAACGCATTTCCCTAGCAATCAACCGCCCACTGGAGTCCCCCCGCATCTCTCTCAGCTTTATTCCTCGCCGCGTATCTCTGCTGCGCTGGCGGACCTTAGCCCTATTCAGGTTCTCGCAGCCTCGTCATCCAACCGTCGAAAGATCAACCGTGGCACATTGTGATAATCCGAAGAGGGTAGAGTTTGGAGAACCACAGTATCTTCGGGACATTGCTACTTGGCATTCTCTATCCACACGTCCGGCGAGCGGAGTGGTAGTGAAATGTGAGGGTGCCGCATTCCCCACTCGAGACTAGTGAGGACATAATTTGATTGCTTCGCTAAAAGGGCGAGGTTATTTGAAAGTGCGTCAGCGCGGGGCATCTGGCTGATTCCGCTGTATCCTTTGGCGAGTGGGGCCTCTAGTGGCCGTGTCCGCTAGTTGTTGATTCAGAGTGGGGAACTGCGAGGGAAGTGGGATCGCGTCGACAAGAGGTCAAGAGGTTTTGTGGACACTCGGTTTTTCGACCTCGGCAATTTTGTTTGTTTGTTTGTTTGTTTGTTTGTTTTTTGTTCGTTCGGGATTTTTGGTCGTATTCTGCTTAGTCTTTATCTGATTGGAGGAACTATGAAAACTATCAAGATATTGTCTTTCGGTTTGATTGCGTCGGTTTCACTGCTGATCTCTGCTGAAAGTGCCTATGCGGTAAACTGCGCCAGTGTGGATAGCGCGTGCCAATACCAGTGCGATCAGCTCAACGCCCGCTACCGCAATGTTCAAAATAGCTGCGACTACACCTGGGACTTCTACTGGATTAATTACGGATTCTGCACTGCAGCTAGTAACGCCTACAATAGAGCCGCGGATGCCTTCATTCAGTGCCTTAACGATCTGTAGACTCGAAGCGATTCATTCCGCGTGATGAGCCATCGGTCCATACTCTTTTTTCGCTTTTGGCTTTTCGCTTATGGCTTTTCAGTCACGGCGATGGGGGAAACTATCGAGTGGCAGGTCTCGCGTATGGGCTGATCTGGGTCGGTATGCTTTTCCTGTCCTAAGGACTTGAGGTGAGGCTTCAAGCTTCTGTTCGTGCGACAGCATGGACAGAAGCTTTTCTCGTTCCAAAACTGTCTCTCGCTTACTCGCCACCACTCGCCGCTCGGGCATCAGCGCGACAAGCCCGATGGTCGCCGGCACTGTTCGATCGGTAAGTGTGAACTTAAGCTCTTGTTGTGCTCGACGTTCAATTCACAGACCAACAGTGAGGGCGCTGACCCCCAAAAACACGAAGAAACCGAGAACTCGTCTCATATCGCGACCTTCCATGTCGGTAATTATCTCACAGTGTTGTTGCCCCATTAGCTTACCCGTTCGTTCTGTGGTAGTGGCAAGACTGGTCTAAACCAAGGTTTTAGCGTGTCTCGAGCAGTCCAGCAGAATCTGCTGTGGTGCCGGGGGTACCAGAAAGGTTGAAAGGAGGTTGTATGACCACCCGATGGGTATCGCGTCATCGTATGGCGCTAGTCGGAGCGGTTTCGTTGGCGATGGGGCTACTGCTCGCCAGTCGTGTCGGTGGCGACTTCCAAGCCATCGGAGTAGTGGCTGCTGTGCTCTCCACGCTCCTTGCCCTTGGCGGTGCGGTTTTGGTCTACCTGGACCTTCGCCTTCCGAGGCACGAGGTGTGGAGCGTTTCGTTTAGAGTGAAGCTTCCGCTGTACGGCTCGCTACTTCTGCTGGGAGTGGTGGGCCTCGCAATCTTGCGGCCGCTACTCTCTGGATCAACGGCGACATTCTCCGCTCAGGATTACGTCGTCCCGATCCTATGCGCCATCGCTGCGATTGTGTGTGGAGCTCTGCACCTCTTCGCTGTTCAGCGAGAGTACTATCGCCGGGCTCGACGAACGCCGCGGATTTGTACCAGATGCTCGTACCCGATGACGGAAGGCACAGGTTGTTGTTCCGAATGCGGGCAGTCCTTCGCCGAGGCCGTCGACTAGACGCTGCTAAGGAAAGTGGAGGGGAGCATGCGAAGCATTGCGAGGCGCTTAACTAGGTTCTCTGGTTATCCCCCCACTTCTACTCTTTGAGCTCGCGCGTCACGTGGTGGGCCCCTGCCCAAAGTATCCCTAAAAGTATGCCAAAAACTGAAGGAGCGATTTAAATCGACGTTCGTCATGAACCGCACAGAGGCATCTCAAATCTCCGCAGCAGAAGGGAGGTGAGAAATTCGAGCTAACTGGATGGCTCACTTAGTTCCACTGTTATCCATCTGACGAGTTCTGGGTACTTAAGCGGCTTCTGGAAAAAACGCAGAGCGCCATTTGAAAGGAGCTGCTGAGCAGCTTCATCTTGGACGTAGCCGGAAAGAATTGCGACTCGGGCCTTCGGATTAATTTCTCGGAGTGCGGCAAAGCAGGCCGGCCCATCCATTTTGGCCATCTTCATATCAAGCACAACCAAATCGATGGTCGAATGATTGTCTCGGTACCAAACGACTGCTTCCTCGGGAGAAGTAAAGCCGACTGAAGCGATGCCGGCAATCTCAAGGAAGCGCCGGGTCAAGTCCACTAAGATCGGCTCGTCATCAACGACCAGCACGGTGCCTGATGACGGTGAAATTGGGGCGTTACGGTCTCCCGATGACTGATTCATATTAGTTCCTTCATTCGAGCGAAGCGGGAGGAACATCCTAAAGCAGGCGCCCTCTTCATACGAGGAGTCTATATCAACCCATCCACCATGACTCTGTAAAATTCCATAAACCATCGCAAGGCCAAGGCCGGTGCCGCCACCTCGCGGTGCTTGCTTGGTGGTAAAGAAGGGCTCAAAAATCTTATGAGCGATCAGGGGATCAATTCCGGAACCCGAATCGCTTACCGAAAGCAGCACATATTGCTTATCAACCGCCTTGGCGTTGAAGGCGCTGGGGTCAGGAATATTTCGTTTTTCGAACGAGAAAGTGATGGTGCCGCCCTTGGGCATGGCCTGTTTGGCATTGATGATCAAGTTGGTGAGGGCTTGTTGAAGCTGCCCTGCATCGACTTGTACCATATAGTCCCGACCGTCCCCTTCAAATCGAATCTCTATATCTTTCTCGATAACCTTGCTGAGAAACGAGACCGTGTCGTCAACCAGCTTACGGAGGGAGTGAGTTTGTAGATTGTATTTGCCTTGACGGGAGAATCCGAGCAGCTGTTCAATGAGCGAAAGCGCCCGCTCGCATCCGCCGAGCGCAATTTCAAGAGAATTAGCGATTGACGGAGAGAGATCCCTTGAAAGTTGCAATAGTTGAAGATGTCCGACCACGGCTCCCAGGGCATTGTTCAGATCATGCGCGACCCCGGCCGCCAGTTGTCCAATCGCTTCCATCTTCTGGGCTTGGAGCAGCTGCTTTTCAAGACGCAACGCCTCCATCTCTGCCTTGCGTCGCAGGGTAATATCTGTGGCAACGGTCAGAACCTGTGGTGGGCGTCCGTCTGGGAGAACTAACGGCTTTCGAATGGTATAGTGCCAGCGAATTTCGCCGGTTTGTGGATCAGTAATAGGGCATTCGAGGGTCTCGCAAGACTGTAAGGACGAAAGCACGTACTTGCACTCTTCAACAAACGTAGCAGCTTCTTTCTTATTTGGATGAATGTCCGCGTCGGTCTTTCCAACGATTTCTGCGGGGGTAAGCCCGTATTGGGACGCAAACGCTTGGTTCACTAACGTGAACCTAAAATTACTATCCTTTACAAGGATAAGATTCGGCGCAAGGTCAACTACTTGTCGCAGAAATTCCTCCTGCGCACGCAGTTCGTCCTCGACTTCACGGCGCCGGGTGATATCGCTTGCCGTACCAGTTGCGCCGACGATTTCTTGCTCTGGTCCGCGTAGTGGAATCGCGTTTATCGAGAGCGAAATAGTAGAGCCGTCCGGACGAAGGTGCTTGGTCTCGGCTTGAATGACTTCTTTGCCGCCAAGCACCGCCCGAAAAAGTTCCATGTCCTTTTCTCGGCAAGTAGGATCTACCAGGTCAGTAAACAACTTCCCTATAAGTTCTTGCGGTTCACACCGGTACACGGCTCGGCATGCGCTGTTCACAAACGTGATACGGCCAGACAGGTCGACTGACCAGATTAAATCGCTGGAGGTTTCGACTAGGTCGCGATACTTTTCTTCGCTGGCGCGCAGCGCTTCGGAGCTTTCCTTCTGAGCTGAGACGTCCGTCACTGCGCCGAGCGTGGCAATAATCTTGCCGTCCTCATACACAGGAGTGGCGTTGATCTGGGCCCAGAACTGCGAGCCATCCTTGCGCTTAAGGCGGATTTCGTAACGCTCGTTCTCTCCTTGAAGGCGCTTGGCAGTATGTTCTCGCAAGAGGTGGGCATCTCCGGGGGGCAGGAGAAACTCATCGGCCACTTGTCCAATAAGTTCGGCGGAAGAGTAGCCAGTGATTTCGCCCATTCGGTCATTTACTTGAAGAATGCGATCCGAGGGGTCGCACAAGAGAATGCCCTCGCCAAGGCCTTGAACTACCGTTCGGTAACGCAACTCAGAGAGATGCAAGGCGCGTTGGACCTTCCGCTGTTGAAGCGCAGCTCCAAGAATATTGGCGGTGATCTTCAGTAGGCGCACCGTTTCTGGACTCCATAGCGCTCGTGCGCTGAGGGTGGAGAACCCCACCGAACCAATGAGAGTGCCTCTGGATTCAAGAGGGAAAAGAGCGAGGCCTTTCACGCCACTTTCTTGGATTATAGTGCTGAGGGCTACTGCTTCTGGAGGGAGTGGGGACGAATCGCTCACCAAAATTGCACCCATCGAGGAAAGGGTGTCGGTGACCCATTTCAGCGACAGCAAAGATATCGGCTCGCGATGATCCTTTAAAGCGGGGACTCCTTCGGCGCACCACTCGTACTCTTGTGTGGCCGATCCATCATCATTGTGCAGAAATATGAAGCTTCTACTTGCCTGAATATGTCTGCCAATTACTGACAAGGCGCTGGTGACTTCGCCGCGCACTTCATCCGGAGTGCGATGAATGAACTGCATAGAAAGTTTGGTAATGAGCTTGTCGAATACCAGACGCTCGCGCAGCTTTACATCGACCTCTCGACGCGCAAATGATCGCTGGATAGCGCATTCGAGAGTCGAGGGAGAGACCTCGCTATCAAAGAGACAATCAGAAGCGCCCGCAAGCAAAGCCTGAGCTTGTGCGTCGGCAGACTCCTGATGCGAAATGAAAACAATAGGGGTGAGCAAGTCGGCGGATCGAAGACTTTCGAGCACTGGAATCGCGACCGGGCACCAAGGGACTGCCGCCATTGGATCATCAATAACCACTATCAGTTGGGCTCCCCACGATCTCAAGGATTCATGAGTGACCGGAGAAAGTGGCTGAGTGGTAATGGTGGGGGGCTGGCGACAGAATGAACGTAGCGCGTTACTGACCTTCTCGGCGGTGTCGCCGTCGTGGGCGAGAATAAGGACTCGCTCTATATGATGGCCCATGATTATTGGTCCATTATTCTTGGCTCAGAGCTCTTTAACTGTGCCTCACCGCTCTTTCACCGGAGCGTCGTAAAACCATGCAATGCATGCCCCCGATATCTCACCCCACATAGTTCAACACAGTACGATCTTTCTATGAATGAAAATTCACTCACTCCGCAAAAGTTCTAAGTAGTCGAGCAAACACGCTAATTTTTGCCACTTGTGGAGCGCCCTCAGCAATTTCACGAGCAGACAGGCGCAATCGCTCGATACCCGGCATCTTCTGAAGGAAAGCCGCCACCTGAGACCCGTCCTGCACCCCGTGCGACATGGCCGAAACGGCAATCAGCGAGGTTGCGCGACGAATATCATCATAGGAACTGAGTAGCAGCTCGTGTTCCCACTTGCTCTGGGTGGATATGCTTCGCTGGGCAGCCAGTAAGTCGTAGACGCCGAGCGTGTCGATCAAAGTGCAAAATACAGAGGAAGCGACCTTAACGTCCGTCTCTGTCAGAAGAGCGCCAGTTTTTTGAGAAACAGAGCTCTGGGCAACGCCGCGCTGAGCGACACAGCGACGCGCAGCCCACAGGATCTCAAATAGCGATGGCGTCAGAGGCGACACCGCGAAGGTGTGCGCAGCGTTCTCCGAAAAGCCAAGTTCCGTGTACTTAGGAACTCTACGTTCGACATAGTCTCGAAGACTCCCGGTGAGGACCGAAAGAGGCTGATTAAAAATCAACTGTAGGTTCACGGCATAAGCAGTACAGAGATCTCCGACTGAGCCTCCGGTTTTGGTGCTCGAGGTAGCAGAGTCTTTGGTAACAGAGTCTTTGGTAACAGAGTCTGCCGTGGCAGCCTTTGACTTCGTGTTTTGCGAATCCGAGTGATTGGAAATGAGCCAGGCAGTAGCCTCTCGCAAAGCCGCACTCAGTTCAATTCTATACTGTTGGTAGCGCTCGTGATTCTCAAAGGTATCGAAGGGCTGGATCATGAGCTTGCGTTGAGGGGTTTGAAGCAGCACATGTGCCGCCAGCAGTGAACGCAGCACTAAGGATGGATCGACTGAGTGGCTGAGGCACATGCGATGAACAAAAGTTAGACCAACGGTCTCCACTAATTCGTTTGCCACTCTAGTCGCGATGATATTCGGGGCTAGAGGATGAGAACGAATGAGTTTGTCGAACTTGCCTCGAAATTGTGGAGGGAAATAGTCCGAGAGGAATGGGAAGAGCGCTGGATCCTGCGTAAGGCCAGAGCTCAAGAGCTCGTCCTTGACCCACAATTTAACGCCTGCGGTACACATCGCAAGTTCCGGTCTAAATAGTCCGGTGCCTTTTCGTGCGCGGTCTTCAAGTGTCTCGTCGCTCGGCAGAATATGCACGGCTCTATTGAGATACCCGCGGCGGGCAAGATCGTTCATGAGCGATTTAAAGTACTCAAGATTCTTGCTGCCTCGTTTTGCAGAAGACGATATGAGCACGGCTTGACCGCGATTGTGAGAGAGCACGTAGGAGACCACTTCTGTTGACACATCGCGCAGTGCCGTATTGCGATCCTCCAGTGAAAGAGTGCCATTCTTGACGACTTCGGACAGAAGAATCTTTAAATTGACCTCATGATCAGAGGTGTCGACGCCGCCAGAGTTGTCGATTGCGTCGGTATTGATCAAGCCGCCACGTTCGGCGAAGTCTATGCGTGCTCTTTGAGTAAATCCTAAGTTTCCACCCTCAGAGACCACCTTGGCGCGAAGTTCATCGGCGTTGATGCGTACTGCGTCATTGGCGGAATCATCTACATCACCGTCAGATTCATCTCTTGATTTGACGTACGTGCCGATACCACCATTCCAGAGCATGTCGACGGGGGCTTTAAGGATAAGTGAAACTACCTGCTCACCCGATAAAATTTTCGGTGTGTCGCTCGCGAGGCCGAGCGCTATGCGGGCCTCTTTTGTCAGTTCAATCTCCTTGGCTGCTCTTGCGACTACCATGCCGCCCTTGCTCAAGAGCGTCAGGTCGTAGTCGCTCCACTGTGAAAAAGGCATATTGAAAAGACGATTACGTTCATTCCAAGAAGCGGCCGGATCGGGAGTTGGATCGATGAAAATATGCTTATGATTGAACGCGGCGATAAGTTTGGTGTTTTTGCTCTCAAGCAAGCCATTTCCAAACACATCACCTGACATGTCCCCGATTCCGACTGCCGTGAAGGGGCTCTTCTCGAAGTCAATGCGCGCATCTTTGAAATGCTGTCGAACGGCTTCCCATGCGCCACGCGCGGTAACTCCAAGTCGCTTGTGGTCGTAGCCATTCGAGCCACCAGAGGCAAAGGCGTCGCCAAGCCAGAACTTAAATTCTTCGACAGCTATTGTGTTCGCGACGTCACTAAACGAAGCGGTGCCCTTGTCAGCTGCGACGACAAGATATGGATCTGGCTCGTCGTGGCAGATCACTCCTGGGGGAGGGACCAGGGCATTGTCGACCCGGTTGTCGGTGAGAGAGAGAAGGGCACGAATAAATTCTCGGTAACAGTCCTTCACCGCGTTGGCCTGAGCCTCTCGTTCTTGCGGTAGATCTTTAACCACAAAGCCGCCTTTTGCTCCCGAAGGAACGATAATGGCGTTCTTTACTTGCTGTGTTCGCATGAGGTCTCGAACCTCGGACCTGAAATCTTCGCGACGGTCGCTCCAACGAATACCTCCACGCGCGACTCGTGAACCCCTAAGATGCACACCTTCGAACGCTGGTGCTGAAACGAATATTTCGAAGAGTGGTCGTGGGTGAGAGAGCAGCTCAAGCTGCTCAGAATGAATCTTGAGTGCCACTACCTCAGGACGGGGACCAGGCAGTGACTTGACCTCTTTGCCAGACCCGTTTTTATCGCCAAGAGCCGCTCCGAGGGGCACCGCAGCTCGCTTTGCGAAAAAGTTAGTACGAACCGTTAATTGCAGGAGTGACACAAGCGCACGAAGTATTCGATCTGCGGTTATGTCCTGTATGGCATGCAGGGCCGATCGAAGATCGGCTACGCCCTTATCGGTTTGTGCGATTCGATCGGCTAGCGCAAGCGACAATGAAGGGTCGAATTTTAGCTTAGCGACTTCCCAAAATTGACGAGCAAATGATGGGTTGCTGGCGAATGCTTCGCGAATGGTTTGCCGAGTGGCGAATTTTTTGACTTGCCACAGCAGCATGCAGTAAGCGCGCAGCAGGGAGAGCGCCGCGATGTCGAGCCCCGCAGTTGTCATGAGAGAATTTAAAATATCGTCTTCGCACTTGCCGAGCAGTGCCTGCTGTACGCCCGCTGATACCACATCTCTGGCGGCTCCGAGGGCGGGGAAGGGTCGGTCGCCGCGCACCTTAACGGGAAAACGGTGCAAAAATAGTCGAGGTCCGCCAAGTGGACGGACACACCAGGCGCGTTCATGAAGTACTTCGAAGCCGGCGTGCTCAAGAATCGGCAAAGATCGACTCAATGTAATCTCGCGCCCAAAGCAACAGATGCTAATAGAAGTAGTCTCCTCACTTGCGGACGTGCTCGAACACAGCTTCACGGCGAGCGGGTTCTCTTCAGAGAGGGTATCGAGAAGCGCCACGTCGTCCAGCGCTTCTGCGGGACTATGAATAGCCTGATAGTCTTCTGGGAAGGCGTAATGAAAGCGCAGCTCTCTAAGTTCTCCTTCGCGTGCATGCGCGCCGTTGGTGAGCGGTAAAGTCGGTGCAGCGGCGAGGATATCTCCAAGCGCACTCGCCCAACCCTTACTGCGGTCGAGAAGGATTAATTCAAGCGCCGCGAGGTCTTCGGCAGAAGGCTCCTTCACCACTGGAGCATAGAGGTAAACTCTGCAAAGGGGTTCATCGACGCTGGTAACGAAGACATCCGGAATGTCACTCGAAACGCCGAGTCCAAATGCAAATGCTTGTGCTATTTCAGAGCGAATCTCGGAGGTAAATTCGAATGAGGGCAGAGCAACTACTGCCCACACTCCTCTGCCGGATCTGTCGCGTCTTACGCAGGACGCACGTTCGCCGCGTTGCTGTGCCTCTAACAGGAGACCGACCTGAATATGAAGGGCATGCTCGTCTCCAGAGAGAACAATATGCTTAGGGGTGCCATCGATGATTCGAAGCGCTGCCTTGTAAAGATGCGAGCTGGGGCGAAGTCCCTCGGCATCAAGCACGGCGCGCAGGCGAGCGCGTACCACCGGAATGCGAGACCCTTCTTCTGATGTGGCCTTGGAGGTGAGCTGCCCGATTACGGAAAGCACCAGCGGCGCATCCTCGCTCTCGGACTGAGGATCAGTGTTTGATCGGCCAGGGACATAGATGTGGAAGCTGCAGAGCCTTCCGCGGTGATGGAAACGGCTGCGCTCCGAAAGGAGAGAAACGGAAAGCGACTCTCCGCATTGAAGCAACTCTTGGGCGTCGCTGTGGGCCTCCGAGATGACTCGATCAACAAGGTTTGATTTTGACCTATCGTCGGCACCAGAGTCGTCGCGGGGCGTGCCCTTAAAGAACCCGAGCTTGCGCGAAGGAGCGTCTGAGAGCTGCGAGTTTTTAACTGACCAGGTTGCAACCCCTTCGATTACAAGACTGTCAGCCAATAACCAATTTAAGAACTCAGCGCTCTCGTGTTGTTGGTCTTGGTTTGGGGCATCTCCTGCACGCACCTGGAGCATGCGCGCAAAATGTTCGACCGCCACGCGCATGTCAGCAAAGTCGTCGGCGGCAAGCGTGAGGTGATTGAGTGCTTGTCGAAGATCGGAAAGCAGCTCTGCAAGTTCTTTCTCAGGCGATTGTGACGGGAGCTCTCCCGACGCTGCTTGGGGTTGTAATTGAATAAAGGAGAGAGAAACGGATTCTCCGCCAACCGACAGTATCGGATGAAGAAAGGCGGCTGGACGTCGACCATGAGCTCTTAGTACGGCATCAATGGTGTTGATGATGAAAGGACGATCGAGTAGCGCAATGCGAATCGAGTCAACGGTATCAAAGCCGCCGAGCAGGCTCGCATCCTTCGAGTCATTCGATTTGTTCGTCTCGCCCGGGGCAGGGTAGGTACCAAGCTGCCCAGAGACAATCACCTGCGAACTAGCGGCGAGTCCGGGAGTACTATTACTGGCGGTATTGGAAGGGCCGCTGGCGCTAGTTGCTTTGGACTGAGCGAGGGCATTCCACTCAACTAAAGTTGAAAAAGTCGACCGCACAATCTGAGCGAGATGCGAAGGCTCTTGTCTCTTCAGCCATGCGTCCGGAGCCCGACGTAGTAGGCGTGCGACCAAATCAATGCAGCTACCAAACCCTTGAACGAAATCGCTCTTGTTCTGAGGCCCCAGCTGTTCGCGTACCGAGCCAAAAATTGGCTCACGCGCGTGAGCTCGCTCTTCAATCCCTCTAGCTCTAGGCGAAATTTCCGACACACCACCGGTATTCATGTCGCTTATTCTGACTCCCTTCAAATATACGAGACTGTGACGTTATCAGAATAAAGGTGCCCCGGGTATCGCCGAAGAGCGACATTTATACCATATATTCAAATAGTTACCGAGAAATGTGAGGAAATGATTCTGAGAATGTAGGTGGAAATTTTTGCGCGCCTTGTCGGCAGCTGCCGCGCAAAACTGAACACCTATTTGTAACTTTTTTTACCCGACCAGGAAGCGACTGAAATCCCAACAATCGCGATCAAGGTAAGCGCTTAAAATCAGGAAGAATTTTGCTTAGTTTTGGCCGGGTCAATCATTTGCCACGAATCCGCGTCTGTGGAACGAAACTTGCCATCTCACTGACACAGGCATTGCGTGCGCCAGTGGTTTGACCCGCGGAAAGGGTGAGGTTGCACAAGGTTGGTTTGGTTTCGTTCGCAATGCCGGTTTACTGCAGGAAGCAGGTTTTTAGCTAAGGAGAGCAGCATGTATTCGTTTGCCTCAGGTTCTGAGTCCTCCCCCGTTTCTTCAGAATGCGAAGTGGCGCCAAAAACGGCACCACGGCCGGTGACGTTACCGCGCGCACTACCCTCCATTCGGCAAACTTCATTCGCTGGCATTATCAGCGAATGTAGCGCCATGCAGAAAGTTTTTAGTGTTGTTGAGAAGGTAGCTCGTACTAACTCTACCGTGCTTGTGCTTGGCGAAAGCGGAACCGGCAAGGAGCTGGTGGCGCGAGCCATTCACCGCATTAGTGGGCGAACCGGAAAGCTTGTCCCAGTAAATTGTGGCGCGATTCCAGAAGAGATTCTTGAGAGCGAGCTCTTTGGACATGAACGCGGAGCCTTCACTGGTGCCATCGCACAGAAAATCGGACGGTTTCAGCTTGCCGACGAGGGAACGATATTTCTCGATGAGATAGGAGAAATGAGCCCTAAGCTTCAAGTGAAGCTTCTGAGGGTACTTCAAGAGCGAAAAGTTGAACCTGTGGGTTCGACCAGAACCATTGACGTGAATGTCCGGGTAATCGCAGCGACCAACAAAGACCTGCGCGAGGAAGTCCGTCAAGGACGATTTCGAGAAGACCTATACTATCGCTTACAAGTCGTCCCAATAAATCTACCGGCGCTGCGTGACCGTGGCGACGATGTGGTGATACTTGCCCGCCATTTTCTTGAGTCTGCCGCAGAGGAGATATCACGACCGGAGCTGCGCTTAACCGAGCAAATTGAACTCAAGCTGAGAGACTATACTTGGCCCGGCAACGTTCGTGAGCTGGAGAATCTGATTGAGCGGCTTGCCATTCTTGGCGACACGGACCAGATCGACGTTAGTGCGCTCCCTGATTATATTTGCGAAGCACCGGCGCGTGTTTGCCAGGGGCTTCTTGAAGTTGAGATTCCTCAAGGTGGAGTGGACTTCAATGCGTTGGTTGACCGATACGAAACGCACCTGATCACCTTGGCCTTGGATAAAACTGGTGGCAATAAGAAGGCTGCAGCGCGGCTCCTGGGGCTGAATCGAACTACGCTTGTAGAAAAGATTAAAAAGAAAGGTCTTGCCGCACAAGTTGAGGTGTTAGTGGAGGGCGATTCGCCACTCTCCGAGCCATCAATTGCTTCGGAGCTTGAGGGATGAACGCGATTTGCAATCGTTGCATATCCGCCTTTATCGGCGGAACGCTTCTTGTGGGAACTGCGTTGGCGCAGCACCCAGTAGAAGTCGAGCGCCTGAATGCGGATGGCGAATATCTTCGTGCTATGGCGGCCTTCGAACGTCTGCCCAGTCGACGAACGACTACTGCTTCCCTGCTCGCAGCGGCACAGAGCGCATGGGCACTTGGGCTCAATAGCCAGTCAGCAAAAATGTTCGATCGAGCCTTGCAGTCCGACGATCTAAACACCGAGCAAAGAGCCCGAATCTATTTTTCAAGAGCCATGATTGAGTTTCAACTGGGGAAACCTGAGCTCTCAGCTATTTTTGCGAGCAAAAGCGCCGCGCTGTTGAGCCAACCAAGCCCACTGAGAGCTCAAGTGCAGGCAGTGTGGGGCAAGGCGTTGGTATCCCTTGGGGAGATTGGTCGAGCCTGCAAGCATCTCTCGCAGGCTGTTGACGAATCTCCGGAAGAGACGCTTGGGGAGCTGCACTTTGAGCTCGGAAGCTGTTTCGAACGTGTCGGGCGGTCCGAAGAGGCGCGCGCAATGTTCGAGCGAATTCCCCTTGAGCATGATCGAGCCCCGGAAGCAGTGCGACACCTTGTGGTGCTGGCGCTAGAGCAAAATCTTCCGGAGCAGGCGGATTTCTGGCTTCGCAAAGGTCGAGAGCTCTTTCCCGATAAGTTTATTGATAGCTGGGTATCGTACGTGCAAGCGGTGGTCGCTACTCGACTTGGCCGATTGGCTGAAGCCAAGGTGCTTCTTGACGCTGCCACCGCACAGTATCCACCGTCAGACCCCTGGTTTCAGTTGCTTCGTGCGGTAGTTGAACAAGCGCTCTGGAGAGATGCGGAGAAGAGCACGGAGTCATACCAGTCCGTTGAGTTGCAGGAGAGCGCATGAGTCAGGTTGCCCACAAGCTCGCCTCGCTGAGCGCACCTTCACCTGAGATAATCTCCGGATTCACCGCAGATCAACTGGTAGGGGCGTTTACACGCTTCTCTCAGGCCAGCAAACAACTTGAAGCTCACTACGAGATTCTTCGCCAGGAAACAGAGGCACTGAAGGCGCGTTTGCGACAGAAGGACGAACAAATTGCACAACAGACTAGGCTCGCAACGCTCGGCCAAACAGCAGCGGCACTTGCGCACGAAATTCGTAATCCGCTCTGTGCCATGAGGTTATTCCTGTCTCTTTTACGAGAAGAGAGTCAGGAGAACCCCCAAGCTATGCAACTTGTGGTTCACATGGACCGCACTATGAAGGCGCTCGATCATGTGGTCGAAAACGTACTTCATTTTGCGAAGGACAATCGCGCGTCATTTGCTGTGGTGAATCTACACGCGATCCTCCAAGAGCTTGGTGAGATGCTTGCGCAGCAGGCTGGTTCTAACCTTGTCGTAAAATATTCCCTTGAAGCGAGCCCCTATGTTCGCGGGAACGAGCATGCGCTTCGCCAGGCGTTCGCAAATCTTCTAACCAATGCAGCGGAGGCGACACGATATGCTGGTGTGGTGCAGGTGGATACCCGCGATCGAGAGGCCGGAGGTACAGAGATTGTAATTACCGATAACGGACCGGGCTTCGAACCGCAAATAATGGAGCATTTGTTCGAGCCATTTGTAACCGGAAAGCGTGAGGGGACTGGGCTGGGGCTTGCGGTGGTGAAGAAGATCTTGGACCAACACGCGGCTCAGATCTCCATCTCTAATTGTAACCCACCTGAGGTCGGTAGCTGTGTAACGGTAATTTTAACTCAAAGCGGTTCTGCATTTGCGGCAGCAGGCACGATAAAGGCCCAAATTTCGAGACACGAGGAGGATGAGTGATGACTAGGACACAAAAAATCGTGGTGGCTGATGATGATCCAAACATGCAGCTTGCGATTAAGACCGCGCTCATGCGTGCACAGTTTGAAACCGTCATCTTTGGCGATGGCAAGGGGGTACTTCAGTACCTGGAGAATGATACCTGCGACCTTATCATCACCGACCAGCGCATGCCTGAAGTCAGTGGCCAGGAGATTCTTTCTTCCTTGAAGGACCACCCCGCGGCGCCGCCGGTAGTCATGATTACTGCGCATGGTACCGTTACCCAGGCCGTAGAGGCCATGCAACTTGGTGCAGCAGATTTCATCATGAAGCCGTTTTCGGCTGAAGACCTTCTGAGGGTCGTTGAGAAAGTGCTCAGTCCTGAGGGCCAGGAGTTTCGCGCCAAGCCCACCAAAGGGGCAAAGGGGCGTGCGATCGTAACCAACGATGGACTAATGATTCGAATTTTGGAGGTGTGCGAGGCGGTGGCCCGTAGTGAGGCGACGGTCTTGGTGCAAGGAGAGTCGGGTACTGGTAAAGAGCTCATTGCGCGCCTTATTCACACCGCAAGCCCACGCAGCACTCGACCGTTTGTTGCGGTGAACTGCGCGGCGCTGCCAGCGAACTTGCTTGAAAGCGAACTATTCGGACATGAGAAGGGCGCGTTTACTGGTGCCCAGCAGCGAAAGATTGGTAAATTTGAACTGGCGCATGGCGGCACCATTTTGCTCGATGAAGTATCCGAAATGGATATCATTCTTCAGGCCAAGTTGTTACGCGTTCTGCAAGAAAGAGAAGTCGATCGGGTTGGCGGTAAAGAGCCTATTCACATTGACGTTCGAGTAGTGGCGACCACAAATCGAAATCTTGAGGAGTCAGTGCGTCGTGGAGAGTTCCGTGCGGACTTGTTCTATCGCTTGAATGTAATTCCAATCACGGTACCCGCATTGCGTGAAAGGCGGGGCGATATTCGATTGATTGCCAAGCACTTTATGCGACAACACCTTGGTGATAGAGCGCCAGAGCTTCCAGAGGATGTTTTGAGAATGCTTGATGAGCATGCCTGGCCTGGAAACGTTCGAGAACTGCAGAACGCAGTGGAACGCGCGGCGATTTTGGCCCGTGGAGAGACGCCTTCTCAGAACGACTTTTTGCTGGGGCTTTCTTCCCTTGGGCTTGTAGGTTCGGATCGTCGAACGGGACCGCAGATAGGGCCGCAAAGAGGACCACAGACCGGAGAATTCCCGCGTGTGATGAAAAGCGGGGGCTTCTTGGTTGAGGTGAGTCGGTCGGACGAGTCTACAGAGCATTCGTATGAGGAGGGGCGGTCAGTGCCAGACGTGGGCGAGTCGCCATCAGATGGCTTGTACGGAGTCGCATCTGCTATGTCCACAGGACTGCAAGTGCGTCCGGGTACCACGGTTGGTGAAATGGAGAGACTTCTTATCCTTGAAACGCTCAAAACCACTAGGTGGAATAGAACCGAGGCTTCAAAAATGCTCGGTATCAGTATTCGTACCTTAAGGAACAAGCTGCATGAGTACCGAGCGGCGGGACAGCTTCCGCAGGATGCCGTCGCAGACGAGTAGACCGCGCGGAGCCGGGTAAATCGCCAGAGAGAGATAGGTCAGAAGAGGGCTTTGACTGGGGTTGAAGCGCCTCGTATCATCGCCGCTCTATGTCTGTCGCACATCCACTGAGTAGTCTGCCGTTAGAGGCAAGAGAGTCGTTTCCCGGTCAACAGGAGGGAGAGCGCATTCTCTATATGATTCGTCCGCATTGGGCGCGCGAAGTTGCTGGATATATCAAGACTGCATTACTCGCCGGTGCGGCAATCGCGCTGGTCTGGTACCTGCGTTCGGTGGAAGTGCTTCGATTGGATGAGGGTGCGCTTGTGCAGACTGTAGTCCTGATCGCGCTTCTTGGCGCCATGTTCGCGCTGTATGTGCGGCAGTTATGTGAGCAGAGTAGGGCGTATGTTACGGATCGACGCGTGGTTCGTTTTGAAGGAGCGGTGCCGGTCTGGCAGAGTCAGCGCGGGCTATTTTGGACTGACGTGGTTAAGACCCGCACTTTTGCGCCTAATATGGTGTTGCGGATTTTGAAAGTGGGCAGCCTTGAAATCATTCCCAACTTCGCTGCTGAGGGACAGAACGTTCTTATTCCGTACGCATATATGTACGGGGATTTAGGAAGTTATATTGAGAAGTTGATTTTTACGTTCCGCAGTCGTCCTACTGAAATGGGTGCGATGCGGGAGTTCGTGCCGAAACCGAAGGGGAAGCGCTACTGAAGAGGCGTTGATTCATACCCGGCTAAAGCTCCTCAGCAGTTCGTATGCGCACTAGACCAGAGAAGCATCTTTCCGACCAATACCCTAGCCCACCATCTGCGCTTGAAAATCTTTCCTATCAGCCTCCTCTTTTAGAGGGGAGAAACGACGAAGAACACTCAAGTTCTATTGCTAGGTTTCAATCGAAGAAGTGCGGGACAGGTCTCTCAATTTCATTTTTTGAGGGGATTGGATGGAGTCTTGAAACGCACATTGAGCAAGGCACGGATGAAGCAAAACGGGTGCAGCCCATCTCGGAGCTCACTGGCGCGCAGCGCAATCTAGGGAAGGGAAATCTCACGTTTAAGGACGACGGGGCTCTGTTCGAGCTGTGCACTGAAGAGCAAACACTGCGCATTAGATCCGATGATGCCGCACTCGAGCTCTTCTCAGGAGGTGGCTTGGTGTTCCGTTCGGGAGAAGCGCCTTTTGCTCGTTGGTCCGAGCCGCGGCGCGTGTGGGAAGGCCTCATGTCGCGCAAGGTTACGGATCTGTCGTGGCGCTCCCCGTTAGGAATTGTTGGAGCTCAGTTCGAGAGTCCTCAATTTGATAGCCACATGGTTCGATTTTCCTATGACCGTCCGACTGGGCCAGTGCTTGGGCTGGCAGGTCAATCAGGCGAGCTGAATCGCAACGGCTATCGCTTTGAGCTGTATAATACCGATGAGTTCGTGCATACACCGGCACGCAAACCGCTCTACCAGAGCTGGCCAATCGTATTCCATCAAGCGCTTGATGGGCAGCAATGGATAGCAGTGTTCTTCGACAATCCCAGTCGCATGTTCGTAGATATTGGAGACTTTTCACCTGAGCGTCTTAGCTTCGAGGCAGTTGAGGGAGCGCACCGTGTCTATATCTGTGTTGGCAGTTCTCTTTCCGAGGTGAGTTCTAAGATCTCTCGATTGCTTGGCGGGCACTCTTTACCGCCGGCTTGGGCCTTAGGCTATCAGCAGAGTCGCTGGTCTTACATGAGCACGGCAGAAATTCGTGAAGTCGCTGCGCGACTTCGTGCCGAAGGCTACCCCTGCGACGCGATCCACTTCGATATCGACTACATGGAAGGCTATCGGGTTTTTACCCATAACCAAGAGCACTTCAGGGACTTGAAGGATTGCCTCGCCGATCTGCATCGCACTGGGTTTAAAGCGGTGTGTATTGTGGATCCAGGTGTGAAAGTAGAGGAGGGGAGCGATCTGAGCAGTGCTCTTTACCGGGAGCTGCTTGCAGACGGCAAGGTTCTCAGGAGCACAGAAGGCGAGCCGTTAACGGCCCGAGTTTGGCCCGGGGATGTGGTGCTACCTGACTTTGGTGATGCTCAAACGAGGACGCTGTGGGCGCGCGCGCAGCAGCAGTGGCTCAACGATTTTCCGTTTGACGGCATTTGGAATGACATGAACGAGCCGTCAAATTTTAATGGGCAAAACTCTACGACGAGCAAGGCCCACACAGCGCGCGGTGCATTCCGTAGCGAGTCGAATCTCTATGGATACTATATGGCGCAGGCCAGTCGTGAAGGGTGGGAGAGGGCTGCTCCTGGGGTGAGGCCGCTTATTATCTCGCGCTCTGGATATCCTGGGGTGCAACAAAGTGCGGTGAACTGGCAGGGCGACAATCAGGCCTGGTGGGAGCACCTTCGGCTCGCAATCGACATGTCGATTCAGTTTTCTTTGTCAGGGGCATTCTATACCGGAGCAGATGTTCCGGGCTTTACTGGAAATCCACCAGACGATCTAGCAGTGAGGTTTTTTCAGCTTGGGGCTTGGCTTCCATTCTTTCGAGGACACAGCATTTTCTTTGCGAAGGACAAAGAGCCATTTGCGTTCGGTGGCGCCGCGCAAGAAGCGATTCGCCAAGCACTTCTGCAACGATATTCACTCGCACGTGAGTGGTACTCTGGTTTTGAGAGCGCTTGCCGCAATTTTTCAGCAGTAACTTCTCCGGTACTCACTGAGGCGGGTAGTCTCGCGCGCGATCAGTTCTTGTGTTTTGATAAATTTTTGGTAGCGCCGGTAGTGGATCGAGACCCTGAGGTTCGAACGTTCTTTTTGCCCGAAGGACTTTGGTATCGTCTCGGGGCACCACACGACGATCCAGTTCGGGGGCCTCGCTGGCAGACAATTCCTGTAGAGATCGGTGATACCCCGGTTTTCGTCAGAGGCGGCTCGGTGGTGGTGCGGAACATTCCCGGTACTCACATGAGTGCTTCGCTTAGCTCCCCGGAGCGTTTCGAGGTGTATCGAGACGAGAAGGGCGAGGCGCAGGGCTATTGGTACGATGACGATTTGATCTCAGTCGATCCAAAGCAGGTAACTCGTCGGCGCCTTTGTGTGGAGGCGGGGGACGCTACGTTGAGAGTGATGAATATGGACGACTAACCCGATTCGGACAGCGACTAACTCCATGGGGAGCCGCTTCGCGCTGCCTGGTCGTGGGTTAGGGCGAATGAGGAGTGAGGTTAGTTGCTTTTGGAAGGATGCTCCGCAAGCATCGCGCGTACCTTGCTCTTTAGCTCTTCTGGATTTATGGGTTTTGCACAGAAGGTGCAGTTTCCTAATTCTATCAACGGGCGAACTTCAGCTTCTGAGATAACGCCAGAGACAATGATAACCGGCAATTCTCGAAACTCGTCGTTGCCTCGTAAGATCTGGATAAGTTCTTTTCCGTCCATGTCGGGCATCATCATGTCGGTGATGACTAGCGCGATATCGCGATTTTCCCAGAGTGTCTCCCAGCCCTGTCGGCCGTCACAGCTTTGGATAGCCGCATACCCAAGCCCTTCCACCATCTTCGCCAACATCGAGCGCGCAACCACGTCATCCTCGATTACCAATATCTTCTCAAATGACGTCATGGGGGTATCTCCTCAGGTATATAATCGAGTCTACAACTACCGCCTCCGAGTCCTGGCGCGCTCGCGCTCCAAAGAATAACGACGCGCGCCCATTCTACCAAGGCCTTTTCTCATGGAGGTAGTGTTTTCTAAGGCCGAAGCAAAGGACGAATCGCAAGTTTCTAGTTTTGTTTCACTGCGATAAGGCGCGCTCTAAGCTGATCTGGAGAGATGGCAACGTGCTCGCAGGTCCATTCAAAGCTGAAGGGCGCGAGTGTGCGTCTTTTAGCGGTCTCGAATAACCATTTGCTCGCATCAGTTTTTTCTCGTGGCTGGCCACCCAGATAATCACGGGAGGCGCGATCGAGTATAGCGACCAGCAACTGGTGTTCTGGGCTTCCCACCCCAGGCTCCAAGCCTATGGCCGCATCAAAGTCTTCGTCGATTTGGAATTTTTGCACTATCTTGTGGTCAGTCATTAGTATCTCACTCTGATGCTATTTTAGATGCTCAAGTCACGTTTTATATTCGACTGATTTGATACGAACGCTGAGCGCCTTCTGGGCCTTTAGATGCTGGCTAAGGGACCTTTGATGCATGCTTGGAAGGGTGTAATGGAGAGTCTGGCGCCCAAAGTTTGGGGAGCGGCCGGTTTCTGAGCGCCAAGTTAGGGTCTTTTGAGGAAGCAGGTATGACGACTCTTATAGAGCTAATGAAGAAAACGGTAGAGTTCCGAGATGCGCGTGACTGGAAGCAATTTCATAATGCCAAGGACATGGCGCTTTCATTGATGCTTGAAGCTTCAGAACTAGTGGAATTGATGCAGTGGAAGAACGGTGAAGAGCTAGAGACTGCGCTTGAGGAGCAGAAGGAAAAAGTCGGAGATGAACTGGCGGACGTTTTCTACTGGGTGCTGCTTCTGGCCCATGATAGGGGAATTGATCTTGAAAACGCCTTCTCGCGTAAGCTTGCCAAGAACGAGGCGAAATATCCGGTCGCCTTGTCTCGAGGGGTGAGCCTTAAATACGATCAGCTTCCAAAGACTTAAAATTCGTAGTGTAGGGTGTAGGTGTCGCCGTGCGACATTTGCCAAGCTTTTTCGCATTCTGCCGAAAGGCCCGCTCATAAATTGACCGATAAGTAAAGTTATCGGTCAATTTATGGGAGGGTGTTTTCGTCCTCGTTCCACGGTGTGTTTCGATCACCAAATACTTAACGCTTTGTGCCTAGTCCCACGACCTGCCTGTGTCATGAGCGGGATCATGCGCGCTAGGGTGGCGATGTCCTACCTTGAGGTAATCTTAGCGATGGCTATCATGAAAACCGTTGACGACCTCTCGGGATTAAAAAATTTTGATTTGCGATTCAAATTTCCAAGGCCTTGGAGAAACGTCGTACGTCGCTCGCTAGTTTGGATGATAGCGTATGGGGCGATGCTCTCCTTTATTCTCTACTTAGAGTATCAGCGCACGCCCAATCCACTTGAAACTCCCAGCCCTTTGTTTGGGCAGGTAGCCTGGACTATCATGCCGTTGGCACTCGCTCAAGATGCGAGTGATCCAGAAATGTCTCGCTGGACGACCGGCCTTGGAACGGGCGTTGTATTCTTTGAAGGTGATGAAGAGCTCAACGATAGTTGGATCGTGGAGGCTAAAGTTGGATATGATATCGATGATTCTTTTACTGTCGAAGCAGGTTTTGGCTATTTGCCCACTATGGACGCGAACAGCAGAACCGAAAGTGATCCCGACACAGACCTTGCTAGCAAATACCCTAGCATCAGGCCTGCCGGCCCTCATCCGACGATACAGCAAGTGCTTTGTGTGACTTCCCTATTCATAGAAAAATGACCCTATAGAGAGACTCTTCAACGCGGTGACGGACCAGTTAAACCTATGAATGAGCTTCCCTTACAACACGTGACTCAACCACTTTCCGGAACGCAGATACATATTGGTTGAGGAGCTCCTCAGAAGCGCGGGGAAAGCTTGGCAATCGAATCATTCTGGCGTTGAGTCTGGCAGTGCGGGGAAGGTCAGTGGCCAGGTACTTTGGAACTTGGTCTGGGGAGAGTCGTGCCAACTCCGCAAAATGTCCTTCTGTGAATAGCGGCTGTTGATGTAACAGTGGATATCTGCAGGGGGCAACGATGCATCCTTCGGCTTGCAACGCCGCAATCAGCGAATCGATGTTTACTGATTCAAGTCTCCCTCGCGGACGAATAAGAAACTCAAAATACACCCGTTGAATGTGGGCAGGCGCAAGGAAGGTTTCAAAATCAAGCTGCTCCAACTTTCGAGAAAGGTATTCAATGTTCCGATTGCGCTCCTCGTTTCTTACATCGAGGTGTCGAAACTGAACGCGCGCGATCGCCGCGCTCATGGATGCAATGCGAGTCTTTATTCCAAAGGTCGTACCTGCGAATCGCCGCTTTTCAGGATCGAGCTCAAGGACCCGCATAATATCGCCAAGGAGAGCTGCCTGCTCAAAGTACTCCCGATTATTGGTGAGTAGAATTCCCCCTTCCCCCGCTGGCGCTAATTTATGGCCCTGTAGACTAAAGACGGAGATATCACCCAATGTGCCACATTTCTGCCCTCTCCAAATTGCTCCGTGAGCGTGGGAGGCATCTTCGACGATTGGAATACCAAATTCCTTGGAGATCGCTAACAGCTCAGTCATCTTGCTCGGCATGCCCCAGAGGTGAACTACAACAATCGCCTTGGTTCTGTTATTAATTTTTTTGCGCACATCCTCCGGATCTAAGCCTCCGCGCTCCGCCTCGCTTTCCGCAAATATCGGAATTGCTCCCAACCACAGGAGCGGAACCGCTGATGCCCACCAAGTTGCTGATGGAACGATTACTTCATCGTAGGGCTTAAGGCCCAAGGCGTAGAACGCCGAAAGTAGGCCCAATGTGCCGTTGCATAGCGACAGCGCATACTTCATTCCAAAGTAGTTCGCGTAGTCTTCTTCCAGCTCACGTGCCACATGGTGGGTAGACAGATCCCCGTCCCTGATTACTCTAAGGACGGCTTGCTCATCCTCAGCGGTAAATATCGGCCATCTGAGCATCTCATCTTGATCAACCGTTACAGCCTTTGGACCCCCATCCATCGCCAGTGATTCTTTACTCATGGCTATCGACTCCGTAAAAGTTTGTCGTGCTGACTATCAACCTGCTGTTGGTACGCAGAGAACTTGCCTGCGCCCTCTGCTCCATGCAGCCCGTCCGCTAATGCTCTAATTACATCTGCGTTTTCGTTGTTGGCTCCAAGACCTCCGCGAGGAATCCACTGTGCTATATTAGTTCTTCTTCTCAAGAAATCTTCGATTGACTGGCACAACTCATGCTCCTTGGCCCAACTTGTTGCGGGATGTTCTATGGGAACTTTGCCAAACATTTCACTACGACGCTGCATGATTTCAACACCAGAAGCAGGGAGGACCGGAGGCATTGGCCCAAGAGCGGACTGAATATAATTGCAGATCTTCCGCGCAGCATAGAACGAGCTAGTAATTTTTCCTCCGTAGCACACAACCGCTTGAGAATCCTTTAGCCTAACGATCTCGAAGCGCTTTGACCGCTCGAGAGAGCTGCAATTTGATCGGTCTTCTTTCGGGACAGCTAACGGTCGAATTCCACACCGAAGTGATATGATATCGGCGTGACAAACCTGGTCCGTAAGCACATTATTCAAGGTCTCTAGGAGATAGTTGATGTCCTCACGAGTGGCGGCAAATCCCTCCTCAATAGAGTTGACTACGTTTTCCGTTGACCCCCACAATGACACTGGACCCCACGGAACAAGGGACATTCCTTCGTCGCCATAGGGACTGTCAAAGACCAGGGTTTCAGTATGACTCTCATGCCGTGGGACGGAGATACTAACTCCCTTACCAAGTACATGCCGAAATGGAGTGCTCAAGGAAAGAGAATCATTGACTGTGTCAGTCCAAATCCCGCTACAATTTAGAACCCATTTCGTTAAAACCCGCTTCCTCTGTTTTGTCGCCTGATTCTGCAGCTCAAGCTCCCAGGTCTTTGAAACCCGGTCGAACCGTCCATCCACCACTTTTGAATAGTTCAGCGGCAGTGCCACAGAGCGCCTCGCCTGAAGAATGAGGTCCAGCACGAACCTGGCATCTGAGGTCTGTAACTGTGCTTCCTCGTATACTAAGCTTTGCCCGCGAAGCGAGACGAAAGCTGGGGCCACGGATGGCGCACACCTTTTCGGCCGCGCTCTTTTACCGGATGCGAGGATCCAATAGGCCCAAAGGGCACATTCTATTAGGGCGGGCGAGCGGTGTGGGCGAGAATCTTTAGAGAAAAGGAAACGAAACTTTTGTGGTGATACAAAGGCCGGGAAGCGTTTAATTAACTCCTCTCTTGCCCGCGCCAGTCGGAACACCTCGAAGAAGTCCAGATTTCTTAAATACAGGAGCCCACCCCAAACTGTCAGAGCAGAAGCCTGGCTGGTTGCTGATGCAAAGTCCCCCTGCTCCGCCAGCAGGACTCGGCACCCCCTGCTTGCAAGATCGTGAAAGGCTGCAGCACCTAGAATTCCTCCACCGATAATCACTACATCGGTTTCAGATGTAGGCGTTTCCCAGAATTGCCGATAGCTTTGAGCTAATGTTTGCATCTTTGATAGAAAACCTGGCTACAGAAACCAGTTAACGGTGTGATAGCCTCACAGAGGTGAGCTTAAGAATCCTGGACATACTCTGCCACACCCTCCACATACTGGTAATATCCTTTTGTCTGGGTGGGTGGATAATGCCCTCAACAAGAGAGTGGCATTCATATCTGCTTATCCTGATTTTTCTTTCCTGGTTTGGCTTAGGATTTTGGAAGGGATGGGGGTACTGCGCCATTACTGACATGCATTGGTCGGTGAAGAAAAGGAGAAAGGAAGAGCTTCTGACCGACTCTTATGTGAAATATCTCCTGGATAAGGTGTTTAAGAGAGATTTTGATCCGATCAGAGTTAATCAGGTTACGGTAGGACTGTTCGCATTTTCGGTTCTGGCCAATCTTTTAACGCGATGACCTCAAGATGGTTTATCCAAAGACCACGAAAGCTCAGCATGAGCTTGGTATCGCCCATTCTGTCAAGATTGTAGCGCTTTTAGTGGAAATCGCTCCCACCGACTCACATCCACGATAGCCAAGACAGCGCATTTTCTACTCATGATCTACAAGCTCGTCGATCTCCCTTGCTCGCTTAAGAAGATCTTCGGCTAACTTGCTTCTATTCGTCCGCTGATAAAGCGCAGCAAGGTTCTTGAGACTTTTACCAACAGACGGATGCTCTCTACCTAAGACTCTTTCCCGCATTGCCAACGATCGCATATATAGACTCTCAGCTTCGGAGTTCTGGCCTTGAGAAACGTAGAGCACCGCCAAGTTATTGAGACTTGTTGCCACGTTAGGATGGTCTGGTCCGAACGCGCTCTCCCAAATTCCCAACGACCGTCTATAGAGAGGCTCAGCATCTGCATAATGACCCTGACTCCTAGCCAGATCTGCAAGGTTATTGAGAACTATAGCCACATCCGGATGATTTGCCCCTAATGCATGCTCCCAAATTTCTAACGAGCGACGATAGTGTTGTTCAGCTTTCTCGATCAGACCTTGAGTCGTGTATAGATCGGCCAGGTTGTTAAGACTTAACGGTGGGTAGGAAGATCGATCCAACTTTTTGAGATGATTGGGAAATATATTGAGAAATAATGATTATGTGGTGCGGGATGGTTTAAGGGCGTTGAGGTTCCTGGGGGCGTGGTAAGGCAAGAGTGCCGAGAGCGGCAGCGGCTAAATGCGAAGAGATGGATTTCGAGAGTTTTGGGGTGCTGCTGCCTGGTGAAAGGCGTAGCGGGGGCGTTTTTTGTAGAGATTTGGGTGCAGGGTTCCTGAAGCGGTGCTAAGCGCTGAAGTCGTCGGGCGGGAAGTGGTCGAAGCATTCTAGCTGAGGTGGTCTCGGTATCTTTGGCGGAGCCTGCGCGCGCGGCATACTGAGAGCATCAGCGATTTTGAGAATCTCGCGTTCATCGGTGAGGAAGGCAACGAGTCTCATCTGGCTTTTGCAGCGCGGACACTCGAGAGGGTCTATTTCGAAGACGCGCTTCATGCACGCTGCCCAACTCACAGAAGGTTCTGTTCTCTGCTCCTGCGTAGCTGACTCGTCCGGGACTGGCGCCTGCTTTGCGCGCTCACCTCTTCTGCGACACGAGTACCGTTCGGCTGCCTTCGACCCGAGCTCAGGCCGAGGGTAGCTCACGGCCGAAGCCATCCATAGTAGCGGGTAACAGACTCATACGGTTTGGGGATGTGGCACCCGCTCAAGCACTGTGTCGTAGAGGTGCTCTCCGAATTTGACGGCGCGCCCGCCTACGCAAAATGCTACGGCGTGGTCTAATAGTCAGTCCCGGCGTAGCTTTACGCGAAGACGGACTTGGCGTTGCACGACGGGCATAGACCCCGTTTCTTACAAGAGAACGCCACCAGGAGCGAGTGCTTGCAGGTGTCGCAGTACACCCGAGCTGCACCGTGCTGGAGGAGTCCACAGTTAAGATACTCGTCGAAGGTTTCAAGTACCTCATCACACAGCACCCAGTAGGTTGGCTGGAATCGATCTTCCCAGACACGCGGGAGTTCATCGCGTCCGTAGTACACAATCCGGTAGAGCGGCGTTTCTTCCGGTTGTCTTCGGCGGTAGTGCTGGAGCTTTGCCTTGGTGCGCTCCCAATTGCGGCA
>JBGSMV010000030.1:0-2310 GCA_041739995.1 Bdellovibrionota bacterium
TCTTGGGGCAATGGTGGTCGATGGGGTTGTACAGTTAGCTGAAAACGAGATGATTATTCTCTTCGAGCTTGGCGCGACCAATGCGGGCAGCCCAGCTTTCGACTTCAATGACTTAGTGCTCCATGTGGCTACTAGCTGTCCAAATAATTCGGAGGTGGTGTTGAGAGACACTATTGGGAATGACTCGACGCTGACTAATGGGGGGGCGGTGTTTGGTTCAACCCAAGTTGGGACCTCGAATGCGTTTATGCCGGCTTTTGTTATCACCACACAGCCGGTGCAGTTAAACGCCATTGAAGTAGTGCTTGCGCCCAACTCTTCGAGCGGCTTCACGCTCTCTGCATTTGACTATGAAGTGCGGGTATGGCGCGGGACTAATTTCGAAGCAGCGCACCAGGCGGTACTCACCTCACCGCTTAACGGTAATCTAGCCCCTGACCTATTTTTTAATCCGCTCACGGCGATGCCACCGGTGTGGGGCACCGCAACAACTACTCTGGGTGTGACGGTTCCCGCTCGTCGATTTTCTTTTGATATTTCAGCGGGTGGATACGCTCTACTGCCGGGAGAAACCTACGTCGTTGCTCTCGCCCCACGGCGGAACGGAGGAGGCGCTAACGGGACTCTTAATATCGTGGAAACCACTATCCAGGGAGCTAGCGATCGTAACTACGCTCAGCCGTTGCCGGGTGGATGGATTTTGGGAACCGATCTATGGAACAGCGTAGCGGACGGGAATGTCGGCATCAAGGTTGTTGCTGCGACGAACTGACCTAGAACCAAGGGGTGGGCGAGAAGGCAGTGAAGCAACCGTGCACCGAGCCCTCCGACACCCATTCTGTGCTATATTGGTCCTCGGGCAAAAATTTAAAATCCCCCTGCTCAATAAATACCTTCTCACAGAAGGTCTGTTTAATTGCGAGTGAGAAACCATTGAGTCCAGAGATAGCGAATATCGCTACCGCCATAATGAGCATTACGGACTCGACGATAGCGGCCCCTTGCTGCTCATGCTGAGCCTTTACCCTGTTCCTCATGCGCCCTCCTGACTTCTGAGTTCAGTCGCTGCTTCGGAGATTCTAAGAGTCAGCTTTGCGTTCGGCGAGAGCCGATGAAGGGTAATTTGCTTTGAAGCACCGTCACTGCTGCTTTGAAGACCCACAGGAACGTGCGGCACATCATCTTGAATGTAGATTTCTGCCAGCGCATCTTTTCTTGTACCGATGACGGTAAGTTCGAATGCTCGAACGGGTAGCTTGGCGGCAGGAAGTACCGTGGTAATAAGCGTGTCGCCCTTCTCGACTGGGTTGATCGAATAGTCGAGTTTAAAGACGTATAAGCCGCGCGCCAACGGATCGGTACTGCTGCCAATCCGCACCTCGGAGCCGCCCTTTGTGGCGCCTAATGTGTTCGGAAAACTTACCGCCGGGGGGAGGCCCAATAACTGCTCATTCGAATCGGCGAGAGGTACCCAGGCACTAAGTACCCTAGGCGACACCCAGGTACGAGAAACACTGTCGAGTGTAACACCCCGTGCGGGAACCGCGCCAAGTCGACCATCGGAAAGAGCAATCGCTTCTTCTTTGCTAAAGTATCTAAGCCAACCATGCGCTACTTCTAGCCCGTAGGCGGCCACAAGGATTTCTTCTCGTACCTTTATCTGCGCATTCACTCCGTCGGGAACTCGAATGATTTGAGAGACTCTCAATACCTCTGTGTGTCTTTGTGTCGCGGCGATCTTCGCCGCCGACTCGAGGGTGTCCACGGGAGGGGGAAACAACAGGGCAGGTGCGCGCATGTCAGGACTACGCATGTTCCATGACATTGGGAGCGCAATCAGAGAAAGCAGCAGGCAAACTGAAGCGAATCCCAGCAGATGCTGACTCGGCTTTTCGCCTTCTTTAGGTGATTGCAGCGTCATACCTCTTCCCACAGAGCGTTCGGGCCCAAGGTTCAGAGTCGGCCAAATACATGAAAACTTTAGCATTCTTCGGATCTTTTTCTTTCCTCTGGAGCCGAGCTCGGCTATCGCTACGCGAAGCTCGTAACAGATCGAAATAATCGAAGATTCTAAGGTAGTTGCGGGAAGGGTGAAGTTTGCACGGTTTGTGCTCACCAGGAGGGTCTGACGTGGGGGCTGATCAGGATCAATTGAAGGAGAACAATCGTCCTGATCGCTAATGCAATGAGGGCCCACTCAACGGCTGATACCCCAAAGCCTAGACCCGCAATCACTACGGCCAGCGAAACTGCTGCATGAACCCACGCATTGTGCTGCGAATGGAGCATGCGCCTCACTCCGCACAGCGC
>JBGSMV010000039.1:0-3196 GCA_041739995.1 Bdellovibrionota bacterium
ACAAAGGATGCCACGTGCCAGGGCCTTTCCGACCATGGCCTTCCCAATTCCTGGAGCCCCAGCGAACATCATCGTTGGCGGAAGCTTGCCCTTGGAAAGTAGCGAGGATAGTCCAGAGCGCTGCACATTGGTCGAATATCACATCGATCGCATCAGCCAGGCGGCGAACTGCCCGTGGCGCCATCAGCAGTCAAACCAACCGGCGGAACCTATTCTGCTGATTGGCAGGAAGTGCCGTTCGAGACTCCGCGGGCCCTGCGGGCTGATGAACTTCCTGGAATAGTGGAACAGTTCCGGACTGGTGCCAAGAATGCTCGAGCTGCTGGTTTCGACGGCGTCGAGGTGCACTGCGCGAATGGCTACCTCCTCCATCAATTTCTTGAAGACGGTTCGAATCATCGCACCGACAACTACGGAGGATCGATCGAGAGTCGCGCACGGTTGGTGCTAGAGGTGCTTGATGCCGTGATTGCGGTATGGGGAAAAGATCGCGTCGGTGTGCGCTTATCTCCTTACGGACCGTTCAACGATATGCATGATACCGATCCGCTGGCGCTCTACTCCTATCTGCTAGCACAGTTAAGCGCGCGCGGTATCGCGTATGTTCATATGATTGAGCCGCGCGCATCGGATTCAGGTTCAGGGGATGGAACCGTTGCTGGTGCTCCCGAGACGGCCAAGATATTTCGCAAGCATTTCACTGGCGTCCTTATATCCGCCGGTGGATACGACCGTGCGTCCGCACTTCGTGTGGTGGCCGATGGTACAGCGGATGCCGTAGCGTTTGGGCGACTTTTCATTGCCAATCCGGACCTCCCGCAGCGATTGGAACAGAACGCTCCCCTTAATCGGTACGACCGAAGCACGTTCTATGGTGGAGCTGAGAAGGGATACACGGACTACGCATTTTTGCCGGAAGGACGCGCCAGTGGCGTTTGAGATGCTGGCTATTCTTGAACAATAAACGGAAGCGCTCACAAGTTATTACTGTCCAAGTAATCGTAATGCGATTTGCGGCTGGATATTTGCTTGCGCAAGCACGGAAGCGCCTACCTGCTGGAGAATGCGCGATCGCACCAGGCTGGCAGACTCCGACGCAATATCAACGACTTTTATGCGTGCTTCAGCGGCCTCAAAGTTTTCCTTTGCGGCCTGCAGTACGCTCAAAGTCGACTGTAGCCGGCTCTGGAAGGCGCCAATCATCCCCCTTTCAAGCGAAATCCGATCACGAATTGCAGAAAGAATATCGAGCGACTCTCGTGCCAAGTCAGCCGAGGTAAGATTAAGCAGCGCGACTGTCGAGGACTGCGCGGTTTGAGCGAGGCGAACTGAGAAGTTCAAGTCGTCCCCCGAGATGAAATCGATTACCCCATCACCATTAAGGTCGCCGGTTGCGAGAAAGGAAACGGCGGGACCGGAAGGGGGAACAGAAGCTGCGCTCGCCCTTATACTTCCTGCTTCATCTAAAAGAAGAGAAAGAACGCCGCCCCTATACCCGAGCGCATAGTCAAGAACCCCGTCGTTATCAAGGTCGCGGAGTGCTACATGGCTTGCCGAAGTTACTACCCCGCCCTCCAGTGTCCCAGGATCGAACGTTTGAGAGGCCGCCCCCTCAACGCGTCCAGGGCTTACCCCTAAAAACCTCTGCACGTTGATATCAGTCCCGAGTACCACATCTTGATAACCATCACGGTTTAGGTCGCCCACATCAAAATCTAGCAAATTTCCGCCGGGGGTTATCGTCTGTGAGAGCGAGAGCCCCAAGGTCCCATTTCCGTTAAAAATTGAGAGAGATGTTCCGTCATTAATCAGCACGTCGGGACGACCATCCCCATTGAAATCAGTAATTCGCATCCCACCGGGCACGCTTATTCCGCCGGAGAGGAGCTGGCCAAGATGTATCTTATCGTAGGTGGTAGTGCCCCCAACTCCCGTCTGTACAGCAAACGAGCCACTATCATGAGCAGTAAGCACCTCAACATTTCCGTCCCCGTCAAGGTCCACGATTCCGATTGCCATCACTTGTCCAGGTATCCCGGGATCAAAAGTAGTGGCACCCCCAAAGGATGAGGCTCCCCCGAAGAATACTTCTATGGCGTTGCTACTCGTATTAGTTACTATATCGAGCAATCCGTCATTGTTAAGATCGCCAACCGTAAAGGTGGTGGAGTCGCCGACGCCGAGTTGCTCTCGCTCTACAAACCCTCCGTTTCCGTCGTTCTGCATAATCGATAGTCTATCTGTGGCCGTATCGAGCACTAAGAGGTCAAGATCGCCATCGTTATCAATGTCTACCATCTGTCCAGCGCTTAGGGTGTCCGCCGCAGTGACAGGCGTTACCGCGCCAGTCACATGCGATCCAGTGCCAACGGCTCGTGCCAGCCTTCCGCCTACCGACTGAGTAAGCACGCTCCCTTCACCGCGGCCGGCTTGCAGCGCCAGAAAAGACGCGCCGCCTTCAAATAGCGCACGTCCGTTAAAGGTAGCGCTTTGCACCAGTCGATTGAACTCTTTAACAAGCTGATCGGCTTCCACGTTTGTGGCGCGCCGCTGAGTCAATGAATAGCTACCATTTGCCGCCTGAGTGGCAAGCTCAGTGAGCCTTGTCACTACATTGGAGAGCTCGCTCACTGTGCTGTCTGCAATGTTGAGGTAACTTACCCCATCGTTAATGTTTCTTATTGCTTGACCAGCAATTCGGGTGTTTGCATTCAGCGCCGATGAAACTGAAAGTCCCGCTGCGTCGTCGCTCGCGCGATTAATCCGCAAGCCCGAGCTCAGGCGCTCGAAGGAGCGCGTGGTGGCGTCCTGGCTTTCTGCCAGTCTTCGCTGCGCTCCAAGAGCAGCGATATTCGAGTTAATAGTCACACCACCCACTTCACAATCCTCCGTGCATGTCAGGACCACTTGCCCCAACAACACACCACGTAGTGAATGATCGACTGGTAAGCTTTAGATTTTGAGGTGATTTTCTCTAATAACGAGAACGAAATTACGAAATTCTCGCAGTCGCTACCTTCGCCACAGCGACAACCAACGTTAGGACGCCTATACCGCTTCCCGGCTAGCCAGCAGTACTTCGTTACCCTTGCGCTCACGCTCTTGGGCATAGGAAAATCAAAATTAATTCCCTGAAATTACTTGAGAAAGGGTTGATTGATCCTGTTAGGGGTTGTGCTGGCTGGATGCGGCGGGA
>JBGSMV010000059.1:0-154428 GCA_041739995.1 Bdellovibrionota bacterium
GAGCTATTCAGGAAGGACTACTTCGAGGAGCGCCCACACGGTAGCCTCAGAGACATGACCCCACTGGAAGTCGAGAATGAGTTCTATAAAAATAACAAGGAAAACTTACTCAGGACTGGTACATAATTCGGGGGGAGGTCATTTATGTCTAAGTAAACCAATCTTTCCCAATAATATTCGCGAGTTATAGGTTTTGAGCTGTCTTTTAGTTAAAAGAGCTTGAAGTTAATTGCAGGAGTGATGTTCTTTGATGAGTTGGTGTCGCCGGCAGGAGGATGGTGCATACTTGAGAAGCTCCTCTAGCGAAAATCTCAGGGCACGAACAGAACGCCCTACGTGCGGCGCTTACACAGGAGTCGAACAACGTTGCAGGGGGCAAATTGTCGCTGGTTGCCTCGGGAGGCCTTAGGCTAAGCCAGGGTAGTAATTCTGTGGCTTCCTCACAATGAGCTGGAATTATTAGAGTGAGGTTGGTGGAGCCTTCGGTTGGGGGTCAGTCCCCGGGCATTTTGGATGCGGTTTTCGTGTCCGGAGGAATGGTCGGGCGCTGTTTCTCCTAAGGCTGGGCGACCTACGACAAGGGGCTTCAGACGAGCATGTATGAAAAGGGGTGGGCCAGACCTATGCGAATGATTAGGCAAATTTCAGGCAACTTAGGCGCGCTTCGTCTTCAGACGTATGCGGTCGCGTGCGCCGCGGTGATGTGGATTTCGGCATTTGGTGGTTGCACCCCTGTGAGCGACTCGTATCCAACTCTCGTAAACCAGGGAATGTTGCCGCTTAGTACAACTAATCCTTACCTCGGTGCGAATCTTTTCCTGTCGACCGAGCTTCAGCATAGCAAGTACCTGTTCAACTTTTTTCACCATCGTGGTGCTCCGGTCGCCATTGAAATTGTGCAGACCAGGACGAGCTCCACCAGAATATTGCTATACTACCCTCAACAGAGAGAGGTGTACGCCGCAGACCTTGTTCAAGACGAGTTGAAGCGAGAATGGGTGGTGCGTGGACCTTTCGCGATCGAGCGCCAAGATTTTCGTAACTTAGCACGCATGGATACTTCCATGACGGGCGAGCCGGTCTTCGAGCTGTATGGCAAGCCGTACCGCTTTAGGTTCCAGCGGAGTACCGAGCCTTCTCGAGCGGTTACTCCAATCATTCCTGAGGTTGCGCCAACTCCGGTGCCAGCCCCTGCTCCGAAGAAACCACGAAAAGTCATCACGGCACCGAATTCGAAAGGTGCTCAGCTCACGGTTCCTCCGGCACCGACAATAGATCTGTTTAAGCCGCTGACTTCTGACCAGCAAGCCCTGCTAGTAGCGCGCGGGTTTGCCCGTCGCGATTCAAACGGAGATATCTTACATTCCGCTCGTGCGGGACAAACGCTAGAGGACGTCGTGAAGTGGTATACTGGATCGGGCGCTGCGCTGGAAAAGGTACGAGAAGCCAATGGGTTTGCAGCTGGTAAACAAATTGGTGTGGGCGATCAAGTGCGTATTCCTTTTGCCATGGTGAAGGAAGGCAAAGCTATGCCCGAGTAGCAGTTTTTTATGGCGGGGGCATGGCGTTTAGCGCTTGAGTTAATGCGGCTTGGAGATCGGCGGCACCAAAATATGGCCCCGTTCCATAGCCCCCGGTCCAGAACTGAGAAACTAAGATAAGCGTGCCATCATAGTACACAAAGCCCGGGTTTCCGCTGTCGCCCGAGATTGCATTTGCTTGAACCTCCGCGGGAAAGAGCGTGGTCGACCCTCCTGCGAGTAGTGTGAACACAGACCCGATTTCTCGCGCGCTGATAGCTCGAGTTCCCCCTTGAGGAAAATGCGTATTGATTAGCGGGGACCCTATCAAGGCGCTGGTAAGTCCTTCGGATCCAAGGAGTAAGGGATAGACCGTCATGTCGGGTTCGAGACACGGTGAGATTCTTGCCACGGTGACATCTCGTGAAATTCCATAGCTGCTCAAGTTTCGTGATTCTACGATTGTAGAAGAGAACTGAGTGCCATTCTTTCGATGAAATCTAACCGTGCCGCTTCTTGGGTAATGCTGAGCAAGCGTAATGTGACAGCGCGTTATGGCGGTGCCCGCCATGTGAGCGTCCCACGCGATTCCGGAGAAATCGAAGACGCTATTGAACCATGAGTCGTTCCAGAGCGAGCTGGAGTTAGCGTTGTAGTCATCGAAGGCGGGTCTGTCGTCTGCTACATAGGAGTTCGGCGCTACTTTGACTAATTCATCTCTCATAAGAGTGATTATGGGCTTCCCTTGAGCAGAAGCGATCGATCCCAATGCGACGGTGGAAAATCGGTCAGTGAAAGTGGTAGCTCCGTTCTGGATGGTAGCCTGCACCGCAATCGAAGATTCTCTCGTGCTGCCGGGGTCACCGGTAGGATGCATGCGAAGGCGAACCTCGCCGTTGAACGTGCCCGTAGTGTCTGAGTCGGTGTGCACAATCACCACGCAGAACCGAGACACTCCCGTGGTGCAAGGAATGCCGCCTTGAGCAATCACTTCTTCGTCAGAGAGTAGCGAGATCGCGCCGTCTCCACTGATAGTTTTTTGAGAGAAGTCTACGCTTGGCAGCAGTGGGCGAATGATGATGCGTCGCTGGGCGGTTTCGAATCTGCCACGAGTGAGGCTCACGCTTGGTTCCCCGACCTGCACGATCGGTACTCCTGTGGGGGTGGGCGTTGGAGTAATAGTTGGCGTTGGCGACACCGTGGCGGTGGGCGTCACCACTGGGGCGGGAGGCGAAGCTTCAGGCGGTGCGGTCTCAGTTGGTTCAGGAGTTGGTGCAGGCGTCGGTGAACCGATAGCCAATGGTTTGCGCAGTAAACGAAGGGTAGATTTTAGGGAGTAGCGCTGCCCTGCTTTAGTACGGCCTGAAACTCGCACTTGAACTGTGGTGCGTAGCGCAACGGTGAAGTCCGCGCCGATGCCTGTCGCCTTCTGTGCTGGTCTTCGCCTTCTTAGGTGCTTAACCTCCCAGTGCGCGTTTCTGACCAGGCGAGTGGCGCCTCGAAGTCGCAAACGGAGATTCGGAGTTGGGCTATTTCGAATCTGTGCACTGGTAAACCAAAGGGACTTTCCTTGGTCATTTAGTGCGAGTTTTTCTGAGTGAGCGATCACTACTGTGGAGCGGCGTTCCGCGTAAGCCGCAACGGGAGAAACGGCCGTTGCCACGAGCAGCATGGTTACCAATCCGGTAACACCTGTAACTGCCTTAAGTGATGGCAAAAACCGCTGCATACCACTCCCCTGTACCCATTCCGCTTCTTGAACGACTTTGCGTCTAGCAGAGAGGGGCAAATGACGTGCCAAAGTAAGGGGTTGCGGTGCTGGAGGGATTCAAAAGCGAGAATGGGCAAGAATTTAATACGACCAGAAAAAACCGCTGGGAAACATCTTCTCAGAAGCGCCGATGCACATCAGCGCGCGAAGCAGTGGCAACGAGGGCCAAGATAGAGCACTGCTTGAGGGTGGTGCTTTCAACGCTAGTTTAAGCGCTCTCCACACTTGGTGCTTCAACGAAGAAGCTTGGAATAACTATTTCATCTGCCAAGACAGCGTAGAGATTCCTATGATTGGAGTCCTCAAGGCCTCAGATTTTATTGCCTCTGACCTTAAGGTGGGAGCGTTAACTTAGGTGGCCCAGAATCCAGAATGAATATGAATGAATATGAATACTGTGGACAAGTCAGAATATCGCGAGCAAGTACTCGCTGACCTGTAATTATCTTTGGAATGCCCAGAAGAGGACTTGAACCTCCACGGACTTGCGTCCACCAGCCCCTCAAGCTGGCGTGTCTACCATTCCACCATCTGGGCACATGATATCTGAGCGAGAGAGACTAACTGGAGCCGGCTTTGCGATCAAGGTTCTAGGAACATTGCCCCACAAAGACCTTTCGCTCTAGGAGCCTGTGACACCGGCCCTGATTATGAGAGTCCGCCTTCGCTCGAAGGTACCTCTGCTGCCAATTAATTCATGGAGGCTTCCTCTTCCGCCAAGGCTAACGAGGACAAGTCGGCGGGACGTTGCCGTCTGGCCCTGTGTCACAGACTCCTAGAAGAGTCTAAGGATTCGCTGCTGCTGGCGCCGCTGCCTCCTTCGAGTCAGTAGCCGCGCTTTCAGCCGGACTAGCGGCCGCTGTTTCTGGGGCAGCCTCGTCCGTAGCGACTGCTTCCGAAGCGCCGGCGGGAACTTCCGCCCCTGCTCCCTCGTCCTCGGTGACTGCCTCAGAGGTGCTAGCTGCTGCTGGCGCCTCTCCTTCAAAGACCGAACCTTGCAGAGCATCGATAGGGGCAAGTCCAGCGACAAATTCGTCGTAATTACGAATCAGCAAAACGGAGGTGACCATGAAGAGAATACACACCCCAGCGGTCAGCTTGACGATAGTTGGAGCTGCCCCGGCAGCTCCAAAGAGAGTGTTAGATCCTCCTGAGCCGAAGGTGGCGCCCATGTCAGCCCCTTTGCCTTGCTGCACAAGTACAAGACCGACTAGCACCAAACACAGAAAAAAATGTGCACTCAAAATTAGATAAAACACTGAGAGACCTCCACATCAACAAAACAAAAAATATCTTAAGGGGCATTTCTTAGGTGGCATTCCCTAAGGAGCGCTGTTCTTAAGGAGCAGACCTTCAGGATTAATTGACTATCGGGGCTGACCACCCCGCCCCCTACTTCCGAAAACAAATCTCAGTTTACTATCTTCAAAGCAGGCTCGCTCGCAGCTCTGCTATCAAGAATATGAATTAACTTCAACGCAAGTTCATCAAAATACGGTTTGGCGGGCGAAGACGGGTCAGACGCAGGTGGTATTCCCTTGTCGCCGCCCTCTCTGATTCGAGGCTCCAGCGGAATACAAGCCAATAGAGGAACCCCCAGCTTCTCAGCCAGCAAAGCGCCCCCCCCTGCGCCAAAGATGTCAATGCGCTCGCCCTGTGGGGTGATAAAGCCAGACATATTCTCGACTATGCCAAGTACATCAATCTGCACCTTCGAAAGCATGTTAATGGCCTTTCGAACGTCTGCGAGAGCTACTTCTTGTGGTGTCGTGACCACTACTGCGCCGGCGCATTTTACTAGTTGGGAAAGTGAGAGCTGAGCGTCTCCGGTGCCTGGGGGCATATCCACGATGCAATAGTCGACATCGCCCCAATTCACGTCCTGAAACATTTGGGTGAGTGCTTTGTTGAACATAGGACCACGCCAAATCACGGCGTCATCTGGGTCACGTAAGAAGAAGCCCAAGGAGATATATTTTACTCCGAACTTTACCGGTGGAATGATTTTTCCTTCGTGGTCGGTCTGAATAGCGCCTCCGCCAAAGAGCGTCGGTACGCTGGGACCATAGAAATCACTGTCGAGCAACGCCACCTTGGCGCCCTGCTGGGCCAATGCAACAGCGAGGTTGGCAGCTACGGTGCTCTTTCCTACTCCGCCCTTGCCGGAAATTACTGGAATAATCTGTTTCATCATCAATCTCTCAATTCAGTCAGAGACTTGCGCCTCCACACTGTTCATCTCGCTCGGAAGCCGAGATCTCAAAACTTCATCACTGGTCGATAACGTTGATTCCCAATATCGCCAATTCACGGTAGCGACACAAATTCCACTCAACAATGCCTAAAACGAAAGATCACTGCGAACACTCGATTCTACTAGAGCGCGCGTAGTGGCAAGCTCAGGACGTTGAATCTCTTCGATTTCCGCCAATTCCTCAGCACCTTCAGCTTCCAGCGTATAGTCCTCGCCATGGTGAGCGCGCATGGCTTCTCTCAGAAGCAGTCTCCGGTCGATTCTGGAATCTACGATTTCCCAAGGCAGCACTTCGTCGAAGCCAAAGCGTCGCATCGCATAGAAATCAATCGGCGGAACCTCGGCGGCAAGTCGCTCAGAGCCTTGTTGCAGCAACCACTTCCAATCCTTGCCCTGCTGCTCGGCGGCGTACAGAAGACGAGCGACTCGTCGATCTCCACGCGAGAGCAGCGCTTGAAAATAACTTTCCTTAGGGGGCTCGAAATGTAGTTCGATATTAGGAATTCGCTTTATGGCAGCTCTGATGTGCGCGATTTTTTTGTTGAGCTCAGTCTGAGAGAGCATCGGCTCCCATTGAAAAGGAGTGTTGGCCTTGGGGATGAACGGGTTTACCGAAAGCACTACCCAAGCGGCTTTACCACTTTCTCGGGAAGCTTCAACAACTGCGCTCCGCACTTCGTTGGCGAGACTGACTAGCGCTTCTAAGTCCTGATTGGTCTCAGTCGGAAGCCCCACAATAAAATACAGCTTAAAGCCTCGAATGCCGGCCTCGGCTAAGTCGCGTGCAGCTTCGACGACTTGATTGTTAGAAACACGCTTGCCGGCTGCTCTGCGCAGTCGTTCAGAGCCTGCTTCGGGAGCAAGGGCCACCGTCTTGTATTCACTCTCGGACAGACTTGCGGCAAGCACACGATTTACTTTCTGAGACATTAAGGAACTAAGTGAAGCGCGTGCTCCGGTCTCAGCCACCTGGGATGCCAACTTTGCTATGGCTTTGTGTGACGATACTGAAGCGCCTACGAACCCCACTGCATCGCTATGCTCAAGACCAATTTTTACCGTGTCTGTAAGGCTTTCTTCGCTACGCTTTCGTACCGGACGATAGATGTATCCGGCCACACAGAAGCGGCAACCCATCTCACAGCCACGGCCAGTCTCAGTTAAAAACATGGAGCGGAACTCCGTCTCTGGAGTGAGAATTCCGGAGTATGTAGGGAATTTCGAAAGGTCTTTCACAAAGCGTCGACGCGCTTTAGGCGCAGGCAGACATTCGCTTACCGTTGGAGTGTTTGCTGTATCAGTTGGAGTGGTGCTGGCACTCGTTAATGTCGGAATGCTGCTATGCGCGAAGCCCTTTACTAAACCAGAAGATTCGTAGCTTGGCGTGTAAAACTGGGGAACATACACGCCCTCGATCGCAGCGAGTCGTGCCAAAGAATCGACTCGATTCAGTCCAGCGGCTCGCGCGTCTCTAAGAGTTGCTGCGAATTCTCCAATCCACTCTTCCGCTTCGCCAAGCATGATCACGTCAAGCACGTCGGCTACTGGTTCTGGATTGAGCGTTACTGAGGTTCCGCCGGCCAAGATGATCGGCGCATTAAATTTTTCAGTGTCTGCATGCTGCGCGCGCGCCGCGGGGTCTAAGGAGAGCACTCCCGCGTTTGAGAGCATGCGAAATAGGTGCGGATAGTCAGTCTCGAAAGAAAGGCTAAACGCGAGGACGTCACAATCTGCCAGTGGTCGAGAAGACTCGAACGTGCGCCAACGCTGATCGTACACCTTTGAATCGTACGGATGGTCAGGTAAAAATCCGCGCTCAATCACTACTCCGGGCGCCTGAGAAAAAAGGCGGTATACGGCTTGAAAGCCAAGGTTGGACATCGCCACCCAGTAGCTGTTGGGATACACCAAGTGAATACGCAGATCTCCCCCTTGTGCGACTGGTGGGTCGACATGGGTTTCAAGGGCACGCAACCTTCTATTGTCCGCGTGTGGTTCGGAGCTACGACGACTATTCATTCAAATGCTCTATGTCACCCCAATCAAACGGGTTCTTCGTAAGGACGTGCATGATATGGGGATCTGTTGGCGCTAGTTCTTGCTGACTCGGGAACTGTTCGTAGTAGCTCCCTTCTGTGCTGCGGTAGCGTCTGCAGATTTCTCTGCTGACTTGCGCTTGAGCTCACTAATATTCTTCCAGTTACGAAGTTCGAGCTCGGCATCTACAGTACGAGCAGTGGCACCCAGAGTGCGTTCAGTGTTCTCATTGGGTCCAAGTCGAGCGCTAAAACTGTCGGAGCGTTCGCGTTTGCCTGCAGCGTTCATCTGCTTGACCTCCACAGATACGGTATAGGTGTCTTCAGAGTTGTTAAAAAGTTTCGCCACCCATTCGCGATCGCTGACTTTAGAGATTGAACCGGTTATCGGAGGCTTGCTGGAAGCGTCAGACTCGGAACCCCAAGCCCCTTCAACTATCTTGGTATTGTAGCCAAAGGTCGAACTACGAGAGAGCACTCCGCTCTGTGGCAACGGAGTCGGCGTTGGAGCCTTGGCTTCTGATGTTCCGGTTTGAGCGCTTACCCACGATACGTCTGCGAGGAAAATCGCGCTGGCACTCGCCACAAAAAACATCATGACGTTAAAAAGAGATGAAGCTGCTCTCATGGAAGATCTCCCAAGATCGTTTAAATTCAAGCCCTTGCATGATAGAGATTTCCTGGTCTTTTCTCAAGCGCGCGAATTATTGCAATTTTATGCGGTTTCTATAGGCGAATCTAGGCGAAACCGACCAGGGAGCTATCATGCCGAATGTTCAAACGAAGGACTCAATAGTGGTGGTATTGAGCACCGCGCCAAATCAAGAAGTAGCTGAAATGATTGTGGGAAGCGTGCTTGATGCCAAGCTTTCAGCTTGCATCAGTTTGATTCCCGGCATCCAGTCCCATTACCTCTGGAAGGGGGAGCGCTGTTGCGAGCAAGAGGTTTTACTGTTGATGAAGACGGTCGAATCAAAGACCGAAGCACTAAGGCAACATGTTCTAAAAGTTCATCCCTACGACACTCCTGAGTTCATCGCGCTCGATGCCGCACATGTTTCAAGTGGGTATGAAGCGTGGGTGCGGGACTGTCTTAAAGCGGAAAGGGTCGAGATCGGGTCTTGATATTAAGCGCTATCGCCGTCTCGGATCGACTATCACCGCTAGGTTTTCAGGGATTCCAGTGCAATTTGGGTCCCCGTTGCAGGTGCCGTCTACCGACGGTGCTACCGGTGCAGGTGGAACACTGACCGAACCCGAAGTAGTCCACATCTTTGAGCGCCTTGGTTTTTGGTCCTTTGGCGACACGCTTCCATCGGGGACGCTTTCTCCGGGTAGTAGCGGTGGCAAGCCAGGATTGTTGATACGATCTGGATCTGTGGTGGTGCTATCAGAGCCGGCGTTAAGGGCTGCCTGGTCGGAGCTCCATTCTGAGCCACCATCAGCGGACGCATCGGACAGACAAGGGCAGAGCGTCACGCCGAAAGCGAACGTGCTCACCATTGCAACCTTAACCAGCTTATTTAGGAGAAATTTGACAGACATAGGTGTTCCAATAATCATGTTGCCCGCCGCCCCCCGGAGTAGTTTCGCCGAGTGCGGTGACTTCAAAGGAAGACTACCGAATTGTGATTGAGGGCAAAAGCTTTAGCTCATGAGCACTAAGTCCCCAATATCAAAGTGTCAGACTTCTAAGTGCCCTGTGGTTGTGATGATCTCCGGAAGAGGATCGAACCTGCAAGCGCTGCTCGTAGCTCAGGCAAATGCTCCGTATGAGATTGTGGGGGTGGTGACCGACCGGCCTGAGGCGCAAGGCCTTGAACATGCCAGCAAATTCGGCGTCCCCGCGGTGAGTCACACACGTAGCGCCTTTGAGACCCTTCGAGCCCACAAGCAGGCGATCTATGACTCAGTCGATCGCTTTAAGCCGCGCTTTGTTGCGCTGGCTGGTTTCATGCAAATCGTGGAAAGCGAATTCGTGGAAAGCTACCGAGGGCGCCTCATTAATATCCATCCCTCGCTCCTTCCACAGTTTCCGGGACTTCATACACATGAGCGAGCAATTGAGGAGGGTACACGTCGTGCTACCGATTCGACTTTGCCGCCGATGCAACACGGGTGTAGCGTGCACTTTGTAGATGCGGAAGTGGATACTGGACCAGTGATTGCTCAAGCGAGTCTCGAAGTGCATCAGCATGACGATTCAGACTCTCTGGCTGCACGCGTGCTCGCGCTAGAGCATTCGCTATACGCCTGGGTGATTTCGCAACTTGCGATGGATAGGATTTCACTTTCGGAATCTAATATTGTCGTGCGTCATGAGACTGCATGTCTAGAAGCCAAGAAGTTGGGATTCCTAGTTCCCTAACGGAATGGAGCCTAGTCTTGGCCCTCGGGTGCGAGCAAAAGCACTACCGCACTGGCAGTAATCCCCTCGCCTCTTCCAACGAAGCCAAGACGCTCAGTGGTCGAGGCTTTAATCGAGATTCGAGACGTCGGGAGGACAAGCGCCCCTCCGATGGTCTCTTTCATTTTATCAATGTAAGGAGCGACGCGCGGCGCTTCGGCAAGAAGGCAGCAGTCGGCATTAATCAGGCTAAAACCTTCCTCTAAAAGCATCTTCCAGGCGCGAGACAGTAAGGTAAGGCTAGAAATTCCTTTGAGGGAGGCATCGGTGTCTGGGAAAAAGTGCCCGATGTCTGGCTTTCCGGCCGCACCTAAGAGCGCATCGGTTAGGGCATGCAAGAGTGCATCTGCGTCGGAGTGCCCGACCAGCGTTTGAGCATGTGGAATCGCAACTCCACCAAGAGTGCAAAATGAGTTTGACGGGCAGCCCTTGTCCATTATCGGCGCAAAGGGGTGAACGTCAATGCCATGTCCGACACGCATTCGGGTCAATGCCATGGAAAGCTGATCGGCGCGGATATCAGTCTTTGTCATTTCGGCTGCCTGTACTCTGTTGAATGTTGATCATGTTCCAGTCGTGGCGATCTGTTCACTAAGCGTCTTATGGAAACGTACTATCCGAGGCTTGTGCCGTGTCTTAATAGGAGCTGCTCCACATGAAAAGCCAGGGCCTCAGGTCCATGCTTCTCCGAGAGTTTCATGCTTACGGTTGCCGCAATAAAGCGCGGGATGAAATTTCTGGTCTGTTGGCTAAGTCCGCCAGAGCGTGAAATCTCCCAAAAGTCAGTACTCTTCGCTTTGCGAATGGCTCTGCGTACTGCACCGCTTCCGGCGTTGTAGGCGGCCAGGGCAAGGTACCAGTCTCCAAATTCAAGGTATAGGTCACGCAACAAACGCGCGGCCGCGATAGTTGAGAGCACTGGGTCTGTGCGATTATCAACACGCCCCTCTACCTTTAGCCCATACATGCGGGCTGTGGACCGAGTAAATTGCCAAAGGCCGACTGCCCCTGCCCTACTTCTAGCGGTTGTATGAAAGCGGCTCTCAATGACGGCAAGATTGCTGAGATCTAATGGCACCCCTTCATCCAGGAATATCTCGCCTATGGTCGACTTTAATGGCTCGCGACGTTCCAGGGAAACCCGGATACAGGCGGCGTCTCCCTTCAGAAATTCCTTAATCTCGCGTTTTACCTCGTGCGTAATTTCAAGCGGAGGTGCAGGTAGCGGAGGTGGTCTGCGATACGGGGCAAATTTGAGCTCTCCCGCAGCGAAAAGCTCCTCCTGCGAGAGGCCGTTTTGAGAGAGACCGTTTTGAGAGAGACTCTGTGCCACGTTGGTCGGTGGTTCGCTACTTTCATGAGGGCCATGAATAAGCGAGCAGCCCGAGAGCATGGCGCACATAGAGGCCAGGACGAGCAGCAAAGATGGTTTTAAGGGACAAGGGTATTTCAAGGGCATCGCAATTGAATCGTAGAACGGCATTTCTCCGCCAGCAACTCCTGGCTTGCGGGGTTGGTGGCAAGTCCGTACCCTTGTCTCACTACGGAGGGCACGCCCATGACACAAGCTATGTATTCTAGATCATCGAGGTATTTTATTTCCAGGGCATCTCTTGCTGCTTTATCGGTGCCGGCGGTGCTCGCCAGTGCGGTATTGTGCGGAGTGACAGGGTGTAGTTCGGCGGTCGACTCAGAGGCTAAGCTCTCCCGTTCGTCAACGCAGCCCGACGCAGTCCAGCACATGGTGAGGAATGTAGCCTTGCGTGATGGTTCTGTCGCCGTCGGGGGTCCGATACCTGCAATTCAACCTCTTTCAGAGCTGCTTAAATCTGCACAGGCTCTTGGGTTTTCTCCGGTGGATGTTATGCACGAAGGCCACTGGCTTTCGATTGACACTCAAAACAATACGTTACGCCTCATGGAGGGTGCCAAGGAAGTCATGAGAGGCGAAGTGCAGTCTGATTCCTCGCTTCGACCGGGGACTTTCAGCCTTAAACATAAGCAACGTAGCGCCCCATGGTACGCACCTGACGAGTATTTTAACTCTCGCGGTCTTTCCGTTCCTGGAGAGGGCGAAAAGGGTAGGTTCCTCAGAGGCGCCTTGGGAGAGTTTGCATTATTTCTCGACAAGCAGACGCCTTTGCATTCAGGGCCAATCGCCAGTGCTGAGCTAGGTGGTGTTAAGGTAGACGAAACCGTGCTTTCGCGCGTGTATTATTCGCTTGAGATTGGCGCGCCTATCGAGGTGCGTTAGTAGCTTCGGCTCTCCTCTTAGTGCCTCTGTGGCGGATCTTAGCAGAAGGTAGCACCTTGAATTCTCGCGTAATCCTTCTGAAGGCTGCTGCCCGCCTTGTCCAATTGGCCAAGACTAGGTTCTTTGTCCTTATTTTTTGACTGAGTTCCCGCGAGGTCATATCCTGGAGACACTCTGCGTGTCTTTTTCGGATTCGCATGAGTGCGTTTTATTTTGGGTAGAGGCGTACGGTGAAGTACCAACAGCTCGGTAAGGGTATTGTGAAGCGGCGCGAACAGCGCCAAGTGGCTCTTTTTATCGATGGTACCGGGCTTGACCGCGCCACGCGTCGAATTAGTCGAAAAGTCGACATGTCGGCCCTCGTTCGAGGCGTCACCTCGGGAACTCCCCCGGTTGTTGCTCGCTATTACACCCTCATTCCCTACGAAGACGATTCCAGACAGAGAGCATTTCTCGACGCCGTAGCGCGAGCGGGCATGCAGGTCATTGTGAAGCGACTGCCGCCGAAGGGCATTACGCGTCAAGTCAGCGTTGATCCAGAAATGTCAGCCGACATCATCGCCTTTGCGTTGGGGCATGACCGCTTTAGCGATCTCAGCGAGTACCGAGCCGAAGAGCCTGTTGCTCAGGACCGTCGACCCGCCGAAAATGCTGGTCGTGCGAGCTTTCGAGCACCAGGCATGTTCCCTGCGGGAAGTTCCCAAGTGCGACTGCGAGTTGGTGGTTCCATTCTTGCTCAAAACATGGACGTGCCGAGCTCCCCCGCTTCGCCACGTAGGGGGGGCTTGGGCACCGGCGCTTCGTTGGCGTTAGCCGAGGCACCATCAGCCGAAGAGGCGCTCGCGAGCGCGGCGATAGCGCAAAGCGAAGTAGTTGAACCGCTTGTTGAAACTGTGACGGAACAAAATGGCGCTCCTGAAGCTGCGAAACAAGCCGCCTCCGCCATTCACCGAGTGGTCACAGTGGTCTGCCCTGGGAGGGATGTATCCTATTCGATCTCGCTCGCCAAAGAGCTTGGAGCAGATACAGTCACGGCAGATTTTGGTCAATTCAACACCGGAGATGTGTTAAAGTCAGCCGCAAAGTGGATTGACCTCTCTGACTCCGAAACCATTTGGAGAAACTAATGAGCAATGCGGCGTACCCTCGGCGAAAGGGTCCAGGGGGACACTCCTTTTCCAATGATCGCTCGGGTGGAAACTCTTCTTCAAACGGAGAAGGCGGATACGACAACGCGAGAGTTCCTCCTCATTCGCTAGAAGCTGAGGAGTCCGTAATCGGCGGCGTGTTGCTCGACAATGAATCGATCAACGCAGCTCTTGAACGCGTGCGCCCAGAGGATTTCTATCGCGGCACTCATCGCGCTATTTTTTCTGCCATGGTGGCGCTCACCGAAAAACGCGAGCCCATCGACATCGTCACCCTAAGTGGACAGCTTCGCGCTCTCGGGCTGTTTGACCAGTCCGGTGGCATAGAGAATCTGACGCGCCTTGCAAATCTCGTTCCTAGTGCCGCGAATGTTCCCTTTTATGCCAAGGTCGTGCGCGAAATGGCGCTCAGGCGCAGAATTATTCACGAGGCTTCAGACATTATCTCCGAAGCCTATGTGCTCGAAAATGAAGTTGAGAGTTTTCTTGATACCACGGAAGCCAAGATCCTCGGAGTTTCCGATTATCGCATCAATCCCTCATTTTTTCGTGTTTCGGACATCGTGCAGGAATCAATCAAGTTGGTTGAGAAGCTGTATGATCAAAAGCAGCCGGTAACGGGCACCGCGACAGGATTTACTCAGCTCGACCGTATGACTGCCGGATTTCAACCTTCGGATCTCATTATTATCGCCGCGCGTCCCGCAATGGGAAAAACGTCGCTTGCTCTGTGTATTGCCGAGCACGTTGGGGTGATTGACCGAAAACCTGCGGCAGTGTTTTCGCTCGAAATGTCCAAAGAGCAGATTGTGCTGCGTATGCTTTGCTCTCAGGCACGAGTAGATAATTCAAAGGTGAGAACGGGTCATCTTGGAGATCGCGACTTTCCTCGCCTGGTCGACGCGGCCAGCAGAATTGCCGAAGCACCAATTTTCATAGACGACACTGCTGCTATTTCAATTACTGAACTTCGCGCCAAGGCGCGGCGTTTGAATCGCGAACATCCGCTTTCCTGTATCGTGGTGGATTACTTACAGTTGATGCGAAGTCCCGCCTACATGCACAGTAGAGAGCAAGAAATCTCTGATATCTCTCGTTCTCTAAAAGCTTTGGCAAAAGAACTCTCTGTTCCAGTGATCGCGCTTTCTCAGCTCAACCGCTCGGTTGAGTCCCGTACTGACAAGCGGCCGGTGATGTCCGACTTGCGAGAATCCGGCGCCATTGAACAAGACGCCGACGTTATTATGTTTGTGTATCGTGACGAGGTGTATAATCCAGACACGGTGGACAAAGGTGTCGCAGAGCTAATCATCTCCAAGCAGCGTAACGGTCCTATCGGCACGGTGCGAGTTGCTTTTGCTCCGGAGTACACGCGCTTTGATAACCTTGAGGAACGTGACGAATACGATTCGATGGCAGGCGGAGGAGACGATTTCAGTCTGGGATTGAACATGGGCGGTGGACCGGACAGCGCGGCGCCCTCAGGCGGTTCGTTTTCATCGACGGGCGCACAAGCTGGTGAGGCATCCCCTTCTGGGGACCATTCGCACTCTGGCTCTGGCGGGTCGAGCGACATTAGGAAGCCTTCAACCTCTTACTCTTCCTCCTTTGAAGGTTCTGACTTTGAGAATGAAGACGAGCCCTTTTAGTGCCGCTTGGTTTTCGTGATGGGACGCTGACGGCATCTTGCTGATTCCGGTTGAGCCTGGCGGGTAACGTCTTTTCCCGGTGCCTAAAGTCGAGAGTTTTTCAAACAAAATTCGGTCCTTTTTGCGACGGGAGGTCGATGCTAAAATCGCGGCGAAAGTTATTGGACTTATGAAACCTAGACCGACGAGAGTTTTCTAACCGTGGAATCGATCTCATGATAAACGTTCAATCCCTTCCGCACTTTCAATCCGCGTACCCTGAAATCTTCAGTGAGGAGCGACTTTTCACAGACACCAAGTGTCATTTCTCTCAGAGCGGTGAGGATTTAGTGGCCGAAGTTTTTTTACAACTTGTTGAGCCCCGCCCAGAAAAGGGTCTCATCGTAGACTTTGGGGCTTATCATCCCTACAAATATTCAAATACATTTCTCTTCTATCTTCAGGGATGGAGAGGAATTAACGTTGATGCGAACAGTCAAGCTATCGCAGAGTTCAATCGCCTTCGACCGCAGGATCTAAACATTCACTCATTGATGAGTGATAAGACCGAAGATGTTGATTACTACAAGTTCCCCGAGGGTGGCTATAATACCGTGCTTAAGTCGTCTGCCGATGTGCTCATCGCTCGAGGAAAGACCGACCCGGCAACTCAGACATTCGAGGTAGAGCGACTTCGGTCTGTGACACCGAATGAAATCTTGAGTAAGTATGCGCGAGGGGTGCCAATCGATTTCATGAGCATCGACCTTGAGGGCATGGATGCCCCAGTGCTGCGGAGCATTGATTTTGATTCCTTTCGACCCAGGATTATCGCAGTAGAGCTACCACTTCATGAAATTCAGAGTGCGCCCTTGAGTGATATTCTCCGCGAAGTGGGATACAGCCTGTATTCGATGTGTATCCATACAGCAATCTTAGTTGACGATCGGAACCGTCGATGATTCTAGGGATGCTGGTGGGCGGAGGGGCCCACGGGCTTTTGTGGTTCGGCGGGGTGTGTTGTTGGGTGGCCAGGCGCTTACGACTCTTCCTCTTCTGACTCGATGATCTCAGCAAGAGATATCTGCGCTAACGCAGGCCAATATAAGGCGCGCGCTAACAAGAAGTTCGCGTCTGGTCTAATGGAGTCCTCGTCGTCCTCAGCTTCTTCCTCTTCCTCCTCGCTCGGGGGAGCTTTCTTGGCGAGGTCAGCCACGGTGGCTTCCTTGAAAAACTCTAGCTCGAGAGCATCTGTCGGGTCAGGAGGCCTGGTTCTGAGCGCTCTAGTGAGCAGCAATTCGGCATCTTCTAGGTTCCCCTTGGAGTAGGAAACCTGAGCAAGCGCCATCAGAACCAGCGGGTCCGCGGAAGCACTTGGGTCTTCTCGAATTGCTGTCAGTAAATTCTCGGCCGCTTCAACCCTTCCCGCCGCGATCAATAGGCGCAGGTACCTAAGAGCAGCCGGACGAGACGGGGCCATTTTTGCTGATTCGCCCGCAAGGCAAACCGCGTCCTGCACATTGCCCAGCAGAAAGAAGAGCGCTGAAAGGCTCTGAGCCTGGGCGGCGGCAGGTCCGACTTCCCCGCGATCGAGGTAGATATCTAAAGCCTGCTGGTATGTATCTATTGCAGCGGTATAGCGAAATTCACTGGCAAGTGCGTGAGCCTTGCCGGCAAGCAAAAACGGGTTCAATGGATCTTCAGCCAATAACTGCTCGTAGCGACTGATAGCTTCAGAGGGCAGCCCGAGACGATCGTAGGTAGCAGCCAACGACACCTTTAGGTTGCGAGCGTGTGGACTGACGGCCAGAGCCAGGTGAAAGCCCAATGCGGCGTCGATGTAGCGTCCGCGATTGAATGCAGCCATAGCCTCTTGCGCGTTGCGAACTGCTCGTAGCTGAGGTGCGTCAATTTCCGCAGGAATAACGTCCTGGTCAGTGACTGCGGGTGCACAGGCGGAGCACAGGACTAGAAGCGAGGCTGCAATCATGACCACAAGTGCGAGACGCAGCGGCCGTAAACTGGAGTCTGCACTCGAGCCTGTTCGGGAATACTTTCGACAATCACTCATTCTGAATCCAGGTCCAGGGCCCATTAAATAGAGAGGCGCTTAAATAGAGCTTCAGGAATATGTTTTATCACGAGCATAATGAAGCACCAGAACCAAGGGGCATAGACCACGTCACATTTTCCTACGAGGCCCTTACCTGATATGGCTCGAAAGATGACGTCGCCCACCGTTTCAGCAGAGGCAAACAACGGACCCTTAGGGAAGTCTTTTGTCATTGGGGTGTCTACGAATCCGGGCTTAATGGTGATGACGCGAACTCCCGAACTAAAGAGTCTGTTTCTTAGACCTTGAAGAAACCGCTCTAGTCCGCCTTTGGCAGTTCCGTAAAGATAATTGCTCTTACGCCCCCTGTCCCCTGCCACCGATCCAATTACGGCGATTGATCCAGAACCTTTCTGACGAAACGCTTCAGCGAGAATGGTGAGCCAGGAAATAGGAGAAACCAGATTAACTTTGAGCACCTCATGGGCGGCCGCGAAATCAGTGTTGCAGGCCTCTTGAGAGCCGAGTACTCCATACGCTAATAAAACCACATCAAGTCCTCCAAAAGCCGAGAGTGCTTGCTCACAGAATCGAGGATGAAGCGAAGTATCGCTAAGATCACCAAGAATGGACTTCACCTCCTTGGCACCACGCGCCACTAGGTCAGACTGAACTGCGGCGACTCGGTCAGGATGTCTACCAGCGAGAACAATCTGAGCTCCCTCAGCGGCAAAGCGTCTAGCAGTGGCGATAGCTATCGCTGAAGTGGCTCCAATGATGAGAACTCGTTTCATAGAGGTAGTATTTCCAAAGTATTTATATGCTGGAGCTTAAATAATCATTCGAGCAACGCGAGGTCCAGTTACTCTGCGCCAAAAACTAGACGAAAATCGTGGATCGATATGATCGGCGAAGCGGCTAAGCTGTGGGAAAAACGCCTCAAACGACTGCGCTTCCATCAGTGCGTCTTTGGCCGGATAGAGTGCTCCCTGCCATTCTCGTACCATGTGCTCGAGGCGATGGTATAACCTTATCGTCGTCTCCCCACGGTTGGCAAAGTCAAGGCACAAAGTAGTGCCACGTCTTGGGAATGAGAGCATGCCAGGCGACTCTACCGACCCAAACTCTTTGAGTACGGCAAGAAATGAAGCTTCCCCAGAATCAACGATCGCACGGAAAAGTTGCTGAAGTGTCTTGCCGCTTGGTTCGGGAGGAATGACGCACTGAAACTGGAAGAATCCATGGGGCCCATAGATGCGGTTCCAGCGCAGCACGCTGTCGAGTGGGTAGAAAAAGGGTGTGTAGGGAACCAGGCGTTTGCGAATCTTTGAGACCTGCTTGTGATAATAGAGCCCGTTAAACCAGCGTACGGTGGTGGGACAAAGTGCCCAAGAGGGTGCGTTGAATGGTACGGCAGCCAAGGTGCGGCTCATTGGCGGAACAGCTGACGCTCCCACTGGAAGGTCGCTGCGACGAGCGTGATTTCCGCGCATGAAAATTCCGCGCGCAAAGTTCTTGCCTGTTGAAACGCAATCAATCCAAGAAACCGTATAGGCAAATCGGGAAGCGCTCTCCTCTGAGAGTTGGTGAAACTCTGCTAAAGAGGAGAACTGAATCTCTTCACTATTTATAAATCCGGTTTCGATCGACTGAAGCTGGATGGTCGCATCAATGATAAGGCCGGTGAGCCCCAGTCCGCCGATGGTGGCTCGGAACAAATCGCTCTGTTCCGTGGGGCTGCAGCGCTGCACCTTTCCGTCGGAACGGCGCAGCGTCAACTCAAGCACGTGACAGCCAAAGGTTCCGGCCTGATGGTGATTCTTGCCGTGGATGTCGTTCGCGATAGCGCCGCCCAGAGTGACGAACTGAGTGCCAGGAGAAACCGGAAGAAACCAACCGGCGGGCACAATCACCCCGAGCATGTCTTTTAGGCTTACCCCAGACTCGCAGCGCAGAATCCCTAGAGCTCGATCGAAGTGAATAAAGCGGTCAAGGGCCTTAGTGGAGAGAATGATATTTCCGTCGTTAAGACAGGAGTCGCCATAGCTACGGGCCAGGCCTTGCGGGAGAAAGAGCTTGTTGGTGGGCAGGGTGTCGGCGCGCAGAGGATTCTGGTCACGCCACTTTAGGGCACGTACCTCTTGGCAGACTTGAGGGTAGCGGCCCCAAGACTGATACTCTGGGTTCGAAGAGCCAGGTGGCTTATTTTCCGCGGGAGCGACGGGTTCGGACGGCGGTCCGTTTTCGCCATGCGGGCGCATGTCGGGCTTGGATTCCGTTGATTGAGCGCCTTGTGTTGTTGAGTCTTCACTCATGACTAGTTAACCACCGAAAACCTTGCACTAGGCTATATTGCCAACCAAAGCACTCCTGCCCCAAGCACCGCGACGACATAGCTGACGGGATCCCGAAGAGCAAATACGATCGGGTCATCGTGCATCTCGCCTCGGTGAGCAAGCAGCCACACGCGCGTGACCCAAAAAAGCACCAGGGGGCAAATCAAGTAGATAAGCTGCGGCGCTTGGTAGAGCACAGAAACTTCTCGACTGCTTACGTACAGGGCAAGAACCAATACCGATATGTAGCCGGAAGCACAGCCAGACTGGGAAACAAGCTCGAGATCTTCTGCTCGATAGCCTCTACCTGACGCGTTCTGTCCATTATTCAAACGAAGAACGCGAAGTTCAGAAAAACGCTTCATCCCCGCGAGGCTGAGAAAGAAAAACATAGAAAACAGCAGTAGCCACTGGGACACTTCTACGGGTACGGCATAGGCGCCAGCGAGGACTCTTAAGGTGTAGAGAGAAGACAGGACTACGATGTCAGCAGCGATGATTCGTTTGATGACGAGGGAGTAGGCTGAGCACACTAGAACATACAGCGCTAAAAGCAGACCGAAGTTTGCCGGTAGCGTAAGCGCGATAGCGGATGCGGCGGAGAGGAGGAGTCCGGCGACCAAAATGGCGCTCGACATCCCCAGCGCGCCACTTGCAATCGGACGGAAGCGCTTCGTGCGATGTTGCCTATCGGATTCTCGATCGACTAGATCGTTGCAAATGTAAACAAAGGAGGAGGTAAAACAGAAAGCAAGCGCAGCGAGTAGTACCGAGGCGAGCGTGTCGAAGTGGTGAAGCTGGTGGGCCATGGCGGCGGGGACAAACAGCAGTAGATTCTTAACCCACTGATGCACACGAAGTGTCTTTACGATCGCGGACAAGGTTCCAAGTTCTGGAATTGGCCCAGTCGCCTGCTCAACTGCGGGAACCGCCTGTGGCGACTGGTCCAGGACGTTTTTATCGACGTTTGGTAGCTTCACGGCCTAAGAGTGGCCTTTTCTGGCGGTCTTATCAATTGGCGAGATCCTTGTGCGATCGCTCGGCGAAGGTATGGCCTAAGTCCGCCCGGGCCCGTCCGTGCGAGAACTGCCCGTCCGTGCGAGAACTGGTTGTCGCCATCATGGCGCCGCGCTACTCTAACTCCATCGTTGGCGCTGGTCGATATCGCCGATATTATCACTCAGGTGCGTATGGAAAAGAACGATTCGATTTTCGTAGCCGGACACCGAGGCCTAGTGGGCTCGGCGGTGGTTCGTGCTCTTAAAGGTCACGGGTATACCAACCTTCTTCTCAAGCCTCGCAAGGAGCTTGATCTACTTGATCAACATGCCGTGAACGAGTTCTTCTCCTCAAACAAAGTGGATCACGTGGTGCTCGCGGCGGCTAAGGTTGGCGGGATTTTGTTCAATAACGATTTTCAAGCCGACTTTTTGTACGAAAATGTGATGGTGTCGGCCAACGTCATACACGCCGCCGCGCAGTACGGGACTCAAAAATTACTCTATCTGGGAAGCTCTTGTATCTATCCCAAAGAGGCTCCTCAACCAATCAAGGAGAGTTCGCTTCTGACTGGCCCGCTTGAGCCGACCAATGAGGGCTATGCATTGGCCAAGATTGCTGGGCTTAAGATGTGCGAAAAGTACCAGTTGCAGTACAAGAAGCGCTTTATTTCTGCGATGCCTACCAATCTGTACGGTCCCGGTGACAATTTTCATCCGAATCATTCGCATGTGATTCCCGGCATGATGCGACGCTTTCACGAGGCCAAGGTGCAAGGGAAACCGAGCGTAGTGGTGTGGGGTAGCGGAAAGCCTCGACGAGAGTTTTTGTATGTAGATGACCTTGCCGAGGCGGTAGTCGTGTTGCTTGAGCGCTATGAGGAACCGCTGACTATTAACGTTGGCACAGGCGAAGATATTCCGATTCGTGAGCTTGCCGAGCTAATCAAGCAAGTGGTGCAGTTTCCCGGAAAGATTGAGCTCGACGCAAGCAAGCCAGACGGCATGATGCGAAAGGTCTTGGACGTTTCGCGTATGCAGGCGCTTGGATGGAAGGCGCAGACCTCTTTGGCGGTGGGTCTTGAAAATGCATATCGCTGGGCTCTCGAGCATAAGGCCTTTGATTAGAATTTTTCTTATTTAACCTCTGTGGCGAGAGCGCGAGTGTTTTCAAAATTTCAGCTTTGTTGAGACAACGATGAGCACTCTGGATAGTATAAGTCCTCCTCCCCCCGGCCTGCTGGCGCGTTCTCGTCCACCCTCGAGCATTTCCGTGGTGGTTCCCTGTTACAATGAAGAGGAAGTTTTCGGAGAACTTAGACGGCGCCTGAGCGCGGTCATGACTGAGGTGCACGGGAAGACTGGTGCGCGATATGAAATTCTCTTGATTGACGACGGCAGCAAAGATCGCACTTGGGAGCTGATGTGCCAGGCGCAGAGCGAAGACTCTCATTTCAAGGTAATTAGACTAAGCCGAAATCATGGTCATCAATTAGCGCTTAGCTGCGGACTTGATCAGGCTCGTGGTGAAGTAGTTCTAATTATGGACGGAGACCTTCAGGATCCTCCAGAACTTATTCACGACATGCTTGTAAAGTGGCGTGAAGGCTACGAGGTGGTGTACGGCAAGCGGCGTCAGCGTCGAGGAGAATCTCTCTCTAAGCGCCTATTTGCATTTGCTTTCTATCGCTTCTTCAAGAAGGTAACTGGCTTTGAGCTTCCCAGTGATACTGGGGATTTTCGCTTGATGGATCAGCGCGCGGTTCGAGCGTTTCGTCTTTTGCGTGAACGGCACCGCTTTATCCGAGGCATGGTCTCTTGGATAGGCTTTCATCAGACCCCAGTATTTTATGATCGCCCCGAGCGCTTTGCGGGAACGACTAAGTACCCCTTTCGAAAATCATTCTTTCTGGCGATTGATGCGATTACTTCGTTTTCGTTTGCTCCGTTGCGTCTTGCTTCCTACTTAGGAGTGCTCTTTTCCGGTCTCGCTTTTTTGTACATTTTCATCGTTCTGGCACTGCATCTCGCGGGTCAGAATCTGCCTGGGTACACCTCGCACATGGCGACGATATTGTTGCTGGGAGGGGTGCAACTTACCGTGCTTGGAATCATGGGCGAGTACGTCGGGCGAATTTTTGAGCAAGGGCAGCGCAGACCTACCTATCTAGTCGAGCGCGTGCTTGGTGAGCCGCTTGAGGGAGAGACGGAGTTCGAGTCCCCAGTTCATGGTATTTGGGGATAGGGTTCTGGCGGTCGGCGAATTGCAAAAGGTACCGCACAATAGTCGAAGAGGAGTCGAGCTCTAAGCGGGATTCTGTACACTGCGACGGTTTCCCGTCGGGTGTGATGGCCATTCATCTGGACAGTACGTTGCCGTACTGTTCGTGCGACGCTACCCGAAAACGAGACGCGAGCAACGTCTTGGAAGAACACGAATGCTCCTCCACCGCTTTCCTATTTGGTCTTGCTTCGACTGGGGTTTACCAAGCCGCCGAGTCACCTCGGCGCTGGTGAGCTCTTACCTCACCGTTTCACTTTCGCCACCCCTTAAACTCTTGCGAGTTTAAGCAGTTCGGCTCCTTCTTTTCTGTGGCACTTTCCGCAGGTCACCCTGCGTCGCCGTTAGCGACCAATCTGCTCTACGAAGTCCCGACTTTCCTCAAGTACGTTCTCTCAAAGCTCAACCCAAAGGGCTGTGCTGAGAATGAATGCACCTGCGACCATCCACTCGGCTCCTCTTCCACTACTGTTCCGGTCTCTACGCTGCGCGAAGGAAACCGGGAGCCGTGGAGCACTATAGCGACGAGATACAAATTTATCTATGACGCCCACCAGGAGGCCATGGACATCTCCAAGGGTTTCTAGAAACCAACCTCGTGCAGAGTATAAGTCCCCAGACTGAATGGCCCTCGGTGGAGATAGCCAAAGACGCTCGCCAGTTGAAGCCTCAGGATGCCGGTACGTGGGGAGCCTAATTCAGGACGTAACGCTGGAAGCGCTGCTGTTCGAAGAGGTTGGCGTTGGATCAACCACGCCGTCAAGGTAAATGAATCGGCCACAGCCGCGACATTTCACCACAGAGTCACCCTTGTGGACGTTGACCATAAGCTGGGCCGCCACCTGTATGTAGCAACCGGAGCAGCTTCCGTTATTGACCGGAACCATCGGGTCGGCCGGATAGCGGTTCTTCACTCTATCGTATTGCTGCAAATTGGCAGGGAGTACTTTGGGGAGAATCGTATCTCGCGCCTTGGACTTCTCGGTACGTTGTGATTCGAGTGCGACCAAGTTTTCCGCAGAATCGCTACGAAGTAGCTCGACCTCTGCTTGGATGGTGGCGAGTTGAGCTTCTGATTTCTTAAGTGCGGCTTCAGCTTGGTCGGCTTCATCCAGCATTTTGAGCAACAAGTCTTCGCGAACCTTTAATTGCCTTACGTTGTAGTCAATCTCTCGAATGGCAGCTTGTTGAAGCTTGTAATTGTGAAGCGTGTTGAGCACCTTTCTGCGTTCACCGATCTTTTCATGCTCTTCTTTTATAGTCTTGTCTTCGGTGTTGTAGCGAGTTCGTCTCTCGTCGGTGAGTTTGGCGAGGCCGTTACGTTCGGTCTGTGCGCGTTTAAGAACGGCTTCACGCTCTGCCAGTTTGGTCTCTAGTTGTTTCTTTTGGACGAATATACGGGCTAGGGCCGTGTCGACTTTGCTTAGTTCTATGAGGGTGGCCAGGGTTGAAGACATAGGCTTACAGCTCGTTATTTCCGATACTTATAGACGGGCCTGACAGGAAGTTCAACGTGGCGTGAAAACAGTGAAATAGTGAGGTTTATCGCCGCTCTCATTCATGATAATTGAAGCTCGCTTCTCTCAAATGGCCCTATAGCTCAGTTGGTTAGAGCGGCCGGCTCATAACCGGTAGGTCGCTGGTTCAAGTCCAGCTGGGGCCATTCCTTGAACGAAGTGAAATGAAGGGACCCAGCTGGACTTGAACCCCAAAGAGATCGCAAGTCCTCACCTTCGAGCGTAGCGAAAAGGTGGAGCTTACGACAGCGGAACGATACAGCCACGCACAGAAACCAAGTATTCGCCTCTATATAGATGCGGATCGGATCCTGAGCCCCGTCGCTCGGCCAAAGCGCAAGAAAAGAAGGCGTATCCGTTTGATTGAGAGAACTCTCCGGCAAAAATCACCTTACCATCCAAGTCCGTTCCGGGCGGTTGATAAAAAGGAGTAATGACCGTTTCGAAATCATTGCCGACAACCTGCTTACCATCAAACTGCATCCGACGAACACAACCGCACTCCGTGTCAGCGGTCCAATAGAGAAAGCCTTCCTCCTCATCCACCCAGGGCTGGGTATTTTTGCTACCCTGGTTAGGTGGCCCGTTCAGCAAGATTGGCTCAGACCAAGAGCCGTTTACACTTTCTGAATACCAAAGACGCTTAGCTTCCGTGTCATTGCAAGCGCTGTTGTACGGCAGCGCACTTGTAGACTCGAAGATCATTCTTGTTCCATTCGCATATAGCTCTGGATTGTCCTCCTGGCACGAAGAATTGCGCGAAAACCCTGCAGCAGCACTCCAACTGTTACCTTCCTTTCTCGCCAACATAATCTGCCAATCGGCAGAATCATAATACACCGTGTAGGCAATAGAATTTCCCGAAACGCTCATTCCCGCCTCGTGCTCATTACTGTTCAATGAAGTCTGGTTCTGAATGTCCCAGCCCGAGTCAAGCGCGTTGGCCTTGTAGATATCGAATTTTATTCTGCGATGATTCGTCGGAAGTTGACAGGCTGAATCAAAAACTACCTCGGGGGAGTTGGCGATCAGGCCAGTAAATCGCGTAGAGGTGATAGCGAAAAATAAATTTTCCCCGGTCCAATGGAGAGAGTCGACCCAACAATCTGGCCGGTTAATCTCAGGCGAAAGAAAGTAAGCTGATTTTCCAGCCAGTGGCCCGTTGAATATGATTCCTTCGGCGCGCTCGGAGTACAGGTTGCTTGCGGGAGGCGCATCGGAGCTCGGGGGGGCGCTCGGAGTTGAACCAATGCTACCCAAAGAAGATGGGGAGTCACCAGAGCTACAGCTGATAGCGGTCAGCAAGAAAAGACAAGCGGTGACTAGTAAAGACGTCTGGCAGAAGCTTATCTGATGGAATCTCATTCTAACCTCAACAGTTCGGGTTAACGATGGCAGTTCAGGTTCTCCCCTGGAGGACTCCCGCGCTTCGATGAGCAGCTCCCTGGATGTGGCCCTCAATTTCTAGCGGCTAGAAGGCAGGTTCTAGATGGAAACCCCTACCCTAACAAAACATGCTCGTAGTGTCCCTGCGCAGGCCCTCCAGAGCGGCAGCTACGAAAGCTAGCACACTTGCTCTTGCGGCCTTCAGAATCCTTCCCTTTTCGTCTGAAATATTCCCTCCAGCACTCCATATGAGGTCAAATTTAGGATAGATTACTCAGGTCAATTTTGAGTATTTGTTCAGGGACACTATGGGTTTTACATGCGGCATTATCGGACTTCCTAACGTGGGAAAGTCCACCATCTTTAACGCGCTGACCTCGGCTAAGGCTCAGGCTGCAAATTTCCCGTTCTGCACCATTGAGCCGAACACCGGAGCGGTGGCGGTCCCCGACCCCCGCCTTGAAGAGCTCGCGGTGCTGGCAAAGTCGGCCAAAACCATTCCCACTCAAGTCACGTTCGTCGATATCGCCGGCTTGATTCGCGGCGCCTCTAAAGGCGAAGGCCTCGGCAATCAGTTTCTGGGGCACATTCGAAGTGTGGACGCCGTTGCTCACATCGTGCGCTGCTTTGATGATGCAAACGTGGTGCATGTGGACGGCGACGTGAATCCACGTCGCGACGTGGAAACAGTTGAAACTGAATTGATCTTGTCTGACTTAGAAGCGGTTCAGAAACAGATTTCGAGATACGAGAAAATAGGCAAGACCGGCGACAAGGATGCCAAAGCCCGTATTGAGGTGCTCTCCAGTCTTGAGAAGCACTTGTCGTCCGGAAAAGCCGCCAAGACTTTTACGACCGATTTCGCTGAGTATGCGGAACTTAGCGCAGACCTTTTGACCGCAAAGCCGGTAATGTTTGTGGCGAACGTTTCCGAGGACTTCGCCGCAGCCCAGGTTGGCGATGGCTCATGCGCGGCCCTGGACCAGGTTGGAGAAATCGCCAAGGAGCGCGGCGCAGAAGTGGTGGTCATTTCTGGAAAGGTAGAATCGGAAGTAGCTGAACTGGCCGCTGACGAACGAGCGGAGTACCTTCAGTCACTGGGTCTTAAGACTTCGGGTCTGGACCGCATGGCCTTAAGTGGATTTGAGCTGTTGGGATTGATTTCATTTTTTACCATTGGTCCCAAGGAGGCGCATGCCTGGACCGCAGCTGCGGGTACCCGAGCACCTCAATGCGCCGGTAAAATTCACTCTGATTTCGAGCGTGGATTTATCAGGGCAGAGATAGTGAGTCATGTCGACTACGTCGCCTGTGGTGGTGAGGCCAAGGCCAGAGACGCGGGCAAGCTTCGTACTGAGGGTAAGGAGTATGAGATGAAAGACGGTGACATCGTGCATTTTCGCTTCAACGTGTAGCGATCTACTGATCAGATCGATTTTTGCAGGGCTAGAGGATGGGAGCCACTGACGAACAACGCAGGTCAGGCGAGCAGCAAGACGATTCAGATGTGCTGAACTTGTTGCGCATCCGCTGGATACTGACGCTTTCTGGCCTCGTAGCCCTGGCGATTGGCCTTTTTGGAGTGTTTCGTCCCTTCCTCGTGCCCCTGCTTTGGGCTTCCATTCTGGTAGTTACCACATGGCCTGTGTATCGCAGAGTGCTGCGCTTCACCGGAGACCGCACTGCTCTTGCTGCCTTGATCATGACGCTCATTCAGACCCTGGTGGTAATTGCAGCGGTAGTTCCGATGTTATTTGCCGCGCGTGATGAGATGCAAGCCTTCTCTCAGTATCTGCAGCAGGTGCTTCATTCAGGCGCGCCGATTTTGCCTGAGTCTATTTCACAGCTTCCCGTCGTTGGTCCTCTGATAGTCGAGCAGCTAGAGCTCCTACGAGGAGAGAACGGGAAGATCGTCTCCTTGGTCGGAAGCTATCAGGGTACGCTGCTCGAGGTGGCGACCTTTGCCGCGAAAGGCTTGTTCGGCGCATTGGCTGGCATCGTGATGTGTCTGTTTGTGGTATATTTTTTCTATCTGCATGGCGCCTCGCTCAGTCGTCAGCTTGCATCTGGTTTGCATCGAATCGGAGGGCCGCGCTTTGATAGACTGCTTGAAACGGTGAGAAGTACTGTTCGAGGTGCGCTCTATGGTGTAGTGGCGACTGCATTGGCTCAGGGGATTTTGGCAGGAATCGGGTACTACGTGGCAGGAGCCCCTACTCCACTATTGCTGGGTCTTGCCACAGTAGTGATGTCCTTAATTCCATTTGGTACTCCCGCCGTGTACATCCCTGTCGCCTTGTACGTGGCTGTGCAGGATTCCTGGTTCTATGGGCTAGGCCTGCTGGTGTGGGGTGTGGCGGTAGTGAGCACTATCGATAATTTCTTAAGACCGTACTTTATCAGTCAGGCCACACGAATGCCGATTCTTTTGGTGTTTATAGGGGTAATAGGCGGACTGATTTCGTTCGGACTCGTGGGCATTTTTGTCGGGCCGGTCTTGATAGCAATCGCGCAGGCACTCTGGATCGAATGGACGGACTGTCCTTCTGACCAAGATGTCATCAATTCTCAGCAGTAATCGTTCAGTGCAGCTGTTCCGTTCCTTCGGAAGGGCAGCTGTTCCGTTCCTTCGGAAGGTAGGTCAATACCCTCTAATATTTCTTCGGCACTGCGGTAAAATGCTTAAGTGGTGCCTTGTCGTCATACGATCCTTTATTGGAACGTTTGGGCAGATTTATTTTGGTCTTGGGCAGCTTTCTATGCGGAATGACCGACAGCAGATGAGAAATGCAATTTAGGCGAGCACTTTTTTTATCGTCCGAATGAAGAATATGCCACGGCGCATGATCGGAATCTGTTGCCTTGAGCATCGCGTCACGAGCACGTGAGTATTCAAACCACTTTTCACGAGACGGAAGATCCATCGGACTGAGCTTCCACTGTCGAATTGGATCGTTAATTCTGGCCTCAAATCGACGTGCCTGTTCCTCGTTGCTGACTTCAAGCCAATACTTTACAAGAATTATCCCGCTCTCTACGATGTATTTCTCGACGTTTGGGCATAGTTTCAAAAATCGCTTTTGCTGGTCCTCGGAGCAGAATCCCATCACATATTCAACGCCCGCGCGATTGTACCAACTGCGGTCGAAAATAACGATCTCGCCTGCCGTGGGGAAATGCGCGAGGTAACGCTGCATATAGAGTTGATTCTTCTCGCGATCGGACGGAGCAGGAAGAGCAGCAACTCGGAAGATACGAGGGCTAACCCGTTCGGTGAGCGCCCTAATAGTGCCGCCCTTTCCGGCCCCATCGCGACCTTCAAATACCACTATGACCCTGAGGCCCTTTTGCTTGACCCACTCTTGCAGCACGCAGAGCTGAGCTTGAAGTTTGCGAAGTTCGCTTTCGTAGTCTTTGCGTTTGAGTTTGGACATCTCTATTCCCTCTCGCCGTCTCGAGGTGTCTAGGACCTCTCGAAGTATTTCTGCTAGGCCACACGCCCGAAGCTCAGCGCAGCTTGGTCCACGGTGCCCTTAACCTGCTGCCAAGCTAAGTCAGGCAGTAATTCTTGAACGACCACATTAGTTCCACGCACTACCTCTTCAGCATCATCAAGAGCGCGCATGCCGGACTGAACTAAATACTCAATCTTCGAAATGTTCTCACTAATTAATTCGTCAGCTTTGGACTTCAGCTGGTCGGCGTCAGCGCGGAGCTTGGTCACGGCTTTCAGCGTCAATTGGCAACGCACACCGGAAGCAACGCCCCTAAGAGCGACTTCCTGCCAAAGCCAACTAGTTGATTCAGGATATTTTCTCCAAGCGGTGACGATGCCGCGCATGCTCTTTACCGCTTGCTCAAGCTCTTCTTGCTCAAGTTCCTTGCTAGATCTTCCGGTAGTAGGCCTCGCATTTGGAGATCCAGACCCCGCACTCGTCATTGAAGCATTTCGAGCAGCGAGATCCTCGCGCTTTTTCTGGATCTGTAACTTCAGGGATTTGATTGCCGAGTGTAGCTCTTGAGTTGAGCTCTTAAAGGTATCTGCCTGTGGAGTACCAACGGACCCCTTAGACGAGCTTCCGCGGATGAGTGAGGGCAGTCCCGAAAGAAACTTCTCTTTTGTCGGTGACATAAAGGGGCTCCTTTGCCAGAAATCAACGACTAAAGGTAGGTTATGTAGTTCTGATAATCAAATAAGCGGGCTAAACCATCGATTTTTACGGGATTTGCTAAGCAAAAGTAGTGAACCTATTATTGTCTCGTACCGCAAACGCAGTTCGCACAGATGGTTTCGTGCGGCTAGTATTGGCGTTGCGAATAGTGGTCAATCGTTCTGACCTTTGTGGTATCGAGCGCTGTGAAAGGTTTTGCCCGCCCCCGGATTCGAGCGGGGTCACGTTTGCAAGTCGCGATGATGCATAGGAACTTATGAATGCGAGCCCTCTTGACGCACATTCTGTTGACGAGACTTTCAGGGCGCTTCAACCGAAGCTCGCTCCACTCATGCCCGAGTTTGAGATTCAACTTAAATCTAAGAAGGTATTCGAAATCAATCAGCTTAAACGCAAACGTGGTGCCATCATCTTGGGGCACAACTACATGGAGCCTGCTCTGTATCACGGCGTCGCTGATGTAGTCGGAGATTCCTTGCAGCTTTCTCGTATCGCTGCTGAAACCAAAGCTGACCCGATTGTGTTTCTTGGAGTGCGCTTCATGGCGGAAACCGCCAAGGTGCTTAATCCCAACAAGACAGTATTGCTCCCGTCGCAGTTCGGTGGATGTTCTCTTGCTCAGAGTGTTACCGCGGAAGACGTGCGTGCGCTGAAGAAGCGATTCCCTGGGGTGCCGGTGGTCGTCTATATAAATACCTACTCGGAAGTGCATGCAGAAGCTGATGCCGTCTGTACGTCTAGTAACGCGGCCAAGGTGGTGCAGTCCTTTGACTCAAAGCAGATAATATTCCTGCCTGACGAATACCTGGCCCGTAACGTAGCCAAGGAGACCGGCAAGCAAATTATTACTGCTTCGCGGGAGGGCCTGCCAACTACAGGCTTGGCTGGTGATAAAGCTGGCAACGGAACCGAGCCAAGCATGGTGGTGTGGAACGGTCGTTGTGAGGTTCATGAACAGTTTCTTGTGGAAGACGTGGTCAACATCAGAAAACAGTTCCCTGATGTATATGTATTGGCCCACCCTGAGTGCAGCCCTGAAGTCATAGCTGCCGCGGATTTTTCAGGCAGCACTTCCCGCATGGTGGAAGAGGTCAAAAAGTCCAACGCCTCCCATTACCTGATTCTTACTGAGTGCAGCATGGGCGATAACATCATCGCGGCCAATCCAGAAAAGGAGGTTTTGAGGATGTGCAGTGTACGCTGTCCGCATATGGGCGAAATCACGCTCGACCAAACCCTTGCCTCCCTTGAGAAGTCCCAATTTGAGATTGAGGTACCGATTGAAATTCAAGAACGAGCAAAAGTGGCGCTTGGTCGTATGTTGGCTATTGGGTAGCCCTCACCCTGCCTCGACTTGCACAAGGCCCACGGTTATAGCCGGTTAAGAAGCTCCCATGGCTTGATCCGCATCCATTATGTCCCTATGATTTAACTTCAATGAGGGCCCATAGCTCAGCTGGGAGAGCGCGTCGTTCGCAATGACGAGGCCGGCGGTTCGATCCCGCCTGGGTCCATTCGACTCGCTTCGCTCGCTCATGGCAAGCCGTTTCGAATCGGGAGCGAGGCGAATGCGAGAGGGCGGTTCGATTTGGGTGCAGCTCTGTCCATACACGTTCCCCTATTGGGGCGAGTCTTTTCGATAGATTGAACCGGTGACCATTAGATTAGATGGCAGGTAGATTAGATGGCAGGAATTTTGAGATTGAAGTTATGAAGGCAAGTGATATTCGTCGCGGCGTTGTATTGATGTACAACAAAGTTCCCCATCGTGTAATGGATTTCAATCACCATACTCCTGGTAACCTGCGCGCCATGGTGCAGACCAAGCTGCGCAACTTGCTTTCAGGGAACCAGACCGAAGTGCGCTTCAGCTCCACCGAAGACCTTGAGGAAGCAGATGTTCATACGGGTGCGGCCACCTACCTGTATGCGGATGGCAACGGGTTCCATTTTATGAACGCGGAGACTTACGAAGAGATCACCTTAAACACTGAGCTGCTTGGCGAGAGTCGTTTTTATCTCCAAGAGCAAATGAGCGTTGAGATCACCAGTTTTGAGGGTAACCCGATTGGAATCAGCCTCCCCACATCCGTAGTTCTTGAAATCGAAGACACCTCGCCCGAGTTGCGCGGTGCCACGGCGAGCAATTCCCCCAAGCCAGCCAAGACCACCACGGGATTGCAGTTGAACGTGCCTCCATTTGTGAAAATTGGGGACAAGATCACAGTTAACACCGCAGACGGTAGTTACGTCGGACGAGTTCAGTAACGACCGAGGCGAAAAGATTTTCCAACTTCGTGCGAGGGGTCATCAAAGTAACCCATGTTTCTACCTTCGTGCGCTTCGTGGTCTTCAAAGGTTAATAAAATTTCAGCCAATTTCTAGAGTTTGCTTGCACCACTAAGATTTAGATTCTCAGCGTCTTCCTAGTGTTCTGAGGGAAGAGTTCGATGAATCATTCTTGCCGATCTCGTTTCTCTCTATGTGGGCATATCAAATGAATCACACAATGAGTTTAGCGAGAACAGCGAGAAAAATACTTAAATGAACCTCTGACTCAGCACACTAGCTTGATAATCGCGAGCGAACCTCCTTCGCAATGACATCAACGACGCTCGGATCTGCCAGCGTTGAGACGTCCCCAAGACTACCAAATTCCCCTTCTACCATTTTTCTTAAAATGCGGCGCATGATTTTGCCTGAACGTGTCTTGGGAAGTCCGGGCACAAAGTGAATTTGGTCGGGGACCGCGAAGGCACCGATGTGTTTGCGTACGGAGGCTCGTACCGCATCTGCAGCTTTCGCGAGTTGGTTCTCGGAAGTGTCAGCCGAGCGTAATATGCAAAAGGCATAAATCCCCGTGCCTTTCACATCGTGCGGAAACCCAACCACGGCAGCTTCTGCAACTACTTGAGAGTGAACAATGGAGCTCTCTATCTCTGCGGTTCCGAGGCGGTGCCCAGAACAATTTAAGACATCATCCACTCGGCCAGTTATCCAATAGTAGCCGTCTTGATCGCGAATGCAGGCGTCTCCGGTAAAATATTTTCCTGGAAAAGTAGTGAGGTAAGTATCTATGAACCGCTTATGGTCGCCCCACACGGTGCGCATCATCCCTGGCCACGCTTGCGTAAGACAAAGTCGCCCCTTTACTCCGTTTCCCTTTAGCTCAGCCCCCGTCTCATCTACGATGACCGGGCTCACTCCAAAGTACGGTAGAGTGGCCGAGCCGGGTTTTAGATCCGTAACTCCAGGCAGTGGTGTAATCATGATGCCGCCGGTTTCAGTCTGCCACCACGTGTCCACGATCGGGCAGCGCCCTTTGCCAATCCTATTGTAGTACCAAGCCCAAGCGTCTTCGTTTATTGGTTCACCGACGGAGCCAAGTATGCGCAAGGACGAAAGGTCGTAAGAGTCGACCAAATGGTCACCCTCCTTTGCCACTGCTCTGATAGCGGTGGGTGCGGTGTAGAATATAGAAACCTTATGTCGGTCAATAACGTCCCAGTAGCGCCCGGCGTCCGGGTAGGTAGGAATCGACTCGAACATCACCGTGGTAGCGCCATTACTGAGCGGTCCGTAGACGATATACGAGTGTCCGGTCACCCAGCCGCAGTCAGCGGCGCAGAAGTAAATGTCATCGGGCCGAATATCAAACACATCGCGGTGTGTCATGGTGGCATGCAGAAGGTAGCCGCCTGTGGTGTGAAGCACGCCCTTGGGCTTTCCTGTTGAACCGGAGGTATAGAGGATAAAAAGCGGATCTTCCGCTTCCATCACCTCAGCTCCGCCATCGGCGGGCGAGTCGTGCATGGCTTCTGCAAGCCACAGGTCTCTACCTGCGGTCATAGAAACCTCGGTAGGCGTGCGGCGCGCCACCATGACAGTAGTGACCGACAGGCAGTTCAAGAGAGCTTCGTCTACCGTTTGCTTAAGTGGGATAGTCTTCGCTCCTCTAAGTCCCTCATTCGCGGTTATGACGGCGACGCATTGACAGTCATTAATGCGGTCTGAAAGAGATTCGGCCGAGAAGCCAGCAAACACTACCGTGTGAATGGCCCCAATGCGTGCGCACGCCAGCATTGAAAACGCCAGCTCAGGAATCATGGGCATGTAAATGGCGACTCTATCACCACGCTTCACGCCTCTCGATTTCAATACATGCGAAATCTTGCATACAGCCTCAAGAGATTCCTGATAGGTATAGGTGCGGGTTTCGCCCGGCTCGTTTCCTTCCCAAATAATCGCTGGTTTGTCGCCCTGCAGCGGGATGTGTCGGTCCAGGCAATTCACTGAAACATTGAGTCTGCCGCCCTCGAACCAACGAATATGTCCGGTGGTAAGACTGCAGTTTCGCACCGATTTCCAAGGAGTTTCCCACTCTAGAAGGTCTGCCGCCTTCTCGGCCCAGAATTGCTCTGGCTGCTCAATCGATCTGCGGTACTCACGCTGGTAGGTACCTGCATCAATGAGCGCACCGATTTTTGCTCTCTCGATTACCGGAATCTTCGCAACGCCAGACATCATATCGCTCATCGGGAACTCCACTAGAACAATGCTTCAAAGGCGCTTATGTAAGATCAAAGAAGCAAGAATATGCTCGAACTGAGCTCATCATGCACCATCTTCACTTAGGACAGCAGGTATATTCAACCGCAGTTTAGCGGGAGCCGTCTAGTCGAGGGAATGAGAGCTGCACGGTGCTTCTGCCGTGAGTTTATATGAGCATTTCTACTGTGGGCCACGTTAGACTAGTCTTTCAATGCGCGCAGTGGAGCAGGTAAACACGGGGCGAAAGATAGAAATTTCAGCAAGTGCCCATTTGGGAAACTTTGTGCTTGGCGCCGTCGACGGCACAGTAGCTACTTTCGCCATAGTTGCGGGAGCGCATATCGATCAGGGGGTTCGAGTGGCTCTCATTCTTGGAGTCGCAAACTATTGGCCGACGGTTTCAGTATGGGCTCCAGCAATTTTCTTAAGTCCAAGTCCAATGAGGCTATGAACGGTGGAGCAGTCTTGCTAAGCGCACCGGCCGGGTCTGTCAGCGTCGAGGCGTGGCATGCGGCGATCGGTACCTTTATCGCTTTTATCGCGGTGGGCATGCTTCCTCTCCTACCTTTTGCCATTTCCGTTATGTGGGGAGGCGAAGGTTACGGGAATATGGAGGCGCTCCACACGCTGTCCTTGATTAGCGCAGCAATTACCTTCGCCTGCTTCGTCGGCACAGGGGCGCCTGCATACCTCTTTGGGCATGCTCATTCGGCGCTCGTTCAGTAGTGACCAGCGACTCGGGAGCGCGAAATCTATGCGGCTTCGGCTTCCGTCCGAGCACTGGCCTGAACCGAAAGCTCGCCATCCTTTAACTCAATGGTCACCAGAGAGTGATCTGCGAGTTCTCCCGAAATTATCTGTCTTCCAATTTTAGTCTCGAGCTCACGCTGTATGAAGCGCTTGAGCGGTCTGGCGCCATATACCGGGTCGTAACCTGATGTCGCGATAAACTCCTTGGCCTTCAGTGTAATCTCTAGAGCGATGTGCCTGTCCTTAAGACGTTGGCGAACTTCGTCCAAGAGTAGCTCAACAATCGAAGAAATCTCCGAAATACTCAGTGGCTTAAACAGCACGATATCATCAACGCGATTTAAGAATTCGGGTCTAAAGTGCTGGCGCAACTCGCCCATTACCTTATTTCTCGCGCTCTCTGATATTTGCCCTTGAGCATCAATTCCCTCGAGCAAATGCGGCGATCCTATATTTGAGGTCAATATGATGACCGTATTTTTGAAATCTACTGTTCTTCCCTGGGAATCAGTGACACGTCCATCATCGAGAATCTGCAAAAGAACGTTAAAAACGTCATGATGAGCTTTCTCAATCTCATCGAAAAGCACTACTGAGTAGGGCTTTCTACGAATTTCTTCGGTCAGCTGTCCGCCCTCTTCGTAGCCTACATATCCAGGAGGCGCTCCAATCAAGCGTGACACGGCATGGCGCTCCATGTATTCGCTCATGTCAATGCGTACAAGGTTGTCCTCTGAGTCGAACAAGGTAGCTGCCAAGGTGCGGGCAAGTTCGGTTTTCCCTACCCCGGTTGGCCCAAGAAACAAAAACGACCCTATCGGGCGTTTGGGGTCCTTAATCCCCGCGCGCGCTCTGATTACTGCGTCCGCTACTAGCTGCACTGCTTCATCTTGGCCAATCACGCGCTGATGAAGTACTTCATCGAGCTTCAGTAGCTTCTCTCGCTCTCCTTCGACTAATCGCGCTACTGGAATTCCGGTCCAACGAGAAACAATCTCTCCGATCTCCTCTTCGGTAACTTGCTCACGCAACATGCGGTCCGCGCCCGCCACTTTGCCTTCGAGGTCACGCAATTCGGTCTGAAGGGTCGGAAGTGCGCCGTGTCTCAGTTCCGCTGCGCGGTTAAGGTCGTAATCTCTCTCGGCTTTAGCCATGGCGAGCTTCGTTTGTTCTATGCGCTCGCGGATCGCTTGCACTTTGTGAATGGACTGCTTCTCGGCGTCCCAACGTGCACGCATGGTCTGGGAGTTGTTCTTCAGACCTACAAGCTCCTTGCGAAGCTCTTCGAGGCGCTTGAAACTCCCCTCGTCGTCTTCTTTCTTAAGCGCTGCTTCTTCAATCTCTAATTGCATTACCCGTCTGGTAACTTCATCAAGTTCGGTTGGCATGGAATCAATTTCAGTGCGAACAGTCGCACAGGCTTCGTCCATCAGGTCGATGGCCTTATCAGGAAGAAATCGGTCAGAAATATAGCGATGCGAAAGATTTGCTGCCGCCACAAGCGCACCGTCCAGAATCCGCACTCCGTGATGCACCTCAAAGCGTTCTTTAATTCCTCTTAGAATCGAGATGGTATCTTCGACGTCTGGTTGTTCGACTAGTACCGTCTGGAATCGCCGCTCAAGAGCGGCGTCCTTCTCAATATGTTTTCGATACTCATCTAAGGTAGTGGCACCAATGCAATGCAGCTCTCCACGGGCAAGCATGGGTTTGAGCATATTGCCGGCGTCCATCGAGCCCTCGGCCTTTCCGGCACCCACAATAGTATGCAGCTCATCAATGAACAGAATAATGCGTCCATCTGCATTTTTGATTTCTTGCAGCACTGCCTTAAGACGCTCTTCAAACTCTCCTCTGTATTTTGCCCCGGCGACAAGCGAGCCCATATCAAGTGCAAAGATGGTTTTGTTCTTGAGCCCCTCTGGAACGTCTCCGCGGACGATACGTTGCGCGAGACCTTCAACAATGGCGGTCTTGCCTACGCCTGGTTCGCCGATAAGAACTGGGTTGTTCTTGGTCTTTCGAGACAAGATGCGTATGACACGACGAATCTCGCCGTCACGACCAATCACCGGATCAATTTTTCCGAGCTTGGCCTGTTCAACAAGGTCACGACCGTAGCGCTCAAGCGCTTCATAAGTAGCTTCCGGATTAGCGCTTTGTACGCGTTGGTTGCCTCGAACGGCAGTAAGCCCTTTCAGGAATTTGTCTCGACTGAGTTTATGACCAGTAAAGAGCTTTCCAAGCGGCGAGGTTACTGGCTCTTCCAGCATGGCCAGTACTAGATGCTCGACTGAAACGTACTCGTCTTTGAGGCGCTTTGCTTCCTCATCAGCCTTCACCAGCATGCGGTTGAGTCGCTGGCTGAGATATATCTTTCCGGCTTCAGATCCGGGGCCAGAGACGCTGGGGCGTTGTTCGAGCAAACGTTGGACGTCGGCACCTAAGGCAGCACCATCAACATCAAGCTTTTCAAGCATGCGGCCAATGAGGCCGTCGGATTGTTCGCAAAGGGCAAGCAGCACGTGCTCTGCGTCAACTTCCTGGTGCCCAAAACGGACAGCGAGTTGTTGACCGCTGCTAATCGCCTCTTGGGACTTCTGAGTAAGCTTATTTATATCCATGCATATCAGTTAATCACTGAGCACGAGGATTAAAAGGGGAAATTTCTGACAGTTTTACGTAAAGTTCTCGCTCCGGGGCGCTGACCTCAGCTGGAGTGACAATCAGGACCTGTGCATAGGCGTCGCCACGCTCCGTGTCGCTCTTTGGAAGCCCTCGGCCACGTAATCGAAGACGTTGACCGGTTCTTGCTCCCGCTGGAACTTGAAGCTTAACGGCCCCGTCAGGCAACTCCAGCTCTACTTCACCACCGAGCACAGCCTCCCAAGGGGAAACCTTTAGGGTAGCGATAAGATCGAAGTCTTTTAGCTTCAATTCAGGTGTGTCTCTAAGCTGGATGCGAATCAAAACATCCGTGCCGCTGGGGCCTTGGCCCTTTAACCGAATGACAGAGCCATTCTTGGTACCGGGACGGAGCTTTACTTCGTACTGCTTTTTCTCTCGCTGCTGTGAGCCATCAGGCTGAGTAGTGACTAGTTCAAGTGAAATCGATTTTGATTGACGTCGCAGCAGGTCGAGAATGCTTACTTCGAGAGGAAGCGGATCTTGCGCGGGGGCCTTAGGTGCTCTTGATTGGCGAGTCCTTCCCGCATGCTGGGCGCCGGCACCAAAGGGAGACCCCGCACCAAATGGGCCAGCAGCTTGGGCTCTGGACTGCGCAGATTGTCGTCCCCTGCTGGACTGACTGCCGAATTCACTTCCAAACACGGCACCGAAGAAATCGCTAAAATCAAACCCCGAATCTCCTCCCGAGGAGAATTCGAAGCCTCCGCCGCCTTGGTTTTTGAACTGACTAAAATCGAAGCCTGGAGGTGGTTTGAATTCCTGACCTGACTGCCAGTTCGCGCCCAGGGCATCATAGCGCTTGCGCTTCTCAGGGTCGCCAATGACCTCGTTCGCTTCATTCACCAGTTTGAACCTATCTTCAGCCCCCGCTTCCTTATTCACGTCAGGGTGGTACTTGCGCGCAAGTTTCCGGAACGCACGCTGAATATCGTCCTGTGAGGCCGTTCGAGATACTCCTAGTGCTTCGTAGTAGTCTTGGTACTTCATAGTTCAGTGGCAAATTTGCCTAATCATTAAGTAACCACTGGCGGGGCATTTATAAAGGGGTTTAGACCATTGGCAGGTTTCTACTACTCCTCAAAATCATGCGAGATTACTTACTGTTAGCTCGATAGCGAAGCATCCTAGTCGTTCAGGTGCTGACTGGGAAGCGTTGGGATCATATGAAGGGCTGGGTACCTAAGAAAAACGAAAAAAAGAAACATTAACGCGCAACCGTGATAGTTCCGCTACGGTTCGTCTCCCTTTGGGAAGTCACCAGTCTTGCGCCAACCCAGTGGTTTCTATCGAGGAGTCCGCCCTATCCCGAGATGTATAGTGATGCCGTTGTCGGCGATAGCGGTAACCGCCTGTTCACTTTGGTTAACGGCGAGCTAGTGCTCATGATGACGTTCTTCTCCAATGGCGGTGGCCCGCTATACACTTCAAAAACTCGGACGGCCTTCTCACGGAAGCGATCGATAATCTAGGCTGGCGCTAGGCTCTCGTTGCCTTCGTTCAAGGCTAGAAATCGTCGTCTTCTCCACGACCACAGCGGTCAAAGCGCGCCCCCCCCCAGCCCTAGGGCCCGGAGATTCGTCTCACACAGGCAGGCGATTAGACGGGGTGTGTGACTTAATGCCGCCAGCGAAACCGACCCAAACCTCGACAGGCGGTACTTGGCATAAAGCGACTCGGGGCATCCGTGACACCCTCGAATGGAGCAACAGCGCCCAGGATAGAGCGAAAATAATCGATTCCTCCCATGGCAAACCTCATCTATTTTAAGCATATGGGCATCGTAGTGCTTCTCATCATTGCCGTCGGTGTGGCGTTCATGGTTCTCGAACGAATCTTCCCCGACCAAGAGCTCGCGGAAGTGCCTGGGTGGTGGCTGCGGGTGATCTTCCTGAATGTACTTCAACTTGGGGTGGTATTTCTCGGCGGCGTTAGTTGGGAACACTGGTTCGTCGGATACTCCGCACTCTCGCTCAATGAGCTCTCAATCCTCGTGCAGATACCGATCGCGTACCTGCTGATCACTTTCGTCTTTTATTTTTGGCATAGAGCCCGGCACGATATCAACGTCCTCTGGCTTAGCTGTCATCAGTTGCACCACAGCCCTAGCCGGATAGAGACGATCACCTCTTTTTACAAACATCCGGTTGAATTAATCGCGAACGGAATCATTATCTCCTTTCTTAACTTCGCAGTCTTGGGAATTACCGTTGAGGCGGGAGTTTGGACAACTTTTGTAACTGCGGTCGCTGAGTTTTTCTATCATATGAATATTCGCACGCCGCACTGGGTCGGATATTTTTTGCAGCGACCAGAGATGCATCGCATCCATCATGAACGTGACAAACACTACTACAATTTTGCCGATCTTCCGGTGTGGGACATGATATTCGGCACCTATCGGAATCCACCGCACTTTGCAGGACCATGTGGGTTCAAGCCAGGGCGAGAAGAGTCGTTTTGGAGGATGCTTTCGTTTCTAAATGTGAATAACCCCTTTTCCGGAAAAAGCGGAATGAGAACCGGGAAAAAGCGGAGCGAGAAGTAGAATGTCCGCCTTCAGAAATCAATTTCTGGTGATTCTAGTGCTCGCTATCGGGAGTCTCCAGCTCGTTGGATATTTAACGGGGGTCGAATCCGTCCGGAAAATCGGGCAGCTCACTGCCGCGTCTCCTCTACCTTTAGTATTCTCGCACTTTAGAGAGTTGGAAACGTTCTCGCCCAAATTCTCTGTCCTCTTAGGAACTGATGGTACTAGAGAAGCGTCGGAAGTTATTTCGATTACTCCGCAAAATTACAGCTTGCTTGCCGGTCCATATAATCGAAGAAACGTCTACGGTGTGGCATTCGCCTACGGGGCCGTGCTGCAACAAGAGCAAGAACGAGCGCTTGTTCAAAGTGTGCTGTGCTATGGATTTAGAGACGGCGGACCCGTGCGTCGAATTATTGAACAAGCCAATATAGAGCGCGCTGGTAAGAAGACCTCCCCGTTCGCACCAGGGACACCGTTGGGCATTCGGATTGACCCAAAGAACAAGCCTACTCAGATGGTTGAACTTTGGCCGGAGTGCTTGCCATGAGCGAATTGCACTTAAAGACATTTCGAATCGTGCTCGGCATATATTTGTTGGTTCATTTCTTGATGTTGACTCCCTATGCAGGGGAGCTGTTCTCGGATTCGGGAATTTTTGCCGATCCTAGCTTGCTCCCTTCTTACGGATTCTTCCCCAATCCGCTATTTAGTTTTGGAACCGAGCTTTTCGCGCAGCTATTTCTGGTTGGTTTGGCACTGCTGAGTGCGCTGCTCGTTGCTGGTATGCGAACTCGGGTTGTTGCTTTGGCGCTCTGGTTCGGGTGGGCGGCGCTTTTGTCTCGCGCCCCATTTATAGCGAATCCAAGCATCCCATTTGTCGGATTACTTTTACTCGGACTTGCAGCGCTTCCAAGCGATTGGTCCAGCACGCAAGCCCGGAGTGCCTCAATGTTGTTGTGGCGGGGCGTCTGGGTTCTTCTTGCGGTTTCCTACTCAGTAAGTGGAGTTCATAAGCTAGGGAGCCCGAGTTGGGTCGATGGAAGTGCGCTGGCTGAACTCACTCAGAATCCATTGGCGCGGGATTATTTTATTACCAGCTTTCTCGCTTCTTCACCACTTTGGATGACCGGTCTTATGACGTGGGGATCCTTGGCGCTTGAAATTCTGTTTGCGCCACTTGCGCTCTTTTCTCGGATTAGGCCCTGGGTTTGGCTCGCGATGGTGGGGATGCATTTGGGAATTCTCGCGGTGGTTAGCTTTGCTGACCTCACGGCAGGAATGCTTTTGGTGCATCTATTTGTCTTTGATGGGCGCTGGATTTCAGCAGGAAGCGATAAGGCACACGGCAAAGCAAAGGGATTAGCAGAGATCGTCTTTTTCGACGGGTCTTGTGTCATGTGTAATAGATTCGCGAGAACGCTGATCTCTGTTGACCATACCGGTCTCCTAAAATTCGCCGCCCTTGATAGTGCCACTTTCAATGCCGCCCTACCGCCGGAGAAGCGTGCGCAACTTCCTGACTCAATTCTCGTGAAATCAACTGACGGCTCTATGCTCGAGCGCAGTGACGCTATCATCGCCATCGGTACAACACTGGGGGGCGGACTCGGGCTAGGCGCCATGTTGTTGCGCTTGATACCACGCAGAGTTCGAGATTCTGGATACGATCTAGTGGCTAAGTTGCGCTATCGAATGTTTGGGCGCACTGCAGAGAGCTGTGCTCTTATTCCAAAGGAGTGTCGCTCGCGTATTCTGCCCTGAGGCATTCTTGCCGCACCCCGCTAGGCCACAGCGTCCTTTTGGGAGGGTCCTTTTGGGTGGGCATCCACCAAGAGCAACGCATGGTCTCTGCGGCTGCGTTTAGCGCGCATCATCTCTGGCTCCTGCAGCACTTTCGTAGCCTCTTACCCCATGCCCTCGGCCAAATTCGTAGACCCTCCCAGTTTTACGCACTAGCCGCTGATGCTTATACCACCCTCATCCGTGCTTAAAATATTGAATTATGATTGTGAACGAGGGGCTCACCAGTGTCTCACTGGAGCAGCGGCTGCCCCACTTCAGACTAGTACCTAGAATGTTCTACGTCGAAGTAGGTTCTCGCTCGAAACGGAGTTATATTTTATGAAATTTAAGGTTGCGATTCTCACCCTGGTTTTAGCCTCTTTACCAACTCTTTCTCACGCAATTTCTAAAGGTGATGGGGACATATATCTTGGATGCGGTGGTCGAGACCTACTGGAGTTTTATAGCTGTTTTTGTTCCGAAATGACTGACCGTGCGGAAATAGTTTGCCAAATTTCACCGCCCCCTCCACCAGGCTCTATCTTGCCTAACCTATGTCGCGCCGCCAGAGAACAGGCGGAAGGCGTATGTTGGTTGTTCGGAATAGAGAAACCTAAAACAGATGTCCCAGATAAGACGAACAAGTAAGACCCTAATTAATCAGGACGATTAAACAATGAAGAGTAGGCTATTTGCACATGAACGCTGCTTGTGTGCGGGAGTGAGTCTGACGCCAAACTAGATGATATTTGGAGATGAGAGTTCGAGTTCTATTCTCTGAAAGGGTCGCGTCCAAAGAAATATCAGCAGATAGAAGCACGCGATCTACAGCTCAATTAGATCTTTAAGTGCGGAGAGGCGGTGAAAATCATCCGCGGCTTTCTCGCGTGCCTCCGCCGCTGCGGAGATCCTATCACCTAGCTCTGCCTTTACAGAGTTAAGCGCTTCACTTGGGCTGGCATGCTCTACTGTTCGCAGTAAGACGGTAGCTCGAAAGTACTCGTCGCTTGAATATCCCATGCGAGCACTCATTGTGAGCTCAGCCTGTCGATACAGTGCTGACAACACTCCCGGCGAAACACCGGTGAGCTGAGTATCGTTAATCGATCCTTTAATAGAACTCAGATCTGCCTCAGAGAACGAATCAAAATCTAACCGCAAAGAATCTACAGTGCCGCTGTCGGGAGAATTGCGTTCTATAATATTAGCAATTTCCAAAACCGCACCACGCAACTCCGGGGTCATTAGAACTACATGCTTACTGGACAAGGGCTGTTCTGGGGCTGGAGAGAGGCTGCGATAGAGTTCTCGGTTCTCCTTACCAATTGTTGAAAGGCAAGAATACGTATCCCTTAACACTTTTAGGTGTTGAGATAGTTCTCGTTCGCTTGGGCTATTAGTTGGATCTAAAATTCCTAACCGTTTGTTCAACTCTGCACTCTCTTGCACTAGAAAGTATGCACTTGAGACCTTGTTCAAATAGTTGCCTGCATCTAAAAGGGCTTTCTGATTAGCTCTTAAAATAACCACCACCTCTTCGTCTCTCAGAGGCTGCCCATCAGACCCTAAATTTTGTCGCTCTACTACATTGTTCAAATTATCGAGGAACCGAGTAGTCTCTTGCGCTGATAGCTCATTGAACTGGCGAAACCTTGCCAATTCCTGTCGCGGACCTGCAACGCGTTCGATAAGCTCTTTGTGAAATCTAAGACTCTCAGAAAGTAGGTGTGCCACCCTTTTGGTATCGATACCCGCAGCATTAGGTGCGCGATCTAAAATGCGTGATTGCTGATTATCCGTCAGCGATGATTCCAAGCGCGGCATAGTTGCAGAGCTCAGTAGAGTGGCAGCGGAAGCAGCTATTACTTTAAGATGTGGATTCATCAAACTTTCCAGACCGAATCATCGGTAAAATGCTTTGTATAGTGTTATGATCAACTTTCACGCGAATGTAGCCGCAAACCCCAGAAATTATTAAGTTTCACTAAGGCTTCCCAGTGGTGGTCCTCAGAAATGCAGTTAAGCCAGGTTGATAAGTTGGGGTCCCCGCTCCGGGTGTCCCGGCGGTATCATTCCGCCGGTACCGGGTTGACCACCTTGCCTTGATAACTAACTCAAATCACGGGAGTTCCATTTCTTAACCGGGTGGTAGTTACGAATCCATTCTTGGGGACTAGAGCTTGCTTTATTCTGCTTAAAGACTCGATGTTGTCGATTCAGCGACTAACTCCCATTTCCTTAGAGCTGGCACAGATCTCAGATGTTTTGAACCGTTCACAGGTGAAGTTTCTGTTGGTCCAATAAAGAGCTTCTTGGCCATAGGGTCTACGTGCTTTCGTGCCACGGCTCCAGCCTATTGCAACGCATATGGTTCTGTTCAGTAAGTCGTTGGGTCATGACGTTTTGTTGTGTCTATGTTCAAAGGCATCCAGTTCCCACTATTCGGGATAGTGTCACTCCTCCCAAAACGGAGTCGCCCTAGCTTGGAGGCTATGTAAGAGGAGGTTCCCAAAAGTTGTGGGACTTATTGATAGGCGGTCCGACAAATTCAATGCCAAATTGACGATTCACTTCAAGAAGTCGGTCCTTGAATCCTTCCGTAGGTAATTTAGAAACTGTTGAAAAATAGTCTTCAAATCCACCAGGAACTGTAAAAACGAAAGAAGAGCCCTGCGGTGACAAGCAACGAAAACTATGAGGAACTCCCTTCGGTGCGAGAAGTAGGTCTCCGGGTTTGAATTCGCGCAATTCTTCACCAACCTGAAAGGCATAATGTCCATCACGTATGAGGAAAAATTCATCCTCTTTGGTGTGTACGTGCAATGGAGGACTAAAATCCTGCGGATGTTGCATCCCGATGCAACTAAACTTTCCACAAGATTGACTAGAGTCCGAAATAATCGCTGCGATGTGACCACCAATGGAGACTCTCCGAATGACCTGGGAGGAGTCCTGCGGAAGAGTATCAACATCTATACCGAGAAACCTAGCAATCGTGCTTCGGTTTCCCTGATGTGCGAATACGTCTGGTACGTTGACGTGAATAGATGCAACCAAGAGATGGTTTCGCGGCCCTTCTGGAGCTCGTCCGTCTGATACGTGTATCGCCATGCCCCCTTTTTTTCTTTGCAAAAATGAGAACCCGAGGCTCTCCGCAAGTGAATCGCATTGTTATGCCTTAAGCAATTCTAGAGGTGAGCTAAGAGTCGGTGCGGGCGCTCCAAGCCGCATGTTATTAAGGGGGAAGCTAGGAGTTGGCGAACGCGAGATTTGGCCCGGAGTGGCGAACGGGAGATATAGAATAGCGACGGGTGGACTTCCGCCTCCGCCCTATCGGGCTACGGCGGGATAAACTTCTCGCCCACCCGTTAGCCAGGAGTGGCGAACGCGAGATAGATTTGGCCCGGAGTGGCGAACGCGAGATATAGAATAGCGACGGGTGGACTCGAACCACCGACCTCGGCATTATGAGTGCCGCGCTCTAACCAGCTGAGCTACGTCGCCACAATTGAGCTTTCGAAAATACGGCGCCTTCAAAAATACGGCGCTTTCAAAAATTACGCCTAAACCCCTGCAAGGGCTCAGCATAGTGATGAGGGGGAATAGTGCCCCACGGTGGAGATTGGGTCAATCTTAGGCGAAAAAGTTAGAAGCGTTCGATATCTGCGCCACCGTCAAAGGCGCCCATTCCGGCAGCCATTACGAGCGCGTCTCTGCCGTAGGCGAAGAATCGGTCGAGACGATGGTCTCCTGGCTCAACGCGAGGAATCTCGAAGTAGCCGCCGCGCTGCCACGAGAATTGCCTCGCCTTCGGATAGAAGGCGTAGGACCGCTCCACTACCTGGCCAAACTGGTCGGTGATTCGCAGGGTGAATATCCCGCGTCCGTCCTTTTGATTTCGTCGACTATAGCGGAAGGTGCGAATACCCTCGGAGTCCGCTCGACCGGGAATAACTCGGTCTAGGCGAATGCCATTTTGATAAATCTCGATTTGGCGCACTTCTCGACCAACCACATAGCCAGAAAATCCTACTAGCACTCGAGCGCTGCCTTCTTCGACAAAGCGACGTCCGCGCGTTGGTGAGCGAAATACACTTACGCGGGTCAATGCCAAGTTCGGGCTGAATACTTTTGGTACGTCAGCGATCCCCACTCCGCGCTGGGCGTCAAGCACTGGACCAAGGCTAAGAGTAACGAAGCGATTGTAGAATTCGCGGTCCACGCCCTCTTGCTCCATGCTCCGAACAACAGCCAATCGGGTGTAGTCAACGTAGCGAACCGCCTCGACTGGCTGCATGACTTTCTCAGCGCCATTACGAACTACCCGTAAGGAACTAGCAAAGCTAAGCAAGGCGAAGCGAGAGGCAGCTGCTCGGGGCGGAAGTTGCTTGGCGATGAGTGCTGCTTCATTCTCGGCCTGCTGCATCTGTGAGGTGCTTGCGCTTGAGCGCAATGTATCCCAGGAGAGCTTCGGAATACCGTCGCGACTTTCTACCTTGCCCGGTGTTTTGGGCATGGTCTGAACGACCTTTTTCGCACGGACTTGTTCAATGTAACCTGGATTCAACATGGCGGAGACTTCGTCCAGCGGATTCATCCCCAGCAGCGAGGTTGAGCGCTCTTCTTGGTCGGTAGCCCTAGAATCTTGAGACAAGCCTGAATTAAGGGCTGCCAGATCTTGCTGCGCCTTATGAACTTGACTGCCGACTACGTGGTCGACGGAGAGTGTCTTCTGAAAGTTTACGAGCTCAGGAATGAAGAAGAGTGCGAGCACGAGCAAGAGCACCACGCCAGTAACGATGAACCCTTTGGGGTTAAGGCCCGATTTTCCAAGTGAACGAATGGAGGAAACCACAGTAACTGACTCCCAGAAAGGACTCTATCGACGGCCGAAGCAAGCAACGCTTGCGCGGCAGCGGGTCCTTAGTATGTAACTATAAGTGTTTTGGGAGGGTTACTCAAAAGTGTTACACAGCACGTAACCATTCAGGTCGAATTTACAAATACTCGCAAACCGCAGAAATGACTTAACCCCTAAGGGGTCGATTTGCGGAGCAAATCGGGGGTGAAAATCCAACCCCTGAGGGGTAGTTTTCGTCAGCAAATCCGGGGTGAAATTACTATCCGTTCACAAAATGCAGCCGTTCCCGATCAGGGGACGACCGCGGAATTACCACCACTCGAGTAACTTTTTAGCCCAATACCTACCTAACACCACCAGTTAGCTTTACTCCATGACGGATCCCACAGCACCTTCGGTATCGAATTTCAGTAGTTCTTCCACGAAGGTACGTACGATAAAATCCATCATGTCACGCACCGAAAGGATACCAATCGGAATTTGGTGGTCATCGACCAGCGGAAGGTGCCTAAATCCTCCCTCTGACATCAGATTAAGGGCAAAAGCGATGGTAATATCAGGTGGTTGGGAGACTGGGTCGGCAGTCATGAACTCAGAGATAGGTTTGTTCCTATTGCTGTCGTAGTCGGGAAGAGCGCGGCGAACACAGTCCCGCTCTGTAAAAATTCCCTTAAGAGTTCGGTCAGGTGCGGTAATTAGCACTGAGCCAATTGACTCGTCTTTAAAGGCCTTAACTACCTCCCCCAATGTCATTTCAGGTCGCACGCAGTAAGGAACTGGAGGATTCATCACTCCAATCGATTGGCACAGAAATTTGTGATCGAGCACCCCAAGTCGACGGTCGCATGCGTCCGCTATAGCTCTATAAACGCTCTGCTCGGTGCGTGCTTGTTTCTCTGCCATGGTTACCTCTCCCCTTTGTCCTTGTCTGTTGCCGCTTTGCTACCATCCGGCGACGCGGCCGGGGGCGATTGCCCGGTAGCGGATTGATCCGCCGTATCCTTCTTGCTTACAAGCACGCACTGTAGTGCTTGCAGGTCTCCAGTGATGAATTTGTTCTCAACGGCGTTAAACTCTATCGAACACGGTCCCTTTATCGCCTCCGTGGGAGCGAACTCCTCCTTACCGACTCTGACGATTACTCCAGGATAAAGCATCTTTCGAACATTCAGCCGTACTACTTGAGCCACTCGTGATGTTTCAAGTAATTTTGTCTGTTTCGTGAGCAGTTCAAGCAGGCTGCGATCTACCTCTCGCTTCTTTCGCAGGAGCGCTTCAATCCTGGCACGGAACGGTCCCTTTAGGACCTCCACTCTGCTTGCGTTCTTGGCATAGGGGCCCAAATGAAGCTCGAGAAGATGTGCGGCTTTACGATGCGAAGCGATGCCAACCGAAAGCGTAGTGTATTCGGTGGTCATCTCGATATCACTACAAAGTTCAATGATGGTTGGAATTTCGCTATCATTTCCCAGTTGCAAGGCGTCAACCCCACAGACACTGTGAATACTTCCTCCTATTATCTTAGCCTTTTCCCCAATTACCGCCGCCTGAGTGCGGAAAGAGCAGCCGATGGCTTCTTTTCCTATAAGAATATTTCCAATGGCCTCAACGGAAGCTTTGCGAGCAGTGGCACATGAGAAGCTTCCCCCGCATACGATACTGCCGTGATCCCCTCCGAAGACGAACTGTTTGACCAGCACGTCAGCAGTTCTACTGTGGGCTACGCCGCCTTGAACGGAACCCTGAATCGAAATGGTTTTGTCTGCCCGAACAGTGAAGCCAGTAAGCAAGTCTCCTTTGACGGTGATTGAACCAACGAAATCAAGATTGCCAACGTGGAAATCGACGTTGCCCCTGACCAGTAGCTCGTCCTTTATTGAGAGCGCGCCGGCGTCGTCGAGAAGATACCCGCTAGTCTTCGCAACTATCGCTTGATATCCCTCGCCTGCGGCTTCCGGCTTGAGTTCAAGTGACTGGTCAAGTTTCAAAGTAAGGGCCTGACTAGCTGGTGCCTTTACCGCCTTTCCGAGCGCATCCCTACCGTCCGTGCCGGCCTTTGCCGGATAGAAACGGGCTACGATGGTGCCTACTCGAATATTGTCAAAGAGATTAAGGTCACGCAGCGATGGCCCAGCCTCTTCCTGCGAATTCGGATCCTTCTTTTTGGTGGGGTCGACATAGCGCTTCACCAGGAATACTAATCGCGCGGCTAGTCCTTCTTGTGGTTCGACGCCTTTGGCAATGCGGCGCTGCTCGATTTTCTCGCCCTTACTAAGGTGTATGGCACAGTCATGCAGTACATCGGAGTGAACCAAATCGGACGGGAGCAGGTTCCCTAGTAGAGCCTCGATATCGGTTCTTGCGATATAACCAGACGCAAGGCATTCAGCCGAGAGAAAAACCTTCATCCCATCGTCAGAGATGACCACGGTGATTTTGAGCTTGTCTGAGGCTTTAGAGAGGATCTCCTTCATGGTGAGCGCTCACTAATGGCCAGCAACGGTCTTATCACCAATTGGTTACCTCTACCGTTATCGAAGAACTTTAGGCAGCGGTTGAAACCGTGGCCGACTGCGGGTCTGCCTCCAATCCCTCACGCCAATAGTCCTTAAGTCCGGTTTGTATTCTCGCACCATAGCGGGTGATGACCTTCATCGATAGATAGCAGGCCGCGCGTGCCGCCTGGCGCGCGGGGATGCCGCTACAGATTCCGTATAAGAAGGCTCCAGCGAACATATCTCCCGCCCCGAGCAAATCGATTGGCTCACAAGGAAACGCGGGCACACTGAAGGCTTCTCCGTTACAGGATACCAAAGCACCACGGGCGCCTTGGGTTACCACTACGCCCTTAGTTTTGCGCGCTAGCTCTCTAAAGGCCTCTGTGCTGTCTGTGGCTCCGCTTAGGGCACAAGCCTCAGGCTCGTTGCAGAAAACTAAGTCACTGTGCTCAAGAACTGCTGAGACCTGCTGACCAAAAACGTTAGGGATGAACTGCTCGCTCATAGTCAAAGCGATTTTGGTGCCGTGCTTAAGAGCATATTTTACGGCAGTTTGAATAGCTTCCAAACTAGACGGTGGGTTTGCGAACACGTAGCCCTCTATAAACAGCCATTCGGACTGTCGAATTGATTCCTCACTGACATCCTCGGGGCATAGAAGGCTCGCAGCTCCAAGGCAAGTGCGCATGGTGCGTTCAGCATCGGGAGTTATCAGAGCAGCGCAGGTACCTGTGGACTTGCCCACCTTGAGCGCGGCACCAAGTTCCACATTTAGATGTTCAGCTTCTTGGCTATAAAAAAGGCCGTAGCGGTCATCTCCGAGCGAAGTGACGAATGCGCCCGAGCCTCCCAGCTGAGCTATTGCGATGATGGAGTTTCCTACGGAACCGCCGCTTACGAGTCTTGAAGTTCTTTCACCTAAGGTACTGAGCAATTTCTGCTGTTCCTCGAGTTCAACCAGGGTCATGGTGCCACGTTCAAACCCGAGTTCTTTGAACTCGTTCTCGGTAACATTGACCAGTACGTCTACAATTCCATTGCCCAATCCGCATGCGGTGTATCGCTTCATAAAGTACTCCTACAATAGGAGCTGAGTTTCCCCCGCGGATAGTGCGATTACAACCCCAGCTTTGTTGGTAAGAAGCGAAGTCTATGGGACTGGTAGGCTTCGAGCGGTTATGGGCCTAAGCCGTCGCCGGCGACTTTAAGTGAGACTTCGATTCCGTCACCTGTTCGCGTCCAACGCACAAAGTGGCGTCCGTCCATGTGGCGCACGTCGAAGCTGGTCTGAACCCCGCAGAATTCGTCTCTGCATGTCGGATCGTGGAAATAGGATATCTTTTGGCGGCGGCCGAGCTGGAAGCCAGGAAAGAGCTCTCGTGCGGTCACGTCAGTCAGCGGGCCAGGGACAAGCTGTTCATCGTCTAGCGCGGGAAATGTTGCTGCATCGACACCGGGCTGAGCATAGGCGGCATACACCGACTTCATGGCGGTATCGGCGCCGCTTTGTGCAACCGCGTAGGCGGCATAGGGTTTGTATAGGGTAAACCCTTGCAAACTTAAGGCAGCAAGCACGCCGATAATTGAGATTACCGTCAACAGCTCGATTAGGGTGAATCCGGCCTCGCCGCGATTACGTACTACGCTTGACTGCGGTGCATGCATACTCATGCGAAATTCTCCTAGTTGAAGGCTCCTTGGCTCCGCACCGAAACGACTCCGAGAGCTAGAAGGGAGTATCGGAGTATCGCCCAAAATAAATTAGCATGAACTTTAAAAATCCGAACACTTCGTATCTAAACGAAGTTTATCAAAAGCGTGCAGCGGTGTGGTGAAGTTGGCGCTAGAGCAAGGCGCCCCCTGCGCAGTTTTCAGTCGAGAGGCGCGACAAGGGGGTTCTCAGCTATTACAGAAAAATCTGAAAGTGTCTGGGATACCGCGGCGTCGAGACGGTCGCGAGCTCCAAGAATTTCGCAGACGCGCTGGATCACTCGGTCTACTAGACTGTCAGGACAGCTCGCGCCAGCGGTCATTAAAACGCGCAGTGGATTCTGAGCCGAAATGTCGCTTCGGGGGAGCCAGTTCTGGGTCATTTTTACCTGCATAGAATGAAGGTCTAAGTGCCGAACTTCGGACTCGGAAATTATTTCGCCTTCATCCTTGATATAAAAAGTGGGGACGTGTTGTTCAAGTAGCTCAACCAGATGTGATGTGTTGGAGGAGTTATAGCCGCCAACCACTATCGCCAAATCTGCCTGATGCTTCATCAGTGCTAAAGTCGCATCTTGGTTCTCTGAGGTTGCATAACACAAAGTGTCTCGCGTATCCGCAAAGTGGTGCTGAGAATTCTCTGGATACGTGCGATGCATTGACAACTTAAGCAAGTTGCTAATCTCTAGCGTTTCAGAGGCAAGCATTGTGGTTTGGTTTACCACTCCTATGCGGATAAGATCTTGCTTTGGGTTGAAGCCAGGAGAGTAGCGCCCCGCAAAATCACCCTCAAAACCATCGGGCGTTCGCTCGCCACTAATGTAAGAGGCGAGGATTGTTGCTTCCGCTACGTCACGAATGACAAGACTCGGCGCGGTAATTTTCGCATGCGAAAAAGTGGCGCGAGTCTCTTCGTGGGAATGTTTTCCGTGAATAATTATTGTGTAGCCCTGCTCCCCAAGCTGCTCAGCGCGTTTCCAGACCTTCTCTACAAAGGGGCAGGTTGCGTTATAGCGAGTGATATCTACCCCAATGGCAGCAAGCTGCTCGAAAAGCTCAACAGTGGTGCCGAAGGCGGGCACGATAACGATGTCCTCTGGCTTCAATTCATCAAAGGAAATCAGCGGCTCTCCTTCTGGAGTGCGCAGGAAACGAATGCCTCGGCGGGCAAGATCTGCATTGACGTGAGGGTTATGAATCATTTCACTCAACAAAAAGACCCGACTCCCTGGGTTTTCGTGAAGAGCACGATAAGCGCGCTCGATGGCGTTCTCTACGCCAAAGCAAAAACCAAAGTGCCTGGCGAGGATGAATTCGACTGGACCCACTCTGAGGAATGTGGGGGCGAGATCTTTCTTGCGCTGGTCTGCGCTAGAACGTGCAAGCTTTAGAGTTGATACGATCGGAGAGCGATAGAACTCCGGGATGTCAAACCTTCTTCCCATCGGTGTCTCTGTCGCTATTTGAAAGGGCTTGTTTTCGACGGTTCCCCCTGGCGGGCGAGCCAGACTCAAACGACACTCGGAAGTCGCCTTCCGGCGACGTGCCTGAGGTATACGATGCTTTTGGGATCCATACCGAGCTTATGACTTCCTTTAGAGGAGTGGGCAATTTTTCAGGAGTCTTCACAAGTTCCCCGAGGACCTTTCGAGTATCAGCCTGAAGTGGCCCAAGGAATGCCCCGAACGGTCCTATCATACCGCGGAAATGGCGCTCACGAGCCGCACCAAGAATAAGTGGCGCGGAACTAGAAGGAATCACCGTAGTGCCGAGCTCATACCCGCCGAGTAGTTTAAGCGACGCCCCTTGAGATGGACCGTTCGTTGACTCGGCAGCACCGAGATAGAGCCCAAGATAGCGCTGCTCTGAAAAACTCAAGGCAAGCAAAAACCAGTCTCGAGAATTTATGTCAATTGCGGGGAAGTCATACCACTTTCCGGTGGTACCTTCGTCACCCCAGAAAACCATAGGGCGGAGAGAGACATCGTCGCGCTTGAGTGCAATGGCATAGCCATTATTAGGTAGCGGGGTACCTTCATACTTTGAAAGCAATACTAACTGCTCCCCTGGGGAAGGTAGACGCTTTAAATTCATCCATACGGTCAGAAGAAATGGCGCGCTCTTCGATGGGTTCGCTACAAGCCCACCCTCTAGGCTCACATAGGAACCTTGTGAAGAAATGACAAACGGTTCGGAAAACAGCTCCTTAGAAACTTCAGAAGAACTTTTTGACCAAGGAAAAAATTGCCACGGAAATTGAAGGAGGCCTCCGACGTGCAGTGCGCCGGATAGGGGAATCGCGAAGGCTAGGAGGAACCCAACTCCGAGCACCGCCCAGTGCCATACCGCAAGTCCAACGCCAGTATGCCCAGTGCCAGTATGCCCGGTGCCAGTGTGCCCAGTGCGGGTATCGCCGCGCGTCATTCGAATATTGCCCCGTGCCTGTTGCATTCGAAGAAATTCCTACTCACTTCACCTTCCCGCGCTAGCGCCACTGTTCTCGAGCGTCTCGATCTGAGAGCTGACTCTCTGACGAAAAGCTCTTGAAATAGCGGTGTGCAGGTTGAAACCGATGGAGGCTCCACGCGACTCTCTGATGGACACCAATTGGGCGCCCAATCAGAGCATAAAACTCGCAGCAGCATCAGCGAGAAACGAGCTTCTAGCTCGCTTCAGAGTCCGGTGCTGGTTCGGCTGCAACAGATTGCTCCTCTGCTGAACCTTCCGTTCCCTGACCCGAATCCTCAGCGCGAGCCTTTTTCGAACGCCTTGCGCGACCGCTAGGTGCTCCCTCAGCGCCCTCGTCTGAGATTGCGGACTTAACAACATCGGCACGGACAATAACTGGGACCGAAGCCGAAACTTCTGCGTGAAGCTTAATTTGTACAGTCGACTCACCGGCGCGCTTAATTGGCTCAGGAAGACGGATCTGGCGACGGTCGAGCTCAACCCCCTTTTCTTTCAACTGCGCTTCGATGTCTCGAATCGAGATGGAGCCGAAGCTTCGACCGCCCGCGCCAATCTTGATGTTGAATTCAAGCACCATCGACTCGAGGGTTTTGGCGAAATCAGCCGCTTCACCGCGAAGCTTCACTCGTTTAGCGTTGATTGCTGTGAGTCGGTGCTTCAATACTCGCTGGTTACGAGAGGAGGCTTCTACTGCGATTCCTTGAGGAATAAGGAAGTTTCTTCCGAATCCTGGTTTTACCTTTACTCGATCCCCGACATAGCCGAGTGCGTGAAAGTTCTGCTGTAAAATAATTTCCATATCTAACTCACCAATAAATTCGAAGTTCCTGAGCCTCGTTGTTCTGCTGCGTTCATGAGGAGCGCGAGGTAATAACTCTCTCAGCAAAGCCTGGTTCGTGACACTCGTTCGCAGGGCTCGCTGTTACTGAAACTACTGTTCGACCGAAGTCCTCTTAGTCTGAATCGCTATCAAAGCCAAAATCATCGGCGTTGGCTGGACGACGAGATTCTCGCACTTTGCGAACGCGATCGCTTATGCGATGCGTCTGAAACTTAAGAATGTGCTCATTGATTCGAAGCAATGACGTCATCTCGTCAACCAGTTCGCTGGTGTTGCCTTCGAAATGAACCGAGACGTAACTGCCAACGGATTTCTTCTTCATCCGATAGCCAAGCTCTTTCTTACCCCAACGATCTGAGCGAATCGACTGAGCCTTGTGAGACGTGAGCTGTGACTCAATCTTAGAAACCTCGGTCTTGAGGTCGCCCTCAGAAAGATCCGGATTCATGATCAAAATGGTTTCGTACTTTCGCATAGCTAAACTCATGTATTACTTTCCTATATCTGCGTGTCTCGCGTTCCTGCCACACACCCTAAGAGCCAAACACTCAAAGAGTCGACCGAAGGATGCCAGCGAAGCTAGCCCATCCAATCTAGTAGGGTAAGGTCTCGGCGCACCGATTGCTCCTGGACCCAACTGCTCCTGGACCCAACTTAATGCAGGATCCATTTGCCACAGGACAACTCAGACCTGCGACGGCAAAGAAGGGACGACAGGCGGGATAGTACCGGAAGCTTCCGAGGCGATCAATGATCCCAATAGGTTGAAAATGAAAGAGTTTGAGGCCGAAATCGCCTATTTTGGGTCGGTCTCTGTCGAGTCCTTAGGTGAATTTGAGCTGCGAGGGGGCTTCTCCCTACCTTGTGTTGTCGGAGCGTGATGCAGTCTTTGAGCTGCGGCGAGCCCTTTCAGGATAAGTGAAGCGGTGGCCTGGCACGCCTCAGCAAGCATGGTAGGCAGAACGTCTCTCTGCACTGGAGGGAAATCAGAAAGAACCCAGTCGCTTACCGAGTCGTGCCTCTCCTTAGTCACCGACTGCGTGGGGCCTGCGTTAGAGTCAGAATCCGAGCTTAAAAGGGCGTCAGGGCGCCCTACTCCGATGCGAATACGAAAATAGTCCTTAGTGCCAAGTGACTCGGACAAGGAACGCAGGCCGTTGTGACCACCCTCTCCGCCTCCTTTCCTGAGTCGAACGGTGCCAAATGGAAGGTCTATCTCGTCGTGAGCTACAAACACATCATCCGGCTTTATCTTGAAAAATGAACAGAGCTCGGCCACCGCAGCGCCACTTCGGTTCATGAAGGTCTGGGGCTTAATGAGTATAATCTTTTCTGGTGCGGAGGAGCCCTCAAAAATGCTGACGTCGGCCGTTTCCGCTTGGAAGCGCTGGCGCCAAGAGGAATCGAAACGGCAAGAGTACGGAGCGGAAAGTCCACTTGCTTCAAGGGAGTCTAAAAGCATGAAGCCTGCGTTGTGGCGAGAACGCGAATACCGAGCTCCGGGATTTCCAAGTCCAACAAGAACTTTCATTGGGGTCCCCGATCGAGGAAAACGAATGGCTGTTTTAGCGAAACAGAGTGCGCAATAGAGAGCGGAGCAGAGTTTGCGACAGTGCGAAGTCTTTTCGCGACACCGTGAAGTCTTTTCGCGACACTGTGAAGTCTTAAAGCATCACCGCTGAGGATCGTTACCTTAGTCTGAAGACAACGCTTTCTCACTGGAACTTGTTCTCCGTAGCGCCCCTACTCCAAATCCTTATGCCGGCGCAGTGTCAATCGCGCACCCCATGGAGGAGCACTTCGAATGCGCTCGCGTCGTCTCACGCTCAAATTAACGCATGCCTAGTCCAAAATCGAGATGTCGAATTTCCAGGGGTATCGAGCGTCTTGGTTACTTCTTTTCCTTCTCTGGAGTAGCTGCTGGAGATGCTGCTGCTGCGTCCCCGGCAGGAGCCGCGACTGCGCCTTTAACTGCTGCGGCCGCTGCTGGTGCTTCTTCGACAACCTGTCGAATTGCTACAACGCTGACGATAGTTTCGTCTCCGTCCACCTCAAGTGTTACGCCTTCAGGAAGTGGCAACTCACGTGCGTGTATGCTGTCACCAATCTTCAACTCAGAAATATCAAGAACTACTTCCTCAGGGATAAGTCTGGGCAAGCAGCTGACGCTCAGTTGATGGGCAGTGATGGAGAGAATGCCGCCTTCGGTTTTCACACCGTAGGCTTCGCCGGTGAGCCGAATTGGAATTTCAACAATGATTGCCTCGTTCTCACGAAGGGCTTGAAAGTCGATATGAAGAACCGAGCCTGAAAGATGCTCGCGCTGAATTCCCTTGACGAGCGCCTTTCTTCCATTAAGTGCAGCGATTTCACTTTTTAGAGTAAAAATCTGAGAGCTTCTAGAACGGCTTGCTGCAGTGACGAAAGCCTTAGTGGGAACCTGAGCAGATACAGATTGCTCGCCACGAGCGTAGACGATTGCAGGCAAGAATCCATCGCGACGAATTCGCCGACAAGCGCTGCTTCCTGATGACTGTCTCGGATGAACATCTATCTCAATGACTTGCATACAAACTCACAATTATCGTTCTGTCTAAATTTTCGAACCGACAGTGTCACCGCTAAGCGCACGATCTGATTCGTCGCTACAGGCCCAACGCCGTGTTGCAATGCTCCCGTTCTGCGAACGAGGCACGACAAGAGTGGCGCACCTCTGGTGCTAGCCTTCACTGTCTGGTGCTAGCCTTCACTGACTGCATCCTCTCAGAGACGAGAGTATAGAGCTCGCTGGGTGAAGCATCGGACTCTGTAGAATGGCGTAAACAATCATAATTTGGGCACTTGGTAAAGAGCAGCGACAAAAATCCGTATAGCCTAGCGCCTCCTACCCTAACGCTGCGAGTGAGCCATGGCTCAGTATCGCCGAGTCCCCACGCGCAACAGCAGGACTCAGGCGCTGGTGGCGAGTCTAAGTACTAATGAAATAGGCCACTTACGGAATCGTCGCAATGAATGCGCTTAATCGCTTCAGCCACCAATGGCGTTACGGATAGTACCGAAATCTTCTCGTTCGGTGATGAACGTGCGATGGGAATCGTGTCACACACAACCAGTTCGACAAGAGGAGACTCTGCTATTCTCTCGGCAGCGCTTCCCGAAAGAACAGGATGAGCACAGCAGGCAACTACACGCTTAGCTCCTTCCATCAGAAGAGTTTCAGCCGCCTTCACTAGGGTTCCGCCGGTATCAACCATGTCATCTACGATGATAGCGGTCTTGCCTGCCACCTCTCCGACTACGTTCATCTCTGCGATTTGATTTGGGCCAGAGCGACGTTTGTCGATCACCGCAATTTCAGTGTTATCGAAGCGGGTGGCGAGAAGTCTAGCTCGCTCAACCCCTCCCATATCGGGTGACACGATTACTCGCTCCTCATTGCCATATTTCTCTCTGAGGTACGGAAGAAGAATCGGAAGCGAATTGAGGTTATCTACCGGGATATTAAAGAACCCCACAATTTGACCGGCATGTAGATCTACGGTCAGGACTCTATGTGCACCTGCTGTGGTAATGAGATCCGCTACAAGCTTTGAAGTGATAGGAACTCGTGCTTTGAGTTTGCGGTCCTGTCGCGCGTACCCAAAGTACGGAATAACCGCAGTTATGCGCCACGCCGACGCGCGCTTGAGCGCATCGATCACAATCAGGAGCTCCATGAGATGGTCGTTGCCAGGAGCGGAAGTGCTTTGTACGACGAAAACGTCACGACCACGCACGTTGTCGGCGATCTCGACGGAAAGTTCGCCATCACTGAAGCGCACCACCTCGAGGCGACCCATCTCAAGCGAGAGCAGGTCACATACGGACTGGGTAAATCTAGGAATTGATCTTCCGGAGAATACTCTAATCTCTCGTCGGCTCGACACTAGTTACCTCGCGGAAAAAAGTCCGTGAAAAAAGTCACGTCGATCTAAAACCACTCTGGAGACGAAAACAAGGCTATCACGATATTTAAACATTGTCCTGCCCCTGGACTTCCTAATTCGCCGATAATTTCTTTGGCGGGCGAAGAAAAACTCTCTCAGTCGTATTGACCGCAGTCCCAATTTCAGGAAAGCCCGCTGGAATGGTGTATGAACGCGCCCGAAGGCGCGAAGCGGGTCCGCGAAAATACAAGCAAATTACAAAGGGAAAGTTCATGAGTTGGCCGGGCAGGGTTCGAACCTGCGTATGACGGGATCAAAACCCGTTGCCTTACCACTTGGCTACCGGCCAGTACGAGCGAAGAAGCCTGTACAATCGAAACGGTACAAAGACCTTCAATAAAGATCAATTCCGTATATCAGGTAGTTTTGGTTCCTGCGAGTTCTACTGTCTGAATACTTCGGCTTTTATGCCGAAAGTTCGGTAAGTAGCAGCTTTGCCCCAAAACGCTCCGCTACTTTTTGGATCGCAAGCGCTTGGGAAGAATTCGGCAGGTCTAAATTCAGCGCGTATAGGGCACTACCGCTGCCTGTAAGGTGCAGTTCCAGGTCGCACTCCTCCAGAAAGACCGCGCGCAGCCTGTTTAGCTCGGGAGAAAGTGCCTCGGCAGCGGGCAAAAGGTCATTGTGAAGAAGGGGCCTTGCCGCTTGTGCCGGCGTCATAGAGCGACACACCTCGTTCAAACCGCGCTGAGCCACAGCCATTCTGCCGGAGAAATCAGTTCCTTCGGGATTGAGCTGCTTGAATCTGGCATACACCGCAGGAGTAGAAAGCGGCCACGGCGGGATGACCAGCATCACCGGCGAAGATTCAAAAGGGGCAGAAATAGATGATAGTTGCTCCCCAATGCCCCCTACTCGACAGGCGCCACCACGGACGAAATAGGGCACATCGCTCCCAAGCGAAAGCGCGACCGCCGAAAAACGCGGGTCGTCGACAACTATTCCTAGTGTCGTCGCTAGAAATCTCAGAACTGCTGCGGCATCACTGCTGCCGCCCCCAAGGCCAGCACCGCAGGGGATATGTTTTATAAGTTCAATCTCTACCGAAGCCTCAATCGCAAAGCGATTGAGAAATTCGATGGCGGCGCGAGAGGCGAGATTGCGGGTGGGCTCAACGTCCTGTGGAGGAAGAGAAACGGAACTCGAGGGCGAGAGAGTCAGACGAACACGCGCGGAGCAACCTTTGGTGACCCTAACAAGAAGGCGATCGCACAGACTGAGGGTGCAATTAAGCATCTCCAGTAAATGAAATCCGTCACTGCGCCGACCTACGACATGCAGAAGTAGGTTCAACTTAGCCGGCGCGCGTACTTCAGCTTCGACCGCCTGCGTCGTAGTTTCTAATCGTGACATGCTAAAGCCTTACGCACTGAAAGAATCACGGGCACATATCCCCGCGTGGACTAAATCAATATCTTCCCCTACTCTGGTCTCGATGGTCGCCACCAGAGACTTTTCTGAAATTCTTACCTTCGCTACGGCCCTCGCGAAAAAGGCGGGCGAAGGCATAGTCCGCGCTCGAGAGAATACTGAGTTCTCTGTTTCTGAGAAACATGTTCGTGACTTGGTCACGACAGCCGACATTGAGGCAGATGCGCTGATTACCGGAGCCATTCGCTCGCGCTTCCCGGACCACGCCATTCTCTCAGAAGAAAGCTCTCCAACCCTTCCTATAGACTCACTTCGCCGTGGTCATTTGTGGATAGTTGACCCAATCGACGGCACCGTCAACTTCGCCTCTGGCCAGCTGCATGTAGGGGTTTCAATTGCATATGCGCTCGACGGCGTGGTGCGTGCGGGGGTGGTATATGCTCCGTTTCTTGATGAAATGTACACCGCATCAAAATCCGGAGGTGCCTTTTGCAATGGAGCAGCCATTCGTCCCTCGTCCAATGCGTTGCTAGTACGCGCACTAATTGCGACCGGGTTTCCCTATGATCGCACTGAAATTAGAGAGATCTTGTGGCGCGTCGAGCAGGTGCTTACGCGCGCTCAGGATCTTAGGCGTCTGGGAGCAGCCTCTATCGACACATGCTGGGTGGCTCGTGGGCGCTTAGACGCCTACTACGAAAACGTAGCTCCGTGGGATATCGCTGCTGGAGGGCTAATTGCGCGCGAGGCAGGAGCGATCGTAGGAACGCTGGCGCATTCAGAGAAAAATGCGGCGATGCCTGAAGATCTTCGTTCAGAGCAGTTCATTGCCTCATCACCGACGCTGTTTGAGGAAATAAAAGCGCTACTTACTTCCGGGCCAAAGGTCACCTGCTAGGCAGCGCCTCTAGCGCACGGTGTAAACGCTCAGTGTAAGCGCACCGAGTAAGCACATACAATGAAATAACGGGTAGAAGCGACTATCCCTCTTCCGACTCTTCCGAAATCTCGGACTCATCATCGGAGCTCTTCTCTCGGGTTGAGAATCGGCGCTCTTCGCTTTCCTGGTCTGTTTTACAATCAATGCAAAGTTGCGCTACTGGCCGAGCCTGCAACCGTGGAAGCGAAATGGGTTCGCCACACGACTCACATGCCCCGTAGGTGCCTTCCGTAATCTTAGTAAGTGCCAGCTCAATCTTCTTGAGCAAGTAGCCTTCTCGCTTGCCGATCTTCTGCAAGCTCGCTTGTGTCATCTCAAGAGAAGCAATGTCGGCCGCGTCACCGCTAAGAACGGTGGTGTCGAGCTGCTCTTCAGAAGAAGCGCTCACTTCTTCAAGGTGCCTAAGAAGCTTTATCTTCTCTGAGAGAAGGATCTCCCTGAGAGCTTCGATCTCTTTCTTCTTCAAGGGAGCAACTTCTGGACGCGGTGAGACTCTGTCCTCCCCTGCACTTGCCCGCTCGCCCGGAGTATCCACCCAACGCGATTCAACTCTCATTTGAATCTTAGAATGAATTTTAGGTGGGCCGATGACCTTTGGCGCGGCGCTTACCGGAGCGGTCATTGCCTTGCCAGCTACTGCCTTGCCTTTGCCTGCGAGTTTGCTTACCGCGCCTTTGGCGCCAATTGCCTTATTGCCTGAAGGCTTGTTGCCAGCGCCTTTAGGTGCTGGCTTTCCGGACTTCGTTTTCGATACGGGGGTCTTTGCTTTCACGGTTACCTTACTTGATACCTTTTTGCCCGAACGCGAGCCGGACTTTGATACTGATTTTTTTGCGCCAGACTTTCTGGGCTTTGCACTGACGGAGATTTTTCTCGTTTTTGTTTTCATGGACCTACGCACCGCCTTTGAAGATTACCCCTTCTAAAGATTAGCTAAGAGCGGCCAAGAACAAGTGGGGACGATTCTCATTTTTCTCATTCGTAACGAGCGAGATCCGAACAAGTTGAAAAAATAAACTTGCGCAAAAAACTCTCTCGAAGAGCGAGAATACCTCGTCACCGACCTCCTTCATGACGCGTCTCAACCTGGCTGGGAGACGAAGTTCCTGCCAAATGGATTTCCTGCCAAATGGACACTGACCGCTCGTCAAGTAATTAAAACAAACGACTCGAAGCCGAATACCGCACAAGTGCACTTCGTCGCCGCGGACTCTACCAGAAACGCGGACTCTACCAGAAACTTCGTTACTTTCCAGTATATCTAATGGGTCTTTACCCCCTCTATCGCAGCGCGCGACTCTGAGCCGCAGCGCGGGATACTATACTGGGTCTTGCCGATGGGCCACCACGTTAATAACAAATCAGGATCGAAAACAGCTAAAAAGAGCTTAGTTGCCCTTTTTCGAGTATCCCCTCTGGAACCAGGCCGGCCTGTAGTACGAGGTACCGGGGGCGCATCGAGCTCCAAGAAAGCGAGGGCAGCATGATCGGCGGGAGTCTAATGTCCCGAATTTCAGGGTTCAAGTGGAATTGACAGCCTAGGAAGTGCGCCCCTAGACTCCCTCCCTAGGGTTAAATTTACGCCGTGAATGCGTTCTTTGTTTATTTTACATAATGCGTGAATTGGGGTGGTGGGCTGAGATTCCCGCACGGTTTCACCTAGTAACGGCAATCCCCTACTTCAATAGGACACTTATTTCTCGTGGCAGCATCCTCAAGGAAAGATTCATCGAAAGGCAGCGGGTCTCCAGCTTCGAATAATTCGGCTTCAAATAGTTCGGAAGGGGCCAGCGCTGAGTTGGCGAGAAGGATGGAGCTTGCTACCCGCGGGGGTGGCGAAGAGAGAATTCGAAAGCAGCACGAACAAGGCAAGCTCACTGCCCGAGAACGCGTAAATGCCTTGCTTGATGCGGGGTCGTTCCGAGAAATCGATGCTCTGGTGACCCACCAAAGCTCAAATTTTGGGTTAGCTGATAAGAAATTTTACGGCGATGGGGTGATTACCGGTAGCGGGCTGGTTAATGGACGGCAGGTATTCGTCTTTGCGCAGGACTTCACCGTATTCGGAGGAGCACTCTCTGCCGCCCATGCCAGAAAAATCTGTAAGGTAATGGATCTCGCCGAGCGCACCGGCGCGCCCATTGTTGGCTTAAATGATTCCGGAGGAGCGAGAATACAGGAAGGAGTGGAAAGTCTGGCCGGCTACGCCGACATATTTCTCAGAAACACTCTGATGTCTGGGGTGATCCCGCAGATATCTCTGATTCTAGGCCCTTGCGCAGGAGGCGCGGTGTATTCTCCCGCAATCACCGACTTTACCTTCATGGTCAGCGGCATTGGACATATGTTTATCACTGGCCCCGACGTGATTAAGGCAGTTACCAAAGAAGACGTCGACAAGGAGACCCTCGGTGGAGCAAGAACCCACAATGAGCAAAGTGGTGTCGCTCATTTTCTTTCAAGCTCCGAGCAGTCATGCTTCGAGGCCTGTCGTGCACTGCTTGGATTTCTTCCTCAAAACAATGTGGAGCTAGCGCCCAGGGTTTTCACTGGCGACCTTCGTAACCGAGGCGATGCACAGCTCGAAGAGCTCATTCCGGAACAGTCTAACAAGCCATATGACATGCGACGACTGATTAGCAGTGTAGCGGATGGTGGCGACTTTCTGGAAGTACAAGAGCATTTTGCTAAGAACATGCTGTGTGGATTCATCCGCCTCGACGGGCATTCCATAGGCGTCGTTGCTAATCAGCCAGCGGTCTTAGCGGGCTGTCTGGACATAGATGCGAGCGTTAAAGCAGCTCGCTTTGTGCGTTGTTGTGATGCGTTCAATGTTCCTCTGTTGACTCTAGTGGACGTGCCAGGGTTCTTGCCAGGAGTTCATCAAGAGCACGGTGGCATTATCCGCCACGGTGCGAAGTTACTGTACGCCTTTGCTGAAGCGACAGTGCCCAAGGTAACGCTGATTACACGCAAGGCCTACGGCGGTGCATATGACGTTATGGCATCTAAGCACATCCGAGCTGATATGAACTTTGCTTACCCCTCAGCTGAGATTGCAGTGATGGGCGCAGAAGGCGCAGTGAACGTTATCTTTCGAGGAGAACTTAAGCAGGCTGCTGGTCGCGGCGAGGAAGCTGAAGCCCGTACAAGACTAGTGGCCGACTATAAGCAGCGCTTTGCAAATCCTTGGCAAGTTGCTGAGCTTGGGTTCATCGACGCAGTCATTCGTCCCAGTGACACGAGGCCCGTGCTGATCGATGCCTTTGAGATGCTCAAAGGTAAACGCCAACAAAATCCCAGGAAAAAGCATGGCAACATCCCGCTCTAAGAGCAGCAAATCGAAGGTGAAGCCAGCGTCGGGGACTTCTAAGCGAGGCCTTAAAAAGAAATCGGCACTTCGATCGCGAAAGGCTAAGGGGGTTGGCAATTCTCCCCGTTCTGGTTCTGTGCGTGGCACTGGTAGTTCAATGCGCGCTGATGCGACTCACCCGTCAGCTTTTGTTACTCCACAGGCCATGAGTGACTTCGGGGTCCTGCTTGGCGATGACGCCATTCCTTTTGTTCCTTTTGTGCTCGGGCTTCAAAGCAGCAGCTCGGAGCAGCAGCGACTTCCTCAAGAGATTGTCGCCGCGATAGCTCTCTCTTTGTATTCGACTTTGGGACTTGAAGAGTATGGCGACGGAGCGGCTTCTGAAGGTGACTGGGCGCTCGATGCCAGACGCTCTGCTCTTTCGACAAGGTTCTAGCAGGGTTGTGAAAGACTCTTTTCACAACCCTGCTAGAGCTTGAGGGAATTGTATGCTTCCCTCCCCTTAGGCGGTTATGGTCGTAGATTCTAGGAGATCGCCTTCTGTTGCAGGAGGGGATAACATGGCGCTGCTGAAACTTTGGTATTTGGCTGCATAGCGGCTTAGCAAATTAAGGACGAAAATGGCGCGCAGAGGTGGAACGGGAATGCAGTATCGGGTGTGTGTGGGTGACACCGGATACGATGTGCGCATTTCTTCAGTGTCTAGAGAAACTCTCGAGCTTGAGATCGATGGACAGACTTATAGCGTTCAGGTCTCAGCTGCACTTTCTTCCCACACGGGTTTCAGCGATACCGCTGTGGCGCTTGGGTCTTGCGGTGGCGTAGCTACCATTACCGCTCAGCCCAATTCTCCAGCTAAATCAGTGCCTGCGTCCAATGGTAGCCACCCGAGAGCCTCCAACAACGTTTCTTCGACGAGCGGCTCCCCCTCAGTCATTGCTCCTATGCCTGGAGTAGTAGTGGCGATTTCCGTGGCGGTTGGGCAGACCGTGCAACAGGGCTCGGTAGTAGCGGTTATCGAGGCTATGAAGATGGAGAATAGTATCTGTGCCTCCTGCACTGGAGTCATCTCTGAAGTCCATGTTGAAGTTGGCCGTGAGGTAGAAAGAGGTCAGGCTATTTTGTCGCTCGCCTAGTTAAGCTTGTCGCTTGCCGAATGATGAATTCCCGATCGAATTTCACACAAAATAACTTCATCACCACTTCCCTATTATTGATTGGAGCGCTCGCTTCTGCTGCTCTGCTTTTTAGCCTCGCGGCCAGCGGTGCTATCTCGACCTATGCGGGGCTACTGCTAGGTTCCGTTGCCTTCGTTGCGGTGCGTTTTGACCGAGCTTCGGTGCTCTTCTTTCTTCTACTGCTTCCCTTGTTTGGTAATCGCCCCGGCTCTGATCAGGCCGCGGTGCTTTTAATGATTGCTGCGATCTGGCAGCTCGTCACGCTGCCGCGCATTCTCACACGACTTGCTCGCAACCATTATACCCCAACCCTCTGGAGGCTATGCACTTTCTACGTGCTTGTGTCGGCGGCGAGCCTGCTTGCAATACCTCTGCAGGACTGGTGGCACGAGGCGCTTTCTCAAACCCCGGCGTTTCGGGATACGTCGGCTTGGACTTCATACGTAGTAAGTGCCTTTAGGGTCACCGAAGAGAAGCTTTTGTATGGCTTGCTGTCGGTATACTGGACCATCGCGGCTTGGCAGCTAGGGCTCTACATATTTCTCGCTCAACGTAGCACGCGACTAAGCTCATCTCATGCATGGAGTAGCATTCAAGCTTCGCTCGTGGTGGCGCTCATCGCGGGACTCCTGGACTACTACCAAGTGATTGACCTACGAGCGCTGCGCGCCTTAGACGCAGTGGTTAACCCAGAGGACACCCAGTTTCGGTTACAGTCCTGGTTCGGGCACTCGGGCTGGTTTGCGGAGTTCATCACCCTCGCCGCCCCTTCCGCGTTGGTGTGGCTGACTCTACGCGCTTCAATGTGGGTGCGACTTGCCGCGATGTTGATTGTTCTCGTGGTAGGGGAGCTGGTTTTAATTCTCACTTTTCAACGTGGGGGCTGGCTCGCGTATCCCATTACCCTGATCTTTGTGTGGGCTGCCGTGTATGCATCTCATCGTGTGTCTAAGGGCGACATCACCTTCCTTGGCGCTCTTCGCACTTCAATTGGGAAAATTGCGGTCACCTTGCCCTTAACGCTCATTGTTAGTGCAGGAGCAATCTGGCTTTTAACGCAGCTAAATCAAAGTGGCGCCGCTAAGCAGGCTTCGCTCGATAAGTACCTTTCGCGAGCGGGTGACATTACTCGCACCAGTGATCGTACCGACTTCATGCGAGCTGGATTTATGCTGGGCATGCAGTCTCCCATTCTTGGGGGCGGAAGCGAGCTGTTTGCCTATCAGTACCGGCGCGAGTTTCGGAATAGTTCTGGCGCCTTTCACGGCAAGATAGATCTTCCTTTGCATGGCTCGGCCCACAATGTGTATGCGCAAACGTTTGCAGGAAAGGGATTCGCGGGGCTCTTCGCGTTATTGGCCGTGCTCTTGAGCCTGACAGTGGCATCTACTCGTGCGGCATTGAGTACTACTGATAGAGAGACGTCAGAGCGGGCCTGCTTGCTTGCGGGAGCTGCCAGCGGAGTCGCGTTTTTGATTTATGGGAATGTGCAGGAGTTGTTTTACATACAACCATTACAGTTTCTATTCTTCGCCATCATTGGAACTACCTCAGCGCTATTACCGGTCGCCAAACCTGGGAGATTGGTAGATCGGCTTATCGCAAAACCGGCCCCTTTGTTGGTGTTGCTGTGCATGCTCCAATTAACCTGGAACTACGCCTGGCCCGGATATGTGAAGGACCGTGCACAAGCTTGGGAGCAGTTCGGCTGCTTTGCCTCTGAGCAAGACGGAAGTGAGTCTTTTCGTTGGTGTGGCCCTCGCGCACAGATTCTGGTCGGTCCTGAGGTCAGCGAGCTGCTCATTGAAGCAGCACCCTTTGTGGGCGACCGGCGAGAGCGAGTCCTTCAGATTAGCCAGAAGGGAAAAGTCTTAGCTTCAGAGGTCCTGAGGCCAGGTGCGAGGAGATCGATCTCGCTGACCCGTACGTCATCTGAGAACTCATTGCTTCGCCTGAACCTTGGAGGCTGTTATATTCCTGCGAGAGATTCTCCGGTCACCAAAGTGCCGACGCAACGAATCCCTAAGAACGAATCAGCTCTGGAACGTACACTTCGCATGGAACCCTCCTCGCTTTTGGCCAAAATCAGTCCTTCGTCTGGCGACCGTCGCTGCTTGGCATTTCGAATTTGGAACTCTTCTGGCCTGAAATAGAATGCGGCGGCCATGCGCTTAAGCTGAGAAGAAGCTCTTGTATGCAGTTAGAAACTGATCAGTCGCTCTAGACATGCTGGCGAACGCCAGTTTTGAAGCTGCAAGGTCGTTTTCCTTTGCAGAAATCTCAAGATCGCGTGCGCTCTGATATGCTAACATCGCACCGAGATTGCCAAGCGCACTCTTTATTGCATGGGCTTGGCTCGCCGCTGCACTGAGGTTTCTGCTCTCAAGTGATTGAGCGAGTTCTGCCATGGCGCGAGCATTATCTGCGGCGAACATTTCGCAGAGTTCCTGCAAAAGCTCTCGGTCCTGATCAACCCGCTCCATCGCTGCGGCGCTATCGAAAACAAAGTTCTCGCTCATCTAGGCCCCTTAATCTGGTAAATTAATCTCGCAACAGCTCGCGCGCGATAACAAGGCGCTGCACTTGGCTGGTGCCCTCATAGATTTGCATTAATTTAGCGTCGCGCATCAGTTTTTCAACTGGGTAGTCTTTGGTGTACCCGTATCCACCAAATATCTGCACGGCGTCCGTGGTAACTTTCATCGCCATGTCAGCAGAAAAGCGTTTCGCCATGCTGGACTCTAATGAAGCATGCAGCCCCGCGTCCAATAGCGACGAAGAACGTAAGGTCATCAGTCTTGCGGCCTCAATATCGGTGAGCATGTCTGCGAGCATGAACTGAATGGCTTGAAAATTGGCGATCGGCTGCCCGAACTGGGAACGCTCCTTGGCGTATGCTCGAGCATGAGCATACGCAGCACGTGCTATTCCCACGGCAATAATGGCCGTAAGGGGGCGACTAAGGTCCAAGGTCTTCATAGCGATGTTAAAGCCACCGCCTTCTGCCCCAATGCGATTATCGGCAGGGATTTCCACATTGTCGAAGGTGATTCGCACTGTGTTCGAGCAGCGTTGCCCCATTTTGTTTTCATGGTTTCCACGAGAAATTCCAGGGGCGTCGCCGGGTACTACGAAGCACGTAATGCCCTTGTGGCGCTGCTTTGAGTCTATGGTGGCAAAGACCGTGAACTGCGCAGCGTCGCCTCCATTAGTAATCCACTGCTTTGTTCCGTTGATAATATATTTGTCACCTTTTTTGGTGGCTGAGGTAGTAATTCCGCCGGCGTCGCTCCCGGCTCCCGGTTCACTCAAACAGAAAGACGCTAGCTTGGGGGAAGCAGTAATGCTTGGGATAAATCTTTTCTTCTGCTCCTCTGAGCCACCGACCAGAATAGGCGTAAGGGCTAAATCGTTGGCGACAAAAGACGTGGTGATTCCCGCGCAGCCTGCCGCAAGTTCTTCGATGACTAAGCAAGCATCATGATTGGAAAGTCCTGTGCCACCGAGTTCGGACGGTTGCAGAAGATTACAAAGCCCCAGTGAGTGCGCCTTTTCAAGAACGGCATGCGGGAAGTGCGCTGCCTCGTCCCATGCTCCTGAGTGTGGTGTAATCTCATCACGAGCGAAGCCCGCAGCAACGTCGCGTAGCGCCAATTGTTCTTCGGATAGTTGGAAATTTGAATTAGCGCTCGATGCCATGGTGTACCCCTACTCCCAGAGTTTACTCCCATGGGGATATCGTCACCATCAGCAGAATCCTACACTCAAAAGAGAAGCAGCTTCGAATGCACCCATGGCGGCTAGGTGCACGCATTCGAGCGTCACTGGTCCTGCTGTATTGGATGTGAAGCTGCAACTACGTTCTGGAATTGAAAACACGCAAGCCTCGAACGGCTCGCAGTTCAAAAGTTACCGCTATTACTTTACTCAATTCTATGAACCAAGACGCGAGAACTAGCCAATCTTGCTTCTGTACGAACTCTCTGACGTGGACGTAGAACCCACGCCAGGCATCGTGGAACCATCAAGGCCCGCAGTAGCAGGCGGCTTCGCACCGTCGCGAACTACTTCGCGTTCGACGGAGTTCGAGAGCCCAGCAGTTGCGCTCGCAATGGCACCCGCTTTCAGAGATCCGAGTGCGGTAGAAATTTGAGAAGCAGCTTCCTCTAGCGCAGGCATAATTGCTTCAACCTTAGCGCGGTACTGAGGCACTAGGACTTCGACAGCACCCACGACTTCGTTGCCGTAGCCCTTAACGATCTTGGAAAGAGAAAGCACGTCGGCTTCAATTCCACCGCGATCAATAATTGAGCCACTATTTCGAAGTTCGTTAAGCTGACTTCGAATCGCAGCATCGTGCGCTGTGTTGCCGGCAAGCACTTCACCAACCACTGCATCGGGGAATTGAGCAAGAAGTAAGCGACCTGCTGCGTTTTGCTTAGCGGGAAATGATACCGCTGCGCGTGGTGCCACCTTCACTGACCGACGTGACTCAAAAGTCACTGGGTACTGCACGAGCCCGCTTTGAAGAACGGCAAGACTTACTGTCTCCCCGAGCTGCTCCGCGAGACCTTTAAGAATAGGCGCTGAACGAGATACCAGCTTGCTTTGGAGAATGTAGGACTGTCCGAGCTGGAGAGCTTTGACGCCAAGGCGATAGTCTTCGCTGTCCTTGTTCTGCTCAACATAACCGCGCAACTCCAGAGTAGCGAGCAATCTGAACACGTTGTTCTTGTGGAGCTTAAGGCGCTTTGAAAGCTCAGTAACCCCAACCTCTCCGGCGGCCTTGGAGAGTTCTTCAAGAACATCCAAAGCATGAGAGACCGACTGAATCATGTAGTTGGCCTTCTCGCGCTTAACCATACTTACTCCTTTTTGACGTCCTCGGCGGTCTCATTTATTTAGCGATTCCAGTACTTTGGGCTAAGACCGTGTATAGCTGGGTTCATAACAGGCAGATAGTGAAAAAGCAACCCGTATTTTATTCCCAAATTCAATATTCTCGAGAGGTTGCCACCTAACGATCTAAGCTCTCGATCTTCCGCCCGATGCCGAAGTTGTAAACTAGACCTACTTCCAAGCGTCGCAACTGGGCCATTGCCTTATCTAACTTGGAGCCAACTACTAGGACCAACAATTAGGAATAAAGACCCACTGGCAAGTCCGTAGCGCTCCCCGTCACCTCTTGAGCAAGCGTAGCGCCTATACGACCCACGCTGCGCGTTACCTCCTCGGTGAAGATAGTAACTACACGACGCAGCGAAGGGTGATTAACGGCAACCATGCGAGCCGCGCATGCGGCGAGAGCAGCACACGGCGAGATTGAAATGTGTGGGTACTTTTCGAAGAGCTCTCTCTGGGTGGCGATAGAGACATCATCGGGAATATCTATGGGCTCCTCGGTCACCAATGAACGATCGAATACCGGTGGCTCAAAAGTGCTTCCAACCCCTTCGACTTTCCAAGGATGAGGGGTCTTTCCTGGACGCGCGAACACTGAACCTTCTGGCTGCGCGAGAAAGGTTCTAATCGTTGGGTTTCTTGCCTTCAGCGCACGGGTAACGCCGCAAAAAGTTGCACCAGAACCTGCAACAATGACCGCAGCATCAATCTTTCCGCCCATGTCCTCCCACATCTCTGGGCCGGTCTCCATCTCGTGGGTCAAAACGTTTAGCGGGGAAGAAAACTGCTGAGTGTATATAGTGTTTGGGAATGTCTCGGCCATCACTCGTGCCGCTTCGATAGAGCCACGCATTACCTCAGATTTCGGGGTCAGCACCACGCTGACTCCAAAGTGGCGCATCAAGTTACGCTTCCCGACAGATCGATCTTCAGGGATACACATGATTACTCGGTAGCCGCGTTCGGCGGCGAGCACGCCCATAGCGAGTCCAAAATTACCGGAGGTGGCGTCAACGATCGTGGAAACGCCTCGTACCAGTAGTCCGCGCCGCTCTGCATCATTCAAGAGCGAGCGAGCCACCCTGTCCTTAACGCTGCCAGTAGGATTGAAAAACTCAAGCTTCGCATAAACTGAAGGATGAAACTTCTCCAAATGAACCATCGGTGTTGACCCGACTCGCGAGCTAAACACCAGATTCGCACGCTCAGGAGTTACTGAAATTTTACTTGGGGCAAATTGCTCTGAATCAATATTGCCCATCTCTCCCACCCACATTTTTATTTACCTCTTCAATGCTAATGATGTCTCGCATGGTGCGCCTCTCGCTTGAGTCTCTACTCAAACGTGAGCTCTTCCGCTTCATTGGTCTCTAGGCTCTGAATCTCTGAGCGCTCACCTTGAAAAGTCACGATGTGTAAAATTCCAGACTGGCCCTTTTCGCCTCCTTGGTTGAAAGGAACAATGCGATACACATAGCGTTCACCGGGAGAAACGGTGCTGTCCAGATAGGTGAATTTCATAAGGGAGGAATTTGGCTCTACTCGCCTTGTCGGCTTACCTTCGGCTCGAGCGATATCTCGCCGATTGTTGAGCTCAACAAGGTACTGATCTTCGAGGGTTGCAATCTGATCATACTCGACATCGGAGTCAAGCAAATCAGATTCGCGCGTCAGATGTTTACGCTCAATTAAATAGCCTTCGATGGTCTTGAGCTCGTCGCCTCTTTGATCGACTCGAGGAGATTCCCAGGCGAACTGCACTCCACTGACTGAGCCCACCACGGAAGTCTCGCGAACTCGAGCCGGGGCAAAGCTTTCGGGCGGCAGAGGTGGCGCATACTTTCCGCATCCCGACAGCGACATGGCAGCAATGCCCACTAATAAAAGCGTGATCGAACGAAGTTTAACTGTACTTTGAAAGGTGAAGATTCTCGACATAACCGGTTCCTAAGACAATAAATCGAAGCAACGTCTCGCGCGGCACAGGTCCACAAAGATTGAAGCCTGCACAACCGTACCTCGAGGAATAGTACATAGCGAGGGAGATATAAATGCTTCTATCCTGCGACCATCTGCTAGTTAGCCCGATCGCTTTGGGATTGCTATACTGGGCGTCAGGAGTGTCTCCGTTCACGGGGTCAAATTTACTGGTGGTGTTAGGTAGTTATTGGGCTAAAATTTACTTGAGTGGTGGCGATTCTGCGGTCGTACCATGCCTGATCGGGAACGGCGGCATTTTGTGAACGGATAGTAATTTCACCCCGGATTTGCTGACGCGAATCCACCCCTGAGGGGTTGGATTTTCACCCTCGATTTGCTCTGCAAATCGACCCCTTAGGCGTAACGCGGACGGTTTACGCCTGGAGTAGACAGTTCGGCTGGGAGCCAGAAAAGAGGCGATACCTATTATGACTGAGGACGGAGCAGCACAGGACCATCCAGCAGAGGAGCCCGGCTCGGCCCCGTGCCGTATCTTTCATCTCGGAGTTCCCTCGTTTCTCGCGCACTCACTAGTAGATGCTGAGTCAAAGCTCGGTCTTTCCAGCGAACTACTTGGCAATCTTAACCCGCCATTTCTTCCGGTGTTTCCCGAGCCACTGCTCAAAGGGTTAGAGCACCCAAGGAGCTCCATCCTCGTGGTGCACGGTCTATCTTCATTTTCGCCTTGGTCTGCGACAGGTTATGAGCAGGTTGGGGAATTGTTCGGGGCACTGCGCGAGCTGGGGACTCGGATAGTTTTATGGGTGCAGCCCAGCGACTTTTTGAGTTTTCGCGGACGCCCAGACGACCACGCAGAGTTTGCCGCTCAGATCCAGGCCTGCTCCGATGCTGTGGTTTCCGCACCTAGCCTTCTTAGAATCAGCGGCGCTACTAGTGCGAGCACCACAGAAAAGAGCTTACAAACCGCCATTCCTTTTGCACTGTCTCCTCAAGTGTTGAAAGCTTCCGAAGCGAAGGAGTACCAACGAGACACTTCATATCGATTTAGGGTGCTGGTGGTGCCCTTCCAGAGCTCGCCGGAGGATATTGCCTCGCTTAGGGACGCGCTAGCTTCCCTGCGTTCAGCCGAGTTGGTGGTGCGCTCCCCAGAAGATTTTCTAACCTTTGACTCTCTCGTCGAGGAAATTCGGGCTTCAGATGCAGTGGTAGATCTGGCTCACCCAGACGCCTATGGCCCGATTGGCGCCCTCGCCTTGAGTCTGGCGCGGCCGGTATTCTCAGGGAGCAGCGCCGGGTTCAAAGAGGCCTGGCCCGCTATGGAGCTTTGCCCGGTCATTCACTGTTCCGGCGCTACTGCTGCTAAAAAACTGCAGTCCTGCTTCCTTGAGCCGCGCACCTTGCGTGATTTTGGTCGGAGAGGACTCGCCTTCGCTCAGCAACATCATGACGCAAGTCGAGTGGCGCAGCTTACGCAGAGGCTCTACCAGCAGTTGATAAGCTAGAGTTACCGTAGATTATGGATTCGCCGTCTGGACCAGGCGTGCAGGAATCAACCGTCCATAAATGTTCTAAGACGCTTGCTCCTACTAGGATGTCGGAGTTTTCGAAGAGCTTTAGCTTCAATCTGTCTAATACGCTCACGAGTCACGTCGAAGTTCTGACCTACTTCCTCTAGGGTGTGATCGCTCTTCTCGCCGATCCCAAAACGCATGCGCAGCACCTTCTCTTCTCGAGGGGTGAGAGTCGCAAGAACCTTTCGAGTTTGCTCTTGCAGGTTCATGTTAACCACTGCAGTCGCAGGAGAAACGACGCGTTTGTCTTCGATAAAATCACCAAGATGTGAATCTTCCTCTTCTCCGATTGGGGTTTCGAGGGAGATAGGCTCTTTGGCAATCTTTAAGACCTTGCGAACCTTCTCTAGCGGAATCTCCATCTTTGCGGCGATTTCTTCAGGAGTAGGTTCCTTACCAAGCTCTTGCACGAGCTGGCGTGAAGTTCTGACCAACTTGTTGATAGTCTCGATCATGTGCACAGGAATACGAATAATGCGCGCTTGATCTGCAATGGCACGAGTGATCGCTTGTCGAATCCACCAGGTGGCATAGGTCGAGAACTTGTAGCCACGTTGATATTCGAACTTATCAACGGCCTTCATCAGACCAATGTTGCCTTCTTGAATAAGGTCCAAGAACTGCAACCCTCTGTTGGTGTACTTCTTCGCAATAGACACCACGAGACGTAAGTTGGCTTCAACAAGCTCTTGCTTCGCATTCTGGGCGCGAATCTCTCCGTCAAACAGTTTGTAGGCGCGCTCCTTAAACTCTGTGGCGCTCATGAGCGCCTTAAGCTCAAACTCCTCGTAGTGAGATGAAAAGGACTCTAAACGCTGAGCCAATCGGCGCGCATCATCAGCCTTCAACTTTAGGCGACGAGATACACGCTTCAAGTCAGTCTGATCTCCTGATTGCAACTCAGGGAGCGCAGCAAGAAGCTCTTCTGCGGGTCGATTTCCGCCAAGTTCTCGTACCCGACGCATTTCTCTGAGCAAATCATCAAGACGAACCTTGAAGTCCTTAATGCACTGAGCCATTGCGTTAAACTGCTTCTGGTTCAGCTTGAGTGCTTCAATCTTCTGAGCATTTTTCTGCAAGAGCTTGAACCACTTCTTCTCAAGATCAGCGAGGCTCTTGCTCTCCGTTTTGCGAGCTTCCTTGAGCTTTAGGTACATGTCGCGCGTATCCTTAAGTGCGCGCTTGTAGGGGCCAGCCTTCTTGAAGAAAGCCTTCTTGGCCTCCTCTTCTTCCTTGTTGATCTGCGGCGCCTTTTCCTCTTCGACAGAAGCGTCATCATCGTCGTCGGATGTAGCCGGACGACGTTTTTCCTCCTCCTCTTCTTCCTCCTCTTCCTCACCTTCCTTGGCCTCGACCTCTTCTTCCTGGAAGAGATCTTTCAGGCGCACATCGCCGTTCTTTACACGCTCAAAGAGGTCTACCACGTAATTAAGTGCAATCGGCTGAGTAAGAACTTCGCTTTTGACTTCCAGCAGACCGGCCTCAATGCGCTTGGCGATTTCAACCTCGCCTTCGCGCGTGAGAAGTTGCACGTTGCCCATCTCGCGCAAGTACATGCGCACTGGGTCAGTGCTCTTTCCGAGAGCTGACTCGTCAGCAATCTCGTCTTGAGAAGAGCTCTCCGCCTGAGCAGGCTCAGCGGCGTCGCCAAATCCAGCGGCGCCGCGCTCGCGGATGTCGATATCATGCTCACCAAACATCGCGACCACGTCGTCTATTTGGTCTTCCGACACCAGCTCATTGGAGATCGCTTCATTAAGATCGTCCATGGTAAGGAATCCCTTTTCCTTACCAAGATCGAGAAGCCTGGTTACCTCAGTTTCTCCATCGCCGCGCTTCTCCTCGGAACCGTCGAGGCTTTCCGCTCCAGCTTCTCGCTCGAGTGCACGTTCTCGCGCGGCACTGCGCTCTTTAAGACGCTTTCTTAGGTCTTCGAGGCTGATTGCCCTTTGAGGTTTTGGTGGAGCTCCGCGATAAAGTTTTGGAGCGGCGCCATTCGCAGGCGCGGCTCGCTTCGGAGCTGTTGGGCCTGCCTTTCTGAAACGGGAACTAGATCGACCGAAGGCCCACTTGCTTGGAGCTGGACGTGGCGGTGCGGCGACCGCAACGCTTACATCAGGCTGCGCGCTGCGTGGTGCTACCGTTTTTAACTGTGATTTTGCCGAAGAAATTTTTAGGGCAGCGGGCGCCTTGGAAGAAGCTGGCTTCGCCGAGCTACTGCGAGCAGTATTGGCAGCAGTCTTATTGCGACCAGAACGTGCTTTAAGTTTGCTAATGGCCGAGCTACGACCGCTCGAGGGCTTTGAGGTTTTGCGCATGGGGGTACGGGTCTTCTTGGAAGTCACTGGATAGACTCTTCTGTAAAAAGGATGAAACTACGTGAAAGTAGCGAGTTAGCGCAAATTAATCCACCCGGGAAGCCCCTGAAACTTAATTCAACTAGCGAAAAAGTATAAACCGAACCTCCATTGCACTGAGCGGCAGGCCTGTGTCGCTCTTCTTTAGCGAATGCTCGCTTTATGCCCGCATGTTAACCATCGAAAATGCAAGATTATCTGTTTAATTGCAGTAGGTTAAGCGACCACAAGCTGGGTCGCTGCGCAGGTACTCCTAGAGTTTCGTGAGGTGACGCTTCAAGGTAACTGACTGCTGAGAAAGCGACATACGCTCCTCGTCCGTGGTAGCAGCGCGTGCCAGCCGATCGAGCTCTTTCAACTGAAGATTTCCGGAAGCCTTTGCGTAGGCGCGCTTACACTCGACAAATATGTTTGAAAAATCGACCTCCTTGTCAGTCGACATCGCATATGCTTGCTTCCAGTGCTCGCGCCACGAGTCACCAAAAAGATCGAGCAAATCTTTGAGTGCTTCCTTCTTCTGATCGGGTCCAATGGACTGTTCCGCCATTATCGCACACAGTTCCTCGGCAAAGCGCAGCGTCGAGCGATTCACTTGGGTGCTAAGGTCAGGGTCGCTTAAAAGCTCTCGTGGGAGGTCTTCCTTGTGCGCCATGAGTGCAAACAGAAGCTCACGGTCCAGTCGTGGAAGTTCACTGATGGGGCTTGGAGCAGAAACAACATCGTCTCGATTCTCACTCGAAGAGCGTTCCTGCGTCTCACTACCGGACGACGCGCGAATGCTAGATGAGCGAGTAGAGGCACTGGATTTTGCCGTTACCATCTCACGCAGAAGTGTTGAGTCCACCGATAATTTAAGAGAGGCGCGCTCTATTAACTCACTTTGCTCAATCGGATTACCTACTTCTCTAAGAATAGGAACAAGCTCCTCACAAAGCCGGCCCTTCGAAGCTCCACCGAGCTCTGAGGCAGAAGAAGCACCTGCTTTCTCCACTTGGAGGTCTATATAACACTCTATCAGCGGTACTCTCGGCAACTCAGAAAGCTTGGCAGAAGTTTCCGCTCCATGCGCCAGAGCAAAGGTGTCCGGGTCTTGGTCAGAGGGCAGAAATGCTGCACAAACATCCAATCCAGAATTAACAAACAATGGATAGCTTTTTCCGGCGGCAGCGCGCCCCGCAGAGTCCCCATCAAAAAGCAGTGTAACTTTTCGCGTCAAATGTTTTAGCCTGCGCACGTGCTGAGTGGTAACGGCAGTACCACAGGTTGCCAGCGCTGTTCGCACCCCGACCTGCCAAAGACCCACCACATCCAAGTAGCCCTCGACTAAATAAACTTCTCGCGATTCACGAATCGCAGCGAGCGCCTGAGGGAGCCCGAAGAACACTGCTTGTTTGTGGTACACGGGCGTATCGGAAGAGTTCAAATACTTAGGCGCCTTGGTGAGAGTCCCCTCTTCCACCAATGAAGGGATGAGCCTGCCGCCGAAACCGGCGATGTGCTTTGAGTCAGTTGCAATCGGGAAGATTAGGCGCGCACGAAAGGTGTCGTAGAGGTCTCCTCGCTGACTACGTCGAATAAGCCCGGCTTGAAGCATGATGGGCTCAGTAATTTTCTTTTGCTTGAGAAATGAGTGCAGGGCAGAACGCTCTGGCGGAGCAAAACCAATATTAAAAGCTTTCTGTGCCTCGGCCGAGATGCGACGCTCTTCGAGATAAGCCTGCACGCGGCCTGCCGCGATCCGAACAGATTCAGGCGCATTCTTGCTAGAACCGGCCTCCAGGCAGGAACTGAAGAACCGGGCAGCCATGCTGTTTGCGGCATACAATGCATTCTTGTCGGCACCATCGCCCTGAGGCTTTCGAACGCCCTCATAGTCGACCTTGATGCCCAGCCGTCCCGCTAATTCTTCCACCGCCTCCGGAAATCCGAGACCGCGCGCACGCATCACGAAGCTAATCGCGTTGCCTGAGACACCACATCCAAAGCAATGGTAGAAACGATCGTCTCTTAGGTGAAAGGACGGGGACTTCTCGGCATGAAAAGGACAAAGTCCCACCACGCTGGTGCCCTGGCGCTTAAGCGAGACCCCTTCGGCGACAATCTCATAGAGACTCGCCCTCTCAAGGATCTCGTCGATCGTCCTTTGGGCAATCATGATTTGTCCTACTGCGGAAACATAAAAAAGGCAGGCCGATCAAGCCGCCCGTCGGATGATCATCGCAATGCCTTGGCCACCCCCAATGCATAACGTCGCTAGTCCAATCTGCTTTGAGCTGCGCTGGAGACCATAAATCAGAGTGGTGAGCACTCTTGCGCCACTGGCACCAATAGGGTGCCCTAAGGCGATGGCGCCTCCGGAGACGTTGACCTTTAGAGGGTCGAGCCCAAGTTCGCGTTGAACCACCAATGCTTGTACCGCAAAGGCCTCGTTCGCTTCGACAAGTTCAAGGTCGCCCACCGTCAGCTTGGCCGATTCACAGGCCTTTCTTGCGGCCGGGACCGGTCCGTAGCCCATGCGCTCTGGAGCCACACCAGCGGCACTGACCGCCAAGACCTCTGCAAGCGCGGTAGCGCCAGACCGAGCGAGAGCCTCTTCGGACATGAGGACCAGCATGGCGGCGCCGTCGTTTATTCCCGAGGCATTCCCGGCGGTAACGGTGCCATCTTTTTGAAATGCCGGAGAAAGCTTCTTTAGGTCCGCCGTGGACGTTTGCGGTCGAATATATTCATCAGTGTCAAAGGAGCCGACTACCGCGCCACGTTTGAGTAGCGGAACTGCTGCGATTTCGTTTTTAAAATGCCCAGCTTGTTGAGCTATCCCCGCCCGACGCTGACTCTCTGCGGCGTAAGCGTCTTGTTCTTCCCGCGATATCTTGAATTCAGTGGCGAGGTTCTCCGCCGTGATGCCCATATGATATCCGTGAAAGGCGTCGGTAAGGCCATCACTGAGCATTAAATCTTTAAACTCCACTGCCCCCATTTTCTTACCCCAGCGCACATCGCTGGAGACATGCATGGCCTGGGACATGCTCTCCACGCCGCCTGCAAGTACACACTGAGCGTCACCAGCGCGAATGCTCTGAAACCCAAGCGCAATCGCTTTGAGTCCTGATCCGCACACTTGATTGACCGTGAAGGCCGGGACCTCAGACTTGAGGCCACTGTCGAGCGCTATCTGGCGAGCGATATTCATGCCATGGCCCGCGGCGAGAACATTGCCAACAATCACCTCGTCAACGCCTGCCGTGACCTTTTCAGAAAGCCCGGAAAACGCCGCACGCGCACAAGTGCTGCCCATCGATCGGGCGCTCACACCCACAAGCGCCCCACCGAAACTTCCGATAGCGGTGCGCTTTGCTGCAACGATGAAAACTTTCTTCATGCTCAATACCTCGACCTCAAACCACTTCTAGAATTATTCAGCGCAGCCACCACTCATACTATGCGCCATCATCGAGCTGCTCTTCCTCTTCGGGTGTATAGTTTAGCGCGATACTGAGCACCTCGTACTCTCGAGTGCCACCTGGCAGTGAAACTTTGGCCACGTCTCCTACGACCTTTCCTATCAAGCCCTTCGCAAGAGGTGACTCAAACGAGATCATGCCGCGCTCAACATCCGATTCGTCGCTTCCCACTAAAGTAAGAGTCTTCTCCTCACCGGAGTCTAAGTCGCTGATAGTTACCGAAAGTCCGAACACTACTCGCGAGTGATCGGAGAGTTTTCGCGGATCAATAAGTTCTGCATTTGAGAGCTTGGTTTCCACGTCACGAATCTTAGCCTCTACCATGCCGGATTTCTCTTTGGCGGCGTCGTAATCGCCGTTCTCGGATAAATCTCCGTGACCACGTGCAATCTCAATCGCCAAAGCCAGCTCTGGACGCATAGCTTTTAACTTCTTAATTTCGCGTCGCAACGCGTTGTACCCATTTGGGGTCATTGGTCTTTTCATATTTCAGTTCCTGAAGAGCACCAAGCTCTTTGTTTTGGTGCCGCTGTTCTTGGCGCTGTTTTTCGTAGCGCTGCTTTTTGTAGCACTGATTTTCGTAGCACTGCTCTTCGTAGCACTGTGGTGCGCCAGCGCTCAATTAATCTACAACGTATCATATCGTGCTTGCACGCTTAGCAATATAGTGCATGCACGCCTAGGAATATAGCGCCTGCACGCTTAGCACCCGTCTAAAGTTCCTCTTTATACGGCCATTTGGGTTTGAGTGGCGCTCGATGCTCGCTTTTGCAGAACCGGGCGCGCTTGATGACAGTCCTGCAAGCACGCAACTGAGGTCACCTCGCCACTTCGCACTGAGGCAATTGCCTCGGTCGCCGCCAGCGCTGCGGCCATAGTGGTATACACCGGGATGCCCATCTCTGTCGCTACTAGTCTAATCGAGCGAGAATCCAGTAGAGAACCAATAGTTTTAGGACTACTGCTCTCGGGGGTGTTAATCACCCAATGCAATCTGCCTTCTCCAAGCAAGTCCACCACGTGAGGAGAGCCTTCAAGCACTTTGTTCACGACCGTAGCGGACACGCCACGCTGCTTCAAATACTGAGCGGTACCACTCGTAGCAAAGATGTTGAAGCCGAGAGAAGCGAGGCTCTTTCCCAGCTCCTCTAGCTCAGGCTTATCAACATCCGCGACACTTAAGAATACATTGCCTTCAGCGGGAAGCTTAATCGAAGCGCCCATCTGGGCCTTGGCGAAAGCACCACCGAAGGTCGAATGCATCCCCATGACTTCGCCAGTAGATTTCATTTCGGGCCCTAAAATTGTGTCGACTCCCTGGAACTTGGCGAACGGAAAGACGCAGGCCTTCACCGCGTATAGTGCAGACTCGCTCCTCAGTTGTGGAACCCAGTCAGAGAGGCCAAGGGCGCTCAACTTAACTCCAGCCATTACGCGCGCAGCGACTTTGGCCCAAGGAATGCCGGTAGCTTTTGAAACATAGGGCACAGTACGAGAAGCACGCGGATTCGCCTCGAGTATATAAACTCGATCGGTAGCCATCTTACTGTTGCCTGACCTTTCCGCCGCGACATCTGCTCGCTCCACGGCAAACTGCACGTTCATTAAGCCCACAACGCCCAAGGCTTTTGCGAGTACCTTTGTTTGACGTACTAACTCATGCACAGTTTCGTCCGACAAAGTGGGCGGAGGAGTGCAGCATGAACTATCCCCTGAGTGAATCCCCGCGCGTTCGATATGCTCCATCACTCCAGAAATAATGCAGTCCTGCCCATCACTGACGCAGTCGACGTCAACCTCCACCGCTTTGTGTAAGAAGCGGTCTAACAATACCGAGCGCTGCTCCGACGCTTGCAAGGTTTCTTGTATGAAGTTTGCAAGCTCCTCAGAACTATGAACTACGCGCATCGCCCTTCCGCCAAGAACAAACGAAGGTCGCAACATTAATGGATATCCCAAATCAACCCCGGCCTTTAACGCTTCCTCAAGGGTCTTTGCGGTTCGCGATTTAGGTTGCTGAAGTCCCAGCGTGTCTACCAGGTCAGCAAAGCGCCCGCGATCTTCTGCGGCATCGATAGAATCAACTGAGGTGCCCAAAATCGGCACGCCACGACGACTAAGTTCGGCGGCAAGTTTTAGCGGAGTCTGGCCACCAAACTGTACAACCACGCCCCACGGTTTCTCTCTCTCAATAATATTAAGCACGTGTTCCAGAGTAAGCGGCTCAAAATATAGCCGGTCGCTAATGTCATAGTCAGTGGAAACAGTCTCAGGATTGCAGTTCGCCATGATGGTTTCGAAGCCATCTTCGCGAAACGCGAGCACTGCGTGAACGCAGCAGTAATCGAACTCGATTCCTTGCCCAATACGGATAGGACCAGACCCAAGAATCAAAATCTTTCGTTGCTTGGTAGGCGGAGCCTCGTCCTGACAGATTGGAGGAGTGTTGCCAGATGCGGCCTGAACCGCAGGTTCATAGCTCGAGTATAAGTACGGAGTGTGTGCGACGAATTCGGCGGCACAGGTGTCTACGCGCTTGAATATCGGTTGGATGCCCATGTCGGCTCGATGTTGTCGAACTTTATTTTCAGAAGAATTACAAAGGTCCGCAATCCGCTTATCAGTGAAACCAAGCTCTTTAAGCGAACGGAGCGCATCAGCGTCCTTTAGAGAGAAGGTTGAACTCTTAACCTGCTCAGCAAGCTGAACTTCCACGTTTATAATCTGTTGCATGTGGGCCAGGAACCAAGGATCGATTCCGGTAACTCGCGCGACATCGTCAAGCGTCGCCCCACCCCTAAAGGCCTCAGCGACAAGCCAAATACGGTGAGACGAGGGAGTCTTGGTAAGCTCAAGCAGCTCTGAGCGTCCAAGGTCCTTTGCCAGTTCTGCGCGATCGAATCCGGCGCTTCCAAGTTCCATTGAGGCGAGTGCTTTTTGGAGCGCTTCAGGGAAATTTCGCCCGAAAGACATCACTTCACCAACTGAGCGCATCTGTGTGCCGAGCTCGTTCTTCGAGCCAGGAAACTTCTCGAAATTAAATCGAGGCATTTTTACCACGGTATAGTCTATTGAAGGCTCAAAGCAGGCTGGAGTCTCGGCAGTAATATCATTCGGGATTTCATCTAGGGTGTACCCCACTGCGAGCTTGGCCGCGATCTTGGCGATGGGAAACCCAGTTGCCTTTGAAGCCAGTGCAGAACTGCGCGACACTCGCGGATTCATCTCGATGACAATTAGACGTCCGTTCTCTGGATTAATCGCAAACTGAACATTGGAACCTCCGGTATCCACACCAATGCGTCGCATTACCTTGATGGCAGCGTCGCGCACACGCTGATACTCACGGTCGGTTAGAGTCTGAATAGGTGCCACCGTGATTGAGTCGCCGGTGTGCACCCCCATGGGGTCAAAATTCTCAATGCTGCAAACCACCACCACATTGTCTTTAAGGTCACGCATTACCTCGAGCTCTAATTCCTTCCATCCAATTAGAGACTCTTCTACAAGAACTTCGTGATTGGGGCTCAAGGACAATGCGTAGGACACCATCTGCGTGAGCTGCGAGGGACTACGTACGATGCCTCCGCCAGAGCCACCCAAGGTGCGTGAGGGGCGAAGTATCAGAGGGTACCCGATGATCTCGGCGTACATAGCAGCTTCTTCCACCGTGCGGGCGAGTCCGCTTTTCGCAGATTCAAGACCAATTTCTTGCATGGCTACTCGAAATAACTCGCGGTCCTCGGCGGTGCGAATCGCGTCGAGCTTTGCACCAATAAGTTCAACACCATATCTTTCAAATATACCGAGCTCAGAACACACAATCGCGGTATTCAAAGCGGTTTGACCTCCCATGGTGGGAAGCACCGCTTCGGGACGCTCAATTTGAATGATACGCTCAACGACCTCAGGAGTGATTGGCTCAATATAGGTGCGGTCCGCAAATTCAGGGTCGGTCATTATTGTGGCGGGATTAGAATTGAGCAGGACGACCCTATAGCCCTCCTCCCTCAACGCCTTGATTGCCTGAGTGCCGGAATAGTCAAATTCACAGGCCTGTCCGATCACGATTGGACCAGAACCGATCAGCATGATCGTCTTAATGTCTGTGCGCTTTGGCATTGGCGTCCCCTTTTCTTCTCTTACTCTAAACCCTAATTGCCGTTCCTAATTATACCACACCGGCGACACGTTCATAAAAGCGCCGAAACAGGTAGCGCGAGTCGTGAGGCCCTGGCGAAGCCTCAGGATGGTGCTGTACACAAAAGATCTTTCCGTCTTCTGACTCAAGGCCCTCGACGGTTTGATCGTTAAGATTCAAGTGCGAGACCGCGCTGCCACTTTCAAGTCCCTCAGGTGAAACCGCGAAGCCATGATTCTGTACCGTAATCTCTACCGCCCGGGTGCGAAGATCCATCACGGGATGGTTTCCGCCACGGTGGCCAAACTTCAATTTAAAAGTCTTGGCACCAAAGGCTTGAGCAACGATCTGATGACCAAGGCAAATACCAAAAATCGGCAGTCGACCACGCAGGTCCTTTACCACCTGAACTAAGTAACCCAGCGTCGCTGGATCTCCCGGACCATTGGATAGAAAAAGCCCCTCGGGCCTAAGTGCAAGAATCTCGGCAGAAGAAATAGTGCTTGGCACCACAGTCACTCTAAAGCCGTTACCGGTCAACAAACGAAGAATGCTGCGCTTAATGCCACAGTCTATGGCAATAACGTGGGGGCGAGACGCAAGCTCTTGGTCATCAATTCTTGCAAAACCCGTCCCGGTTCTCTGCAAATGCTCTAGAGACCACGGAAGTTCGTGCCAAGTATAGGGTTTTTTGCAGCTAACTTCTTTGACCAAGTCGCGCCCCTGCATAGAGCCATGGGCTCGTGCGCGAGAAATAAGATCGTCGGAAGAAACCTCGGTGCCACTTGCCATAGCGCCCATCTGAGCTCCGTGGTCCCTTAAATGCGAGACCAAAGCGCGAGTGTCGATACGCGCGAGCCCCATTACTCCGCGCTGCGCAAGATAGTCATGCAAAGACTGCGATGCTCGAAAGTTACTAAACTGAGGACTAAGTTCTCGTACAATCATTCCAGTGGCATGAACGCGATCGCTCTCGTCGTCTTCAGAATTGCATCCCACGTTTCCGATTAGTGGATAGGTAAAGCAGACCATTTGCCCGCAGTAACTTGGGTCAGTCAAAATCTCTTGGTACCCAAACATCGAGGTATTGAAGACCAACTCGCCAATGGCAGGAGATGAGGCTTCGAGTGCTGTGCCGAAACACACACCCTTGAACACAGTGCCGTCGGCGAGTGCCAGGGTTGCGGGAAGATGTTCTGGACCGAAGCTCATAATCTAGACTCCTTGGTTTCAAGTGCTGCTCGCGAAAGGCGCGCCTGGCCATCCACCATAACAAAGTCGGTCTTGCCCTGCAGTTCGCAGTCCAGCCATGGTGTGTTGGCGCTCTTAGACAGAATGTCGGCCTTCGTCAGGGTCCACTGTTTGTTGGTGTCAACAATACAGAGGTCGGCGCGCTGTCCAATCGAAAGCGTGCCGCAGTCTTTAAGCCCAATCACTCGGGCGGGAGCGGTCGAGAGTGCTTCCACTGCGCGGGTAAGCGACAATCTGCCGCTTCGCACTAGACCAAGCATCAGGGCGAGGGTTGTTTGCACCCCAAGAATTCCAAAGGCGGCCTTATCAAATTCAAGCGCCTTGGCGTCCCAGTGGTGGGGGGCATGGTCACTCGCCACGCAATCAATCGTGCCGTCTGCGAGACCCTGAATCAGCGCCTCGCACTCAAATTGCTCCCTCAGTGGAGGACTCATTTTGGCGTTTGTATTGTAGCCCTCCACTGCATTCTCAGTCAGCAACATGTGATGGGGAGCGACTTCGCAGGTAATCGGAATGTTATCCGCCTTTGCACGACGAATCAGCTCAACTGTTCTTGCGCTCGAGACATGGCAAATGTGCACTCGCGCACCAGTGGTACGCGCGAGCTCAATGTCTCGCGCCACCATGACTTCCTCTGCGACCTTGGGCATTCCCTTCAAGCCCATTCGCAAAGAAAGCGCTGACTCATTCATAGAACCACCACAAGAAAGATGCTTATCCTCCTCGTGACAACAAATCGGCACTCCGAGCTCCGCTGCCCATTCGAGCGCTCGGCGCATCATGCCCGCATTATAGATAGGTTCTCCATCATCGGAGAATGCAACGCAGCCCGCTTCGCGCTGCTCGACCATGCTGGCGAGTTCTACACCCTCTAACTTTCGCGAAACGGCGCCAATCGGAAGTACTCTTGCCGCCTTGGCCTTGCCCGCCTCTTCGAGGATATAGCGTGAAATTTCTGCATGGTCATTTACCGGGGAGGTGTTGGGCATGCACAGTACGGTGGTGAATCCTCCGTCAATTGCCGCGTGGGCCCCGGTCGCAATGGTTTCCTTCCACTCGAAGCCCGGTTCACGCAAGTGAACATGAATATCTACCAATCCTGGAAGGACAATCCGATTCGCCGCTGAGATTCGTTGCGCCCCTTGGAACTTGGAGCCAGTGAGTGAGCCTTGAGGACCGATTTCCGCGACCTTACCGTCAGATACGAAAATGTCATACAGTCCGTCGCGACCCGCTGCGGGATCAATGAGACGACCACCTTCAATGAGGATCATGCGCTTCTCCCTGTCCTGATACTGATGCAAATAAGGCGGCCATTCTCACCGCCACTCCATTGGTAACTTGCTGCCTGACCAAGGAACGAGGCCCATCGATAAGCTCGCTAGTGAGTTCCACTCCACGATTGGCGGGGCCCGGATGCAACAGTACCGCATTCGGAGCGTGTGCACGCATAAGCGCCTCACTGACACAGTAGGCGCGAGAATAGTCTTCAAGCGAAGCAATAAAGAACTGTGAAAGACGTTCGACTTGAACGCGCAAGCACATCACCACGTCCGCATCTTCAATTCCTTCATGGAGACTGTTGGTAATAGTGAGACGACCGCGTGGGGAATCGTCCGCGGCACCGTCGATTTCGGAGGCTGACTCAGGCGCAGCCAAAAACTCAGAGCTCACGAACTCCTGGGGCAAAAGAGTTCGCGGTCCAACCAGACGAACATCACTGCCAAGCAGAAGGTGCGCCCAAATGTTGCTGCGTGCCACACGAGAATGAAGCACGTCTCCCACAATAGCGATCTTTAGACCGCGCAGTTCAGGATTTGTCTTAAAATGCTGCCTCAAGGTCAGGCAGTCGAGCAGAGCTTGTGTAGGGTGCTCGTGCATACCGTCTCCGGCGTTGATCACCGAGACGTTAGAGAGGTGGTTTGCCAGAAACTGCGGCGCACCAGAAGAGGCGTGACGAACTACCAGCACGTCTGCTCTCATCGCCTCAATAGTCCTGGCGGTATCGAAAAGCGTCTCTCCTTTCGAAACCGAGCTGGTCGACACTGAAAGATTGATTACATCTGCACTCAGACGTTTGGCCGCGATCTCAAAGCTTGTTCGCGTTCGAGTGCTAGCCTCAAAAAACATGTTCACCACCGTCTTGCCGCGCAGCGTGGGAACTTTTTTAAGGTCACGCTCGGAAACTTCCGCCATGCTGCTGGCGGTGTCCAACAACTGCAGAAGCTCTTGGCGCTTGAGCTTTCTTATTTCGAGAAGGTGGCGTGCCATGTCTTAACGTTCCTACTATGGTTCGCATTCAGTGGCGCTGGCCCTGAGAGCTGCGGAATTACGTTGATCGGCAGGAATCACATAGACACCGTCTTCATGACCTTGCTCCGAGAGTCTAAGGCGCACGAAGTCTCCACGCTCTGACGGAATGTTTTTGCCAACATAGTCGGCGCGAATAGGGAGCTCTCTATGACCTCTGTCGACCAGTGCGGCCAGCTCTACTCTGGCCGGACGACCGAAATCGATAATGGCATCGAGTGCGGCCCTGATAGTTCGTCCGGTGAAGAGCACGTCATCGACCAGCACTATGCGTGAGCCCGTAACAGAGAACGGTAGGTCCGTGCCTCGCAATGTTGGTTGAGAACGAGAGCGAGAAAGGTCATCGCGGTACAAGGTGATATCGATGACGCCAAAGGAAGGCTCTGTGCCCCCAATTTCGGCGAGGCGTTGCTGAATGCGGCGCCCGATCACCTCACCGCAGGTTCTTATGCCGACTACGGCCAAGCGGTCCATGGCGCGGTCTCGCTCTAAAATCTCATAGCAGATTCGAGAGATGGAGCGACTAATACTTTCCCCGTCCAAGACGCGCTTCCACCCCGCTGGAGTGGCGGAAGGATTCTCTCGTTCTTCTGTTTTCTTCTGTCCCATTTTACCTCTCGTATAGACTCATCAGACTTTAATCCAAATGCAAGCAGGGCTCACGCGAAGCCGGTCCCCGCCAGAGATCGATCCCGGCCCGACATAGAGCCCAGCGAACCTAGAAATCTTAGGAGTAGAATTATTCGACCTGAGGAAATCTGGCCAAGCCTGAAGAAATAGAAATTTGGGCGAGGGATATAGCGAGGGATATAGCGAGGGATATATATACTGCCCGGTCTGAGATGGCGCGCAAACGCTAAGGGCGCTGTACGAGAAAACTTCAATCATTTCCACTTCCTTCGCGTCCTCACTGGAACGCAATTAAAGGCAGCCTCGCGGCTAAGTTCCCGTCTGGTTTAGCCGGAATTGCTTAGGAAAGTCAAGCGAGTATGATGTGGACTGCAATCGCCAAGGTTTTCGATTGAACCTTGGCGCGGCGGTGGAATGGTGGGATTTGTTTCCTGTGAGTGCTCTGGACCATTGCATTCTCGCGATAGCTTTAGGGTGCGGCCCTTTAAGAGCGAGTCCGGCATTGCGCTAGTGTGCTGAGTCAGAAGTTCATTTAAGTATTTTTCTCGCTGTTTTCGCTGAGCTCATTGTGTAATTCATTAAATATATTCACAAAGAGAGCAGCGAGCTCGGCCAGAATTATTCATCGAACTCTTAACTCAGGACACTAGGCTCTGGTGAACTTAACTGGTCACATCGACGGTTTCTTCTATAGAGGTCATGTGCGTGGCGCTCGATAAAAAAAGGTGTATGCCGAGCAAGCAACTTGGAAATGACAACCCAGCACTCGCCCTTGGCGATGTGCTCGACCGTCGCTATCGCGTGATCTCCTACTTGGGCGCGGGAACTTCTGGTCAGGTCTATCTTTGCCGCGACAATGCACGCGCGGACAGTCGCGTGGCGGTAAAAGTGCTCTCTAAGGACTTAGCGGCACGCCCCTTTGCGCGCGCTGAGTTTTTAAGAGAGTTCTTGATTGGTTCGCGCCTTGATCACCCAAATTTGCTGCATTACTTCGACACGGTTCGCCAATCTGACCTTACCGCGTTTTCTATGGAATATGTCGGCGGCGGAAATCTTGCGCTGTTAATTAAAAAGCGCACACCAATCTCCATTCGGGAAAAGGTCAGAATTCTGATGGAAATCTCGCGCGGACTGGGCGCTCTGCACAAGTTGCACGTCATTCACCACGACTTGAAACCTGCCAACATCCTGCTCAGCAACCGAAAGGAAGTAAAAGTCTCTGACTTCGGGATTTCACGCTTTCGGGGGCAACCGCCGGATGAGGCTTCTGACGCCCGCATTGGAACGCCACAGTACATTTCACCAGAGTATCTGACCGACGGTGTAGTTACCCCCCTCTCAGACATCTATGCGTTGGGTCTCATGGCTTACGAGCTCATCACCGGGAAGCCTGCGTTCGTGGGAAAGACGGCGGTGGAGACCATCCAGCTGCGCTTTAAGACTACTCCGGTAGAGCCACACCGCGTCGTCGACGACTGCCCACGCATGCTTAGTAAAGCAGTTCTTAAGGCAATGTCTCTAGACCCAGTGGCCCGACCACAAACGCCCGCGGAATTTGAGAACATGCTGCATGATTGCATGCGTCCATTTTGGGTCTCCGCAACCGCAACGCCCGCAACAAGAGTTGATGCCTGAGAAATTGCGTCACAGGTGGGGTGCCAAAAAAATCATCACAAATTCCTCGCTGTGCTGCCTAGCGTTTGGGCGGCCTAAGGACGCTCCGACAAGCTAAAATTAACAGGAACCCTGAAGGACCCGAGAACCTAGTCGTTGATACTGCGGTGCTTTAGCGGAGAAGCGCAGTTTTTGGTTATCGTCTTTTATCGCGGGAGTGTACCCCTCTCTCAGTGCATGAAAAGGCACATACAAGACAGTGAGAGAGCGGAGAGGCTGGACTCTGACTGTTGCAGGGATAGACCAGTGCACATGATGTGCCACAAACAGCCTTAGTCTAGTGATGCTGCTTGATCTCTTCGCTCTCTCCGAGGTCTCCGCGTAGATAGAAACTAACTAGAAAGCGTGAAGAATCTGAAAATTTACTCGGTGTACCGGCCTCACAGACTCCTAGAACGCACCCTCAGAGGAGACGTAGAAGGGAAACTCCCAGCGAAAGTACTCTTTTCCATCCCATTCAATAAGGAACAATTCTCGGTAATGCAGACTTATGCTGAGCGACCTTCCTGAGCGGTTAATTTGTAGCTGCTCTTCGTCCACCGGCAACTCGTAGCGCCGCACGTAGTAAAGCAATCTTCTTCGAATCTCTAAGTCTGTCTCGGTAGCTGCCACAGGAATCATTTGGTCGAAGTGGTTCTGCAGTTCGTAGTAGTAATAATAAAAGGGGGCAATTGAATAGGCCACGTAAAGCACTGAAGCGATAATCGCGCCAAAGACTATGGCTGTTAATGCGCTTACTCCGTCCTGAATGGTTCGCGGTCGCGGAGCCTCGGCCGATTCAGGCTGAGCTGAAAACCTCTCTTTGAGCTGTGATTGAAGTAACTCCAGTACTGCTGCGGGAAGCTGAGAACGGGGGACGACCTCGTCGCACCCATTGTCGACGGCTTCCCGCAGCAGCTCAGTCTCAACGTGGGGCCCAAATGCAAGTACGGGCGGCAGAGCGCTCGACTGACTAGCAGCTTTGGCTCTTTCGACCGCGAGCAGCGCAAAGAGCTGCTCTAACAAAGACGATTTCTTGGAGGGGTCACTAGAATCTGGAATCGGAGTGTCTCTCGCCTTGGCGAGGTCAATGACCACAATGCGGGCCTGTGCAAGCATAGAGGGCAAATCCTCAACTCTTCGCATGCGTCGCAGAGACAGTTTTGTTCCAGACTGAGCCGCAAAGTTCGCTAGTGCGGGCTCAATGCGACCTGCTGAGAGCAAGTCACAGCCAATAGTAATTACGAATTCTTCCGGATTGTTCATTGCGCCTGCTCGATTGGGTCTTCAAGAGCGTACTCTTGAACCTTGGCAATCAAATTACTTCGAGATATTCCTAAACTTCGTGCAGCCTCACTCTTATTTCCTCCGGCCTGCTTAAGAGCTTGAGTAATGAAATCCCGCTCGAGATCGGCCAGCGCATCCTTGAGTGCTCCAACGGTAGCTGAGCCATGAGAGGGAGAACTTCGGTTCTCGACCGAGCGTACCGCTTTAGAAAGGTCATCAACCCCAAGCGGGGAACTCGAGCTACTCATGATACACATGCGCTCTAGCTCGCTCTGAAGCTCTCGAACATTTCCTGGCCACGAATAGGAACACAGTGCGGCAATCGCCTGCTCGGTCAATTGCTTTTCTCCCTTGCCCGCACGTACGCGCTGAGAAAGGAAGTACTGAACCAAAAGCGGAATATCTGACTGGCGGTCGCGAAGCGCTGGAATCTCAATGCCAACTACGTGCAAGCGGTAATATAGATCTTGTCGAAAGGTCCCGACACGAACCATTTCTGCCAGGTTACGATGAGTGGCGGTGATAACGCGCACGCTGGTCTTTCGATGCTGGGTGGCACCTACGGGGGTGAATGTGCCGTCTTGGAGAACTCGAAGCAACTTGGCCTGAAGCGCAGGAGACATTTCCCCTACTTCGTCCAGAAACAGACTTCCACCATTGGCAGCCTCGAACAATCCGACGCGATCACGTAGGGCTCCAGTAAATGCCCCCTTCACATGCCCAAACAGCTCAGACTCCAAAAGCTGCTCATTGAGAGCTGCGCAATTCTGAATGATGAATACCTGGTCACGTCTGACGCTTTGGTAGTGCAAAGCTGCGGCCACCAGCTCCTTTCCGGTCCCCGATTCGCCGGTTATCAAAACGGGAACATCGGCGTCCTTGACCTTCTCGATTAGGTTAAACACTGCTTGCATCGCTGCAGAGCGTCCGATGATATTTGCGTAGTCTGTTCGTTGCTCAGCCACACGACGGAGCGCCGTGTTCTGATCTTCTAGAGTGTGAAGCTGTTGATAAAGGGAGCGAATGCGAAGCGCTGCGGCCACCCGCGCCAGCAGCTCCTCTTTTGAATATGGCTTTTTAATGTAGTCGTCAGCCCCTTGGTCGAGTCCGAATACCACGTCATCGAGAGAGTCCTTGGCGGTCAGAAGTACCACGGTGCAGAACTTTAGCTGAGGATCGCTTTTGATCGCTCTGGTTACCTCGTAACCATCAGGCTCTGGCATGTTCACATCAAGCAGCACCAAATCGGGATGCTCAGCATGCGCTTGCGCCAGTGCTTCTGTTCCGTTTGTGGCAGTGAAGACTTCGTAGCCCGCGCCCACCAGCAGCGTCTCAAGGGCGAACAACCCATCAGTTGAGTCGTCTACCGCGAGCACTTTTCGAGAGGGGCCAACCATGCGCTACCTCTTCGCTCAACCGCCCTTCATGGAGTCAATGAACTCTTTATTGGTCTTGGTGCCGTCGAGCTTACTCAATAGCCATTCCATTGCTTCAACTGTGTTCGATTCGGACAAGAGCTTCCTGAGCAGACGAACCTTGGTGAGGACGTCCGGCTTTAGTAGCAGTTCTTCCTTTCGAGTACCTGATTTATTCAGGTCGATCGAAGGGAACACTCTTCTGTCGGCAAGTTTACGATCGAGTACGAGCTCCATGTTACCGGTGCCCTTAAATTCTTCAAAAATAACCTCGTCCATTCGGGATCCGGTCTCGATCAGAGCAGTACCGATGATGGTCAAGCTGCCACCCTCTTCGACGTTTCGTGCCGCTCCAAAGAAGCGCTTTGGCTTGTGAAGTGCGTTTGAATCAACACCACCAGAGAGAATCTTTCCGCTCGGTGGTACCACCGTGTTGTAAGCACGGGCGAGACGAGTAATGGAGTCAAGTAAGATGACTACGTCGCGCTTATGCTCGACCAGTCGTCTGGCCTTCTCGATAACCATCTCAGCAACTTGTACGTGACGAGTTGCAGGTTCATCGAAGGTTGAGCTGACCACTTCGCCCTTTACCGAGCGCTGCATGTCGGTAACCTCTTCTGGTCGCTCGTCGATAAGCAACACAATCAGCACAACTTCTTTGTGGTTTTCGGTGATGGCGTTAGCGATATTCTGAAGCAGTACGGTTTTACCCGTACGAGGAGGAGCAACGATTAGCCCTCGTTGTCCTTTTCCAATCGGAGAGAATAGATCGATGATTCTTGTCGAAACATCAACTTTCTTGGTCTCTAGATTCAGTTTCTCTGCAGGATATAGCGCCGTGAGATTGTCAAAGTGCAGCTTGGTCTTGATTACCTCCAAGCTGTCATGATTGACGGAGTTCACTTTTAGAAGTGCAAAGTAGCGCTCGCCTTCCTTCTCGCGTGGCGGTCTAACCTGCCCCTCGACGGTGTCGCCGGTTTTTAGTCCGAAGCGACGGATCTGAGCGGGACTGACATAGATGTCATCAGAGCCGGGTAAATAGTTGAAGTCAGGAGATCGTAGGAACCCGAATCCATCAGGCAGACATTCAAGCACGCCCTCAGCGTAGATACTGCCGTTAGACTCTGCCTGAGCGGTCAACAACTGAAATATCAGGTCCTGGCGACGTAAGCCGCTGGAACCTTCAATCTCAAATTCATTCGCGAGTTTCACCAGCTCCTCATTCTTGAGTCGCTTGAGTTCATTAAGGTTCATGTCCATTCCGTTCGAAGCGCGTCGACTCGGGTCAACGCGAGTGTTTTCACCGTCAAGATCGCCTCCGCTCTGCCCCTCAGGCAAGCCCTCAGTTGCTGAAGCCTGTCGAGGTGCCGAGGGTTCATTCCCTTCCATAGGGTCTCCACCGAACTCCTCATCGCGAGGCAGTCCTTGTCGGGAAATGGGAGTGCGTGAATCAGAATTACGGTAGGGAGCAGGCGCTCTGGAATTCGCCTCGAGTTCCGGCCGATCGCGCGAATCGCCACCTCGTCCGCCTCGCCCTGCGCTCATGCGAGAACCGCTTCCACGTGCGGGACCGTCGTCACGATAGCTATCCTGTCGAGCCGGTGGACGACCACCAGACCTAGGTCCACTCGCGCTAGATGGGCGAGGGCGACGAGGCCCCCCGCTACGTGAAGAACCACCACGGGAATCAGAAGTAGAAGACGTCATTGAGGACCCTTACAACAATCAAATTTAGATACAGTAATTAAAAAATTGGCCAGATGCGGGTGTGAGAAGCGCTACCGGAGTCGGGAATACTAAGCAAAGCCTTCTTAGGTGACCTCGGAATGAGGCGCTTGAATATACAAACGATGCGTTCAAGTTATGTTCTCATTCGTGATGAATGCTCTTCTTGGACCTGCTCTTCTGCCGCTCAGCAGGAGCTCTCCAACAAGTAACTAGACATTCTGGCGATACCAGCCAATTAACCCAAATTCGCGCACGTCGACAGGCACAACAAAAGGCCCATTTCCGTTCCGCTTCTTTTTTAGCAACTTTTCCCCGCCGGCAGTTAGGAGAACAAAATACACAAGTTACAGAATTGATTAACAAGTTACAGCGTGATTTCGCAGGTTCGTAAATGCCGGATTCGATCTCAGGGACTGCGGGGACTGCGCGATGGACTGTCTTTAAAGGCTATATCTTACCGCGCCTCCTCGTCAAGCATCAAAACACCTACTTCTGCCAACAAATCTATCATTCTACGACGATAACCCCCTACAGACACGAGGGTTCTCCCCCCTTCGAGAAATTGGTGTTTGGTGCCACCTAAATCCCAAGGCCAACACCCTGAGAGTCTTTCGCAGTGATGCACACCCGACCAGATTTGAACGCTCGCAGATTCAACCAGTCACCAATTCAACACCGGCATTGCTCCAAGCTTTACACCAGGCGTTGAGGGGCTTTAATTCCCCTATCCTGCAGAGACCGAGCCTCCGCAGACCGAACATAGAACGGCTCAGTTTCTGAAATCTCTATAGCGGAGCTGGCATGACGAACTCCGAAAGAGTCAACCGGCGAGGCATCCGAGAAAATCTCACAAAACCCAATCGCCGCACCTTCAGAATCCGAAACCGCCGAGGGGGGAAGCTCCTGGTCGGGCTCGCCGGTGCTTACCCAATACGCTGACTGTGCGGAATGCAGCGCATAAAAAGCAGTGTCTCCCAGATCTCCAATGCGATGAATGAACGGAGGTGTCAACACTGCGGGCCAGCGCGGCCCGGATATCTCTGTGATAAACAGCAACCCAGTTCCCGCTGGAGAAACCACCACTACCGACTCTGCATCTGTGCGGTAGCGCCAGGCCGTACCAATGGGGCTCAGAATGACCCACAACGGGCACTTATTTGCCCATGCAAGCCCCTTGGCGAATGAAAGCGCAATGCGGATTCCGGTAAAGGAACCTGGCCCGCCACCTACGATTATCTTAGTGACTGAACAAAGCGTAGCACCGGCTTCTGACAGTACTTCGCCCAGAACCACGCTGAATTTTTCGTCATGGCTTTGCTGCGCGCGAATACAGCGAGCAACCCGGGCGCCACTAGCCGTCTCGCACGCGAAACTTAAAAGCGGTCCGGCGCAGTCAATCGAAAGGGTCGTCATCTCAAGTCGCTCATTCGAAACTTTATAAGAGCAAGAGATCCGCTCAGAGCAGCAGACGCATCAGGTCATTCGAAATGGCAAACAGCATTAAGCACAGCAGCAGGGTTAGCCCCACCTGATTTGCAAGCGCGAGCCAGCGAACACTCAATGGTTTTCCTCGAATTGCCTCAATCAGAAAAAATGCGAGATGACCACCGTCAAGAACAGGGACTGGCAGCAGGTTAAAAATTGCTAAGCTGACGCTCAACAATACAAGAAAACTCAGCACTGACTCAAAACCCTGAGCCGCGCTTTGCGCCGCACCAGCGAAAACCGCTACCGGTCCGCCAATGGTCTGAGTGGGACTAATGACGCCGGCGAACATTGCACCGAACATCTTACCCGTAAGCTCGATTATCGCCCATACATGCCGAAAGCCTAGTGGTACCGCCTCGAAGAAGCTTACTGGCTCACTTACGGTGGCCTGCGCGATTCCGATGCGATATGGACGTGCGTTGGGGTCTTTGTCGTAGGTTCCGTCAAGCACGTTGAGCTCAGTATTATCCGAGGTTCCAGTCACCAAGATTTCTATTTGCTGTCTTTCGCTTGCACCTTCGTTGGTACCGCTGCTGGAGCCCTCGATAGCCGCACTCTCCACCGCCCTGTCAACAACGATGGTGAGCGGAGCCCCCGCAGAACCTCGCACCGTTTCTGCGAGATTTATCCAAGAGACCACTTCCGTGCCATTGACTGAGAGCACTCGATCTCCGGCCTGTATTCCTGCAAGCGCGGCTGGTAGCTTAGGAGTCACGTGTCCAATGATGGGATCGGAAACCGGTGAGGGAATGCCGAATGACCAGGCCGCGGCTATGGCAATCAATACCGCAAATATCAAGTTGAAGGCTGGTCCCGCCAGCACTACTGCGACCTTCTCCGGAAGCGTTTGATTTAGAAAATGCCGACTTGGATCAACTTTCAGATCTGCGGGCACAGCTTCGGTTCCCGCGAAAAGGCGTTCGCCTAGAGCAGCACCACCAGCGCTGTCAGAAGATTTATCAGCGCTCGACTCTCCCGACGAGACATCCGAGCCCGCTTCTTCCTTTGGCGCCTTGGTGGTGGAAGCTTTGGACTGCTCAGCTAGGTTAGCCTGCTCAAACGGATCGTCGCCGAGCATTTTTACATATCCACCAAGAGGAATGAGTCTTAAGTTATAGGTGGTCTCCCCTATGCGCTTTTTGAACAAGACTTTTCCGAATCCTACCGAGAAATCTAAGACGCACACGCGGCACATCTTTGCGACCAAGAAATGCCCAAGCTCGTGCACAAATACGAGCACACTCAAGGTCAAGATTGACATTACCGCTGAGTAAGAGACGCCAAATATTTCAGTCACGAACCATCCTATAAAATTGCTGCGGCGCTATAAATTCTTCTCGCCACCAAACTCCGCCCATCCATTGCCAAAACAAGTCAAAATATCAAACCGATATTGAGTACCACTCATTAGAACAACATTGAGTACCACTCATCAGAACAACATCGAGTACCACTCATCAGAACGAACCCGAGCACCACTCAGAAACCTTAGCGCGCACTTCACGGTCCACTTGATGCAATTCTGTAGGCGTCTTTGGAGCTGCGAACTGAAGCTCTTCCAGGGCACGCGACACCAAGGGAACAATACGGTCAAACGAAATCGCTCCTCTCAGGAAAGCATGTACAGCAACCTCGTTGGAAGAGTTTAATACCGCACAGGCTGCACCGCCAGCATCAAGCGCACCCCGAGCCAGCGCGATGGCAGGAAAACGCGCCCCTTCAACCTCCTCAAAGACCAAATTTTCAAGCTGCGGCAGGGAAAGCGAGGGGATCAGGTCAGGAATGCTCTCAGGGAAGCACAGCGCCGAACCGATTGGCCCCGACATATCTGCAGAAGAGGCATGCATAATGGTGGAACCGTCATGCATCTCAAGCATGCCGTGCACCAGGCTTTGGGGGTGAATAAGGACCTTTACTCGCTGATGCTCAACCCCAAACAGCCACACGGCTTCAATCAGCTCTAAAGCCTTGTTCATCATGGTGGCGCTATCGATCGATATCTTGGCACCCATGGACCAGCGCGGGTGCTTTACGGCGTCGGCGATCGATACTTCTTTCAGTGTATTCACGGCACGACGTAAAAAAGGCCCACCTGAGGCCGTAAGCACCAAGTGCTTGACCTGGTCAAAGCGAACATTTCTAAGAAGTGAAAACAGCGCAGCATGCTCGCTATCTACAGGAATGAGCGTTCCGCCGAAGCGCTCAAGGGATTCCTGCACCAAGGCACCGCCCGCCACCAAGCTCTCCTTATTGGCAAGTGCTACGCGTTTTCCGGCATTAAGAGCCGCCAGGACCGAGTGCAGTCCAGCCATGCCCATGGCTGCTGCCAAAACCACATCAACGTCGCTCCTGGTTACGAGCTTTGTTACCGATTCTGGTCCAGCTTCAAGTGAAAGTCTCGAGGCAGGCAGGTCTTCCGACGAAAGCTTTGCCAAAAACGTAGAATATGCAGATTTCAGCGCTGCGTAAGACGACTCTTCACTTAGTACGACCGAGTTCGCCCCACAACGCCGAGCGGCCTCAAGCAATGGATCCGCACGCTCGCGTCCCACAACACCTATGATTTTGAGGCGCTCCGGAAAGCGCTCGGCCAGGGTCACGGCAGTGGTGCCGATGGAGCCAGTAGCACCTACTACCACGACAGAAACAGGACCAGAGCGCGCACGAGGTGCGGCGCCGATGCAGGAGGGAACCAACATTTCAATACCCTCCCATCTTATTGGCCGCCGTACGCAACCAGCACAGCGAGCAGCAGACAGGATGCGCTTAAGATTCCGTCACAGCGGTCGTAGATACCACCATGCCCCGGCAAGATTGCGCCGCTATCCTTAACGCCCGCAGAGCGCTTTAGTGTGGATTTCAAAAGATCTCCGAGCTGGGCAATCACCGCCACCAGCGCCCCTAAAAAAAGCAACCCAAGGGTCGAGGCCTGAGGAACGAATAGAATGCCATAGACAAGGCTGGTCAAAACGCTCACGCACAAGCCGCCTCCTGCTCCGCTCCAGGTCTTCCCAGGAGAAACAGCCGGTAAGAGTTTTGGTCCTCCAACCGAAGACCCCACCAGATAAGCAGCGATATCTCCCAATGCCACGACAAGCACTAAGTAGCCGAACCATACCACGCCCTGAGAAAGGCAGAGGATCGCGAAAACTGCAGCGCATCCCGCACCGACGTGAAGTACTCCGACCAGAGAGCCTCCCAAACCTCTAAGAATTCGATCTGGAGATCCCATGGTCCAAAGTGATCGAACCGACAATGCGCTGACTGCGAGCACCAAGCCTGCCAGCATTGCTCCTAGTACCGAACTCGGGCTCAAATTTTTGCTCAGTGCAACCGACGAAGTGATGCTCTGCGCGTTAAGAACTTCGCTTGGATGGTCTGCAAGGGATACAGAGCAGAAGTGCCCCTGTGCGCCGGAAAAGACAAAGCACAGCGGTAAAAGGAGAGACAAAACCAAAAGCGCCTGCCCCAAGCGGGACTCATCCAAGATACGCGCGCACTCATAAGCGGCCAGCAGCGAGAGTGCTGCGATGATGCCCAGTAACAGAACCTTTCCTGAGCAGGTAAATTCAGCAGCAAGTACGAGGCCGGTGATGCATATGAAAAGCACCGCGCCTGTGAACACCCTGCGACGAAATTCCGGTCGGGAAAACAACTTGTCTGTCATGAGACCTATTATTCATTAGGCGTTCATTAGGCATTACGATGCGTGTGGCGAACCAGCACTACCGCTATTCGCGGAACCGAGAGACTCCCCGTCTTGGAAGCGGGGTCGAGCGTCGAGCGGTGCTGACTCAATCCTTTTACCAGATGAAGCCGAGCAGTTTTCCTCTCTCCGTTGCTCATCCGTCATGCCGAATCTTCTAGTTCTATTCGCATACTCTTGAAGACATCGCGCCAATTCCTCTTTGGAGAACTCAGGCCAATAGCTCTTGCTCACCACGAACTCCGCATATGCGAGTTGCCAAAGCAAGAAGTTAGAAATTCTGGATTCGTCTCCCGTACGCAATAGCAAGTCAGGATCGGGAATGTCCGGCGCAAACAAATACTTCTGCACAGAAGATTCATTTATGTCTTGAGGTGAGAGCTCGCCTTTGACGCATAGTTCGGCCAGCGTACGCGCACTTCTTGCAATCTCGTCTCTGCCGCCGTACGAGAGTGCCAATACAAGTTGCATCTCAGTTAGGTGCGCGGTCTCCGATTCGATTTTTGCGAGTGCCTTTTGCACATCTACGGGAAGTCGCTCTCTGGCACCGATAGCGCGCAAGCGAATTCCGTGTTTCAATAACAGATCGCGCTCTGAGTACACGTACTCGCAGAAAAGACGCATCAACCCAGACACTTCTTCCTGTGGACGCAGCCAATTCTCGGTCGAAAAACTAAACAAAGTGAGATATTGGATTCCAAGACGGCGGCACTCTTCCACTACCATTCGAACAGTCTTGGCTCCCGCGCGATGACCCTCAAGCCGAGGCAGCCTCTGAGCCTTCGCCCAGCGCCCATTACCATCCATAATAATAGCGAGATGCCGCACTGCGGGAACACTTGCAGAGCCGATGCCTGCGTCAGGACTCGGGCCATGGCTGAGACCGTTGCTCAGGCCCTTTCTCAGGTCGTGGCTGGCTGTCAGTTCGGCTGACTGACTTACCGACTTGTTAAATAGGGCGCTCCAAGGCCATCGCACAAAGCTAAACCTCCATCATCTCTTTCTCTTTCTGAGAGGCAAGCGTTTCTAACTCAGCGATGAACTTATCAGTGATCTTCTGTACTTCGTCTTGTCCGCGGCGCAAATCGTCAGTGGACATTTCCTTGGCCTTCTCACTCTTCTTCAACACTTCGAGTGCATCGCGGCGGTGATTGCGCATCCCGACCTTGTTCTCCTCAGCCAACTTATGCAGCTGCTTCACCATGTCACGACGACGCTCTTCTGTGAGAGGCGGAATATTGAGACGCAAAATGCTCCCGTCGCGCGAAGGGTTTAACCCAAGATTAGCTGCCTGGATTGCCTTCTCCACCGCCTCAACGGCCGCTCTGTCGTAAACTTGAATCATGAGCTGTCGCGGCTCAGGAGCGGAAATCATACCGAGCTGAATCAACGGAACCTGAGAGCCGTAGTACTCGACGGTGAGGCCTTCCAGAAGATTAGGAGAAGCGCGGCCACTACGGAGACGCCCGCATTCCTTTTTAAAATGCTCGACGGTTTTAAGCCCCTTGTCCTTAAGGTCACCGAATGAATTGTCCATATGTACCCCCAAATGATTTAGGCCGATGGTCGTAGAATCAGTTAGTTCTGAAGAGTTTGGATTTCTGCAGGCTGGGCATTGGATACCAAGGTGCCCACTTTTTCACCCTTCACAATTCGCACCAAATTCCCAGTCTTGCCCACATCAAACACAATAATAGGGAGCTCGTTCTCCTTGCAAAGCGAAATCGCGGCTGCGTCCATCACCTTAAGATCTCGCTGAAGTACGTCCATGAAAGTTAGGTGTGAAAACGGCTTGGCCTGTGGGTGCTTTTTTGGGTCCATGTCATACACGAAGTCGACTTTGGTGCCCTTAAGCAGCACGTCAGCACCAATTTCCATCGCGCGCAAAGCCGCGGCAGTGTCTGTGGTGAAGTAGGGATTTCCAGTTCCGCAGGCAAAGATAACTACCCGGCCCTTTTCAAGATGTCGCTGCGCCCTACGTCGGATGTATGGTTCTGCGATCTGTCGCATTTCAATGGCTGAGAGCACTCGCGTCTCCAGTCCCTGCTGTTCCATCACGTCCTGCAAAGCGAGCGCGTTCATGGCGGTCGCCAACATGCCGATCTGGTCACCAGATGCGCGGTCAAGCCCCTGGGCTCCGGCCTGCACTCCGCGGAAGATATTTCCGCCGCCAATTACTACGCCGACTTCAACGCCGAGTGCTCTAATGTCAGCGATTTCTTTAGTGAGCGCTTGAATAACTTCTGCTTCGATCCCGTACCCGCGACTGCCACCGAGAATCTCACCACTAAGCTTCAACAACACTCTGCGAAACACTATGTCCTTGGGAAGGGACCGTGCGGGAGAATTCTTTTGGGGCTGAGAACTCTTTTCATTCATGTGTTCGGCTCTCAAGTGGCAAGCTAAATTGCTTACGGGTTATCCCTGACTAAGTCACTCCATTGAAATCGGCAAAAAATCACTACTAGATCAACCCACCAGAAGCAGCTCCCAGAAAGGCTCTGAGGCAACCCTGGCAGTACGGTCTAAGGATTCCCTACGCAATCATTCCGGCAACTTCTTGCGCGAGATTCGAAGCAACCTTCTCGATGCCCTCACCCACTTCAAAGCGCTGGAAACGACGAATGACGACCTTCTCTCCACATTTCATCGAGAACTGTTCTACCAGTTTCTGTACTGACATCTCGCCGCTCTCGTCCTTCACAAAGGACTGTCTAAAAAGGACTGCATCCTCGTAGAATTTCTCGACTTTGCCTGGAAGAATTTTATCCGCCTTCTCGCGCTGTTGCTCGTTAAGCTGAGCAAGGAGGATTTCCTTTTCCTTCTCAATCACCTCTGGCGGTACTTCCTCGACGGAGACATACAGCGGCTTCATCGCGGCGACATGCAAGGCAAGATCTCGCGCGAGAGCACGAAACTCTTCTGTGCGCGCAACGAAATCGGTCTCACAGTTCAGTTCGACTACCGACACCACCTGCTCGCCTTGATGCACGTAAATTCCGATTGTCCCCTCTGCGGCAACCTTTCCTGCTCGCTTGCTGAGGTCTTTTAAGCCTTTCTTTCTAAGAACCTCGACCGCTTGGTCCATGTTACCTGACGCTTCGCTAAGCGCCGTCTTGCAATCGAGCATTCCAGCGCCAGTGCGCTCACGGAGTTGCTTGACCATTGATGCTGAGATTACCGTTCCTGATGATGCTGAATTACTTTCTGACATGACTCACTATCCTTCTCTTCTGTCGAATTTCTCTTAGGGGCAACCGGTCATGAGAGTCCGAACCCTCAATACTCCAGTCAGCCCGCTCGACAATCTACGTTCATACAATCCGACCCGCACGCGCAGCGTCCCTCTCGGCACACCTTTCGCACACATGCAGGGAGGTAAAGCTTAAGAAGCGGCGGCTGGGCTCTCTGCGCTGGCTGCAGCTGGAGACTCAGTCGAAGTGTCAGCGCTACCCTTGGCTTCCGCCTGAGGAGCAGCCGGTTTCTCAGCTGACTTGTCCGCTCCTGCGTGCGTCTCTGGCTGATTTCGATGGAATCCACCACCGCCACCGCCACCGCCGCGTCCACCACGACCGCCGCGCCCTGGACGATCCCTAGAGTCGCTGCTGTGTGTCTGTACGTGCGCTCGACCCTCAAGCACTTGTAGAAGCTCCTGCTTCTCTCGCGCTGGTCGCGCATTAAAGGCAGCACGACCTTCAATCACCGCGTCGCCTACTGCTGCCGAGAACAGGCGAATAGTACGGGATGCGTCATCATTGGACGGAATCGGGTACTCAATGCGGTCTGGGTTTGCGTTGGTATCCGTCAGGGCGATCACTGGGATACGAAGACGACGAGCCTCTTGCACTGCAATCGTTTCTTTGAGCACGTCAATCACGAAGAGAGCGTCCGGTGGGCGCTTCATCATTCGAATACCGCCAAGGCTTTGCTCGAGCTTTCCAACTTCACGAGTAATCTCGAGCTTTTCCTTCTTAGTGATCTTTACTTTGGTAACATCAGTCTCGGACTGTACAAGAAGCTCTTCAAGCTTACGCATACGGTCGATTGAATTCTTGATGGTTTGAAAGTTGCTGAGCGTTCCGCCTAACCACCTGGTGGTTACGTAGAAACTGCCTGAACGCGCCGCTTCTTCTTGCACGATGTCTCGCGCCTGAATCTTGGTACCTACGTACAGCAAGCTTCCGCCACGTGAGATGGTGTCGACGATAAACTTTCGAGCTTTTTCCCAAAGCCCAAGTGTTCCATCGAGATTTAAAATGTGGATACCGTTCTTGGCACAGTAAATGTGCGGTAGCATCTTCGGATTCCACTTCTGAGTTTGGTGTCCGAAATGTGCGCCCACTTCTAAGAGCGTGCGAATTGAAATTTCAACAGGATAGCTTACTTCACTAGAGAGGCTCTCTCCCTTAGCGGCGGCGCGACGCGCTGCTACTGAAGCTCTACCGGTAGACGGAGCTGCGCTCGAGGCGGCTGTTTCGTTTGCAGCAGCGGTCTCTGGAGTAAACTCCGAAACCTCAGCCTCAGCTGACTTCGCTTTTTTGTCGTTGGTAGCTTTGGAGTCATCGGTGCTCGCACCGTTTGTATCGATGGACATTGGTTCCCTTTGGTCTTAGTTAGCCTCCCCGAGGATGAAGCGCGAGCTTCGTGAGCGAACGTGCAAAAAGCACGTCACCAAGACACCATGATCCTCGGGTGTGAATTTTGTGAGACCCTAGCATGTGGTCTAGGAGGGGGCAAATAGCCGGAATCTTAAGGATATACGGGCAGGTTAGCGGAAGAGCGGGATGCCGAAAAACGAGGACTGAGACAAAAAACCACCAATTGAATTAAGCCGTTGCAAGCATAGCGCGCTACAGCGGGTTCTGTGCGCCAAGGCCACCAGATTTGGCTGATTTAAAGCCCATCTCAACCTGTCGCTGACCTACATTCTCAACAAAGCGCTGTAGCAGCCCGAGACAGCTCTGGCCGCCGCGCCCACCGACCAAAGCCTCAATAGCACGCTCGGGGTGTGGCATTAGTCCAACAACATTGCCGCTTTCGTTGCAGATACCCGCAATGCTGGCCGCTGAACCGTTTGGATTTGAATTGCGGTCACCCGCGTCCACCTCTCCGCTCGCTGAACAATAGCGGAAGACCACCTGACCCGAAGTTTGGATGCGAGAAAGCGTCTGCTCGTCCGCAAAGTAGTTCCCCTCTCCATGCGCAATTGGACAGGTAATGACCTCTCTGACTGCATTTGCCGAAGAGCCATTGGGAATATTCGCGCTAAAGGCACTAAGAGACGGCTCAACCAATAAATGGACTGGACGTGAAAGGAAGTTGCACCCGACGTTTCTCAGCAACACTCCCGGTAACAGCCCCACCTCACACAGGATTTGAAACCCGTTACAAATCCCGAGAACGGCGCCGCCCGCGTTCGCAAATTTGAGCACTGCCGACATAGCTGGAGAAAGCTTGGCTAACGCACCGGTCCTAAGGTAGTCGCCGAAGGAGAATCCCCCCGGCAGTACGACCAGGTCAGGATTCTGTAAATCGTGATCCTGATGCCAGATCATACGCACGGCATGCTCGCCAGAGCTCGTATTCAATACCGTACCAAATGCGTGCGACACGTCGTGATCACAGTTGGAGCCAGGAAATACGATGATAGAAACTCTCATCTCGCGGAACCTCTTGTAGACTTAATTCTGCCAGCTAATGACGACACGAGTGTCCTGGGTTCGAGGCTCGCATAAGTATCTTTCCCGCTGTTCTCGCTGAACTCTTTATGTAATTCATTAAATATCTTTACAAAGAGAACGGTGAGCGCGGCGAGAATTATTCATCCACCTAGCAACTCAGAACACTACAGCGCCTACTCTGAAAATCTAATCTTAGTGGTGCAAACAAACTCTAGAAATTAGGCTAAATTTAATTGAACCAATATGACCACGAAGATAGCGACCAGGGATTTCCCGAGCTCCCTACATTAAGCCTCTCGAATCTCATAATTTTCAATGATGGGATTCACTAAAAGCGTATCGCACAATTTTGAGACCTGGGCTTTTGCCTCCTCAAATGAAGGTGCATCGACCACCATCTCGATCAACTTGCCAATTCTCACATCGTGCACCGCTGCGCTACCCGTCTCGACCAAGCTGCGCTCAACGGCTTTGCCTTGCACATCCAGCACTCCTGGCTTCAGTCGAACAAGTACTTGCACTTTCATGGCCTACCTCTTCCCCTCTTCGCTCTGTCCAAAGTCGCTGTCATTTGTCAGAGCTACTTTCCGCCCATATTACGCGGCTATACTTTATCGATTCCACCCTGCGCTGCAAGCGCTCGGTCGATGATAAAACCAACTTGGGCCAAATGAGCGCGCGCATCGAACATGACCTCGAGTTTTGGACGAGGAACCCTAGCTAGTACGTCCTCATCCGCCATTACCCTCTCAGCCAGAGAAGCCCCGCCCTCAGATGCTGCAAATGCATGTTTTTGCACTAGGCTATAGGCTTGCTCGCGGCTTAAGCCCGCGTCGGCCAGAGCGAGCAACAGCCCACCTGAGAATATCACTCCGTTACCGGACTCGAGATTTTTACGCATTCGCTCAGTATCGACCGTCATTCCCGCTACTACTTGGGAAAATCGCTCGAGCATAAAGTCCGCCAACTGACAGGCATCGGGCGCAATCACGCGCTCGACCGAACTGTGACTAATGTCGCGTTCATGCCAAAGCGCAACGCTCTCAGAAGATGCATTGGAATAGGAGCGCAGCAGGCGAGCGAGTCCGCAAATATTTTCGCACAAAATTGGATTGCGCTTATGCGGCATCGCAGAAGAACCTTTTTGACCGCTCCCGAAGGGTTCTTGCACCTCGGCGACTTCACTGCGTTGCAGGTGTCTAATTTCAGTGCAAAAGCGATCAAGCGAAGAACCCAGTAGAGAAAGCGCTCCAAAGAACGCCGCGTGCCTATCTCGGGCGACCACCTGAGTCGCTACTACCTCCGGACGCAATCCTAGCTTACCCAGCACGAAGCTCTCGACCTCTGGGGAAAGCGATGCATAAGTACCCACCGCGCCGCTCATTTTGCCAACGCGGATTTCATCTGATGCTGCCAACAGTCTAACTTTTGCTCGACACATCTCTGCGTACCAGCCAGCAAGCTTTAGACCAAAGGTCATCGGCTCTGCGTGCATGCCATGCGAGCGCCCAATACATAGGGTTTGGCGATGAGCTTCAATCACTGGAACCAGAGTTGCGAGAAGCTTGTCTACTCCTGCGAGAATCAAGTCGGCACTTCTGGAAAGCTGAACTGCGAATGCGGTATCGAGCAAGTCATTCGAGGTCAGCCCACGATGCATGAAGCGTGCGTCGATACCGGCCTTCTCGGAAACTGCAGTAAGAAACGCTATCACGTCATGTTTGACTTCGGCCTCGATTTCCAGAACGCGCTTCGGATCGACCGAGCCCACTGACCGCACAGCCGCGGCGGCAGAAGCTGGAATTAAGCCAACTTTCGCCATGCCTTCGAGGGCGAGCGCTTCAATTTCAAGCCATAGCACGAAGCGATTTGCATCACTCCAAATAGCGGACATTTCTGGTCGGGTATATCGAGGAATCATGCAGCTCTCCAGTCGTCGGTGCTCATTCTCGCGGCATCTGAAACGCCCAAAGGTGAACATGCCAGCTCGGCAACGTCAAACAGAGGAGTAGCGGCATGAATCGATGCACAATGAACTCGGCCCGGAGGGCACAGTCTGGAGCTTTCGCTCAGGTAGGACCGAACCGTAGCCAAAGCCACCTCTGGGGTATTGCTGTGTTCGCTAAGATGAGCCAGCACCACCTGTCCAAGAGTGCCTTCCATCTGAGCGCCTATTAAAGCACCCGCGGCATGATTACTCAGATGCCCATGAGTCGACCTAATCCGTTCTTTAAGGTCCCAGGGATACTCACAAGCCTGCAAGAGTTCCTCGTCGTGGTTCGACTCCAGCACCATGGCATGTGCGCCGCTAATGTTCTCATTCACCAGCCGTGTGACACGCCCCAGGTCAGTGCAATGCACAAGCGTCAGGCCCTCGAAGTGCAGCTTAAACCCAATCGGATCGGCCGCGTCATGAGGAATGCTAAAAGTCGAGACGTCGACGCCTCCTATGGTGCACTGGCTGGTAGGACTTGAGGGTCCGGCACTGAAGGACTCCCACTTAAAAATCTTATGATTCCTAACCCCGTCCTTATAGGCTCGGTGCGTCAGATCATTCATAAATACAGGAATGCGATGACGCCGGGAAAAAACACTAAGCCCTAGCACGTGATCTGAGTGTTCGTGAGAGACTAAAATACCCGAGATAGTCTCAGGTTCTATTTTCACCTCGGCCAGCCGCTCCTCGAGCCGCCTTGCCGACAAGCCGCAGTCAATCAGCAATCGTGTCGAACCACATTCGACAATTGTAGCGTTGGCCTTACTTCCACTGGAAAGAACAGAAAACTTCATGGGAGAAAACTACGATCGCCCGCCTACAGGGGCAACGGAAAATGCAGAAGTATTTGCTCCAAAGAGAGGGCTCACCTAATGAACCTCTGAATATCCCGTGTTTCTACCTTCATGCACTTTGAGGTCCTCGTGGTTTAATCAAATCTAGGCTAATTCCCAGAATTTGTTTGCACCACTAAGACCGCAAGGACCACTAAGACTTAGTCTTTCAGAGTTTCCCTAAATGCCGAGTTGCCTTCGGTCCAACCCAAAACGAGTGACCAATCCAGCGTCATCGATGGTTAGCGCCTCCAATCCGAGCTCAGAAAGGAAGTAAATCGCACTCTCCCGCTCCATCAGCATGGCTGAAGTCGAAAGCACTCCTGCTACTAAGCAGGACGGAGCGCACACGCTTGCTGAGGCAAAGCTGGTTTTGGGCATCCCTGTTCGGGGATTTAGAAGGTGGCAATATCTAACGCCATCAAAAATGAATGCGCGCTGATAGTCACCGCTAGTTGCCAGAGCTGAGTCTTGCAGAAACATGACCTCAGACATGGCGTTTTCTTTACGCGGGTGAGCGATCCCTAGTCGCCAGGGGCGGCCTGAAGGATGAGTGCCGATCGTGGCAGTGTCTCCGCCAAAGTTCACAAGTGCGCTATTGACTCCGCTTTCACGCAGAAGAGAAATTGCACAATCGACGGCATACTCCTTTCCGATGCCGCCAAAGTCGATTTCCATGCCATCTACGTCAAAGCGAATGCCGTCCGATGACAGGTGCACCTTGTCCCAACCAACCAAGGGGAGAATCTCAGCAAGATTTTCCGCACTGGGAACTTGCTTCGCGGAAAAGTTCCACGCTTTTCTAAATACTCCACTGGTAACGTCAAACACCCCTTCGGAGCTCCGATGCGCCTCATCCGCTACGTTAAGAAGCCCCCTAGTTTCAGGATCTATCGCGACCGTGGCACGGAACGCCCCCGCATTTATTATCGAGAGGGCGCTGTTTGGTACATAGCGTGAATATTTCGCCTGAATTCGCAACGCCTCTGCGCGCACGCGAGAGAGAATCGTACTACAAGTCCTGTCGTTGAAATCACCGGCTACCACAACTGAGTTCTGGCACCCGAAGGCATCGAAACACAACGAAGCTAAGCGACTACGGCCGCCTTCAGCATGTGAGAGTGGAGACTGTTCGGCTGCTAAAGGCATTTCACCATGTAGATTCAGAAATTGACCTGCCATCGGCTACTAGGTCTCGGAGAGTAATGGAAGCATCCCCCTCTCCACGTCCACCGCAACCTGCGTGGGAAAAATCCCATTTTAAATATTTCTACGCTCGCCGACACTGCCCACGGAACAAAGCGCAGCCTTCTACCGCATCTGTCTATTCCGATTGACTCTAGCTGTGTACACCATTTTTTCAATAACACGGAGGGCGCTGAGGGCAGGTAGAAAAATCCCTCTGCCCCGTGTCCACCGTGGCCTCCGCGTTAAGAATTCCCTCCACGAACCACTAAGATTGAGTTTTTCAGAGTTTCCGTACCTTGCGGAATGAACGAGTAAACGAAGCCACAAAAACCGGGGAATTAAAAGCGCCCCGAAACACCAAAGCCCGTAAACCTTGCGTGGAAATCCGAAATATCATCGGTACCAGAACTAAACAGGGCCCAGGAATTTCTCTGTTCCATCCACTCGATTAGCGCGTCAAACGAGATGTGCTCTGAAAGGGCATACTCCAGCTTCAATCCAAGCGAAAAGCTTCCAAAGGCAGCCATGCGCTGATCGTATGTTGAAAAAGTCTCAAAGTCCGTTGGAGGATACTCCTGTCCGAAAAACTCTGCTTCGGTCTGAGTGTAGTAGCGCACTTTAGGCCGCAGCATGAACTGTTCGCCGAGAGGTTGATACCACTTCACGTCCACTGTGTGAGAGGCGACGCTCCACGAGGTCATCAAGGCGCGATAGTCGGTATGTAGCGACGCGTCTAAAGATTCGACGAATTGGTTGTGGCGAATCACTACGCCGTATTCGTCTCTCGAGCGTGGACGGTTATCAAAAAACTTATACTGATCGGAAGTGTAGCCGTCGGCATTTTGGTAGAACAAATTAAGCTGAGCAATGCTGTTAGGAGTAAGTACCTGGGTTACTCCAGCCAGCCACGCGAAGGTTCGGCGTCGCTCAAGCAACGACTGATTATTTGTGGAGGTGATACGGTCCCACGTGGGGCTAACGCCAAAGTTCAGCGTGGTATTCTTATCTTCAGTCCACCACTGAACTTCAAGCGACGCACTATTAGAGGTCCAATCGTCCTCCCCGGAGTAGGCACCGCCGAGTGAGATCTTGTAGCGCTCAAACGACTTGCTGAGTCGCACATCTCCGAAATTTCGCTTGTCCTCGATTCCAAGGCCCGATGCGCCGCTCAACGAATCCAGATAGAAAGGAGAGGCGCCTGAGATATCATCAATTTGAAAGGTGCCTTCCAATTCCCAACTTTCCGCAAACGCCGACCGGGCCCACAGCATCGGACTCTTGACCTTAATTCGATTCTCTCCCCCGGCCTGCCAGTCGTCGTAGTAGAAGTAAGCGATCTTGGCCTCGGTGGACGACTCGGCAGATTGGGCAAGAGCAATGCCTGCTCCGGCGGAAGGAATAGCTGCCGCAACTGACAAAAGTGCGCGCACCGATGGTGCCAGCTCTCTATTAGAACTTCGCGCTGAATCGATCGAAGAATCTCGAGAGACGGCGGAAGCGCAAGAAAATGCTTGGTTCAAGGTTGTCATGATACGTGCCCCCTGCCTGCTCAGTTACACCCGCATCCGCCACCGCCGATACCATAACCGCCAGATGTTCCTTCTTTGGCGGCATAAACTTTCTTCGTGTAGCGGGCTTCTACTGGATCGGGGTCAAATTGCATGTGTCGGCGAGCGAGGTTCTGTTTCTCCCACGGCTGAACTGAACCAAGCGATGAGCTGGAACTACAGCCAACGCAAAGAACGGCAAGAAGCGAGAGTGCAGAAATGCGCAGCAGTAGGCTCATGAGAGTGTCTCCTCAAAAAAGGCCCGTTCGACAACAGGGCATGAACTTATTTTCTAGTGTGTGGGCGATCCGAGCAAGACATCAATCTCGTGCTCAAGCGATGCCTTGTCGAAGGCTCTAAATCCTCTATGTACGCGCACGATCTTGCCATTCTGGTCGATCAGGTACGATGTGGGCATTGTGGGAACGCGGAACGATTTCGCTGCAGCTCCTTCGGGGTCAAATAGCACTTGATATTGCGGCTTTACGCGCTTGAGGCTCTTCTCTGCTTGGCTTCGTTCGCGGTCTACAGACACGGCGATTACATCCAAGCCTCGATCCGCGTATTTTTCGACTAAGCTGTTCATCCAAGGAAGCGATTCTTGACATGGGGCACACCACGAGGCCCAGAAGTCCACATAGGTGACTCTGCCCGCGGTATAACTTAACGCGGTCGGTTCACCCTCTGTGTCGCGCAGGGTAACAATAGGAAGCGCGTCATTGGGACCGACAGCAAACGCCGGCACGCTGAGTAATGAGCTCAGTAGCAAGTGTGCAACGACCGCCAGCCCCTTAGAAACCATCTTCATCCTACGGCAAGTTAAATCTATTTAGATAGGCAGTGAGGTCGGCGGTCTGCTCCGTGGTCGGGACGGTAAGTCCAAACATCGTTGGTTGACTACTGAATGCACCAGCGACACGATTAAAGGTCATGCTGCGCTTGCTGGCTTCGGTGTGACAACCTTGGCAAGCCATCGCACTCCAAAGCGAACTACCTCGATTTACGTCGCCGCGAATGCCAGAAGGAATTCCAAAGCACGAAGTCTGAGAACCTTGGAAACAACCAGAAGGAGTAGGCGTAGCTCCAGGCCCTGGTGTCGGTGACGGAGTACCGCCGCCGCCAGGACCCGATGCACAAACACTCTTTCCACTACGTTGCTTCAACTTGAGTTTGGAAATCTTGTTGGACAGCTTGGCCTTCTTATCTTCGGGCGCCGTCTTCAGCTGTTTGTTAAGCTTTTTGATCAGGGCTGCATGCGGAGTAAATGTTGTACCGTTTCGCTTTAATGCGCCTGGAACCCATTTGCCATTATTTAACTGACCACAGCGAACTGCTTTTCCACTTACGGAGGTTTCGAAGAGCCGATTAGAGGGAAGCTGGATTGCTTGAGCTTGCACTTGAGCGCTAGTCACAATACCAAAAGCAGCGACAAGACCGAACCCTATACAAAACTGCCAAAAATTCTTTCTACGAGATCCCTCTATGAAATTCATTTTCAAAACTCCTCTGTATCCTAAGGCTCAATCGGAACTGCCTTTCCTAAGAGGAAATGTCACCGATTCGCGCATGCACCTAACTCACTAGAGTTCCACCACAAATTGGAAGACATCGTTTGCAAAAGTGGAGAACCCAGGAAAACTCCCTGCTCAACTACAGAACATTGCAAATTAGGGGCCATAATCTGGCGGAATACTCCCTGATAGGGGATTTTGCAGAGCCCCATAGCGCAAAGCACGGAACCCCCGGGCACCGAGATTGGACTGCCGATCGAAGGCAGAGCCACAGTAAAAAGGAATTCTCAGGTTGGACTAGTGTCCCGAGTTAGGAGTTAAGAGTTCGATGAATAATTCTCGCCGAGCTCGCTGCTCTCTTTGTGAATATACTTAATGAATTACACAATGAGTTCAGCGAGAACAGCGAGAACAATACTTAAATAAACTTCTGACTCAGCACACTACCGAGCTCGACCGAAAGAGAGTCGCGGAAGTTTAAGTAGCCGCTCCGCGATGATCGAACGTTGAATCTCAGAGGTGCCTGCGGCGATAGTGCGACCACGAGAGTACAGATACCTATGCATGTCGTCATGCGCGCCGTTCGGGTGGCCAAGTTCAACCGCTGCACGAATTCCGGTGAGCCGCACCGCGAACTTGCAGAGGTCTTGAAAGGATTCGCTCCACAGCAGCTTATCCATGGAACCTTCCGGTCCAGGCGATGCGCCACTTGCATATAGATCAAGATGCTCGTACGCGAGCGCTCTGACCGCAGTCGCCCGCGCCACATTTTCAGCTAGCTCCACTCGCTCCGACGTAGATAATTCTCGCTCTTTTGCCAGTAGCGATCTCAGCAACACTTCACTTTGAAGTTGGCGAGCGAATGTGAGAACGACGCGCTCATACATAAGGGTAGACAACGCGATGCTCCAGCCCTTGCCCACTTCCCCGACCACTGATGCATCAGGTACGAATACACGGTCAAAGAAAACTTCGTTAAATTCGCTGTCTCCCGAAATCTGCTGAAGTGGCCGCGTGCTGATACCAGGGCTCTTCATATCGATAAGTAGGTAGGTGAGGCCCTCATGCTTTGACTTCTTAGGTACCCCTTCCTCTACGCCGGGCTCGGAAGTGCGACAAAGCGCAAAACACCAATCAGCGACGTGAGCAAAGCTCGTCCAAGTCTTTTGGCCGGTGACTAAAAATCCACCGTCGGTTCGTTCCGCCTTTGTTCTGACCGCCGCCAGATCGCTACCAGCGCCAGGCTCCGAGAAACCCTGACACCACACCTCTTCGGCAGTAAGGATCTTTCGAAGGTAGCGCTCCTTCTGTTGTTTAGAGCCGTGCGCGATGAGCACAGGTCCAACCATGGTCAGCCCAAAAAGCCCTAAGAGCTGCGGCGAACTTGCCCTCACAAGCTCTTCTTGTACCACTGCCTCTTCAACAAGACTTAGTCCTCGTCCACCGAATTCTTTAGGCCAATGAACGGCCACCCATTGTGATTGTGCTAATCGTGACTGCCAAGCACGCCCGGTCTCAACAAAGCGCTCTAGAGAAGAGTCGCCACCACCGCTCGGAACTTGTTGCTGAGACAACCACTCGCGAAATTCCTTGCGAAGCTGATCCACTGCTGGAGAAACATTCCACCTAATCACGGACCGATCACGCTCCCTTACGAGAAAGTTGTGCAGCAGCACCGGTATCCAGGAACCATGAGACCGATCCCTTTGCTTCCACAAATAAACGAGCGGGGAGCTCAACCTCAGATTCCTGACCTTCCAAGACGCGCTTAAGCATAGAAGCTTTGGCGTCGCCATTCACGATGAACATGAGTCTTCTTGCATTTTTCAAAGTCTTGGCGGTGAGCGATACCCGCACTCCTCCTGGCTTCTCACCCTCCTGCGGGTGCGTCGCGACACCAACGATGTCGCCTTCTGAAAGGCTGCAGTGCGGAAATAGCGAAGCGGTATGGCCATCGTCGCCCATTCCAAGGAGCACTAAATCAAACTCGGGGAGCTCGTTCTGTTTAAGTTTCTCTTGAGTTCTAATTAACTGCTCATAGGCGAGCGCCCCCTTTGCAGGCGTACTCGCGCTCGTATCAACCGGGAAAAGTTGCGGCGCAGTTGTTGCTCCAGACTGAACCGCGATCTTTTGAAAAAGTGTCTCGTTTGCCATGCGATAATTGCTCATGGCATCAGAGTGCGGCACCCAGCGTTCGTCTCCGAGATACACGCGCAGTGCGCCCCATTGAATTTGCTCAACGCGCGGTGGCAAACCCAGTGAGCGGTATACTGCGGCAGGAGTACTACCACCTGCGAGCACGAGCGAGGCACTACCCCGCTCCTCGATAGCTTCGGATAATATTTGCACAATTTCGTCAGCTACAGCGCCGGCGAACAACTTTGACTCAATTACTTCAATCGTCACCATTCACTCCCGATCAGACCAAATGAGAAGAGCACTCTAGATTATTCAGCGACTCAGACTGGACTTACATATGAAAAGACTATTGGAACCACTCCTTCGTCCTGAGATGAATCTACTATGTTGCCATAGCGCAAAGCTTCAAAACCCTTCCCATTGCGGCACTGTAATTTGCTACGGACTCTCCGATTAGGAAAAAGCGACGCAATCGTCCGTCCCCGGTTTCGTCTTCGATTGGGCGAGAAAGCTCTACGGAGTTAATGCCTTCCACGCGAGCTTCAAGGGTTAATCCTCTTCGATTAATTTCGAAACTGGAACCCTTTCCTCCGCGAGCGGTTCCCTCGAAGCGCACTGAACGAACCTTTGGCTCAACTGATGTCGCCTCAGCTAAAAATCGCGGCTCAACTCCTAAATTCTCAGCCGATGAAATTAATTCGCAGATTACCGTTGCTCCGGAGGGAGATTGGAAATGGACTGCCCAACCCTCGGCTTCAGCACTTCCAGAAAGGCTCAGTCGCTTCACTGACTCTAGGCTGAGTTGAAGACGAGCAGCGATCCATCCACAAAGCAACAATCCGGCCATGGAACAGTGAGCTGGAATTCCCCTATCCTCGGATGCGGATCCTTTGGGTTGAGCCGCAGAGTCCTTAAGTCCATCCGAGACGATAGTAAATCGCTGCAACCCTGAGGCCAATCCGCGCGCCTGTGCAAAATCAAAGCCCGCTCGCACCTGATCCCGCCAAGCCCCAAGCGCAATCCACTGAAGGTCGACCGCAAGCTTCACCTCTCGCAACACACCCTCGATAACTGCTAAGCGTCGCGCCCACATAGAGCTATCAAATATAATGCTATCGACCATGGAGGCCGCCACTTCGATCAGCTCCCCTTCTACCTGAGAGTCAAAAAGTAGAAGTTCGCTAGGCGTACCGCTAACCAGATTGGCACGAATCGCCTCTGCCAACGCCTGCACCTGACTACCCGGCGCCCCCATGCGCACCAACTCAGAGCACACATGATGCGATGTTCCTTCCCCCTTTGAGGTAAAATGACAGCGCGCAGAGACTTCTGCAGCTACGGCAGAAAGCGCATTATTTACTCCGTAGATGAGAAATCTGCTGGGATGCAGCCGCGCTACATCTTCGATAAGGCGCTCGACGTCTGAAACCGCAGAGGAAGATCCCACTGGGATGAGCACATTGGTGCTCGCAGCCCGGGTGTATACGCTAGACCCCTCCTGTAGGTCCGAAAAAAGCCGGCTTAAAGACTCAGAAATACGCGAAACTTTGGTGAGCTCATAGCCGCCCGCACCACCAGCAAGAACTTGTTCTGCTGCACTACTCATTGATTCCGTTCCTCCTGACTAAATCGGGCGACGCCAGTCATCTAAAGACGTGTCCAGCGGTGTCCGTTCGTCCGCAGTAAATCGGCGGCCGCTTTTGGTCCCCATGTTCCGGCTTCATGGCTTTCAAGCGCTGGCGGCTTAGCGGAGTCCCAGGCCTCAAACACAGGAGCAAGCAGCTCCCAAGCTTGTTCGATCTCGTCATCACGAATAAAGAGCGTCTGATCTCCTTTCATCGCGTCAAGAAGCAGACGTTCGTAGGCCTCGGCCGAAGCCACGCCGAACGAGTGATCGTAGTTGAAATCCATTACGACTGGGCGCACGCGCATGCGCGGACCTGGTGGCTTACTGCTGATTTTCAGTGAAATACCTTCATTGGGTTGCACTTGAATATTGAGCACATTCTGCTCAAGCTCGCCGACTTGCCTTCCGCGAAACATCGCTTCGGGCGCCTTCTTGAAGAAAACGGTTATCTCGGTGATTCGCTTTGGAAGTCTCTTGCCAGCTCGAATGTAGATCGGCACTCCAGACCAACGCCAATTGTCGATGGCCAACTTCATCGCGACGAACGTCTCGGTGGTGGAGCTTGGGGAGACATCCTTCTCCTCCAAGTAGCCCTTAACCGCCTCGCCATCAATAAAGCCCTTGGAGTAATGGGCTCGCACAGTAGAGGAGGCTACCTCTTCAACACTCAAGCGACGCATAGCTCTCAACACCTTCACCTTCTCATCACGAATGCTGGTGGAGTCGCTCAGAGAAATCGGAGGCTCAATGCAAATCAAGGACAGAATCTGAAGTAAGTGGTTTTGAACGATGTCACGCAAAATGCCTGCTTTATCAAAATAGCCGGCGCGGCTTCCCACCCCGATGCTTTCGCACACCGCGATCTGAATGTGATCAACGTACTTGTGATTCCACAGCGGCTCGAAAATGCCATTGGCAAATCGGAACACGAGGATGTTCTGAACAGTTTCTTTCCCGAGATAGTGATCGATTCGATAGATCTGCTTTTCAGCAAAGCTTTCCCGGATAGTGGTGTTCAGCTCTCGCGCCGAATCCAAGTCGTGCCCAAAAGGCTTTTCAATAATCAATGAGGTAGCCCGAGCATCATCACTCGGCTTCTCGACAAGACCCGCGTCCCTTAACTGAGACGCAATCTGTCCGAAGAAGGTGGGTGATACGGCAAGGTAATAGAGATAGTTAAACCGTTCCGAGCTTTGACCGCTTGTCAGCCCCTCGAGGCGCGCCTTTAAACGAGTGAAATCTTCACTGCGCGTCGCATCAACTGGCTCATAAAACACTCTCTTGGAGAAGCTCTCCCATACGCCCTCATCGAGAGGACGCCGAGAGAACTTAGAGACCGCTTCCTTTAGGTTAGAACGAAACTGCTCATCACTAAGCTTAGACCTCGCCACTCCAACCACCACAAACCCACTGGGCAAATACCCGTCCGCTTCTAGATTGTAGAGCGCGGGTATCAGCTTACGCTGAGTAAGATCTCCGGAAGCTCCAAAGATGACGAGAGCGGTAGCAGGAGGTCGAATGATGCGATTCTCCCCTTCTGAAAATGGATTCTCCATACTCGGACCTCCTGAGACCTGAAATAATTGATTTGGATTTAAGCTATTTTCGCAGCCTTAGTTTCAATCGAGCTCAGTAGATCTCGATATGAATCTGCAAAAAGATCCACGCCTTGAACTTGCAGCTCCTCGAGCAATCCATCTACCCCAACTCCAAGAGCAGGAAGCGAGTTCAACAAGTCCCGACCTGCCTTAAGATCCTGCATGACTCGATCTTCAATCTTGCCACCCTTAAGCAAAATATCGAGCGTCGCTGGCGGCATAGTATTGACGGTATGAGGCCCGGCAAGCTCCTCTACGTAGAGCAAGGGATTTAGAGTGGCGTTTTTGGTGCCGGTAGAGGCCCACAATGGTCTTTGCACTTTCGCCCCCTTGGCGACAAGGGCTTCCCACCTCTTTCCAGAAAAGAGCTGAGTAAAGCGTTCGTAAGCCATGCGCGCATTGGCAACGCCGACTTTCCCGAAGAAACTCGCACGCTGTGACTCCTGAGCTTTGCCAGAAGCAACTGAAGCATCAAAAGCCTTCTCGCAAATCGCGTCAACTCGCGAAACAAAGAAGCTGGCTACTGATGAGATACCATCAATAGGTAGCCCCTTAGAAACACGAGTCTCCAAGGCGCAAATATACTGCTCCGCGACGCGCTCGTACTGAGGGACGGAGAAAAGTAAGGTCACGTTGATGTTAATTCCCTCCTCTAGAGCAGCACGAATAGCCGGAAGTCCCTCAGCGGTGCCAGGAATTTTGATCATGCCGTTGGCGCGATCAAGGCGACCCCATAGACGCTTAGCGGCCTCGATCGTTCCTTTAGTATCGCGTGCAAGAAACGGAGAGACCTCAATGCTGGCATGACCATCGGCACCTTTGGACTCTAAAGAGACTGCTCTCAGTAGGTCTGCCGCGGCCGCTACATCTTGAATCATTAGCTCTTCGCAAATGCCATCGGCATTCGTTCCGGACTTACGCAGACTTGCTATGTCAGTGTCGTAATCCGAACTGTCCGCGATGGCCTTTTTAAAAATGGTGGGGTTGCTGGTGAGCCCGCTCACGCCCTGCTCAATCAGTCCCTTCAATGCACCGGAACGCAGAACGTCCCTCGAGACATTGTCGTACCATACGGACTGTCCAACTTTATTGAGGGCCTTAATGCTTGAATTCTTAGTCATTGTCTTAAATCTCCTCTAACCAAATACTTCTTCCACCGAGCACTCGCCCATGGACCCCAACCAAACCAACTCCCTTCTAGGACGTCGGTTCGTTCTGGTGACATACGACGCGAACAACCCCCTCGCTTCGTCGGAGGTCCTCGCTGAATCTTCACGTAGTGGAAACGGAGCGAGCACGAGCCAGTCTGGATCCCGTCGCAGCGTCCTTCACAAAATCTAGACCAGTAGTTTCAAAATGGATACAAAAAGTTACTTGATGGGGCTATTTCCTTGGGGGTTTCGAGAGCTTACCAACTGACCAGCCACTAATACGGCCTTGCGCGGCACGCGGAGAGAGGACTTAGTTGCGTGCGTCATCTCAAGACACCAAGCCACGGGTGCATCAAAACTCGCCAGAGGGACGTAAGCCCCAGAGAGACGTAAGCCACAGAGGTGCACAAAAGAACCTACGAGGCGATATACGGTTTGAATGCGTGTTGCGGCGAACGTAGCAATCCCCGCACAACGGCCTATTCTCGGGCCTATTCTCGGCGGCACAGGCCTATTCTCGGCGGACTTGCGGACCCTTGAGCAACCGCACGATTAGTCGACTGCCTTCCGCGCTGCGCTCGAGCAGGCGAATACCAGGTTTATCTGAGCTCTTGCTGTCGGAATTAAGCCTAGCAGAACTATCTCTGTCGGGGCGAAGCCTGCTCGACGGTGCTTCGCGCCTTTCCAGTTCGTTCAACAGGGCACGCTCTTCTTCGGTCAAGAAGTCCTCGACTTCGGTCTCGCTACGTAACTTTACAAGATCGACTCTCGCTCTATGGCGCGTTCGAGCGCACAACGCTTGACCTAATACGCGCGACTTGCTCGATCTTCGACGTCCAAAAATCATACTTACCTCTTACGATTCAGGACCGCGACCTTATCGCACCAGACTGTGCCCTAACGGAATCTGAAGCATTAGATTCTGCAGGAATAGTCGGTATGTCAGCAGGCCCGGGATAAGACAGTATTCCGCGCTTACGGTTCTGATAAAAACGGTACGATGTTGAAATACAATTAAGGGCGTATGGAATGCCGTTCACATGGCAAATCTCGTCACCATAATAGGTCGGAATGGGCAGCTCCACAATTCGCATATTTCGCTCAGCCATGGCGAGAATTATCTGGGTGTCGAAGTGCCACGTATTAGTAAAAGACTCAAAAGGCACTCTGCGAAGGGCCTCAGTTGAATAGAGGCGATAACCCGAGTGATATTCGCTCAGATTCAAGCCGGAAAGACGGTTCTGGCACACCGTGAGCACTCTGTTGCCAAGAAACTTATAAAGCGGCATTCCGCCCTTCAGCGGCTTCCCCCCAGCCGCCATGCGTGAGCCAAAAACCATGTCGGCTTCCCCTTTGCGAAACGGTTCAAGAAGAAGCGGTAATGCCTCAGGGGCATACTGCCCGTCGCCGTGAACCATGGCGACCACATCGAAACCGCGGTCAATGGCGTAGCGATAACCGATCTTTTGATTTCCCCCGTAGCCCTGGTTTGTCACGTTGCGGTGGATGGTGAGCTTGTCGACTTTCTGCTCATGCTTGTAACCTAGCGCCGCGTAATACGTATTATCTTTGCTACAGTCATCAATTACAAAGATCTCCTCTACCTCCTCGTAGGTCTCCCGAGGTATTCGATTGATGGTCTTAATAAGATGGTTCACCGCATTGTATGCGATGATGAAGATGCCGACTCGTGGCTTCCTTACCGCTGATTCCGCTCCCATTCTGTAGTTCCCGCCTTTCGGATCAAATGTTCATCGCAGAAGGCCTTAGCCGACTGCACTACCGACCAGGTCATACCCAGCCACTTCAGTGATACGCACATTAACAAATGAACCTACTGCCGGAGAACCTTGAATGAGATCGCCTTGATCGGGGCGGTCCGAAGCTCCTGAATCTGGACTAGTATTATGGGCCGCTCCGTTAGCGCTGTCGCTTAGCGCCGAGTCGCCAATGCCGAGTTCACTAAAATCATTCACAATAACCGTACCATCGACCTCGGGGGCTTGAAACCGAGCTCTTCCCACCAATAAATAATCCGTATCCTCGTGAGCCCCTTCCATAAGAACCTGAATTGACTGTCCTATGTACCCAGAAAGGCGCTTGGCGACAACCTCTTGTTGGGCCTGCATGATGCGCTCCCGCCGAGAAGCCTTCTCCTTCTCAGAAACCTGGCAATCCATGTCAAAAGAAGGAGTGCCGCTTTCTAGCGAATAGGTAAATACCCCCACACTTGAGAAATGCCCCTCTCGTACGAAGCTCTCAAGCTCTTGTACGTCTTCCTCGGTCTCACCGGGGAAGCCAACAATAAAGGTGGTGCGTATCGCAATGCTTGGCGCGGTCTTACGAATCCACTCAACCATCGGTCGAGGCGCAAAGGAGCCTATGGGTCGCTTCATCTCTTTGAGCACTCGAGTGCTGGCATGTTGCAATGGGATATCGAGGTATTCGACCACTCGTGGCAGATCTCTGATTGCTTCAATCAAGGCAACATCGGTTCCTACGGGATAGGCGTACAACAGGCGCACCCAGTCAACTGCCGCTTGTCTGTCGAGCGCTTCAAGCAGCTGCCTAAGCCGGCGTCCGTTTCCATATTTATCAGGCGCCTGGTCTAGCCCAAATGAGGTCAAATCCTGAGCGACGAGGTTGATCTCTCGTACTCCCTGATTGGCGAGACTCTCAGTTTCTCGAAGAACCGAATCAATTTGACGACTGCGCATCGTGCCGCGAATCTTTGGAATAATGCAGAAAGTACACGGCCGATTACAGCCCTCGCTCACCTTCACATATGCAAAATGCCGCTTGGTGGCGAGCTCACGCGGCATCGAATCGTCATAGAGAAAATATGGGCGCGCCGCAGCATCGAGAACATCACCGAAATCGGGAGCGGGTGTAGTGTTCGCGAGAAGGCTATCTTTTGCCTGTCCTGGCTCGACTAAAGTGGAGACGTCAGCAACACGTAAGACATCATTCACCGACAAAAATGCATCTACTTCTGGCAATGCTTCTTGCATGCTTTGGTATTTGCCGGATGGGTCCTTGTAGCGCTCCACCGCACAGCCCGCGACCACGAGTTTGCGCAGGCGCCCCGTTTTTTTGAGCTCCGCCACGTCAATGATACAATCGATGCTCTCTTCGACTGCGCTCTGTAGAAATCCGCAGGTATTCACAATCGCCACGTCGGCATCTTCAACTTTGGAAACCACCTCAAAGCCGCGAGCACGAAGCACCCCCAACATCACTTCAGAGTCGACGTGATTCTTCGCGCACCCAAGTGTAATGAGGGCTGCACGTCCCGCAAAAATGGCCGCCCCTACTCCGCCCTCATTTCCCTGATTGACGTGAATTGCAGGTGCGGTGGCGCATGACTTCTTAGCGTCGCCACCCTCATCTAATATTGTAAGTCGTCCCATATGTACCTCTATCCCTGCACTCCTCGCCCGCTCCGCTTACCTAGCTAGCTCTTCGACGATCGTCGATATCCACTCCCGCAGGAAAAGAAACAGCAAAGTCCGCTTCAGTCACAGCCGGATCATTTGAATGCACATCGCTGAGCAAGATCGCAGTTACGTTTCCACCCACGTCCACCACTCGCGCTCCTGCGGGAAGATGCGATTCTCGGTTCACAAGCAGTTCAAAGCTTCTCAGGTCGCCAGGCGCTTCATTGTCTGTTTCTGAAGTTTGGTGCTTGGGAACTAACGAAAGTAATAGCCGACCGCCCGAATCGCAGGCGCGCTCAATGCGAAACTCGTTCTCAAGCTCGCCAATGCCCATAAGAAAAGCCACCGGCATTTCGGCAAGAAGAACGTCTTTTAGAGTTTCCACCACAAGCTGACTGAGCTCTGGCTGAAACAAATATACGGTCTCGTCCCTCACCAAAAATACTTGGGGCTCAGGGAGTTCATAAACCCAACGCATTTTGCCGGGCTTCTTGAAATACACCGTTCCAGAAGCCTGTTCACTATCATCGAGCGCTGCGATGCGAGACTCTTGATTGAACTGCGCTTTAAGCGATCCGCTCGACTTGTAAGCGTTCTGAACGCTAGTCAGCAATGAATTAGCCTGAACTTTAGACAGTTCTTTCTCGCACCCGAAGCGACCCTCTATTTCGGAAGCTTGAGCATTGGTGCCCAGCAAAGCCAGGACCACCAGGATGCCAAAGAATAAGGCCTTGGTCCCCCAGGCAGCGCTGGCGCTCGGTCTGAATGCCGCAAGACACACACACCTGTAGGCTTCGTAGCCTACTTTTGACTTCCATCGCAGCATTTTGAAATTCCCAGGAAAACGGCAGAAAGGCGCTACGCCCCAACCAGCTAGTGACCGCAAATAGTAGGCGAAAGCGATTTCCTTCGCAAATTCAAGTGTATGCCGCTGTTTTCGTTCACCCGACTGGTGCCAAACCCGCATTAGGCGGTCGTCAGTCGTCCTTTCTGCGCCGGGAACGCACTGAACTTATGAAGTTATGAACCTTGCTCCTGGTTCGCCGGTGGTAGCAAGACCTCACGAGGCTTCACCCCATCCATTGGGCCCACAACACCATCACGCTCCATCGTCTCAATTATGCGAGCGGCGCGATTGTAGCCGATACGAAAGACGCGCTGAATCATGGACGTGGATGCTTGGCCCTTTTCCATCACTAACTCAACCGCCTTATCGTACATTTCATCGTACTCACTGCTCTCGCTAGACCCTGAGTCGCCACGATCCTTAGATTCGTCTTCGAGCGCCTGATCGCACACACGCATGATGCGATCGTCGTACTTCGGTCCACAGGTTTGCTTGATGTGAGTCACTGCGCGCTTCACTTCATTGTCAGACACGAAAGCACCGTGCACTCGCCGTATGGCCTCCGCGCCAGGAAGCATCAGCAACATGTCGCCGCGCCCGAGCAGTCGCTCCGCTCCCATTGAGTCCAAAATCGTCCGAGAATCGACGCGGCTAGAAACTCTAAACGAAAGGCGCGCGGGGAAGTTTGCCTTAATCAACCCAGTGATAACATCCACTGACGGTCTTTGGGTCGCCACGATTAAATGAATGCCAGACGCCCGCGCCTTCTGAGCCAGGCGCGTAATCAGCTCTTCAATGTCTCGACCAGCCGCAAGCATCAAGTCGGCCAGTTCGTCTATCACGATTACTATCTTTGGAAGCGGCTTTAACTTCTCGACCGGAACTCCCGATCGGGCAAGTCTTTCGACCTCCGCCTCGGTATCAAGTGGTTCGACCGTCCCTTCCTCGATCACCTCATTGTCCGTAAGCATAACCACTTGATCGTCCAGGGCCACCTGAGGATCCTGGTCAGGGTCCTTCTCACCGTTCACGATACGATTGTAGCCATCGATGTTTCGCACTGAATACTTCTGCATCAAGCGATAGCGCCGGTGCATTTCGTCAACCGCCCACTGCAGCACGGCCTTGGCCTGGCGTGGATTGCTGACCACTGGAACTCGCAAATGCGGAATAGACTCGTAAAGACTAAGCTCAAGAATCTTTGGATCGATTAGAATCAAGCCTAGCTCCGACGGGTGCGCACGGTACAACAGGCTTAACAAGAACGCGTTGATACATACTGATTTACCGGTGCCAGTCGCTCCCGCAATGAGCAAATGGGGCATCGCGGCGATGTCTATTACCACAGGCTCCCCATAGGTATCCTTTCCTATGCAGACGCTGAGAATCGACTCTTCGTTCACGAACTGATCACTCTCTAGCACGTCACGCAGGCGCACGAGGTCTCGATGCTTGTTGGGGACTTCAATGCCGACCGTGCCGCGCTTGGGAATCGGAGCGATAATTCGAATAGAACTGGCGCGCAGGCTCATCGCAAGATCGTCTTGCAGTGCCGCAATTCGACCTACCTTTACTCCTGGCGCTGGCTCGAATTCGAACAGAGTAATGACCGGGCCAGGATGAACCTGCGTCACTTTGCCGAGCACACCGAAGTCGCGGAGCTTGGCCTCAATCAATTTTGATTTATCTAGTAGCTCTTCGTCGTCTTCGTGCGCTTCTGTTTGCTCTCCGCGCGTCAACAATGAGAGCGGCGGAGGCTCGTAGCCATCGAACGAACTGGGAGTCTCGGCTACCGAGCCCGTTTCGTCGGAGGCGCCAGAGGTCGCTCCAGAAATTACTCCTGGAAGCGGGAGAGTTCGAACGAATTCTCGGTCGGATGCCCGAGACTCGCGTTGCTTACGGCTCACCACCACCCGCTTCATTTCCTCGTCAATTGAAGCGTCTTCAGTTTCCTCGTCCTCGTCCTCATCGTCATCCTCTTCCTCTTCAGACACCGCTGCGCGCTTGCTGGTAAGAGATTCCGTAGCCTGATCGACCTCCTCCTCAATTTTATTTCGACGAACACGCGCTTTCGGAAAAGAGTCCGAACGCGGCTCTTTCGCGAGCAGCTCGGGCACTCCAGACAATCGGAATGCGGCGCGAAGCACCAGAGCGATCGCACCTAATCCCCACCACACTACTCTGGCGGCAAGAAGCGGAAGCTGTGCGATGAAACCAGCAGTAAATAACAAGGAGCGCGCGAGCCGCATTGAAACTTCAAGCACACTGAGATTCGTGGCCATTGCCAAGGAAAGCAGCAGAATCGCGCACGAAATCAAACTGGCTCCGAGGGTATTGAACCAGTCGTGCAGGGGGCCCGCGGCAAGCATGCCGACGGATCCCCCGCCTTCCCGCCCGAAGAACACTGCTGCGGTCACGCAGGACGCAGCAAAAACTCCGCCAAATCCGAACGACTTGCGCCCCCAGTGCAGCAGCGCCCTGCCTAGGGTCTGGGAACCTTCAGAAGCCGCGGCGCGGTCTCCTTCGCCCGACCTATTGAGGCGCCAGCAGTATAAAGCGAGCCAAAAGGCACATAGCGCTGGTACTAAGCCGCACCAGCCCATCAGTCCCCACAGCAAAGTGCCGGTGGCGTGGCCACTAGGCCCCATCAAGTTCTCTGCGCGCTCGAGCGCGCCACCAAAACTGGCAGACGACTGGGACTGGGAATTTGCCAAGGAAGCGAGCCTCGAGAGAAAACTCAAGGTTAGAAAGCAACCCAATGCAAAGCACGCGACTGCGCATACTTCGTCCAACCAAGTATGCGTCCAGGGATTGCCGGAACTCTTTTGCGACTTGACGCCCGGCGTCGCTCGTCTCCTTTGATTCATTCGTCTCGTTGCCATACGCTAACCAACTTCTTTAGTAGACAACTTCTTCAATCGACAACAAACAACCGTTCTGAGTTCCAGCAGTGCAAGCGGAAAGCCTACGCGCTAGGAAAAAATAGAGCGTTTCGTTCAGATGCGAGCGCTCTGGCTGCTTCACGAAATCCCGCCAAAATTAATTCTTTCTCTGACTTGAATCCAACCCCACGGGACACGGGGACTCCTTCATTGCTTTGAAATAGGCCCTGGCCAAGTTTAAACAAGTTCTCGGAGAGTGCTTGATCTCGAAAGCTGAAATTTGCGTTCCAAATTGGGGTTCCATCAACCCCCACAAGCTCCATTGAAAACACCACCACCGCGAGCGAAGAAGCGCCCGCTCTTGAACCATCGCGCACTTGATAGTCGGAAATAGTTGTTACCAACACACTGTCAAGATTGGCGTTCCTCGCGTTGCTTAGAAGTGTAGGCAGAGAGGGGGCTGGTCCCGTAGCGCCGAGTCCGAGCGAATTGTCTAGGGAAGTCGAATTAAGCTTCTCGGCGCCAGCCTTCCCCGAGAGAGAATCGGGAGCGTCTTCGACGGATTTCACGTCAAGGTCAAGTTCTTGGGTAAGCGCTTCCATTAAACTACGAGCGATGCCGTCCCGCTGTGCAAGCGCCTCTCTTGCACCCGAACCGTAGGTCGGACGCGAGACCATAATAGAACTCACGCGAACCAGAGCGGCGCGACTCGTCAAATTCGAACGCAGACCCGGGCTATCCTTCTTGGAGCGCGACGAGGGCGCAGCAACGGAAAGATCATGACTCCCGCCGACTGAGTTCGAACCCTTTGCACCCACAACCTGGCCGCCCGAGTCCGAGATGCCACTTCGAGATGGAGTCATGGCGGATTTTGCTACTGCACCGATCGGCATAGTGCTTGTGGGTGAGTCGGCGCTCACTCGCGTACGCGCTGACTGAAAGCTGGGAGCGTGCCTTTCCCCAACAGGCGAGACAGAGGACGAGGTAGAATTAGAGCAGCCTGCAGCAAACGACAGGCAAACCAAGGTCAGCGCAACACGCAACGCTGGGCACCTTCCTAGGGCACCTCCAAGATCGGTGTTGAGACCACTTTCAACGCTCCCATCGACTGAGGGCCTCAAATTGGAAGGACTCGGGAAAACCAAACCCCGCACACGTTCTATTCTGCTCATCTTCATTTTACCTGCCACCCTATGCTCCAGGCCCAAATTTGCACTGGAATCATTGCAGTATCTTTCAGGCTGATACTCTTCGACCATAGTTAAATTCACCTACCTCAAAACTTTCCTTATTTACGCCATGTTGAGTCTTGATTTTCAGGTTTGATTCGCTTTAGCCTCGACACTAAATCGGGCAATTATTGGTACAGCCCCTAGATTCTGGAATTATGGTTTATGACCACAAAAGCTGCTGAAAAAGTTATCGAAGGCCTCACCAGTGTGATGGAGGGATTCCACGAGCTGCGTCGTGCAGTCCGAGAAGATCTCGGGGCTACGCTTGAGGGCGAGGAGGAGTCCGAGGAGACCGCAGATCCTGAGCTTGAGGCAGATGTCGAATCAGCGGTTGCTAACGAGATGCGTGCAGCGCTGGAGACTGTGCTCGAGAACGAAGAGTACTCGTCTGAGGAATTGGCCGCGATGCTTTCTTCCGTAACCGAGGCGCTTGAGGAAGTTGACCCCGACGTCTTCGCTGAAGAAGTGGAAGAACCGGTCGACGACGACCTCGACTACGACGACGATGACGATGACGATGACGATGATCTTGGTGATTTGGACGAGGATGAGGACGAGGCAGAAGAAGAGGACCAGTAATCGATCGCGTCCTTTCAGTCTCTTAAGCGCCTACCCCCGCCAGTTTAACGATCGGCTTTTACCAAATGCTGACCGTACATCAGCGACCAGTGGTAGCAGCGACCAGCAGCAGCGACCAATAGCTCGGCCTAACCAAAAATTGGAATTTCGGCGCTAATGTCGAATTCTCGAATGGCCCAAACCTCGACTACTTCTTATGGACTCTAAGAGCCTTAACTACATCTGCTGCCCGCTTAGACAGTGAATTTGCATCTGCTACCTTTAGAAGCTCAGTAAGGTCGATAGTACCTTCCCGAAGATGCATTAATGCGTCATCAACCATGGAGATAAAACCATCGCTCAGGGCAGCTTGCAGGAGTTCATGGACCGCAACCTGACCTTTTGCGATCATCGCCTTTTCAGCGTCGCCCGGCAGCCAAAGCTCAGCGATCACTTTACGCCCTGAGTAGCCTGTTCCCTTGCAGCCCTCGCAGTCAGAACCTGACGCAGTCTTGCCGCTTGAACGAAAAAGGTGAAACGACTCCCCTGCATTCACCACTCCCGCAGCCGCCCCTAAAATCTCCTTAATGTCCGAGGCTGCATCAAAAGGCTCTTTGCAATCACCACAAAGACAGCGGACCAAACGCTGACTGAGTACTCCTCGCAAAGCATCATGGAGTTCTGGTCCAGAAATTCCCAATCCTGCCAGTCTCTGCACTGTACTAAATGAATCATTCGTGTGGAGGGTAGCAAATACCAAGTGGCCTGTGAGCGACGCACTTAAGGCGATTTCCGCTGTTTCATCATCTCGGACTTCTCCGACAAGAATTACATCTGGATCCTGCCGCAAAAAGCTTCTTAATATCCTGGCAAAATTCAGGCTCTCACCGGCATTTCCGTCAACCTTGATTGCGTTGTTCACCTGCACTTGGCGAATGCCCTCCATCGGCATCTCAACCGGGTTCTCCGCAGTGACGATACAAAGCGTTCCATCATTGAGTTCACTCAAACACGCATAAAGACTAGTCGTCTTTCCACTACCCGTTGGTCCAGTGACGAGAACCATACCGTTAGGACTGCGCATCACACGCCTCAGACCGAGCTCAACATGCTCAGGCAGCCCGATCTTTTTAAGATTCAGACGCTCTTCTTGGGCACCACGAAGCAGTCTCAGAGTCACCGCCTCTCCTCCTAGCGCCGGAACAGTGGCGACTCGAAGGCTCAAACGGTCGAAGAGGTGGGCTTCCCCTGGGAAGAACTCCTCAATGTCCTTAGCTGAAAAAACAATTCTACCATCCTGGTCAAATCTTTTTTCCTCTACCCTCATTGAGCCAGACATTACCTTAAGACAAGAAACAAACGGCTTGGCGCGAGACTCCAGCAGCTCCATGCGCCGTTGAAGCACACCATTTACTCGGAAACGTACCTCATATTTGCCACGCTTGTTTGGCTCGACGTGAATATCACTAGCGCCCAAGCGCAGCGCGCTCCGAACAATATGAACAACAGCCTTTTGAACAGAGCTCTGCTCGTCGAGCCGGTCGAGATATCGGTCCCTGACGTCCTTGTTCTGACCTATTTCCAAAAGTCGAGCGCACTCCGCAGGTGTGGCGAGCACTAGCTCCATTCTGCGTTCCTTAAGGTTCGGAAGCGCATTTCGAATTGAGGGGATTATCACTTGCTCGAAGTCGATTAGACTTCTAGGATTTCTAGCCAGGCCGCTTTGATCGCTCACTAAGAGCACCAGAATCTGTTTCGATGCCCCCTCTAGCTCTTTGGAGTAAAGAAATAGCGGAAAAACACCCTTGTTCTGCACGCCCTGGAGCTTCTTACTTACAAGTTCGAATTGTTGCTGTTCCACTGGAGTCATCGCCTCGATACGCTCCGCTAAGTCCTCCTCGCTAGTGAAGGCCGGCGTAGTGGCAAGGTCGGCAACAGACTGATACCCATATCTCTGCTGGACATCCACCGCGAGCTGCTCGCGCGCGGACAGAACCGGTTTGGGAATTTTGGCGGGGGGCGCTTCGCCAAACGAGATTACCTTTCCGGCAGTTCGTTGTGGTTTTCCAGAAGGGAAGAGAAATTCCCCACTTTCTGCGTTGGCGGGATTTGATTCTGGATTGATTTGCTTGGGAGCTTGCGACCTATCAGAGCTGCGGTCCTCTGCTGCACTCATTTGCTAATCCTCCTATCCGACTTCACTGGCAGAACTGTAAAAGACTTTTATCACACCCCTGCTATCGCCTAGCCTGCGCTAGAAGTTAAAAATAAGAGCTAAGATTTTGTGCCGCGCAGAATCTGCTTTCTGGAAATGAAAAATTTCTTTGGTTGTTAATAAAAACTGAGCGAGGGCTCGGTGAAAGCGACAAGAAGCTGTGTTACTGTAATGAATGTCAGGAAGCGGAATGTTCGCGTGCAGGAGTTCTCGATGTTTTTGTTTTTTTGTTTGAAGACGAGCGACTCAGAGTGCGGCAACCTTTGGATTGAACCCTTTCGGATGAAAAAAACCAGAGCGGGTGCCACGCGCAGATTGCTACGTGGCACCCACCCCAGAATGTAAAGGCACTGGTCGCTTATGGATTGGCGAACGGGCCTGCCCATGCGCCATCCTCGATCACCGTGATGCGCGAGCCATCCCGACGAACGGCAACGACGGTGGTCTCCTCGTTGGATATCATGCAGTCCCGATGCACCTTGCTCTCGTTGCAGCCAATTTCAGCCTTCTGCGCTGCGCTCATGGAGGTGCCCCCGACAAGCCGGTCGGAATAGGCTCGCCCAAAGGCAATGTGACAGGCAGCGTTTTCGTCGAGCAGAACGCTCTGGAACACGATGCCGGTGGAGAAGATTGGCGAGTCGTCGATACCGACCAACGCCACCTCACCCAGTCGCTTCGCCCCATCGTCCGTCTCCAGCATGGCCGCAAAAGCCTTGCGACCGACACGGGCAGTGAAGCGACTCACTACGCCGTCCTTGAACCACACCGTGAGACCGTCTACGGTTTGTCCGTTGATAAGCACCGGTCTCGTCACCTGTACGCGCCCTTCAGTTCGACGGAAATCAGGGGTCGTGTAGTTCTCGAAGGTGGGGAGGTTCGCAAAGAACCTGACCCCGCCATCGTCCTGCATGCCACCGCCAAAGCGCGCCTCAGAACTCAGACCAACCTTCAGGTTCGTGCCGGGCCCCTTGAAGATCAGATAGTCGATCTGCTGTTCATTCAAAAGACTCGAGCGCGCGGCGATTCGATCGCCCCGGGCCCACCAGCGCTTGATGTAGTCCGGATGGTGGAGTCCTAATACCTCCACCAGAGCGCGCTGAAGCTTTCTCCGAGCCGCGCCGGGAGACATCGAGGGGAAGATCAGCCTGGCCCAGTCCTCCGTTGCGAACGGAATGATGTTCCAGGGAGTGATGTTCTTGTGAAGACCCTCATCGTAGAAATGCTGGCGCGCCAACATGCGCGCCTGCTCGAAGCGCGCGACCCGCTTAGGGTCGCAGCGTGCAAGCGCCAGGGGATCGTCGACCCCCTCGATGCGAACGGTGGCACCGCGCACTGCAACCAAATCGTTCCAGCGATTCGCCCAGGTGGGCGACACATCCACCAACCCCTCGTCCGAGGCGTACTGCACATGCAGCGCGTCAAGACGAGGGGACCACAGAGTGTGGTCTACTCGACGTGCTCCGATTTTGTACGCAGCCTCACTGATGGCGCAGGTGAGTGGGTAAGCCGGGACGGAATGGTACACGTGCACCGGCTTCCCCTCGATTCCCGCTCGGCCTCCAAATCCACACTGAACCACGAGGTCGGCCGTACGGCGGACGACATCTTGATCGGACAATGACTTTTTCATGTTACCTCGCCTTCTGGAAAAATGTCGGTCTTGTACAACAAGACACTTCGGTGTTGAGAACAGGGCATGCCGCATAATGTGCAAGCCCTACTCTCAACACCGACCAAGTTCCAGAAAGTAAAATTAAAACCCTTGATGTTCTCTGAATCGCCCTTTCCAAGCGCGCACCGCGCTGCAGCACCCGCAAAAGCACCATAGTGCACCCTTAGAAAGGGCAATTCTCAACTGCTCATTTAGAAAATTAAAAAGATCACTACATGTAGGAAATGCAGGATGCGTTTGTAGCATCGCGTAGAAGCAAAAGCGACGAAAAGAGGGGGAGAGCTCCTCTGCCAGTAGGAGCCAAGAGTCCGTTCCAGTCGATTCTAGTGCGAAGCAAGACTACGCATAATGGTCAGGGCGGGATCTCTCCCCCACTCTCTTGGCCCAATCACTCTCACCACTGGCTCTCCGGAATCAGGATCGCTGAACATCATTAATTTTCCACTGCCATCGACCACGAAGCTTTCAGGAAATCCAACCAAGTGGAAAGCGGACTTAGAAAGCCCCTTTTGGTCTCTCACTATAGGGAAAGTCAAATTAAAGCGTCGTTGAACCTTCATTAGATTTTCAGCGCTGTCATCGATGCCGATTGCGACTACACTAAAATTAGTAGCGCTAAGCTGGTCATGCAGTTTCTGCAACTCCGGCATTTCAGCCACGCACGGAGCGCACCAAGAAGCCCAGAAGTTAACTAGCAAGGTTTTCCCGGCGAGAGAATCAAGCGAGAAGCTCTCGCCTGCTAAAGTTTCAAAGTCAGAAATCGGTAGCCGCTTGCCTGGGGCGAGGCCACGTTCGCCTTCGCTGCGACAGCCAGCCATGCAACACAGAAACAACACACCCAGAGCACAGCACAATAAATGCGCCCAAGAGACCCATGAGATCGGTGAAGAGTTGGACGAAGCTTTGCTCATAGTCGATTACATCAATCTTTAGCCACTCACCTGTCAACCGCCCAATACAGAGAAGCAAGGCTCCCGAATCATGACGCAAGAGCACGCTCGCGACCCGTGTACGCCCAGCGTGAGTCTGAAAGGAGGAGGTATAACAGGTAAGCCCTCACCCAAGGTGAGGGGCGCTGCCCAAAGAGCCTAGCTACTGGAGGCTTCTGGAGCCGCATCGGCAGCAGGAGTAGCGCCAGTTTTTGCGTACTTGCGCTTAAAGCGATCTACACGCCCTTCAGCATCAACGAGTTTTTGCTTACCGGTGTAAAACGGATGACAGGCCGAGCAAACGTTAACGCGAATTTCAGAGATGGTTGAACCCGTGGTGAAAGTGCCTCCGCAACCGCCGCAAACAACATTAGCTTGGAAATACTCAGGGTGAATCTGGGGTTTCATAAAAAATCCTTAAATCTCGAACGAGCTAATCAGTAAGCGCAAACTTCGGAAGCACAACTTCGGAAGCACAGAGTTCGAAAACTCAAATAGGCAGCCTAATCGTAAGCGCCTATATTTGCTGCGGTAATATGACCGAACTACGGCTGATGGTCAAATAGCTCCGACATCCAGCAGCTTAGGGGCACCGATCGAGCGCTATTTTGTGGCCCCCCGCAAGGCCTCAACGAAATCAGCGGGGGGCGCGACACCACGAAGCGTGGCCTGGGAAACAAATACCTGCGTAATGAAAGCCTCAATCGCAATTTTTCCACGCTCAGCACAACCGCCATCCGCCGGTGATGAGGCCGGAAGCTCAACCCACTGTGAGAGCCAAAACTCCTTGCCTCTTGAGGCCCGTTCGACTGGCCAGTCCCGCCTACCAAATCCGAACTCATCAATACCGAGAGTTACGTCACCAACACGAAGCTCCCGTAGATATGAAACCTCAACTTTGGTCACCATTAGCAGTAGCCCTTCGGTCAGGAACTTCTCTAGAGAATAGCCCATATGCTCAAGCCAGCGTGTGCGGCCGATTTCAAGCACTCTAAGCGCATCGGCATGATGCACATGCTGGTATGCGTTATTGGTCAGATCCATTCCGATTTGGGCTGAGCAGGAGAATATAGGAGCACCGGCCAAGCTGCTTTCAGTTCTGTCTGCCATTTTCTTTAAACCTCTCATCACTTTGCATTCTTTACGGCCGCCCAAGACGGATTCAGGCGCCAGCTACAGCGAAAAGCCTCCAGGGCGATAAACAGCTACTGCCTATTTCCGGTTTATTGTATCCAGCAACTAGCAATAACTGCCTGGGGTCCTGAGTTAAAAGTTCGTTTAAGTATCTTTCTCGCTGTTCTCGTTGAGCTCATTGTGTAATTCATTAACTATATTCACAAAGAGACCAGCGAGCGCGGCGAGAATTGTTCAACGAACTCTTAATTGAGAACACCAGCCGCCTGGTATATTCCGAGCGGACATCATTACCTGCCACTGGTAAGGAAAATTATGACAGAAAGCATGTCCGAGCAGCAACTTCAGCTTAGCCATTCCAAACGAATGAAGAAGCTTCTTGACCTGCTGAGCGCCCAGTCGGCGACCAGTGGCCTTCTGCTATCTTCGTCCAGCAGAAAGGTTCGTTCTGGCGATCAAGACTACCCCTTTCATCAGAATCGAGACTTCCTGTACCTGACTGGCTGCGAAGATGAAGGTTTAGTGTTGCTCGTGCATCCCAGCCAATCGAAATCAAAGAAGACTACATTTCAAGTTACCCTGCTTGCGCAACCAACAGACAAGAACCGAGTGCTGTGGGAAGGGCGTAGCTCAAACGTGCAAGGCATCGCCAAGTCCATAGGCGCTGAGCTCGTCGTAACCAAAGACTTCGACGCAGAGGTCAGAACCCGCCTTAAGCATACCGAGCGCCTATTTATTTCAAATGAGCGAGACTCGCGCGCCTGGGCCATGGCGCAGCGCCTCATGTCGATTCCAAGCCATCTCAGAAAGCAAGTGCCCCAGCAGTTCCATCTAGCTGACGAACTCCTCACTCCGTTACGAGTTCGTAAAGATGCAGCTGAGTTGCGCCTAATTGAAGAGGCCGCCGCGATTACCAACAGCGCGCTCTTTGACACAGTACCTCTGCTTGCAACCGGAGTAAGTGAGACTTTCGTTGCGGCAGGACTAGATTTCTTCTTTCAGACCAGAGGAGCGACCCCGGGCTTTCAAACCATCGTTGCCAGCGGACGTAACGCGGCGACCTTGCACCACCGACCTTCTGCCAAGAAAAACTTGCGAAACGGAGAGCTGCTTTTGATTGATTGCGGGGCTTGCCTCCATGGCTACAGCGCTGACATCACTCGGACGCTCCCACTCTCCGGAAGCTTCACCCCGATTCAACGCGTAATCTACAATGGAGTGCTCAGAGCCCAGACGGCAGCGTTTCACTCTATTCGTGCCGGATCACTGGTACGTAGCGTGTTTCTGGCCGCGGCCGAAGAACTGACAGAGACCTTGAAGGAAATAAAAGTCTTGCGCGGCAAGACGTCAGCCCTGGTAAAATCTCGCGCCTTTGCACCCTACTTCCCACACGGCATCGGTCATACCCTTGGCCTTGATGTTCACGATGTAGGAAACCTAAGGGGAAATGAAGACGCGGTGTTTCAAGAGGGAATGATTTTCACCGTTGAGCCGGGGCTGTATTTTCCAAAGCCGATAGGAAAGGTTCCTGCACTAGGCATCAGGATTGAAGACGACGTGCTTGTTACTAAGCAAGGATGCGAAATCATCACCGAAGGCTTTCCAAAAGAGATCGACGAGGTCGAAGCACTCATGGCGCCGTCCTAGGTCGCCGCACTCTGTCCGGTCACCGGGCCTGAAGACGCGGCTGCCTTCAGCTCATCAAAGAGCCTCGCCTTGAGTGCGCTTAGTCCTTCTCCAGTTTTGGCAGAAATAGCACAGGCGTCTAGCTCGCGCGTAAGCGCCGCCACCTGATCCTCGTCGACAAGGTCGCACTTATTAAGCACCATCAACTGCTTGCAACCTGAAAGTTCCATTTCACGCAGAATGCTGTCTACGGCTTCTCTGCGATCAGGGAGCTCTGGGTCCGACGCATCAAGCACATGAATCAAAATCGCTGCGCTGTACAGTTCTTCCAAAGTCGCGCGAAACGCGTTCTTCAAAGCGGCAGGAAGTCTACGGATGAATCCCACCGTATCGCTTAGCACCACCTCGAGACCCCGCTCGTACACTGTCTCACTTAAACCCGCAGCTCCCGCACCAAGATAAATCTGCCTTTGAGCGGGATCTAAGGTAGCGAACAGCTTATTCTCAGAAAGCACTGACGCACCGGTGAGCGCGTTAAACAGCGTAGATTTTCCTACATTGGTATAGCCAAGAATAGAAACCAACGGGACGTCACGACCTTGGCGCTTTTGTCGACGTAGTTTTCTCTGTCCACTAAGCGTGTCGATACGTTTCTCGAGGTCGGCAATTCGATCGCGAATACGACGTCGCCCAATTTCAAGTTTGGTCTCACCGGGACCACGTCCTCCGATGCCGCCGGTAAGACGCGAAAGTCCAGCGTCCTTCTCAACTAGTCGAGGTAAATTGTATTCCAACTGCGCAAGTTCAACTTGCAGTCGCCCTTCGCTGCTCTGAGCGCGCTGGGCAAAGATGTCTAGAATCAGCATGCTGCGGTCAAGAACCTTCAGCTCAGTAGCATTCGTAATTGCTCGCCACTGTGAAGGCCGAAGATCGTTATCAAAAAGGATTATATCTGCGCCAACGCGAAGACAGCGCAACACCACCTCTTCTATCTTACCCTTTCCGAGCAATGTGCGTGGGTCTGGATCTTTGCGCTGCAGTACTCGATCCACCACTTCTACTCCAGCGGTACGCGCGAGCTCACTCAGTTCGTCCATCGAACTTTGAGCGGACGAAAACTTACGAGGATGCACACCGACCAGCATGGCGCGCATCATTCCGGTTCTTACTTGAACCGCTCGTTCCTCTTGAAGCTCAGACTCAAGATTCTCCATGAGCAAACTAAAATCTGGCTGGTCGCGAGCCAGGTCCGCCAACTGCTCAGTACGAACCGCGCGGTCTTGCACTTGGGCGGTTGGAATAAGATGGGCATAGGCAGCCTGAGTACTGCCCTGATGCACGCGAACGCCTACCACCATATCAAGGCGAAGCTTCTCAAGGTCGGTATAAATATCTGTAGGGATATGGACCTGCTCGTGGTTGGTCAGGTCGCTGAAGATCAAACGCAGGCGTCTCAACCTTCCCGCTCCGTAACGATAGCGTCCGAGATCTGGCAGGTAGAGGATTTCTTTGGTGCCAATGCACACTTCCTGCACGTCGCCCTCACGCGACAATAGGATTCCGATTCGTCGACGAAGCGTTGACGCCAGAGTAAAGAGCTCTCGCGCCAAGTCTAAAGAAACTATCTCTTCGGCCGAGACTCGCCGTCCACCTAATTTTCTGAGAGCGCGCAACTCTGATGAGGCCAGACCGCGCGTGTTGCCCGTTAACTCGGAAGTCATAAATCTCGATTGATTAGACCAGTGTAAAACCCGAAACGGGACGCACCACCGGCCGAACTGTTACTCGAGGTTATTATCCAATAGGTCTTTGACAAAAGCGAACTCTAGGGCCTAGGCGCGATTAAAACGAAGAGACTACCGTGCAATATCGCTCCAGTAACTCAGGCCTCACACATAGAAAGAAAGCACCCTCTCTCCTGCTAAGTTAGGCCGTTCGGAGCTGCCTCAATATATTCGAAGCTCGATCATCAGTTAGTAATGCGGTGAGGCTCTTCGGAAAGCTTCCCGTTAGTCCGCAGACGTCGCTGATAAAGTCTCTATCTGAGAGGGATAGGCAATCAAGAGCTTCTGACACTTCGGCGGAGAAAGCCGCTGAAGCCGGCGGATAGACCTTCATTTCCGTTTCGGAAGCGGGATGCGAAGCGGAATCTTGATCGTCATTAGTTGCTTGCTTAGGAGATTCCAGTAAATGCATATTTCCTCCTTGTCTTGTTACTTCTTCAGCATGGTACCAATCACTCAGTTGTTCAAGGTGCGCAGGACCGGGACCTGATCTACGTCATGTACTAGCTTACACCGTAAACAATTGCCGCTTTACATCTCGTCTACGTATCGCTGAGATTTGTGGTGCATCCTCAGTGACCGACACCTAGTTCAGCCCACGGTGTCGCACATTGCCCTTTTCAAAAACGTTGGCCCCTCTTCCAAAATCGAATTTTAGCAATTCGAGCTCGACAGTGTTGTGGTCGAGACGGACGCGCAGGTCACCGCTTGATCAATGAAGCGCACGATCGAGTGACAGGGAGAGACCGCGATTTAATGTCTGGGTCGTGGCCGCCACAAGCGCTCTCTAAGAATAATGAACGAGGATAATGCGTCAGATACTCAAGGCATCAAACAAAATTGGTTTTGATCTCCGGCGAAGCAAAAGGACCTGAGTGTTATTTCGCTCCCGTGGGCTCCACGACTTCAGCAGCGTCTGCCAGATTCTTAGCGAATTGCGGATTCGAACCAAAATGAAGAAATCTAAACGTAGCAAAAATCTGAGCCCCGGGAGAAAACCCTTCAGGCACCGGCACTCCGCCGCCACGGGCGATTTTCAGCGCCTTAAGCATGCGTTCTTCCTTTTTGGTCTTCCACTCCCCAGTGCAAATCCCGCGCACTACTAAGCCTGGTCGACCCAAAACAGACTCTTCATAGGTAACCGCCTCCTCGTAGTGCAAGCCGGTGCGCTCAGCCAGGGAGCTCATTGGCAATAGACCCACACCTGGAACAGGCTCCGTTGCCCCCTCTGGCTTAAAATCCCTAGACAGATAGGCCGTACTCGCCCCCTCAGCGTAAATGACGCCACCACGTTCGGCGAAATCCCTGAGAGCCTCGATCATATTGCGGTTACGCGAGAGCTCACCGGCATACTCTGCAAGACAAGCGCCGCTCAAATACACCGCACCGATTTTTTTCGGTAAGCCCTCATCGGCCAGCGGAGAAAAAGTAACAAGTTCTGCCCCGTAGTAGCGAAGCCATTCGAGGTTATCCTGAAACATCAGATGGAAGCAGCTATCCTCACTGACCGCGATTCGGCAGCGTCGATGCATTGGCTCATACGAGAAATCAACTATCGAGACCGCCGGAGCAAGCTCCGCCTTCTCCATCAAAGCTTGTATGTCTATGTTGGAGCCCACCTGAGTCTGCAGGTCGATAAAGAATTGGCGAGGCAGTAGCGTCTCGTTACGCTCTTGGGTCGGCGGACTATGTGGAAACGTACAACCGTGATCGAACTCGGGCATAAACCCAATTGGCGGATTCATGCCAAATGCTGCAAAGGCTTTCCCGAAATATGCGGCATCGACCGTTTCCTTAGATACCGCGCCTTCCGCCGCAATTCGGTCCACTCGATTTAGAATTGAGCCTGCTAATTCGAAGCCCCCATCCGCCCTGGCACCCCCAGCGAGCGTCGAAAAGCCCTTTTCAACTGCGGCTACGCTTCCGCCATAGCCGCGTGCGTCGACGACAAGTGCGACAGGACTCTTCGTCAACGCAGCCATTTCAGCATCAGTGCCATCAAAACTGCCGACCTGTGGACCGTCAAAGAGCCCATCTTGGCCGTCGATGATGACGTAGTCGGCCCCTACTCCGGCTTGAAACAGCGAAATGAGAATTTGCTCTGTGTTTAAAAGTCGCGGGTCCAGACAGCGCGCCGAACGCCCAACGGCTCTTTTTAGAATTGCAGCCTGCCCAAGGCGGGGGCCAAGCACGACACAAGACACACTGTGCCGGCGCCTCCTCAGCTCATAGGCGAGCCCCAACGCGATGGTCGACTTCCCGACTCCGCGCCCAGTCCCAGAGATTATGACTCTTGGAATTCCAAGGGTAACCGCACTCATCGCCGCCGCAGCACCAACAGTCGGTGTGCATGCTCAGGTCCGCGCCCTCTCACCTGTTGCTGTACTCGAGCACCCTTAGGTCTATGAACAAGGGCACACTCAGGCTCCCAAAAACGTGAGAGCTCTTGTTCGACGAGCGACTTCAAATCCTCATCGGGCAACCATGTGGCGCCACCCCTGCAAGGAACTTCTCGCAGACACAACACCGCCCGTCCGCCGGTTTTAGTAACCCGGGCAAGCTCCAGCAATGATTCGTTCATGAAAACAAGCCACTGGCCTCTAGAACTCTGCGCCTCTGAAAAATTCTCGTCATCGCTCTTAAGTGATTCATCTAGACCGACCCCCTCTTCCGACCACAGCGCATCACGCACCGCTTGAGGATCAATGCCCGCAAACCACAGCCTCATCCAGTTATCCAAGCTCGCGTTGCGATCTCCTGGAATCGGAGGTGAAGTCAAAGCAAGCGAAGCGCTCGCACTTGGAATGAAAGACAGGTCTCTCGCGTCTCTCACAGAGAATTTACTCTGACGCTCGTGCTGAGTAAGAACACTGGGAACGCCATCACGCAACAACATAGCTGCGCGACGCAAAAGGCGAGGTATCACCGCTCGGTACTCAGGACTCTGAGCACGCTTACGATTTATTCGCTCTTGCTCATCTGGACTGACGCTCATGTGCGGAAGTGAGTACACGGAAAGGAAGCCTGCGCTATGCCCATGCAGCAATCCAGAAGCGAGAAGCTCAATGAAGCGAGAAACCCGGTCGTCATGCTCTCGCAAATAGGATTTCAGTCCGAGAATCTCTCGGAAGGTATCAACGTCAAAAAAACTAGAGAATCCCCGACGGTACTCCTCAATGCCGACGGGTCGCCTAAGATTAAGCAACTGCAGACGTAAAGTGACTTCTGTAATGTCAGCCGGCTGCACTTTCGCACGTACCGCTCGGACCATAAGCGGATTTGCGTCGCTTCCAAGCGCAATTCGTCCTCCAAGCAGCGCTTCGAGCATATGGGTACCGCCACCCATGAATGGGTCAACGACTACGTCACCTCGACGACTGAATTTTGAGAGTGCGAACTGGGAAACTTCAGGGGCGGTCTGACCATTATAGCTAAGCGCATAGTGCAGCGAGTGAGCACTTCGCGCCGCAGTAGGCGCCCAAAGCTCATCCTCTTCGACGAAGTAGGAGGGCTTTTCCACCAAACGTAATGCGGCTCGTGCGGCCATAGCGATGCTCGAAGTTTCAGAGCTTTAAACCGTATTCACAGTGGCACCGAACTCTTTAGTGCCACTGCATCGGAATGCTTAGAGGGGACAATATACGGAGCCCTCCCCTTGTTCGCTACAGGAAATCTAACCTGCTGGAGTTCAAACAGAATTATTTATTTAGAGACCGCCGCCAGGCTCTACGACGTGAGGATAAGAGCTTGAAATGTCTTGGGTGCTCAGTGAGACTCAGCGCCTAACGCGAATCTAGCCGTCCACTATGCCGACCTTCATCGACACCCACGTGCACTTTTATCCGAGCTTTTCGCTGCCCACAGCGATTAATGCCTGCTTCGATCGGGTCCCCGTAGTGGGACCTCAACCTCGAGACGGTCTAATCCGCGTTTGGATGCTTGCGGATCGTCAGGGACAGTCTTCGCTAGACCTCTGGCGCAATCAAGCTGCCAGCGCGTCAAGCGGCGTCGCAGTGACCGAACACGCACCCGCGTGCGTCGAACTGACGTTAGGTCAGCGAAGAGTCTTTGCGGTATCTGGTCGCCAACTGATATCGAGTGAGGGAATTGAAATATTAACTTGGCCCCTCACCACAGTGCCCGACCGAGCGCTTACTCTCGAAGAGGCTCTCAAAGAACTTGTTTCACGAGACTCGATAACGATTTTGCCCTGGTCGCCCGGCAAGTGGAGAGGCGCACGATTAGGACAGATTGAAAATGCGATCGAGCGCTATCCGGATTCTGTATGGCTTGGTGACACGCCGCTGCGCGTTTCACTCTTAAAAAACTTCAGCACACTTGAAACTCTGCTGAGGACTCCAAAGCCTCTTGTCGCGGTGGCTTCTCAGAGAGTTCTTTGGGGCTCCGACCCGCTACCGCTCCCTCATGAGGACTCGACCTTAGGGAGCTTCGGAATAGTATCCGCCGCCACTTTCGCCCCCACCACCGCCATCCCCAGCCTTCGTTCCATGCTGTCTTCCCCTTTCACTTGTCAGGGAGCGAGGAATTCTCTCTTCGAAGCAACAAGGCGATGGACCAGCCTAGCCCTAAGGTCTCGACTTATGAAACGCAAAACACCGGCCCTTTGCACTGAATAGCGGGGTCGCGCTAAGCTCGGAGCATTACGAGGTTTCGATGCTTTCCAACAATATGCCTTCAAACACCGCGCCCTCAAAGAACGTGCTTTCGAAAATCACCCTGCTTGGCTCGTCATCGGGCCGCAATGCCGGTGATGCGGCACTCATTTCTGGAATTATGGACTCAATCGACCGCGAGCTGGGTGAGCGCTTGTTGTACGAGATCCCTACCATTCGACCGCAGTTTATTTACGACACCTACAAGAACAGGGTCCGGCCGATTTCTATGCTTCCCTGGGCTGGCTCTATAAAAATGTTCGGTGTGCCTACTCTCTCGTCAATTTTTCGCACCGATATGTCGCTTATTTTCGATGCGATTCTATTCGACCGACAACTCTACAATCCTCTTTTCAATTATCTCTCGACCCTGCGCCTGATGCTTCCTGCCGCCCACAAACGCGGTAAGCGCTTAGGCTGCTATAACGTTGGCGTCGGCCCGGTCACCACTCCTGCCGGTCAAAAGATGCTAAGAGAAATCTGCGCTCTTATGTCCTTCATAACCGTCAGGGACGAGGACTCATTAAAGATCCTTCGTTCAATTGACGTACCTGACGACAATATTCTGGTCACGGCGGATGCGGCGCTTGGAGTTTCTGCCTGCTCTAGTGCTCGTACTGATGAAATCATGACTCAATGTGGAATGCACGGCGCCACCGAGATTCTGGCTTTGAATATTAGTAAGTACCTCGACACCTGGGCCTCAGCCGATCGCACTCCAATGGGCAAGGAACGCTTCATACAAGTATACAGTGAGGCCCTGAACCGCGTCCTGGAGACTCTCAAGGTACCAGTGCTCTTCGTCTGCACCCAGCACCATGACGTTGCAGTCACGCGCGAGTTAATGAAACACGTTCGCTCTCGGGAAGTCGTTTCGTTGATCTCAAATCAAGAACTTAGTCATTTCGAAATCAAAGGCGTGCTCTCTCGCGTCTCTTTGTTGTTTGGCATGCGCTTACACGCCGTAATACTAGCCTCTTCCGAACTGACTCCGGTCGCGGCGCTCCCGCATCAGCCCAAGGTAAATCATTTTCTTAAGACCCTTGGACTTGAAAAGCAGGCTATTTCTTTTACGGACTTTACGGTCGACGCCCTCAGCGACCACCTGCTAAACGCATGGAACACTCGCGCCGCGACTAAGGAGCAATTAAAAGCCCGCATTCCAGGCCAGATCGTCCGCTCCCAGGTTGCTGCAAAACTGATCGCTGGAATTCATAATGGGACTCAGGTTCCGTCCTTGATCTCTTCGCTTCGGCGCTCGCTGGATTCGGCATCACCCTCTAGCACAACTTCTTCGACACATCAGCCGAACGCTGTGGCAGCTTCGGCAAGCAAGGGCAGTTCGATTGAAATTGGCGGAATTCTCGGTTCCTAGTTCTAGCGCTACAGGAGCACCGCGGGCGGTCTTAGCCTGACCGTCTCTTACGAAATCCGGCAATCACCGGATTACCAAAATATTTCCGTAACCCAAGCCGAGCGCCTGGAAACTCCAGCAACGAGATGAGTGCGGGCGACTTAAGCGCACGATAGAGCACCAGAGGAAGTAGAAACTGCCCCTCCCTGAATATAGGCGTGAATCCGTGCTTGGCAAACTCGTCAACCACTTCGCGATGCGAGAACAGCCGAAAGTGTCGAGTGTTTCCCTCAAGGCGCTTTTTTAACGGAAAAAAGATCGAGTACAAAAGATTAGAACTCAAGCTCGGTGGATAATCCACCACCACAAGGGAGTTACTCAGACGACATAACTCAGCAATCAATGCGCGCCACTCGCTAAAATGCGGGAGTTGCCGAAGACAGGTGACCACTTCAAATGATTCTGCCGCCAGCCCTGACGCATGCAGCGCGCCAATAGAAGCAGCCACACGCTGATCCGCAACAGCCTCAGCAACTTGTCCCAACGCTTCCACGGAACTCGCCAGTACGGTTAGGCCCATCGACAGATCGGCCGTCAGGGCCGCTACAACCTGCCCGTGCCCCCCTCCCACATCAAGAAGTCGCAACTGAGGACTCTCGCTCCTCTCTGTCCCAAGGTCTTCTCGCACTAGCGCTAGAACTTTCAGGAGCAGCTCAGATTGCCTTTTCAGCAGGACACGGCCGACCGACCCGGCGAAGCGCTCGGCATATTCATTTGTCGCAGACTCTCGGTCCGGATACTCTTCCATCGAGCTAACTTTTTTTCAAACCCTACGGAGGTGCTCTCCACCTTCCCCGCCGCCTAATGTAGACTCAGCCACATGTCCGCACCAGCATCAGACATCACAAAGAGCCAACTTCTGCGCATCCTTCCTGAGGAGTCTCTTTTGCGTAGAACTTCCCCCTCGCAGTCAAGCGAGCAGGGCCTGAATACTCCGAGCGCGTTTCTCCAAGGGTTAGGAAGTTCTCCGAAAGACAGCCCCGCCATTCCCCGAGCGCTGCGTTCGCTTGCTCAAATTATTGACGGCGGCCTTTGCCATCGATGTGGCTCTTGCATCGGCATCTGCCCCACTAAGGTGCTTGAGCTCGACAAGGAAGAATATCCAAAGGTCGCCCACCTCTCAGCGTGCACCGATTGCGATCTTTGCGTTCGAGTCTGTCCTGGAGATGAGTTTGACTTAAATCATTTTCACCGCGCTCATTACAATACTGACGCTGCGCTAGACGACACCCACGGTCCGTTTCAGCGCGGAGTACTAGCGCACAGCACCGACCCAGAGATCAGAGAGCATTCCACCAGCGGTGGACTTGTCACCGCTATCCTCTTGCATCTGATTGAGACCAAGCAAATTGACGGTGCACTTACCATCGGCTCAGACCCCACTACGCCATGGCGTGGCAAGCCAATGGTGGCCAAGACTAAAGAAGAACTTCTGTCCACGATGAAATCGAAGTACGCGATTTCACCCACCAACGAATCTCTGGCCTTTGTCCGAGAGAATCCTGGTCGCTACGCCATGGTAGGACTGCCCTGCCAGATTCACGGACTTCTTAAAGCTTCAGAACTTGACCCTCGCATCAAGGAGCGAGTGGTTTTGAGTATCGGCCTTTTTTGCCACGCCGCGATTGAACACGAAGCATTTGAAGTCATCTGGAAGAGCCTGGGCGAGCGCGCATCAAGAGTGCGCCGCTTCATCTCTCGAGTGGGCAAGCATCCGGGGACACCGTACGTCGAACTCGATGATGGGTCGCTCTACCCGGTCTACTTTGGCGATCGTTCAGGCTATCGCCCAAGTTCGATTGAAGTCATCAACGTGCTCTACCGACTCTACACTCCGGTGCGCTGCACGACCTGTTTTGACGGCCTGTCAGATTTTGCTGACATTAGTGTGGGCGACCCGTGGATGGCGCCGCCAGATCGCTCTATTGATTTCTTCAAAGGCTGGAGCTTTGCACTCCTTCGCACCGCAAGAGGGGTCGCGGCCTACGACGCGCTACAGCAAGCAAACAAAGTAGAGTCATTCGAAATCACACGGCGCGAGGTGCTACAGTCCAATAAGCTCATGGCTTCCGAAAAACGCTGGCGAGCGTTTCGCATGATTGAGACTCATCGTCGTCAAGGAAAGCCTATTCCGCGCTATTACCCAGAACTCAAGGAACTTCCGCGACACACCGGAGTGCAGTTCGTAAAAACAGAGATGCATATTCTCTCTCACCTCTTTTGCTTTCTGCCAAATGTGCGTGCACGCGTACTGCAATTTATGCTGGCTCAGGGGTATTGGCTTTTCTGGTTAAACCATAAGAGGCGAGGACTCCGCACTCTTACGCGTGATTACCTCACCAGTTTACGAACAAAGCTCTTCGGTCGCGAATAGCGTATTTTTGCTATTCGTTTCCCGCGCGTTTGTGCTGCACACTATTGGACATACGGTCATAAATCGCGTTCAAGGTCTCGTGAAAGCGCTCAAAGGTATAGCGCTCTTCAGCAAGCGCGCGCGCGGCGTCACCAATAGACGAGGCTTGCGCCGGGTCGCTGGCAAGCTCTTGCATGGCGCGACCGAAATCCTCTCGATTCGGCTCAGAAAGTTTAGCGATTTTGTCATCAAGCACCTGGGTATGCGTGGGCAGTCGGGTGGCAACTACGGGTACACCAGAGTGCAGATATGAATAAATTTTCATGGGGGTGTTGTTCCCCAGAGTGCGCGGCGAGACTAATGCGTCAGCCTGCGTCAGATACTCGTTCAACAAAGATATCGGACGTGGGCCAAGCAAGCGCACGCGCGCGGTCAAACCAAGCGCGTCTACCATACGTTGGTACTGCGCGATGTGGGCATCGTTGCCACCAATGATGGCGAGACGAATCTGAGGCAAGCGCTCTGCTGCAAGCCTAAAGCTCTCCACTAACAAGTCGATTCCCTGATAACGCTCCAGATTGCCGATATACAGAAAAATAAAAGTACTCTCGTCGCCCTCAATCTCTGTTCTTAACGAAACCTTGCTCTTGCTCGGGACCATCTCCCGGCCGGTAACGTCGTGTCTTAAAAATGAAATATCACTCAATACCTGAGTATCAGAAGATCCGTGACGCGCCGCAACTGCAGCGAGCGCATCGCAGACCGGGACCACCGCAATACTGTCCCGTACCGCTCTTCTTTCAATCCACTCGAGCAGCGGGAACAGAGGGCGCAATACCCACCATTTTTCGGTGAGTTGCAGCGCCAAGGACGAGTCCATGTCGTAGATATAGGGAATTCTGTAGCACTTAGAGATTACCCAGGCGACGAATACAGATTCTTCAACTGCATGGACCAGGTCATATCTGTCCGCCTTACTGCGGCGAGCCATGAGAAAGGCCGTGATACAAAAGACCACATCGCACAGTAATTTCTTCACAGAAATACCGGGACCGATGCCCTTGATCCATGATGGCATCTTTATTCGTCGAAGGGTCATTCCAGGGATCTCAACGTCTTGCCCTTCGTGATAGGTGAGCAGATCTACTCGGTCGCCGCGACGTCCCGCGAGAACTTCGACTGCCAATCGCACCGCGATCGGAGTTCCACGTTCTTGAAAGAAAGGCTGAGGTGCAAGGAAGAGAATTCTCACCGATTTATCCTAACATCAGCCACGAACGAATACTCCTTACTTGCCAAGGGAACCTCTGAACAACTCGCGCTTCTATCTTCGTGCGCTCTGTGGTCTTCGTGGTTTAATCAATTTTAGGACAATTTCAAGAGTTTGCTTGCACCACTAAGACTTAGATTTTCAGAGTTTCCCTAGAAGCCCATGGCTACGGTACCACTGCACCACATCCCGCACTTCGCCCCGAACGTCTTGGCGCGGCGCGTAGCCCAGTTCCGCCTGAGCTCGGCTAATATCGAAAATGCGATTCTTCGCAAAAAAGTCCACGCGCCTTCGATATAGTGGCGGAGAAATTCCAAAAGGCTTGCAGATCGCTTCGCAGATACTTCCCGCCATTTGAAGCGGCTTAAGCGGGATATGCAGGCGAGACACCTTCACTCGAAGTTCTTGTGCAACAATATCGACGAATTCAAGAAATGAAAGAGGCTCACGTCCCGCGATGCAATATATTTGACCATTCACCTCGCTGTGTTGCATGGCAAGGATGAACGAATCGACTAGGTCCCTCACGTCTACGTAGTGCACCCACTGGCGACCGGAGCCAACATGAAAAAATCTTCGCTTTGCGATAGCAAGGAACAGTTTTAGAAAGCGCGTATCTCCTGGTCCGTACACCATTCCCGGGCGAATAACGGCGCCGCTTATTTTCCCAGAGCGAAAGAACTCCAACGCAATCTTTTCCCCTTCGACCTTACTCTCCTGATAGACATCATCCGGAGCATAAGGTGTCTGGTCACTCCCTCTGCCCTCTTTTATATCGCCGAGCACTCCGCCCGTAGAACAGTGAATAAAACGCGGAACCCCCGCTGCTACCGAAGCTTCCAGCAACAACTTGGTACCTTCGGTATTGATCGCAAAAAAATCTCGGTCCGGAATATTGGTCTCACGGTAAACGGCCGCCACATGGAATACCCCACGCACTCCCTTAACCGCCTCTGCCAGACTTTTAGGATTGCGTAGTTCGCCTTCCACAAGCGAAACGCCACGCTCCTTGAGCGATGAGGCCTTGGCAGGGTTTCTCACCAGCGCACGCACTCGCACTCCCCGAGAAACAAGCGTTTCAGCTAGCACCGACCCTACAAAGCCTGTGCCACCTGTCAGGAGATATTCGCCTTCCAAAACGTGTCCCATTACTTAAGCTCGATTCTGAATTCCCCAGAGAGAAGGAGTCCGTACCTGATTGAATGAAGCATACCGTCCTGCGACACCACAACTCTCTTGCAGCACGCGGCACACTAGCCTTACACTAGCGGCAATGGCAGGTTTCCTAAAGTCCGCAGCGCGTAATTTCGTCCTTATTACCCTGGCGGTAATCGTCCTTGCTATAGTTTTCAGCCGATCGCAAGACGCGCGAGACTTACTTTCTCCGCCAGGCTCCCAGTTACCGCCAGGATTGACTCAAGATCCTCCGCGATAACTCGGGTATTTTCGTGAGGAATCTGTGACATAGGGGTGATACGAGCAGTCCGCCGTGGCCTGGACTGTCGTGGCCTGGACTGTCATCGGCAGGCCCCGTATTCGAGAAGGCTCCAGCGGGACGTCGTCGTCTGTCGCACAGACTCCTATCGCCAAATCCGCCAGCCCCTGGCCCCATTATCGGAATTCTCCCCATCATCGGGACCGAATAGTTCGGCTTCCGTCTCACTACCCACCGATTCCCCCGCAGCCGCACGTTCCGCTCGAACTTGGTTCAGTGTCTCTCTAAGCACCTCTGCGCGTTCCTTGTTGCCCTGTCGTTCGCGCAGGGCAACTAGTGACACCAATGCAGGAACGCTACGGGGCGAAATTTCAAGAGCGCGCTCAAAACTCTCTCCGGCTTGATCTAATTTCCCGAGCTCCATCATCGCCCAGCCGAGAGCACCATGCGCCCGCACATCATTTTTCTCAATGCGAAGCGCTTCTCTCGCGCTGTCCGCCGCATCGGAGGGGCTATGATTATCGAGTTGTATTAAAGATAAATTCACCCAGGCCATCAGATTTTTTGGGTCGGCCTCAACGGCTCGTCTTAAGGCAAGCTCCGCGTGGGCACTCTCACCGTCACCGTCCAGGATGGACCCGAGTGCTACCTGCACACGCGCATCGCCCGGAGCAACTTCCGCCGCCCGCGCGAAGGCTTGTTTTCCCTCTTCAATCTTCCCATTGGTTCGTAAGCTACGAGCTAAGTAGAGCAATGCATCGACGTTACGGGGCTCAATCTGAACTGCGCGCTGGTAGGCAAATAGAGCGGCCTCTTGTTGACCTGCGCGCTCATACAGCACTGCAAGGTTAAACCAGGTAAGGAAGCCCGAACTATCAATCCCTTTGGCACGTTCCAAGTACTCAAGTGCTTGAGCACGATTTCCCTGGGCTTCAGAAAATACCGCCAAAGTCTGAAGCGCTCGCGTGGAATTCGGGTCTCTCTGAAGTAAACGCTCGATGCTGTCTCTCGCATCCTCCGACCGCCCAAGGTCGTGCTCGGTCATGCCGATCGCAAGCAAATAGGAAGCATCATCGGGCTTTAAGGTGCCCGCTTCCTGAAACGAGGCGAGAGCCTCAACGTTGTTGCCCTCATTCCGCAGCGCCATCCCCAGACCATAGTGAGCTTCGGAAAGTGTTGGGCACTTTTTGATGGCGTCCTTGTACAAGCTCTTGGCTTCCGACCCTGCCGAGCTTGCCTTCTCCATTAACTGAGTGGCCTCGTAACAGCTCGCACTCGACTTCTCAGTCCCCTGGACTCTTCTCTCTGGAGTCGACGCCGTATACCCATTGGTCTCTTTCTCGGAGGCAGCGCTCGCTGAAGAGCTTGATTCGGCAACGCTAGAACCACAAAATAACAGCCCCCCCGCACTGGCGCACAGCACTACCGCAAGCACTCTCGTCATACGAAAGCACGGAAACAAAACATATTGCTCCAGCTTGCCGACTATCATCACTGCTGCCTCATGGAATCCTACCAGCGGACAAAAAAAAGAAACTTTATCACTCAAGTCTATTAAGTCAGTGCTCCCATGCGAGCTCCCACCTCTCGCAAGCGCTCACGGGGAGCGACCAAAGCAAAGCGCACAAAGGATGACCAAAGAGCAGCGGCGCCATCGCCTTGTTGCCGCGCGCCATAGTACCACCCAGGAGCAACCACAATGCCTGTTTTCTCAAGAAGTAATTCTTCTATGGGACGCGACTCCATCTCGCCACCAGAACACCTAAGTGCGTCCTCGACCCCAGAAGGAAGGCGCGCCCAAACGCACCCACCTGCTGCCGGATGCTCGACCACGCAGCCGACCTTCTCTAAGACCGCGCACAAGGCCTTTGCTCTCGAGCGATATTCCTCTACCGCAACGCGAGAAATTGATGGTCCACTTTCGAGTGCCGCGGCGGCAGCGATTTGCACAGGCAAAAATATTCCGAAATCTAAGGTGCTCTTTCTCGACGCAATAGCACCGACAATCTGAGCGTTTCCTAAAACCGCTGCAACTCGCCAGCCTGGCACCGAGTACGCCTTCGAAAGACTATAACTCTCGATACAGCAGGCGCGCGCACCTTCACTCCGAAGGAGGCTCGGAGCAGCACTTCCATCGTGCACAAGTTCTCCGTACACAAAGTCATTAAAAACATGACACTGATACTCGCGCGCTAAGCTGACTATTCGATCCCAAAAATCCTGAGATACCACGCGCCCGGTGGGATTATGAGGAAAGTTCAGCAAAATGAGTTTCACTGGCGCAGTCTTGAGAGCCTTTTCGATACTTGCGGCAAGCTCATTTTCGCTGGGGCTCAAAGCAACACTCAAAAGCTTTGCGCCCGAAACGGCGAGGGCCGAGCGAAAACTGGGATAGAGCGGCTCGACGCAAAGCACCGTGTCTCCGGGCTTGGTCAGAACGCCTAGTGTCTGCAACAGTGCGTCTTTGCTGCCAAGTGTTACGCAGACTTCTTCTTCGGGACTTAAAATCACTTCAAAGCGCTGTCGGTATTTATTGGAGAAGGCCTCTCGTAGTTTGCGCACCCCGCGAGAAACCGCATAGCGGTGCAGGTGTGGTTTGGTTGAAGCTTCTACTAACTTGTCCAATAGGAGGCGCTGCGGGGTGAGATCTGGATTGAACATCGAGAGATCGATCACGTCTTTACCGGCTTGCAATGCCGCGAGCTTGTGGTCACGCAGGGAGGCCAAAGGATCGGTGACGCCAGCCATAGAGAAATGGAGAGCATCTTCCCCCACAGGGCCAGACGCCCTATTCGCCTCTCCTGAACTGAGAGACGTTTGCGGTTCTGGGATTAGCTCCCCTTCGTATTGGGTTGAACAAGAATCTATTGTCATCGCTAGAAATCGAGTAACTGGTCACCAAGTTCTAAATCCGTATAGCAATTCTGCACAAGGAAGGGGCACATGGGTCATATTGACGCTGATACTTCCATCTTGTCAGCCCCTAAACGGGGTAGCTATTTTTCGTGACCAGTTAGTTGTTGTCACCCCCGATTTGCCCCGCAAATCGACCCCTGAGGGGCATCTCGCCCGAGTTGTGCTGACTAGTTACGAAATCGAAAGTGGCTGAGCATAACATGGGCTCACCTAGGGATGAAACGCCTAGCAATCTGCTGATTTTCGCAGCAAAAGTTCTCAAGCATCGACCCGGGACCCGATAGAGAGGGGCGCAGAAATAGCAGATTGGTCCTTCCAGAGGACCCGCCTTGAAACCTCACTACCGCACCTCAATCGAGCTGCACGACAGGAGTAAAATAGAGCCTGTGAAATCTTCTGAAAACTGCCAACATAGGATATTTAGGATTCACAGGAGATTTCGCCGCCATTGGTGAAGTTTCTGACAGGGAGTTTGTGTGACGAGCAAGAGTGACTCAGAAAAGTCCCCTCTAGGTGCAGCAGCGGGACAATCTGGCATCCTGGCTGAGACCTTAGCTCATTCCGCTCATTCAGTACTCCTACTCGACACCACTGGGCAGATACTGTTTAGAAATTCAGTGGCGACAAAACTGCTCGGAACAGGTGGTCTAGAGAGCATGCCCCTGTTTCGAGAACCCGTTCAACGCCAAATACTCCAGACCAAGCACTGGAATTGTGTGGAACTGCATGCGCCTCCGGAGCGCCTGGGCCACCTGAGACAGGTCGCCGTAGTCGTGGAAGTGGGCTCCCTCGCGCCTTCCACCCAAGAGAGCAGTGGCGCGACAAATCTGTGCCTATTGGTAATCATTCCCCCTCAGGCAGAGCAGCAATCCTCACTAGCTGACAGAGAGGAGTTTCTCGCCACGGCCGCACACGATCTTAAGAACCCATTGAGCGCCATTTTTGGATACGCCGACACCCTCGTCACCTCAGTGCCGGGAAAGGAAATTTCAGATCGTACGCGCAGCATGGTTGCGAAAATGCGCAGCATCGCAGCACGCTCAATTGATTTAGTAAGAAACTATCAACAGCTTGCTGAACTGGCCCAATTAAAACCCTCCTCCCCAAATGCCCGCACCGATTTGAATAAGGTTATTAAGAACGTCGTTGAGGAGACCTTTCGCGAGGACGAGGATTCGCTCACCGTGGTATTCGTCCCAATCTCTCCGCCCGTCCTGCTTCGACTTGAAAAACTCCCGCTCGAGCGCGTGATTGCGAATCTGTTCGGAAATGCTCTTCGCTATTCGCCGCCTGGGGGCACCATCACTATTTCTGTAACCAAGAGCTTAAGCGACTCACTGTGGCCAATCGAAATTCACCTAAATAATACCGGCACTCCAATACCTGCAGAAGAGATACCTAAGCTCTTCACGCGCAGATACAGAGGGAGCACCAGTACTGGTACCAGTGGCACCGGATTGGGGCTTTTTATTGTGGACGGGATTATAAGCCGCATCGGAGGAAAAGTTTCAGTTCAAAGTACCAAAGAAGGTGGCACGACCTTCACCATCCATCTTCCGACCAGCTGCGTCATTGAAAACAGCGTCGTGGAACCTGTTCCATCCTGAAAGCGTGGTTTGTGTAACGGAGTGGTCTCGGAGGAACAGAGCTCCTCTCCATGGCCACCAAGTTAAAATTCCCGGTTAACGGGATTCGTCACTTGAATGCCGTTTGAGACCCTATTTATCTACTTTTTTGAGCTTTCCGCCGGGCAGCACTAGATAAGTATCGCCGCCAATTATCACAGTGCCTATGCTACCATCTGCGCCGGGCGTCGCCCATCCTCCCATCCCGCATGCGGGACAGGGATCTCTCGTCGGTGCGACCTCGACCTCGCTTTGCCTAAGGCGAAGCACTCCCTTTTGGGTGGCCAAGTTAATCTTCGCGGAGTCCTCTGATGTAACTAGTAAGGATACGGCGAGCGTAACTCTACCTTCCAATGCAGGTCCGTTGACGCTATTAACAGGCTCGATAGATAGCAGTCTTGCTCTCCTCGCGATCGAAGAGGTTCCTGCCCGATCCCGACCTTGGAATAACACGTCTACGTGCTCCATAACTCGATAGCGGACTTCGGTTCCACCGATTGATTCAACATTGAACCTCGACACTTGGTAACCTTTGGGGACGGAAATGTTAAATGGGTTGGACGCGGCAGTTGGACTGGTTGATGGACCCGCAGTAACCGCTGGCTGAGCAAGACTCTCAGCATTGGCCGCCATCCCCGCACCGTTGAGCACTGCTGCGATCAGCAACAGTGTTTTCTGCTGGAGTTTCATATATCGCTCTCGGTTTGGAGTCGCACTTCATCATCGTAGAGCGCATGGTACTTAAACGTTTTCAAGGCCATCTCTACGAAGGCAGGCGTGAGTTCATAGCCCTTAAAGTATGAGGCGACATCAGTATTAGTCCGAAGCCGAAGGATAGCCTCCTCGTACGATGAACTTGAAAAGAGAATTTCTAAGTAGCAGGCTTGAAACTGAGACATTTGTTCACGCTTCTCCATTTACAATCCTCCGCATTCGCAAAAAATCGCATTGAAATTGCTGACACTGCTCTTCGCTCTGTAATGCGTGAGGGAGCTGTTCCAACACAACCAGGTGGAGCGAAGGCGTGCGCGATATAACGCTGTCAAGTAGGTCGAAAACCTCTTCCGGAACGGGCCCATCGTGAGTATCGCATCGTAACGTTGTGGTGGACCGATCGACCTCAACGTCCGCAAAGGATCCCCCCGAGATATGAATTTCACGAACGCGCTCTAAGGGGTACGTCCGCACTATTTCCTCAGCAGAGCACTTAAAATTTATTGCTTGGCAGTATATGTTATGAAGATCCAGAAGTATAAACCCATCAATGGGCTGTACCAAATTGAATAGAAATTCCCCTTGTCGTTTGACTTCGTCGAGATTAAAGGCAAGTGCCAAGTTCTCAATGCCTACTGGTCCGTTAAAAACACTTTTCAGCAGTTTTAAATTCTCCTGCGTGACTTCAAGAAGCTCGTCTGTGAGAGGTAGTGGCATAGGCGCACCGTGATGAAAATCGCCGCCACGCATGAGACCAAAATGCTCGGTAAGATGTTCATAGTTTCGCACAGCAAGCTCTGAAGAGAGGAGCGCTCGCCACTGGTCATGATGCTCAGCAATTCCTGCAGAACACACAGCGTAGCGCACGCTGTGGGCATATAGTGCACGTGCTTCACTGTAATCGTTCACCACCGCCACCAAGGTCGGATCAGGCTCCCCCATCAGTTCCGGCATATCAAACGCCCACTCGATCGCGTCAACCAACTGATCACGAAACAGAGGGAACGCCGAACTCAACACCCGCGTGTCCGGTATAAAGGAAAGTCCCGAAAGAATCATGGCAGGTAAATCGGCAAAAATGAGCTCCGACTAAATGAAAATATAGAAGCCTGCACGCTGTCAATCAGACAAAATGCCCCTCAAGACCCGGGCAACCGCTCAGTCTAAACAGAAACGGGTTGGGATTATAAAACGGGGCACGGAGTGGTCTCAAGCAGCACTCTCCGTGCGATAAGCCTCATAAAAAAGGTTACCAAAGAGAAGCTGTTTGAGTGGTTGAAGCCTCATAATTCCAGTTACCGAACTTTTATAAGGTTCTGGAAATATGAGAGAAATAGTAGGTTTTGACGAGTTAAAGCACCGCTACTT
>JBGSMV010000060.1:0-20539 GCA_041739995.1 Bdellovibrionota bacterium
AAGTAGCGGTGCTTTAACTCGTCAAAACCTACTATTTCTCTCATATTTCCAGAACCTTATAAAAGTTCGGTAACTGGAATTATGAGGCTTCAACCACTCAAACAGCTTCTCTTTGGTAACCTTTTTTATGAGGCTTATCGATGGCACCTCCCAAGAGGCTCTATTTAACGTCTCGGCCCATAACCGTTTTTCTCCCCGCCGCCTTCGCATTCTCTACGGCTTGCTTGCACGACAAAACTATCTGGGAGCTCAGCGCATCTATTGCACATTCGCTGGTATTAAAATCTGAGAGGTCTTTAACTAGTTTTTTCACTCTTGAAACAACTACCAGGGTCTCACTGTCAATTGAAGGCGAAGCTCCTGGCTTTGCAGAGAATGAAGAAACAGCGCCCGAGGCAGAAGGAGAGGGCGGTGGGCTGGAGATAATAGTTCTACGGGGCGCTTGAGTTATGCGCCCTTCTTCGCCCGCTTCTAGAAACTCATTTTTACTCGGTGCTACCGCTTCCTCAGCAAAGGCACTGCGGTGATTCGCAAATCCAAGATGCGCGTCCCAACAGGGCACCGAGCAAAATACGTAGCCCGTACGCTTTGCGCGACAGGTACTCACCGAGCACACATAGTGCTTCTGTTGGAAGCTAAGTTCCTTCTTGCAGCCACTACAGCGCTTCCAAAATGTACGATTCTCGTCTGGTCCAGGTTGGTTCATATGTCTCGCTCAGCCACTCACTCCGGCTCTGAAAAGATTAAGAGATTTTAGTCTGAAGCGATTCTCAGTGCTGCGCAACCTGGTGCTTAAATCATACGCGACCGACCGGCCCCTTGCAGCTCTTTAGGTCCTCCCACCGCTCTGACACAGAGAAGGCCTATTCGTTTTGCTCTGCCAGAAGTGACAAAATCGCTGGTAAAAATGCAAACGACAACCAAATAACCAGCGAGGGCTGTGCAAACCCTGAAAAGTAGTTTGCACCAAAGAGAACACCGCACAAAATGGTGGCAAGAAAGGCCGCGCGCCGCTCTATCTGGGTGGATAGAAACCTTGCTGTGTGTAGGGCGCTAAGCGCGCGGATTGTCCGAAAATACTCGGCATTAAAAAATTGGTGCTTGCCAGGCAGGTACCCAAACAGCATGACCACGTTCTGGGCGATATATGCCCCTGCAAGTCCAAAGAGAAACCACTGAAAAATAGACTCTGCCCCGATGACTGCATCACCGACCTCGAGCGAGCTTTCGATGGAGCTCAAGCCAAACATCCCGGTGAAATAGAGCGATCCAAAAACAACCATCACAAAACAAGACCACAAACTCAGCCATAACCGGTGGCCGTTCGAGAGCGGGATAGAAGAAAAAGCATGTGTCAAAGCGAATAGGGAAGGGACTGCAATGAGTCCCCCAACCAGGAGCAGAGCCTTTTCCTCAAAATAGCTTATAACTAAATACCAGAGCGAGTAGGTGTGAAGCAGAGTGTCTGCCTCGCCAAGTCGCGCGGTGTATAGTTTCTGATGCTGGACAAGCACCACTATGAAAAAAGATATGGCGAAGTAAAATGGCCACATGCTCACATGTGCAGCAAACGAATAAGTAGATTCTCTCTTGCCTGGAAGAAAGGCCAGAAAGCTAAATAGCAAAGACACGCCAATAATTCGGAGCACCCTCTTGCTATCGCCAAGCAGACGGTAGAGCTCCCAAAAACAGCCCAGCAGAAACACCGTCATTTCAATCACCAGAGTCTGCGGACGCCCGAGCGTGTGGGTCAATAATCCCACGACGAGCAAGAGCAGCACCACGATGGCAAGGGACAGCAGATCGAGGAGCGGTGCTTTTGCTCGGTCGTTAATCTCTCTATCGGCAGTCGACCGAGCAGCTCGACTGCCGGCAGATTTCTTCTTAACTCGCCGCTTGTTCATCGACGTTCCTTTTCAGTGCGCGCATTACCCGCGTGCGTGGCTTGCTGTTCGCCCTGACTAGCTCTTATATGAATACTCGAGGCTTCGAGCTATCCGGCGCTCGTGGGCCGAAGAGGGGAGTCAAACAAGACTACGCCCTAGTCACCCTTAGTAAATCCCAATTTAACGCAGCGCTCGCTGCGAGCTCGGTTGATTTATGAATTAGCTCGCTTGCTGCGGCCAAAGATTCGGTTTCCTCTATGATGAACTTCCTTCGCCGAATAGGCGATTGGCGGTTTGAAATGGCAACCCACGACACCCTCCCCACAATCACGATAACAAGCTAAATAGACTAGAGATTTTGGGTGGTGACTAGTCACCTTCTTCAGTCACCGACTTTCAATGGCGAGCCCAGCGCAGGGCTCGCCTCTTGTCGCCCCTTGGTTAAAACCTTCGGCTGCGGTAGGAGGGCGGTATAGGGATTCTATTTCGCTCTTTAATTTAAAGAGCCTCATTGTGGGGTCTTCCGAAAATGCTCGACCTACCTGGCCCCACGGGGTCTCCTCTCGAACCACAGGGAACGCCAACATCGAGGTCTGAAACGCCTCCGAGGTGGACCGTCTCGGATGGCAACATCCTCACCTCCGCCAGCCCGCGAGAGGAAAACGACGGAACCAGAGCCCGCCCAAATTGAGCCAAGCAGCAACGGCCTTGAAGCCCTATCTGTACCGGAGCGCAAAGTGCCGTGCTGGGTGGCTCGATATCGTTCGGGAGAACCACTCGGGAGCAGCATTATCAATCCCGATCTCGAACGAAGACGCGACCCTGTTCTCCTAGCCCTCTTGAAGGAAAATCCGGATTGGAATCCAACCAACGAGCAGCGAGATTTTGTGGTTGGAACCAGATTCCTCGCCACCAAAATTGTTCCCGTGAAAGGCGTCAGGCGCTGGTTGGATTCTGCAGAAGGAAAGGCTTACGAGAATACTACCAAGGAATTTGAAGACCATTTCTCTTTGGCACTTTCCAATCTGCTTGTTCATCGATATCCGAGCGACCCGAAAGTGGTTGCTCTCACCCCGGACGATCAGCCTCGTAGATATAGCGAAACCCCAGCCTCGGACATTCTCGCGTCGCAGTGGTTGGTCGAGTCGCTAATCCTCTGTCTCCCGCGCCATCCTCCTCTCATTCCTTCAATGCTCCGTGTAGTTTCACAGGCTCGACAGGAAGAGATGTCGCTAGAGAGAGCCAACGGGATTCCTAATTCCCAACAGGGTATCCATTTCGGCGCAAAAGTAATCGCAAATTTCACCATGGCCACCGTGATGGCTTACTATGCAGCCCGAGAAAATGGAGAACTGCAAACTGAGATCGGGCATTTGTTTTCACGCCTAACCGGATTCAGTGATTCTGCTGCAATCCGCGGACTTGAGAGCGGGGCATTAGAGCTTTCCCTTGCAAAATTCCACCCTGAGTAAGAAGCGGAACTCACTTGCAAGAGAGGCTTAGCAGCACCGCCTCAGGATCCTCCTGCGCATGATATCTAAAGAAAATGGTCGAGCGATTCTCGCCACACACTAAACGTAGCTCAGCATTAGGTTCGAACAGCGTCCGCGGCTCCTCCCATTTCCCCGACACCACGCCCACCGGCTTCCGGTCGACTTCAATACTCCAAGCTCCGCCTTCCGCCGAAAGAATGGGCAAGAAGCCAGAGGCCACGATGCTCTTTATTACGTACACAAACTTCATCTGCGCTTCATAACGACGCAATTCATCAGGACCATTAAAGTCATCTGGTAATTTCGTTGATCCTGAGCTTACGGAACAAGAAATCTTTGAGCTTACGCGAGAGGATTGGAGCAAGTGCCGAAGCAGGGTATGAGCCTTTGCCTTTCCGGTGAAAGGCAAAGGCTCAGAAGGAAGAGTCCGCGTACTCGCTCAATTAAAAAGCGCCGAGGGATCCACCATAAGATGAACCCCTCGGCGCAATGTTTCAGATCTGCTAACGTTCTCAGATCTACGAACTCTATGCTTTAGGCTCGAACTGAGAGATCTTGGCACCTTGAAGTCCAAGACCCGCCATCAAACCCTTCTGCTCGAAGAAGAACGCATAGACTCCCTCGCGAAGCGTAGTGCTCGACAACGAGCTGGCCAACCCTTTGTCCACAATAGTCACCGATGGGCCTACTCCGATCTCCCAACCGTTGGAAGTGCGAAGATACTTAAGGTCTGAATCAGACATAAAGAAGAGCGCGTATCCATACTTCTGAACACCAGCCTGGAGTCCAAAGGAAGCTGCTGCAGTCTCATAGAATTCGGCCGCTTTCCCTTCTGTAAAGAGAACGCCTTCTCCGTACTGTCCACCAAAGATAAAGCCGGCCTTAGTGATGCTCGGGAATACCAAAATGCCTTTGGCCGAGTTCGACAAAGCAGCTGCACCAGGTGTGGACTTATACAAATCGGCCAAAGCTGCGCGGGCGTCCTTTTCCATTTCCGCAGCAGAATCGGCATGCGCAGAGGAGACGACGGGAGCAAAGACACAAGAAAACACAAACAAGACTGTGGTGATCGCGTACGATTTAAGAAAACGCATATTGTTTCTCCGTTAAATTTAGGCGCAAGCACTATAAGCGAGCGATGTTACGGCCGCAATACTCACCACATTACGCGTATTTCTCGTGGTGTGCCGGCTCCCCCAGAATTAATTCAGCGAATGGTCGAAGTTCGCTCGGGTCGTCGTGCTTGATGTGGGCACGCCGACGGTGTGCGCCGCGACGACCATGCATCACGCCGATTAAGAGCTCGACCAGCATTCGAATGCCCTGCTATCCGGGGCCGAGGACAATCGCAAATGAAAACCAGAGGGAGTTTGGGGGCCCTTGGAGCACCCCAGGAGCGCACCCACACTAGGAATCCCTTCAGCAAATTCAAGCGGTTGCTCGTCAGAAAACGATTACTTACTGTTCCGAACCAACTTCGGAGCCCGCCTCATCAGAACACCTTATGAATCCAGTAGACTCAAACCCAGCCTCAAATATCAACAAAACGCCTCCGCTGGCGCCCAAAGACATCGCTCCTAAAGCGCCTTCGGCTATTTCTAAACAAGCGCCCACGGCCATTTCAAAACACGAAGGCGTGGTCGCCTCAGTATCGCCCGCAATAAATAGCCCGGAACAGGCAGATGCAGAACTTTTGCGCATCAAGGCGCTGTTATCACCGTCGGGCGCACGTGCACTCGAGGCTTTCAACCCAACCGATGTGGCAAAGATTAATCGACTACTGTCGGACGACTGAGTTCAGCGACCCAACCTGGACTAGAAACGAGCGGCACCCGTTCAGCATTAATCCACCTGCTGCGCCGTCAAGAACATTGCCTTTTCAAGTGCCGCAAAAAACTGCTGATACGGCTCGGGGTCAGTAACCGGTTCAATGTTGTACTGCGCATTCGCTCGAACAATGAGCTGCTTCTTTCCTCTCGGCATCACCGAAACCGTAATGCGCAACGCATACCCATCGAGCTTGGTCCCGCTTATCGTGCCAAGATCAAGGTCTGCTTTATCCACCACGAAACTTAAATCCTGTAGCGTCTGAATGGCAGTGCGCAGAGTTAGACGTCGATCGGTTGTATCAAAGGCGCGCGACTGAATTTGTCGAAGCTGCACCTGAGACTGGTCACTATCGAGAATTCTCTGATTCGGAGGGACGCAGCCAAAGAGTAGGGGAGTTGCCACAATTAGAAACAGCGCCACCTTCCTTAAATCCATGCGAATTCTCTCCCGATCAGTCTAGATATTGTTAGCCTGCAAAAATACCGACTTGGAAAGTTTGTCGAAAAACTCCTGGTACAACACCGGCTCCTCAAGACTTTCAACTCGAGCGACCTGTCCGCGATCGTCAATAACAGTGCGTTGGAAAGTCACCCTCACATTCATGGCGCCTTTAGCTGGGGAGCGAGTAACCACCGATGCTTTGATATGTTGCACCCTATCAACAGGCATATTCGAACCTGAAAGCAGCCCCAGGAGGATCGCACCCGCAACTTGGCTCGCACTGGTCGCATCTCTCGACTTAGACCCTGCAATCAGCCCAAGTTTGGTTTCGCTCTCGTCGATAGAAAACCCAATATCTTGGAGCACCATAGCGGAGGCTTGGAGAAGCTGAAGCTCATCCGAAGTATCGAACCGACGGGTCTGAAGTTGCCGCCGAGCAAGGGAGTCAGGCTGTAGCAGCAGTGCGTCTTTGGGAATCGTTGGGGCACAACCCTGCAGCGCTGCAGAGAAACCCAACAGTACCAAAGCCAAAAACACATCCCTGGCCGGTCTCAACTTCATGAAACTAAAACCGAGAGGTATGGTAGGCAAAATCGCGCACCATCTTTCGGTCGTCGAACTTGATAATGACGGTAAAGGTCTTCTGACTTGTGGATGCAGCACCGCTTCCCGCGTTGTAACCACTCCCCACACCCCCGCCAACACCGCCACTTCCAAAGGTGCCTCCGCCGAAAATCAGAGATGAAATTCCGCCTGAATCCTGCGACTGAACATGCTCGGTCGAAATGCGGTCATAAATCCAAACCTCTCGACGATTCTCATCCGTCGTGACGATATTGGGAGAACCGAGCACACTGGCGACGTCCCCACCGGACATGCCGACTCTAATTTCCTTCTGAACGGTACCTACGGTGAGAGCGTCCCCCTCACGATCTGCGACTGCTTGGCGATGCTGGGAAGCTCCCGCACACCCAATCACAAAGAAACACAGGGCGACCACGACAACTCGTTGCATCATTTTGACCATCCTAAATTTCCCCAAAAATATGAAGGCTACAGACCGGGGCTATCAGCGCTCCGAATATAGCGCGACGACACCAGAGGGCCAGCCTAAAGAATAGCATGGCAAGCAGGGGACGTTACCCCGTAGAGGGCCGCTAGCGGATTGGTCTATGTCATCGTAAGAACTAGGGGTAGTCGAACCCGAACACCAACCTCTCTTCTGAGGGAGTTCGCAAGCCTTTACACGGTAATCTGTATGGTTAAAGAAGCACACCACTGGGCCCCACTGATTTTAAGACTGGCTTTGGGGTTCTTTTGTGTACGCCTCGGCATCTGGGGCTACGTAGGAGAGGCTACTTTTAAGTCAACGATTGAGTCTTATACTGGTTTGCAAGGTATCCCGCTTACGCTCTACCTCATTCTGGGACCCTACCTTTTGTTTGGGGCAGGAAGCTTACTAATACTCGGGTTATTCACCCGCGCTGCTGCGCTCGTCGCGATTTTTGTTTTTGCACCTCTTCTGATTGCAGGAGGAGCAATTTCTGCCATTGAAAACCCGATGGCGCTTTTTCCTGAGCAACGCACGATCTTCAAAGATCTAGTAGTCCTGGCCGCATTTGGTTCTCTGCTGTTCAGTGGGCCGGGCGCGATTAGCATAGACAACACGTTGAAGGCTCTGTACCGAAGCAAAGACTGAGTCGGGTAGCGGAGCTGCGCGTTGCTCTTAGATACGTTCGTGGTGAAGAATGGAAAGATGCTCAGCCCGTAGCCAGAAATCAACGCCATCGGGTGCATCTGCTTCTTTCCGTATAATAAGATAGGCAAGACCCACGAGGCCACAGAAGAAATCTAAGACGAGTGTCCCCGTATCCATACAGTGCCAACTCTTACTCTAGCGTCGCCTTGGTATGGAAATCGTTCGAAGCGGACTTCTATTCGTCCGAATCGCCGTGCTACCGCTCTCTCCTCTCACTCTAAAGGAGACGCGGTAGTTGCCAGGCGGCAGGCTCCGAAAGGACGTTTGGTTGCGCTTACTGACCTTTCGGAGCGCCTCAGTCTTTAGCGCTGTCTTGCCCAAAGGTTTCACAAGCACCATGTAGCAAATGCCGCTCTTTGGACAGGTTCGCCCACTCGCCTTAGAAGACACACCGCTTGAAGCTACTTCTGAGAACTTTTCCATAAAAACTGTGGCAGAGCGCTTCACCGTGCAGACATCAGGGGCTTCATCAAGGCGTTCCCCTGCCGTGAGGGGATTATCTCTGGACGCTGGGTCTTTGGATGCAACGGAGCCGTAAATATCGACTAGCTGATTATCGTCACTCGGTTGAAATATGGCGGCGGTTTCATACACAACTAAAATGCTCCCAGATGAAATTGACGGCGCATCGCTATCAAGACCGCTCGTCGCTTGATATCCGGAAGTACTCAAGTTCACCCTGCGCACCGTGTCCAAGATATAGTCGTGAATGATGATGTCGCGGGCGGCGTTACAATCCGAGCGTCCACTCAAATTCGTCGCATCGGATGCAAACGCAATATAATTCCCGCCAGCAGCAATACTCGGCGATCGACTATCCCCGTCTCCTTGCTCGCCCGAAATCAACGAGCTCACCAACTCTGTGGCTCCGAGACTTCTATCTCCATTGAGGAAGCGCCGAAACACATCACGCTTTCCATTGGTGTCAGAAACCACAAGGTCTGTCGCATCCGAGTCAAAGGTAATGTCCCCACCCCCATCGACATCTATCGAATAGCTCGCACCATTGGCCGGGGCTCCATTGACCGCGCGCGAGACCAGCTGGGTGATCCTACCGTCCCCAATACTTACCACTCGGTCTCGGATGAATACGTCTGCAACACCATTTGCATCATCACCCACAAGGTTTGTGGCCTCGGAGACAAATCCAATGTAGCGAACACTGCCAAAGACGGGAGCCGAGCTATCTCCATCTGCCTGCTCTCCAGTCGAGTTGATGCTTATGAACTCGTTACTGGCGTCGGTTAGATCACAGTCGGTTCCGGAAGGATTTGTGTACATAAAAATGTCGCGCTTTCCATTCGTATCCGGCAAGACGGCGCCGTCCTGCCCAAGCGCTTGAAGGTTCGTAGCGTCTGACGCGTAAACGATATAGCAGCCATCATCTGAAATGCTTGGCGTCACACTGTCACCGTTCGACTCCCCGGTTTCAACACCAAAAATAGTCAGCGGAACACTGACTCTTCGAATTGAGCTGTTCTCTCGATCGTATAGAAAGATGTCCGTTTTGTTGTTTGTATCGCCCGCGACAAGATTCGACGCCGCAGATGAGAACACGATCCAGCGCCCGTTTGCGCTTATACGCGGATTGCCACTCGGCCCATTCGCCTCAACGCCCTCGTTGCTTACCGATATGCGTGTGGTCACTATGGGGAGCGGATCAAATGCCGCCAACTGTATCGTTTCCTGCTCGTGCAGAAAGATATCAGTCACGCCGTTTGTATCTCCTGGCGCCAAATTAGTCGCATCCGATGCGAACACGATGTAACGGGGATCCTCGCCTACATCAGGCGAGTAGCTGCGGCCATCGGGGAGCAGTGCGGCCGAGCTCTGACTCACGATGATTGTTTGCGCCTGTGCCTGCAGAGCGACAAGCAGCGCGATGCTTAAAGCAAGCGTACTGGTGCGGAAGTTCATCATCACTCTCTCCGTTTACTTCGAAATCTTATTGAGCAAGTCGGCGGATTATGGAATCTCCTAAAACGGAGACCTTCACGTGAATTCGCTATCGCATAAAACGCAGAAGACTCTCGCGGAGACAGGGTCCAGGCGGGCGCAATGTGCTCGATCGACCACACTTTTAGTGCCGCTCCCTCGTTAACGCTGTTTGGGGATCCATCGTTTGGTCACCAGAGACATCGACTCTGGCGAACCTCAGATTGTGGACAGAGAAGGGATTTAAAAAGGAGTCCCCCTAGAGGAAAACTAGAGGCTCCCTCCGAGAGAGCCATGGTTCACCTCCCCGACGGAGATATGAGCGTATTTCGCTCTCGAGCTCCTCCTCTGCCCCTCGAACTCAATTCCGAGGAGACTCCAACGGGTTATTGCGCGCCGGGCGGGAGAGGTTTCTCTCACTCAAATCAGAACTAGGAGTAGGTAGCACCCTCCTTAAAGGATCACCCATGTCCAGCCAGCACAGCCAAGCCATCATGACGCGGGACTAGGAAGGCCTACGACCTTCGGCGAGTGTCGGTGATGCGTAAGTCTCGCGAACAAATTAACCGAGAATTTTGGCCGTGACTAAATTTGAGCACGAACTACACCAAGCGCGCTTGCAAGATAGCGTTTGAGACTCCTAGGAGGCCGGGGCTAGGACGCGAGGGAAGACAAAGTACGTTGCCTAGGGCAGCTGATAGTCCAGCGCGTGAGACATGGAGTCCAAGCGCTCAATCGTATAGTCCCTTCGACGTTTAAACTCATCTTTAAATTCCCGCAGATAATCATCGCAGAACCGCAGAGCGGCGCTTGCTGCGTATTGAGAAATGACAGGAGCGCAGGTCACCAACGCGTCGTGGTACTTTACTATCTCTCGAACTTTCGAGGCTTCAGCGTGTAAGAACCCAACGCGCCAGCCTGTCATGGCGTACGCCTTTGAGAACGAGCACACTCGAATGACTCGGCTTCTGGCTTCAGGAATAAAGCACAGCGTGAAGTGTGTATCTGACGTGTAGTAGAAGTCCTCATAGACCTCATCAATGAGCACGGTGAGGTTATGGCGCTCTGCTAATGCAATCAGCGCCCGTGTGTTTGCTTCAGAAAACAGTTATCCGGTTCCGTTACTTACGGCTCTTGGTGAGTTTAGTTGTCCGCAGGTAGTAGGGTGGAACGTAGATTAAGAGCACTGGTTCCGAAGAGGAACGGCTCCGCCTTGCTCCCGATTGAAGATTTCTTGGGCTCACAAGCGGAGGGCTACGAAATCGCGCTCGTGTGGCTGGGGGCATTTAGGTCTAATAGCTCTCCGAATGCGACTTCTTTCTAACTTGCTGATAATACAGAATTACCTAGGAGCTCGTGCCTACGCCTTTGGAATAGGCGTTCTGAGAACATCGATGTTAAGGAGCACCGCCGAAGCTCGGCACGAAACTGGCATATAGGTTTGTGATCACCTGAGTGAAATAAGAGCAAAGAGAGCAATCTCTGAAGCGGCTCTAAGGACGGTTTGCAATGATAAAAGGACATCAACAGCAATTAGAGACGACCTCTGAATCCCACGGGTCGGTCTCGCTTGAACTCACTCTGGTGCTACCGGTGCTGCTCTTTATGTTCTTCGGAGTTGGGACGCTTGGCCGGATTATCGGACAGCTTTCCTGGATGTCGCAGGTCGCGTATCAAACGACGCTTGCTGCGGGAGAGGCGGATGATGCAGAGCGGGGAGCAATTCTTGAAGCTCGATGGACTCGTATCCTCGAGGGCTACGAAGCCCGATCAGGGGGCTCGCGACCAGTTGAAGGCGAAAGTAGAGCAGTGACGATTGTAACCGACCCAGCCGAGAGATCGGTCTCTGTTGAAATTTCTGGCGGGGTTCTATCGTTACTCGGCGGACTGACCCTCTTGCCGGTACAAACTACCATTGTCGGCCCACTCATGGCTCCTGATGCGACCGCGGCCGGCTCACTCTCGGCCCCAATGAATCCTCCCACAGGAAGTCTCTGGAATTGTATTGGGGCGCAGGGCACAGGAGGGACGGAAATGTGCCTCTCCAACTGCCTCTCTCTAGGCCTGTGCCAGTGCGCGCTGCCGTCGACCGAGCAAACAGTCCCTTGCTAGAGGTTCAATTCTTCCTTAGTCAGGAGTGCGGTTGAATCAATGTTCATACCCCCCTCCCGAGCCAGTCCATTGAGATCACAGAGGAATAGGGGGAAGCTCTCCTACTTACGGGCGCCGCCCTCATGCTTTCAAGTCAAAAATTCCTTAAGTTTGAAGTTATTGGGCCGATTGTATTGGTGGAGGGGGCTTAGATCCGCGTATGGGGGTTTTACGTGGATTTATTGAAAGCAAGCGTTCCACACGCGAATCGGGAGGTGAAACCTGTGACGTTCTTGAATCGAATGAAGCGAAACCGCGCAGCAGTGATTTTCTTTGCTGCTGCAATAGCTCTTGTCTCCACTGCGGAAGCACAGGACAAGATTACTTCGAAGAAGCCTATCCCCAATTGGTCAGCACCTGCTTCGGAGGGCGATCCAAAAGTTAGTGATCAAGGTATTGCAGAGAGTGCCGTTAGTTTTGATCAAATCAAGGAATTTCTACACTCAGACCTAAAGTCCGCCGAGTTTATCAGGCAAGATAAATTCGGTGATGCTGTTCGCCGTGAACGCAACGTAACCTTTGCGGAAGCCTACGAAGGACAAGGGGAGCCGGTGGGAGGGCAGTCGCTCGGATTCTCAGAGCCCCAAGAGTTTTTGGTCGCTGGATGTTCTCTCTCTCCGGTGAACACTACCCGAGTCAGTTTTACACCAGTCAAATTTTGCGAAGGAAAGCCGATTCGGCTCACCGATGTTTCGGCGACACATCATGTGGTTGGACACTATCGTCGTCAGTCCGATGGGCGTTATCACTCGTTTCGTTTGTTGTCTCAGGTTAACGGAGGTTACTCCGATGTTAAGGTTCTTAGTAACGGCCCCCACAATATCCCAGGTGCGGATTCAGGCACGCTCGCGCTTGGGTTGTCAGCAAACGGTCAGGTAATTGTTGGAATGGGGCATGCAGAAGGGGGCCAGAGGCCGATTCGATGGCAATCAATAAATCATGCCCCAACGATGCTCTCTAAAGTTCCTTGTCAAGGCGGAAACGGGTGTGATCTCCCCACCAATGGATCGAGCGATAAGGGAGAAGCGACTGCGACTAATATCGATGGCAGCGTAATTGTGGGGAGCTACAGTATTTCTGGACTTTCCCAACATTTTCGAGCGCGACGCTGGGTCGTCAATCCCGTAACGGGAGCTGTGATTTCTAGTCAGCAAATTCCCGATCCCGTCGATGGGAGTCTTGGCGCTTGTGTGGGATCAGGCGCACCAAGTGGTGCATATTCTGGATATGGAGTTTGCATGTCGTTTGGTTATGGAGTGAACTCGAGCGGCAATTCCCTGGTGGGGTTTTATCGCCACCGAATTGGAGGAGGAGCTGCGGTTGCGCGACCCTCTTTGCCGTTTCTGTGGTATCTTGAGCGGTCAGACACGACCGTCCTTCCACGACTTTTCACCCCCACTTCGTTCTCTTGGCAGGCGGGCAGTGGTGATGCCGATCTTGCTAGCGGGGCACGAGCCACGATTTCTGGAGATCTTGGGTTGCGACCGCATGGGAAAGCGAACGCCATATCGGCAGATGGCTGGTCCATTGTTGGTTCTGATACCACCGGTTCTGCTGCACGAAATTCCTATCCCAGTATTTTTTATCCGCGGATTCCCACTCTTCTTACTGGCGCATTGCCGTCCGATACTGACCTTGCGGTCGATCCGGACGATGGTGGTCCGTCTGGGGTAATTAGCGTGGGGAGAACAACCGAGGATGGATTCAGATGGCGTCCGACTGCGTATCGTGGAACGGCAGGAGTCATGACCCCAATGCGCGACGTGGAAGATGAGTATTTCACTGGTCTCGCGAGTAATTTTTCGCGAAGTATCTACAATGATACTTCTAACGGAGGTTGTCGAACCGTCGGGAAGAGCTATGCGGGGGGAATGAGTGGCTTTCCTGACGCTGAATTTCTTGAGACCGCGGTAGTTCGTCCCGGAATCGATTGTGCCACCGAATCTTGTCGCAAGAGTCAGCGCCTGAAAACGGAAGTAAATCGAATTATGGGGAATGGCAGGGGAATCGATGCTAATAATCCCATGACAGCCGCTTGGCAGCTGACGGAGGCTACCGGGATTTCTCCAGATGGTAAGACGATAATCGGTAATGCGATCTGCCATCAGCAGGGGCAAGTGCTTGATATCGAAAATCAAGTTGGCTTTATCGTAGAAATTAAGAGCTGAATAAAATCCGACACGAGTACTCTCCCTAACTTAATTGGCTGATACGAGGATATAGGGGTTTCCACCGACAGTCTGTTGGACGCACCGCGCCGCTTGTTCGGAGGGTTCCCATTCCCGCGGGGCACAGTAGAATGTGGAGGGCCATTGCGCACAGGGACTGAGCGATCCATCTGGCTCATAGCAAGACCCCCCACACGCAGGACATTGAGCGGGAGTGCAGATATCGAGTAGCGGACACATGAGGCCCCCAGAGTCCAGCGAAAGATAGGTAAACACCCAATTTGGGTCTCTGAAAATTCTTGTATCATTGGCGGAGTTCTTCTCACCAACTTTTTCGTAGGCATCCTCTTCGCTTGTGCCGTTGAGCTGAGTGTACTCCACTAAGCTCTTTGCTGCGTTTCTATCTCTGGAGCTTTGAGCCCAAAGCTCTCGGAGAGTGGCGTGCCCCGATCCAGAAGGCGACAGTGCAAATTTGAAGTTTGGCTGCACAAGCTCCCCTCGCAATAGCGTAGTAAGAGCAATGCGACTCTGGGTAAGTTTGTTACGAATGCTATCGACTCCAGGGCCAATGAGATTTTCTACGGCACTCAAATAGCTAGTGTGGTCCTTAGGTGCGGGGCAGCTCTGAACGCCCGTAACAGGATCAGTATCACACGTCATCAGTCCGTCCGTCGCAAGAACTATCGATTTCTGGGCACTTGCGGGGCAGATGTTGATGTCAGCCAGACGATCAATAGCAAACTTGAGAGCGCCAATGATGTCCGTGTCCCGGTTGTTGGTCCGGTCAACAGGGAACCATCCCATGTCGATATAGTTTGGGTGAAGTTCCCCTGGAACAACTGGAAAGGTCCCGCCTGGGGGCCACCCGGGTGGGCTAGTCACTGGTCGATACGGAGATGCCGTCTCCCAATTAGTAATGGTTCCTCGGTTGAGATAGTTTGTCGTCTGAACGAGAAACGAAAGATTACGTTCGACCTTGTCCAGAGCGGTGTCGGCGGGGAATACGTTCATCGGTACTTTTCCGAATGGGACCACCATTGCACCATCTGCACCTGTTGTTTGGAGTTGTATGAGTCGAAGACCTGCATTGAATGCTGTGAGGAAGGTAGACAATGGTTCGGGGTTGTTGACGTGGTCGATTCGCACATACCCGTAGGGAGTTCCGCGATCGAGATAATGCTGGCGGTAATGCTTCAGAATTTGAGGAGCTCCGCCGGGGGTGACTGGGTAAGCCAAGGGAGTCGCATTCCCGCCACGATCGAGAAAGCCACCATTCTGCATCGCAAGATTGCACCACACGAGTCCGGAGTTATTCCCGGGAACCAAAATTGCGCCGTTGTTGTCGAGATTGCACCATGAAAGAGTGGTAGTGTTATTCTGCGGGTCGGGGAGTCCTCCTCCTACATGCAAATCTTGCGTAAGCATTGCAAACATCGCGCTATTGTTCGGACAGAGCACGCGGCCCGGTCGTGGCGAAAGCAAATACACCGGTGGCGGCGGCGGAGGGGCGAGTTCGGCGTCACACTCTACCCAGGGTGGATAGGGAAGACCCGTATCAGGGTCGTTGCCGGTGACAATAGTTTCGGGCGAGGAGTCCCACGGGCGCGAGACGTATGGGAGTCGTAGGTTACCGCTGGGAAGTTTGTGGCTCTCGTCAGTGGTCGATAGCGAGACATCTAACACAAACGCCACGCACCGTTGTGCAAGGGAGGCGGTAACGGAGCTATTAATCTGGGAGTTCTCCTGCCCGAGGATCGAGGCGATCGGTACGATAATAGGATTCGAGGCCGCGTTTCTGGCTAACACCCGAACCGCATTTACTGGGAAGAATGGGTTTTCCGGTTCGAACGTCGCCGAATCAACTGGCTTGAAGCAAGGATATGCCGGAGGAGGACCGTCGCACGGAGTCAGCGGGCCCGTCCCATCAGGATCTTCAGAGAAATACGATCCAGGCTCGAGGAGGCCTCCAGTATCCACCGTTTCCGTCTCATCAACGAGGCGCAATCCGCCCAAACTAGAATTCGTAAGTGCAAGATCGTTGCTACCGAGTATGAAGTTGGCTCTGTCTCGAGCGAAGTCCGCGAGATCTCTGGGAGGGTGATTAGCGGGATCTGCCCTTTTATCTATGTACTCCTTAAGCGCAGCCAGGGAGGCGAGGTTGGCCGCCTGCTGAAGACGAGTGCTCCCCGTTGCCACGATGCCAAGGCCGATCGAGAGGGCGACTAAAGCCAGAAGAGCAAATGAGGCAATTACAAAAAAGACGATGACAAACCCCGACTCGCCACGGCACATCGGGCTTTGCAGCCCTCTAGCCAGAGTTTTCTGTCCAGCACCACCTGATGCAATGGTACCTGATGACTGAATCGATGTCGGAGACACTTCGCCCTCCTATCCGTTAATTATACCGTTTGGACACGCGCAACAGCAGTCGAGCGTTGGCCCCAAGTTGGTGTCCCATGCTCTGCATTCTGGCTCCGCTGGGCCTGGTGGATCTGTGCACTGCGGATCGCCAGGTCGCGGGTCGAAGCACTCCGCAGGGCAACCACTTGGAGTCGGAGTGTTGGTTGCTGTAGCGGTCGGTGAAGTAGTGGCGGTAGCGCTTGGAGTAGCCGTGTGTGTCGGAGTGCCGGTGCTTGTTGGTGTCCGTGTTCGAGTAGGTGTGCGGGTATTCGTCGCTGTGCCTGTTGCGGTGGCGGTGCCAGTGGCGGTGCGGGTTGCGGTTGCAGTAGCAGTCGATGTTGCCGTTCCTGTATTAGTTGGAGTTCCGGTTTCCGTAGCCGTCCCGGTTGCAGTTCCTGTTGCGGTTGCAGTTCCCGTGTTCGTTGGCGTAGCAGTTTGAGTCGCTGTTACGGTTACGGTTGGCGTCATGGTCGCGGTGGCCGTATTAGTTGCAGTGCCGGTATGAGTCGGCGTTCCAGTCTCCGTTGGTGTGGCAGTAATCGTAGCGGTTGCAGTGGCCGTTCCAGTTGCAGTAGGCGTTACTGTCTCCGTGGCTGTGCTTGTTACTGTTGGTGTTGATGTGGCGGTGCCTGTAGCGGTTGCTGTGCCGGTCTGCGTAGCTGTGCCAGTTTGGGTTGCAGTTCCCGTACTGGTAGCCGTGACGGTGGCTGTTCCCGTTGCGGTCGGTGTCTCCGAAGGTAACGACGTTGGAGTCTCGGTTGGAGTTGCCGTCGAGGTCGTTGTTGGCGTCGCTGTTGCGGTTTGCGAAGGCACTGGAGGGAGACGTCCAAGACCGAACTTGCCGGATTTCCGAAATCCAAGGGCGGAGGCACTGATTCTAAATTCACTCAGAAAAAACGGAATAATTGGTCGAAAGGTAACTTCGATGCGAGCCGCGAGCGGATTCTCTTGAAACACAGTGTCCCATGTTTCAAGGGGAGAGGGCCAATAGAGCGGAGGAACAGAGTCTTCTCCGCGCAGAGGGTGCCACTCCCGGCCCGATGCAGGGGGGACGCGGTCCATAAACTCTCCAGGGCGAAGAAAGCCAATTGGAGAATTTCTTGTAATGAGACCGCTCCATGCGTCATAGCTTGCGGCGCCGACCGCGTCATATTCGGCTTTGTTGTACATTCGGAATGCGACGAGCTCAGCCATCCCGCCACTTGCAGGGGGGGAGGCGACTAACGAAGCAGTGCGAAGTGCTCGCGAGGTTGGCCCAACGAGCTGAAGGATGAAATCATTAAAGGTTTGGCACTGAGCGAGGTTAGTGGGGTTCGAGGTGCAGAAAGTTTCAGTGGTCTCAATCTCCATTGCGAATTTAGTCGCATCGTCAATCGCCTGATGTGCGCTAAGAGAGAGAAATATGGAAATCAGGAAGTAGCGACAAAGGTCGATGAAGGCAAGAAGAGTAAGTAGGAAGACGGGGAGCACTATGATCGCTTCCACGAGCGAGACCCCACGCACATAGTGCGATCGCGGAGGCGATTTTCGGATCTTACCTGTGCTGTGCATACGTCCAGCAAGAAACCCCAAAAACCTGCTCCTGTCCATCTATTCTCTTTGTTTTTAGGATCCTAAGCGAGTTTGTGGAGCGGTTATTCCCGATAGCCGCCACCGTTCTTAACGACTTGATATTATTGAGATTAGAAGCGCCCATCCGTCTCGTGGACTCGATAAATGCAAAGGACGATGTGATGCGACATCGTCAACGCTAACGGAGCGAAGTGAGCACGTGGAGAAACTCTTTGATTAAGGACCCGACGGCTACTGAGAGCAAACTCTGAGCTTTTGAGTGCAAAATGCGCGGCGAAGTAGGACGCTTGATTCTGTTGGGTATCCCCAAACCGTTGGCGGGAACGCACGTGAAGCGTCTGCCCCTGAGATGTTATTAGAGATCGCAACTTCAAACGCGGGGCAGAGTGGTGAGTGTGATTCAAATCAGAATGCCTGCCAAATCGCTAGAGGCAGCTGAAATGCTCATGCGCCGAAGCGCGGTAAGCAAAGGAACCTTCTTTCTAGAACCTGGGAGCGACCTCTCGCCCTGGCCGGGTGGACACCCGCACTGTGTCCCCTGCAATTTGATCAAGGCGAATGCGAGGAGAGGAAACTAGGAAGGCAAGAAGTCGCAATGTGATGTCGCGTAATGACCCGGTGTTCAAATTAGCTCAGCCTTCAGGCTGGATCGCCAAACTGAATTTGCATGGCGTTGATTCACGGGTTAAGCATGGGCCCCATAGATGTTTAAACTCTTGCACGGCTAATTTGGGAGTGTGTGCCGCGCGAACCCGGGAGCTAATTCCCTCCGTCGCTTGTTGAGACAGCCCTGTGCCTAAGAACCATAACAGTGCTCCAGGCATTTCTCTGGGGAGGTTCCGTTTGCCACAAAGGATCGGTCAGGTCTTGTTTGCTGGGTTAGTGATGTCGATTGGGGCCTTTACTGTAGTCGCCGCTACCCGCATGGTCTTCCGCCAATCCTTCCCCTCAACTTCCATACATGTCGGTGATCTTAGAGTGGCCTATTTTGCGCAGACTTTAGGCGAGTTGAGGGTTCACCGGTCCGTCGAGAACGAACCCTTACTTATCGGAGGAGTGATGTATCCATCCGGGATTGGAACGCATGCAAACTCTGAGGTGAAAGTTCGCTGGAGTAAGTCGGCGCGAGAATTCAAGGGGGGGTGCGGCATTCACGACAATGCAGGCCCTTTAGGAAGTATTGTTTGCAGTGTCGTCATAGGGACGCGGCGGGTTGCCGTATCCCCGTTGTTACGGCGGGGCGATCCTGCCTGGGAGTTCGTTGTTGGTGTCGGTGGAGTGACGGAATTGATGCTGATCGCCACTAACGGCGAAGATGGTTTCTCCCATGATCATGTGAACTGGGTAAATCTCAGGTTGCGATAGACTGGAGATGTGCGCTGACCTTCGACATAGGGGGTTGTTTCACGAGTCAAAAATGGAGTGACTGCGCATGCTTGTTCCTCCGACAGTTCGGCGATTTTTTTCACGCAGCGGAGACGAACGATCGCAAGCCTATTTACTTGCGCTCCTTTTTCTTGTCCTTGCGGCACACCTCGCAGCTCGTGCTTGGAGCCGTTCCTATTTTGTGAATGGCTGGGATTTGCTCGGTCCGACGCGTGGATTGGTTGAACTGAGTCAGGGTTCGGCCCTTTCGGGATTCCTAAGTTTTTGGCGGACAAGCATAGATTATGTCTATGGAGTGCCCTCCAATGGCCTGATATATGGTTGGCTTGCTGGGCTGCTCTATCAATTGAGTGGTACGGCCTTTATCTCTCACTATATTTCTCTAGGCGTACTTCTTCTCACGATTGTTTTGAGTCTTGGCCTTCTGCCATCTCAGTCAAAGGTGGTATTTCTTGGTTGCATTCTTTCATCTTCTTCGATCATTTCATTCGGATTGATTGGAAACACCCCCATTACCGGCCCGCTTGGCGTGGTGCTAGCGCTGCGCCTCCTATTTGCTCAGCGCTTTAATGTGAGCCATTGGGGCATGTGGCTCTTCGAGGTTCTTTTGTGGACTCTGCTCTATTGCTTTGGCTACCAAATCTACGAGGGTAGTAAGATATACCTAACTGCGCTTCCTTTCATCGGAGTGCTCACCCTTAACCAGATTCCCAAAATACGCCGAGCGACATGGGGGCTGGTTTCTATTTGCTTTTTCTACGGATATTTCCTGGCCGGTCACAATGAAGTGCACGGGTATAGTTTTCCTTGGGGGTTTGATGAAATTCTGAGCGCTGCACAGTTGTATGTTTTTCATGCCTTCACTGATGAGAACTTAGACCCTCCGTACCTCCTGGTATGCACGGCCGTTGCACTTTGTTTGGGTCCGAGACATCACCGCCTGTTTTGGCTTGGGGTTGCTGCGGTGTGCATGACTTCCGCAGTCTGCATGGCCTTCCAAGGCGCTCCTGCCATTCGACCAAGAAGGTTGCTAGTGAATCAGTATCTATTCTGCATAATCATCAGTGTGGCTTGGGAGAGTCTGCGTACGAGGGTCTTTCCTCGCCTGGTAGGAGCTGGGCTTATTGCGCATGGCATCGTCGCCAACTTGTTCGTCACCCTGACATTTTCCCTTTCAACATCGATGGGTCCGTTCTCACTTCCGAATTCCGGCGCTGCAACCGACTATAGAATCGATCGGGTAGCAGTTCACGAGGCGCATGCACTTGGCGCAATGATTGCGAGAGACTCCGCTACTTATATCATTCTCTATGGCTATTCACTGATGGCGGAGAATGAGGGAGACCCTCTTGCCCTACCGGAGCGACTCCTTCTTAACCCGATAAGCCTCATAAAAAAGGTTACCAAAGAGAAGCTGTTTGAGTGGTTGAAGCCTCATAATTCCAGTTACCGAACTTTTATAAGGTTCTGGAAATATGAGAGAAATAGTAGGTTTTGACGAGTTAAAGCACCGCTACT
>JBGSMV010000061.1:0-106101 GCA_041739995.1 Bdellovibrionota bacterium
GTGACCGATTGTGGCTCTACTACGACTAAGGCTTTGCTTTTTGAGAACACCCCTCAGGGATGGCGCCAGACTTTTCGAGGTGAGGCACCAACTACGGTTGAGGCGCCCGTCGCTGATGTTACCGTCGGAGCGCTGAATGCCTTCATTGAGATTCAAGAATTAAGTGGCCGGACTATATTGCTGGAGGATAGCTCCGAAGCTACTCCGTTCCTGCTCTCCGAAGAATCAGCACAACCGCAGGCAAACGGAATCGATTTGTATCTTTCCACCAGTTCAGCAGGCGGTGGATTGCAAATGTTAGTCGCTGGCGTGGTGCGACAAATGACTGCTGAGTCAGCAGAGCGCGCAGCACTTGGCGCAGGTGCGATCGTAATGGAGACTTTGTGTGCCGATGATGGGCGCGAGGACTTTGAAAAAATAGAGAGAATTCGGCATCTTAGACCCGATATTGTGCTTATCACGGGTGGCACTGATGGCGGCTCGAGGTCTCATGCGGTCGAACTAGCGGAGTTGGTGCTGGCGGCTGCTCCGAGGCCACGCTTTGGAAGCACTCTGCGGTTGCCGGTCATCTATGCCGGAAATCGAGATGCGGCGCACGAGGTCGAAGAGATCCTTTCATCAATCGCGCATGTTTCGGTGGTGGACAATGTTCGCCCGACTTTGGAGCAAGAACAGCTTGGCCCTGCGCGTGAAGCCATTCATGAGTTCTTTCTCTCTCACGTGATGAGTCACTCGCCCGGCTATGGAAAGTTGATGTCCTGGACACCAGTTCCAGTGATGCCAACACCTGCCGCGGTTGGCGATATGGTGCAGAGTTATGCGAATACGCATGACTTGCAGGTGCTGTGTGCCGATATTGGTGGGGCTACTACCGACGTGTTCAGCGTACTCAAAAATCGAGAGGACGCACCAATCTTTAATCGCACAGTGTCTGCGAACTATGGCATGAGCTACTCCATCGCCAATGTGCTGAAGGAAACGGGAGTAGAGAATATTGCAAGGTGGCTTCCGTATGATCTCGAGGCTTCAGAAATTAGGGACCGTCTGCGTAATAAGATGATACGCCCCACGTCTATTCCACAGACCATAGAGGATCTATGGCTTGAGCAAGCGGTGTGTCGAGAGGCATTGCGTCTGTCGTTGGATCATCATCGTTCACTCGCCGTCGGATTGAGCGGTGTTTCTCAGCGGCGAGGTATTGCGGACATATTCTCTCAACAACATAACCGTTACGAGCTTTTCGATCGCATGAGTCTCGATCTGGTGATTGGATCCGGCGGAGTGCTTAGTCATGCCCCGCATCGACTTGAGGCGGCGCTTATGATGCTGGACGGATTTGCGTTAGAGGGCCTCACGCAAATCGCAGTGGACTCAATTTTCATGATGCCGCACTTAGGCGTGCTGGCTTCGGTGCATCCAAAGGCGGCCGAGCAGATTTTTCTCTCAGATTGTCTTGTCAGTATTTGTCACGCCTTGGCGCCAGTATATTCAAAGGCAGCGAAGTTTACTGGGCCGCTTGCGGTGCTCAAAGTCAATGGTAGCGAGTGCGCCCAAGTACAGCGCGGGACAGTGTCGATTGTCGACCTTGCCGAGGGCCAGGAGCTCGAGATTGTGGTTGAGCCCAAACACAGAACGGTGAACGTAGGCGCAGGGCCAGGAGAGGTGCTGACACGAACTATTGTTGCTGGTCTGCACGGCATTATTTTAGATGGGCGCAATCGGCCGATTGAATTTTCGAGCACTTCAGCGCAGCGTATTGCAGACCAGCGACTGATCCTTAAAGGTCTTGGGCTTGAACGCGACGGAGGTGCCTGTGGCTAGCTCTAAAGCACCGTCAAGCGCGCGCGCATTTGCCCCGGGACTCACCGTGACCTCTTCGACGCATGTTGAACGTCGGCGCGAACTGCCCTTGCCCGGGGAGTTGTTGGTGCGTGTAGGTGATGAGGTAAAGCCCGACCAAGTAGTGGCACGAGCAAATTTGCCCGGCGATCTGTATATCCTCAAATTGCCAGAAAAAATGGGCATTCAGCCCCCTGAAGTGTTGTCTGGATTACGTGTCAAAGTGGGCAGCGTAGTGCAGGCCGGGGATCTTCTGTGCCAGCATGCCGGACTGTTCGGTTGGCTAAAAACTCGATTCAATGCGCCGGTGGATGGGACCGTTGAGCTTATATCTCCAGAAACTGGGCATGTTGCTTTACGCGCGGCACAAAAACCTATCTCTGTGAATGCATATATTGGTGGTCGAGTCCTGTCTTGTGAAGAGGGCAAGTCGGTAACGATTGGGAGTCAGGCTGCGCTGGTGCAAGGAATTTTTGGTGTCGGAGGCGAGCGCGTAGGTAGTTTGCATGTTCTCCCCGTTCCTGAGGGACATGTGCTTACTGAAGCGGATATACCTTCTGACTGCGAGAAGAAGGTCTTAGTGGGCGGAATGTCGCCGAGTGCGGCAGTGTTGATACTTGCCGCCGAGCGTGGTGCGAGCGGACTGGTTGTGGGGTCCATTGATGACCGTGCTTTGCATGAGTATGTCGGGAAAGATATTGGCATTGCTTTGACCGGTGACGAGGATATCTCAATGACTCTGATTGTTACTGAGGGATTTGGCCGCATTGCTATGGCAACGCGCATTCCTGCGCTGCTTAGAGCCCTTCAAGGGCGAGAGGTCTCAATTAATGGTGCCACACAAGTGCGCGCGGGGGCGGTGCGCCCTGAATTGATTGTTTCAAACGTAGAGAGCGGAACCTTAAGTTCAGTTGCCACAGATTCTGCTGGTGCCTCGCGTCAGGGCGGTGGGCTTGAGATCGGAAGCAAGATTCGGTTGATTCGGGTGCCTTACTTTGGTCTAAGGGCAGAGGTTGTTGAGTTGCCTCCAAAAGCTGAGGAGATTCCTACTGGAGCGTCAGCGCGCGTGCTCCGAGCTCGTCTTGAAGATGGCGAAGTGGTTAGTGTGCCACGAGCGAACGTAGAACTCGTCGGATAAAAGCCTTCCTACTATCTTGGGAGTTTCTGAAATTCCAACTCTTTGTGGTCTTAGTGTGTTTGGTGGTGCAAACAAACACTAGCAATTGGCCGAAGTTTGATTGAACCACAAAGGCCACCAAGGTAGAAGCATGGGGTTTCCGGTCTCTCTGCCTACTCTGCCACTATGACTTTGTTTTGAAGATTGCTTCCATCTTCTTTTGCAGGATTTCAGCGGTGAATGGCTTGACGATGTAGTTCGAGACTCCTGCGCGTGCGGCGTCGAGGATATTTTCTTTTTGTGATTCGGCCGTGACCATCAGAAATGGAATGGTGCTCAACTTATTGTCACCACGCACCGCCTTGAGAAGATCGATGCCCATCATATTGGGCATGTTCCAGTCAGAGATGATGAATTTGAAATCAGTGTCTTCTAGTTTTGATAGAGCAGCGGAGCCGTCTTCTGCTTCAGTGACATTGGCAAAGCCAAGTTGAGTGAGACAGCTCTTTACCACGCGACGCATCGTAGAAAAGTCATCCACGATGAGAATCGGCATATTCTTGTCTAAGGAATCTAGGATCGACATCTTATACTCCTACCTTCTCAACCTCTCGAACTTTACCCGTTAGTTTGCGACCGGGGTTTCTTCCTCGGGGAACGAAACGTCACCGACTTTTTTTTCAACGAACGTTTTCCAGCGGGACTGCTCAGAGGAGGAGGTCCCGGTTTGTTCTTTGTGGCACCAGTATTCTGGACACGCAGTGCCTTGAGTGTGTTTTGGGTGAGCAGGAGTGCGGCACAATACATCGCCGGGTTGGGCGATGTAGTTCAGCCAGTACTTTGCCTTTTTGATGTCCTCACAGACGAAGACGGGTTCCAGAGCACCCGATGAGCTGACTCGATAAATGACGAAGGGAGATTTCCAGCTCATGGATGACGTTCCCGGTAACTCGAATAGGGGTTAATCGTTCCCCCTTGTAGGAGGAACCGGCTTCAAGAAGAAGTATCGTCACAAGGGGGTGAAATATTGAGAGTGGGGACTGAAGTCCGGGCGGTAGCTCCATCGCCTGAAAAGCATGTAAGTATAGTGAGTTAGGCCTCAATTTGATTGAGGGGGGCAGCTAAGAGAGGCGTTGTGGCTCACCCGGAGGGCTCGCTACGGGAGCGGGCAAGGCCTCAGCGAAGGGATTCTTCTGAGAGCCTCAGCCTATTGCTTTGGTACGTTTGCGAATGGGTGGGGACTAGACTAAGTCTCATCACGCGCGCGCTTTCATTTTATAATTTTTATAAAGGAGACGGCATATGTCGATACAGTTAGGGGATAAGGTACCTGATTTCAGCGCTGAAACGACTGAGGGAATGGTGACATTCCATTCCTGGCTCGGCGACTCGTGGGGCATCCTCTTCTCTCACCCCGCTGACTTCACTCCGGTGTGCACCACCGAACTCGGGGCGGCAAGCAAGCTCAAAGGTGAGTTCGAGAAGCGCAACTGCAAAATGATCGCCATCAGTGTGGATTCTGTAGAAGATCATAAGCGCTGGATTTCAGACATTAACGAAACCCAAGGTTGTACGGTGAACTTTCCGATAATCGCGGATATGACCCAAGAAGTTGCCAAACTCTACGGAATGATACATCCCAACGCGGCTTCAACGGGAAGCACCATGACTGTGCGGTCTGTCTTCATCGTTAAGCCAGACAAGACCCTGGCCCTCTCGATTACTTACCCGGCATCGACGGGAAGAAACTTCGATGAGATTCTGCGTGTCATCGACTCTTTGCAGCTTACCGCACAGTTTAAAGTGGCGACTCCCGCAAACTGGAAGCGAGGTGGTGAATGCATCATCGTCCCAGCGGTAAAGAATAACGAGATTCCTGAGCTGTTCCCTAAGGGTCACCGAGAGGTAAAGCCGTACCTCAGATATACTCCGCAGCCAAACTAGCTATTTGCCTTCGTATAGCTCCGGGAGCTTTCCGGGACCGCGTATCTAGTGGGGTTGTGAAAAGAGTCTTTCACAACCCTGCTAGTGCGCTGAGTCAGAAGTTCATTTAAGTATTTTTCTCGCTGTTCTCGCCGAATTCCGCACTCAGGACACGAGGCGGGGCTCGGTAGCCTTTGGAAGCTTTTTCCCGCAAACAGCAATCGTGGCTAGGCATTTAGAACTTGCCGCGTTGAAGTTGGAACAAACAGACGCCTGTCATTCTCCACGGTTAGCGCATCCTTGCCCCAGTCATGCGGGACGATCTCTGAGTTATAGGGGAAGCGACCCTCTTCCTGAGGGCTGTAGGTGACGCTGGTAATATAGAACAAATGCGCTTCGTTGCTGAGCACTTTAAGACCATGCAGCACGCCCGGTGGAATTTTTACGCACACGTTGTGTGAATCATCAGTAGCGGCGGTATCAGATCCTCCCATGCGAAATACTAGCTTCTGCTTAAAAGTTGGGCTCTCAGGGCGATTATCAAACAGAACGGTTTCTACCTGACCAAGTGCTAAGTACCACCAGTCAATTTGTACATGGTGATAGTGCCAGGCCTTCACCACGTTTTTGATCATGCGGCTGTGGCTCCACTGCCCGAAGTGCTCGCCTTCAAAAAATGGATCGTTGTGGCGAATTACTTCACGGAAGTACCCGCGGTCGTCACTATGCGATTTCAGGTTCTTTAACATTACTCCGTGAATGGCATTGTCTTTTGGTAGTGTCATAACAGTCCTTGCTACTTTCCGATCGAACTATTCAGGTCCCGCATCTAAAGGACCTGAGTAGCCCGTGTTTCAATCTTCGTGCGCTTTGTGGTCTTCCAGGTTTATTCAAATTTAGGCCAATTTCTAGAGTTTGTTTGCACCACTAAGACCACTAAGATTTGGCTTTGCAGAATTTTCCTAGTTGTGTCGTGCGCGACGGACGCGATCCATAATAGCTCGCCCAAGTCCTTTGTCGGCGCATGAATCAACCGCAATTAGATCTAGTCCCTGCTGGTCGAGTTCTCTAAGAGCGGCAAACAGGTTTGCCCCGATTTCAACGAGATCCGCCGTTTGGCTAATGGTGGTTATTACCTGGAAGTGCTCACGATTCAACACTGTGCATTCGTTACTAAAGGAAATAAGCCCTCGCTGGAGCTTAGAGTCACCTCGAGCTGAGCCCGATGGAAAGTGAACCTGGCTGAGCAGCTGCAACGGAGTGCGCGGTGCATAGTGCAGGTGGTGGAGTCCGGGGGAGGTTGCATGGGATTCCGCGTCCTTCAAATTCAACGTGGTGCTTTCAGGAACATAAACCTGCTCTCCAAGGACCGCTTCGAGCTCGGCACGGGTCACGGCTCCTGGGCGAAGTATGGCGACCTTTGCCTCGCAGAGATTCACCACGGTTGATTCCAAACCAATAGTGCAGGCCCCTCCATCGAGTATGAGAGGGATACTGTCGCCAAAATCACGGTACACATGCGCTGCGGTGGTGGCACTTACACCGAATGAAAGATTGGCGCTTGGTGCGGCTATAGGAAGCTTTACAAGCTCAAGCAACCGAAGAGCGACTGGGTGAGAGGGAATTCTTACCGCAACTGTTTCACCACCTGCGGTAACAAGTGAGGAGATTTGGGAATGCTTGGGTAGTACTAGTGTGAGTGGGCCTGGCCAAAAAGGGAACAAGCGGTCCATGCGTGCTTTGATTTGGGATTTTCCTGAAAGGTCGGCAACGTTAGCGGCCTGGTCTGGACTCGCGACGTGCACGATCAGAGGGTTCGATGCGGGTCGACCCTTCAGATGAAAGATCTGCTGCACGGCTGATTGATTGAGCGCGTTGGCGCCAAGCCCATAAACGGTCTCTGTGGGAAAGGCGACGACCTGTCCTGACTGCAGAGCCTGGGCAACTTGAAGCAGGGCCTCGTCTGTCGGTTGAATTATCATGGCCTTTTAACTCAAAGGTCCGTTCCAACTTGTGCTGCGAATCACCTCAAGCAACCCCTGCGCAATAATCTCGTGGCCAATCGCATTGGGATGGCAACCATCAGAAGAGACGTAGAGCAGCGGCTCTTGCGAAAGCAGAGTACCAAGATCTTTTCGAAGCGCCTGTGCTTTGGTTGCATAGATTTCAGCAGACTGAATCTTTGGAAGTGACTCAAGCAAGAGTTCTTGACCGTCAAGCTGAAGAAAGCCTTTTCTTTTGGCGATGGCGGCAGCGCTTCTGCGATATTGTGCAGGGGTGCAAAGCGAGAGCAGTAGGGTTTGTGCCCCAGCTGCCTTTGCAGATTCGCCCATGCGTACCAGGTTCGAACGGTAACGTTTACGTTCAACGGCAGTGACAAGTTGATTCGGGACTGCTGTGGGTTTGGGGGCGAGGAGGTGAGTAAGTACTCGCACAAAGGCGCTGCGCTGAAGTATCTTTCGAATCGCAGAGCTGTTCGCAGATTCTTTGAAGCTCGAGACCTGAGCCGTATGCGAAGTCACAACCTTCTTGGCATCGTTTGCTCCAAATCCGAGAATGACTAGGTCTGGGTGATAGTGTGACGCGAACTGATCGAAAATAAGGCTGCCGTATTCTGACGAATCTCCAGGGATTGCAAAGTTCCCGACTTCGACCGCAGAGAATGTCTTGTCGGATTGCGTTGCGAGCGATCCTGGGGTGAGCTGTTGGGCAAGTAGTTCAGAGTACATTTGATCTTGATTGACGCCCCAACCGAACGAGCTGGAGTCTCCAAAGACTAATATTCGAAAGGTGCCGGTAGCTTTATTCTCACTAAGCTCAGGACCACGAAACCCAAGCGAGTTACTTTGGATTCGATAGCGCTCCTGAAGTTCACGAGGAATGCGGCTAAAGGTGTTGAGCACAGACGTATCGATCAGGGGAAGAAGCCGCACCCGGTACCCATTTCCCTCTTGAAACAGATTCATCCATTGCAGCGCTTCTGGATCTAGAGAGGCGCGCACCGAAGCTCGTGCCACCGCGTTGTCTTCACGTAGCATCCACGTAGGCATTTCCAGAACCTGCGGCGTACTGGGTGAGGTTCTCTTGGCGATTCGGCTATCCAGGTCAAAGACGCGACAGGTAAGCTCTAGGGCCAGCAGTACGAGCGCGGGAATAACAAGGGCAAGTAGCGGTCCTATGAATCGGGAAGTGGCGACTGAGTGTTGAGTCACGGTGGGATCAAAAAAAGGCTACAGGCATCAGAAAGGATAGCTTGGGCGTTTGCGAAAGGAAGTTCGCCTCAATAAGCGAAGTGCCTAAAGGGAGTCGAATTACGGTCTGAAAACGTCGTCTATCGCTTCTACCTGGCACTGTTGTAATTGCCCATACAGTCCTCGAATAGTTTCATCCGGGATGCTTCCACGGATGAGGTTGCCCGAGAGCTGGTTATCAAAGCGTTCTACGCACTCTTTGTTTACAAATTGAGGTCCCAACAGAGCAAACTCCTGGCCGCCTTGGTCCGAAGATAGAGTGCTTCTTAGAAAAGCGAGGCGTGCGAGCTCGGTGTGAGCGCAGCGTTCGTCCCGGGCAGCAGCTTGAAAACAGCTTGAACGTCTGTCGGTGTCTAGGGCTACGCATTCTTTGAGTAAGCCGCCACATGGACTTGTGTCGGGGTTGATCGGGGCAGAAGCCAGAGCGGAGGGATTCGTTCCAAGAGGGTCAATCTCACCGGCGCTCTGTTCGTCGAATAGCGGTGCGCCTTCGGTCTCGGCATGCGCCTGATTTAGGGCTAGTGCAGACACCACAACGAGTGCGCAGGCGGCCACTAAACTACGGAAGCTCAGAGATAGGGAGGTGGTGGAAATTGTGGTCATAAGTTGCCTCGCAATGTGCTACCAACATAGTGCTTCCGAGAGATAGTCTCCCGAGCGTGGCTAGTTTATCACTTTCCGTGCGGTTAACCAAAGGCGAGGGTGCAGAACTGTAGGTAACCTAGTGGGATCTCTATGCATTTAGGTCTTGGCGTCTGGACATTTGAGGGACACTATATCGTCAGCGTATGCGGGACGTTGGAGCTATGGGTCAAATACTAGCGGCTTCTGAATTTCTTCAAGCCTTCGGGCCAATTCCGCGAGTGCTGTCGCGCACGGTGCGCGCAATCCGGAATGCAGAAGCGCTCTTCTCTCATGGAGGTGCGGTTGATTTGCACGAGGTGTTGGCGGGAGTAACGGAGCTTGTATTTCGAGCTCCCACCAACGAAGCAGTGTTAGTCGCCGCAGTCGAGGAAATGCACCCGATGCATCTTGATGACTATCCAGAGATGCCGGCAGCTCAGCTCACTCGGTTTCTAGGTCCGGCCGAAACGATGGCGGTGCTTTCCCTGTCATTTTTGACACGACGTCTGTCGCAGGTATGTGACCCAGAGCCTTGGGGTATTCTTACTGGCCGCATGCGTCAACAGATTGCGATTGGGAGAATTCTGGGCGACAGAATGCCTCGAGTGGGAGGTGGGCGAGGGATGCTGCTTGCAGGATTGCCATTCGTAGCGGTGGGATCCCTGCTGGCAACTTGCCCAAAGGAGTTCTCCCAGTACCAAGCAGCATTTCGCTCGTCCAAGCGTCTTTGGGATACTGCTCGTGAGCAGGAGCTCTTTGGTGTGTCGCACCTCGAGGTTGCCGCAGCGCTCGCACGTGAGGTTGGGTTGGGGGCAACTTTTAGCACTACCTTTCTTCCGCGCAGATCTGCTGAGCTCGGCTCGGAAAGTGAGAGCGAGCGGTTCCGTCTAATACAAATGTGCGAGTTACTGCAAATCTTTGGTGATCCGCGATACCCCGAATGTGCATGTATTGCGGAACGTTTTGAGCCGGCGGTGATCGAAGGCCTCGCAGAAAATATTGAAGAGGTCTTAAAGAATCCCCGCGTAAGTGAGTGGTTGTTCGCGAGCGGACGTGACGAGGTGGAGTAGGCGCCAGGAGAGACATGATGAGAATTTTAGTAGCCGAAGATGATGCAGTGAGTCAGAAAGTTCTTGCCAAGCTGCTTTTGCCTTTTGGGAAGGTCGATTGTGCTTCGGACGGGCAAGAGGCAATCGAGGCTATTCGTCGGGCGCACCAACAAAAGCAGCGCTACGATCTTGTGTGCCTCGATCTTATGATGCCGCACCATAGTGGGTTGGAAGTGCTACAAACCTTGCGTGAAATTGAAGCTGGAGAAGGAGTCGAAGAGTCGGCGGAAACTTGCGCACTTATGATAACAAGCACCGACGACAAGGAAATGTTTATCAAAGCCGTTACCAGCGGTTCCCAATGGTATGTGACTAAACCAGTGGAGCGGGTGAAGCTCTACGAGATTCTTGCCGACCTTGGATTCGAACCGAACAATTCAGAAGGCTAGTCGCGAGACTCTGGGCCGCGAGACTCTGGGCCGCGAGATAGAGTCGAGTCCCAGAGTGTTGAACTCTAAAAGTCCGCTAATTACTTCTTTGCGCCGCACCCGCACTTTTCTGAGGCTGCCCCGCTACAACTTGCTGGCTTGGTCGCAGCGTCTGCTGGCTTGGTAGCAGCGTCTGATGCAGTGCAGGCTGACTTTTTGCAACAACTACCCTTTGCTTTCGTGCAGGAACAATCTTCGCCCTTAGTGCAGGAAGTGCAGCTCTTGCAGGTATCGCAGTGGGCGCATGGTTTGGAGGCTGGACAAGTACTAGTTTTTGCGGAGTGGGTGCAGCCCGCAAGCAGAGGAATTATCAGGAGAGAGAAGAGAGCGATTTTATGAATCATTAGAAGGCTCCAAAAAATTGAGAAGGGTATCCCCATCAGGGTACTGAATCGGCTCAGAAGCGCAAGTTCTTAGGGCCTATTTTGACAGAGTGTTCTCATTTTCACTGTTTGAATTGTTGGTGGTTCTACGAAACGCGACCACTCCGCCCTGAAGGGACGGCATGCTGGTGTGAAAGAGTTGATACTCAGACTGGAATGGCTCTTTGGATGTGACCGAGGAGAGTTCGCACCAACCCTTTGGGCTTATGAGCCAGTCGGGCTGATAGAGTCTTATCATCTGCGTAAGCCATCCAGTTGGATTCTCCTTTCTGATTGAGAGCAGTTCTTGAGAGGTAAGTCCTGCCGAGTCCAGAATAGTGGCCTGCGGGAGATGGAAGCCGAGTATTCCTGTCTCGCATAGAAAGACTCTCTCGCCTGGGACCACAACAGGTGCAAGCGTAGCGGCCATATCTTGGTAGGCAAGGTGTCTGGTCTGTTCTTGATCGAGAGAGCGCCCACGCCAAGCGAACTCGCCGATGCTGACCAAGGCGAGTGCGATAATCAAGTAGCGCGCGCCTGGCCCCTGCAGTAGCGCTCTTAGTGGCGGAGCGCTTCGTGACGAGCGGGCAAAGTCAAGAAAAGCGGGGATGCCAATAACTCCGCAGACTAGAGCTGGTGGCGCGATGTACCAGAAAAATATTGGCCGTACGCCAGAGAATAGCAGGCCAGCCAAATATGCCAGACACCACATCAGTGATATTCTGCACAGCGCAGCGCTGCGCGTTTGTGTAGCGCTAGACAAGATTAGTCCTGAGAATCCAAGCGCCATAAGAAGTAGGAGAGAAGGCGAGAGGAGCAAGAAGTGCGTGAGCACGGTTGCATTAATCAGCAGTGAGCCGGGGTGAATAACCTGTTTTGCAGCGACTGAGTGGGGAAGCAAAGTGCCAAAGGTCTGCCAGCAGTACAGCAACCATGGGCCTAAGATCAGCATGCACACTCCGAGAACCACTGGAGCGGTGCGCTTAGAGTCTCGAAGTGAGAGGTAGAAGGAAATGACAAGCAGCACGGCACCGTCAGGACGTAAGAGGGTGGCGATGCTCGCTAGTGCCGCGCACCAGGCGAATCTTTTGCGCTCAAGCAGTAGCAGAACTCCAACTACAATCCCGCAATAAAGCCCGGTCTCCATGCCTGAGACGCTTGAGACCTGAATGAAATAGCTTAAGAGTATAGTGGGAAAGATTGCAGCTGCCGCCATGAGTCCAAGTCGCGGAGCCCATAGTGAGTACCCACCAATGGTAAGAACAAAAAAGATTGAGAAAAGCCCAGTCCAGAGCGCAAGTCTTTCCGGCGCGAGGCCAGCACGCATCGCCGCTGCTAGATAAATCGCAAAGCCTGGACTAGAAGTTCCCAGCACATTAGCAACGCCACTCGACTCAAATGGCGGATTGTAGCGAAGTTCGCCAAGCGCGGCGAGATTCTGGGCATATCGAAAGGTGATGAAGGCGTCGTCCACGAGAGGTGGTGCGGACCATAGAGCTCCGGTGAGACAGGCGAGCGAAATGAATAACCACACCAAGAATGTGCTTAGGTCAGGGATAGTAGATTGCTTCGGCTTGCCGGTGGATTTCATGGGAGCGTGTACGCTCTATATACACAGCAGGCGCTGAAGACGCTACAGGCCTCAGATGGGGACGTGAGAGCGGGAGCTCCCACTTGTGGTTAGCGACGAACAGTAATTCTTGCCTGGCCTCTCGCTCCCTCAACTGATCGAAGGATGACACGGAATCTTCCGGTGGATCGGTAGCGATGAGCGCCAAAGACAGCAAACTCATTGGAGCTGGCCCCTGTCGATACTAGTGTCGATCGGGAAGATTTTCCGTCGCCCCACCGTATACGCACGCGCTCAAGGTCTAAGTTGGGAGGGCCATCCGTAGTGAAGGTCCCTAGAAGCGCACTAATTTCTTGACCACGAGTAAAGGCAGGGGCTTTTAAATCGAAATACTCTGCTGAGGCGAACAATGAGGCGTAGAATCGCTCCTCTGAGTCGGTGCTCAAGCTTGTCACTCCTGCGCTCACCGCGCGGGATCAGTACTCCGAAGTGCTGATAACGGCGACGGCCACAGCAGTTCTCCCACTTGAGTTAAGAGTGCTGGTGGATGAAGCTATTTCAGAAGAAGTGGGAGCTCGCTCTACAATCTGACGGTAAAACTCCGCTATGTAGCGCGTGCTTCGATTCATGGGGACTCGGTTAAAGCTTGTTTCGGCAGGGGATGCTGATGGAAATGCAAGGAACGAAAGCACGCAGATCCAGACGGCAAGGAAATATTTCATATTGGTACTCCGATCGCTCGCCGCCTAATTGGCGAAACTTATTATGCTTCGGCTTAGATGTTGAAGGACTAAAGTGCTGCCAAGCAGCAAGTGGCTACGGTGGAGGCTTATGAAATCCCACGATGTTAGCGAGTGCTGTTTAAAGGACGGCGAATTTTATTAGGGGGCAGCCGCACGCCAGGGCAGATCGTGGTAGGGAGGCTCGGGGCTTTATAGCAGCGGATCTTTGGCGCCTTTGTAGACGCAGAAGCGGGAGCCGCGGACACCAGGAGGCTGAGACAAATGGTGACTGCAATAAGATATGACATTCTGGAAAGTATCATGGAGACTGTCCCCAGTTTTAATCGGTATAAGTTGTCCCGCCCGTCTTAAGTGGGGGAGTCGGCAGACATGCTATTGGCCTTGAGCTCAAAGCAGCTACTGACGTGAATCATTTGGAATTTAGGAGCGCTGTCTGCGATATTTTCGTATCCCAATCGTGCTTTGTAATACTTTCTCGCCCCGCTGCTTCGAATCAGGACTGCAAAGTGCGTGAGCTGGATCGAAGACGGTAGAGCGCTTCAGAAGAGGAGGCTAGAGAGGGCACATTTTTATGATGTTTTCTTCACGGAGGCTGCGGTGATTTCGACCCAGGATGCGACGAGTTTTCAACGTCATGCTGAGTTGTTGCGCCAGCACTACCGACTTGGGCCTGAACTGATACCACAGCAGTTTCTGCGCGGAACGTCTTCTGAGTCTTGGAAAGTCTTGGACGTAGGAACAGGGAAGGTTCTTTGTCTTAGGGTTTGCGATCAATCGAAGCGTGCTGCGTCAGTTGAGGCAGAGCTTCTTTGGAGAGAGTCACTAAGGGCGCACTCTCGTGCACCTATTGCAAGTGTTGTTTATACCAATACAGGAGAGCCAGTAGTTCAACTACTCGGACAAGAGGGGCTCACGCTCAATCTAGAAGAGTTCATCACTTCGGATACTAACTTCGATTTCCCGCCGCTGCTCAGTGCAACCGATAGAGCGGCGGCAGCAGGGCTGACACTGGCTGATTTACATCGTGCAGGGCAGGCGGCAGTTATGGGGGGGGCATCAATCCCTCAGGGTAGAGGATTCTCCACTCAGGATTTAGGTCGATCCTTAGCCGCTTCTTCCCATTTTGACTGCGATTCTCGCGCTGAACTAAAGGAGATTTGGTCGACCGTATTCTGTGAGTGGCAGGAGGTAGCCTCGGGGCTTCCGCAGGTAGTCATTCATGGAGATTTTCACCCTGGAAATTGCGCGTGGAGGTCGGGAGAGTGCGTAGGGGTATTTGACTTCGAGTACGCCAGAAAGGACTCGAGAATTCTGGATGTTGCCTACGCAATTCTTTTCTTCTGCGTCGATTGGACATCGGCAAAGGTAGCGGTTGATGAGCAGAGTCTTTCCAAGCTCGTTCGGAGTTATGAGGAAATAGCTGCGGGTTCGGAAGAGGGCAGGTTTTCTGTCGCAGAATCTGCTGCACTGACACTGGCAATTCGATTTGTGACGGTTGGTTGCTGGTGCTGGGCAATCGAAGCACGAGCGCAGGGCCGGATTTCCTCACGCTTTGAACTTGCCTGTCGAGATCTAAGCCGAATCTCTTTTTCGGCATGTTGAGAAATGTGTAAGCGCCCCCATCTCTTTGGCTCAGTGGTTTTTACTCTTGGGTCTCTCCTGAAGCCGTCCCGGGAAGCCCTCGTGCTCTAAAAGCCCTCGTGCTCTAAAAGAAGGTGAACGCAACTATCGAGATCGCTAGCAGAGATCCAAAATAGCTTAAGGGGAAAAGAAATCTACAGCGACGGTCAATGATATCTCCCAGGTTAGAACGTCCTCGTCGATCGCAAGAGCCTACCACAAGGTTGATGACCACGGTGGCGCACATGGCGAGAAAGCTTAGGTTCAAGAATCCATTCATGAGAGTTACATACGAAATGTGTGGCAATATATCGCCAACCACAATTTGATATGCCACGGCAGTCAGAATTCCCACGAAAGAAATGTTTAGGCGATCTCCCAGTGAGGCCCGGTCCATCCAAAACACCGTCCAGGAGAGCATGACAATCATCATCAGTGGGACTACGACGAGCCGTACCATGAAGAGAGATTGGCGCTGAACTTCGATGACCGCGGTGAAGGTTGAAGTTCGACCAAGCTTTCCCGCATAGGGCGCGGGTTGTTCACCGACTATGGTGCGGATGTCCTTAATCTCCCACTGTGAAATGTGGATGGTTCTTTGTTGAGAATCGAGGTGGTCCTCTGCTGCTTGGAGCAGCACTTCTTCAGTATCAAATCCGAGGATTTCGAAGACGGCAGTTAGCTTCTGAGTATCAAAGGGATAGCGCCGCATACTAAGATTGACTTCAGCGACCGCATTTATAGTTTGTACCAGCGTGCTCGATCCGTCCGGAAGGACTCGAAGTAGTGTGGACCTTGTCTCATAAAGGCCAGATTCGTTCGCTAAGGCGACCTGCGGATACCAGGCAGGAGAAATCTCGTTGAACTGAAAATCGCCTTGAAAGATCTGCTCCTTTACTTCTGCCGTTGCAGGATCGAAGGCCTGCCGAGAATCTTGCCACTTGAGCGTAAGAATTCCGGCAAACTCAAAGGTCTCTTCTTCGTCATCGACGGCGTTGATGTCCTGTAAATGAAAGCTGGCCGTAACGATCGTGGGCCCTTCACCCGGAGGAGGGCCCAGATAGAAAGTTTTGCTACGAAGAGACTGCGAAGAATTTGACGCTAGATTGGCATTAGCTTGCGCTGAACCAGTATTCGCTTGAGAAAAGGCTACTGGCGAGAGGCAAAGCAACAGCGCTAACAACGCCATGAATGTTCGAGTCGCTACAAGCACTAGTGCTCTCCTACTAGGACTGAATTATAACCTGTTCGACCAAGGAGTTCCTGACTGGGTACTTACTACTCGCTCAGGGCTGGATGGTAAAGTCTAGATCGGGAGAACTTTCCTCGGGTCTCGCGAGGCCAGTGCAGAGAAATCCGCGCAAAGAAAAAAGCCCGACCGAGATTGCTCTCGACCGGGCTTTTCGTTTTTGTGAGCGACGAAAGTTCGTTGCTCACGGAATCGGGCGATTCCGAATTACATCATGCCGCCCATTCCTCCCATGCCGCCCATTCCACCGCCGTGGGAATGGCCATGCTCTTCCTTGTCCTTTGGAAGGTCAGAGATGACCGCCTGGGTGGTGAGCATCAAACCTGCTACTGAAGCAGCGTTCTGCAGAGCAGTACGCACTACCTTCACAGGGTCAATGACGCCAGCCTTCACAAGATCCTCGTACTCAAGAGTGGAGGCATTGAAGCCGTATCCACCCTTCTGCGAGCGAACCTGATTGACCACAACTGCGGGCTCAGCACCAGCGTTCTGAGCAATGGTACGAAGAGGGGCTTCGCAAGCTTGACGTACAATTCGTACACCAAAGCGCTGCTCTTCATCTTCCATCTTGAGCTTCTCGAGACGTTCGATCGAACGGATGAGAGCGACGCCGCCGCCTGGGACGATGCCTTCTTCAACCGCAGCACGGGTTGCATGCAGAGCATCTTCAACGCGAGCCTTCTTCTCTTTCATCTCAACTTCAGTTGCGGCACCAACATGGATAACCGCGACGCCACCAACAAGCTTCGCAAGTCGCTCTTGGAGCTTCTCGCGGTCATAGTCAGATGAAGTCTCGTCGATCTGAGCACGAAGCTGGTCAACACGAGCCTTGATGTCGTCGCGCTTTCCGCTTCCGTCGATCACGGTGGTGTTATCTTTGTCGATTACGACTCTCTTGGCTCGGCCGAGTTCTGAGAGAGTGATGCTCTCAAGCTTGATGCCAAGATCTTCAGAGATACACTTTCCGCCAGTGAGGATAGCAATGTCTTCGAGCATCGCCTTGCGACGATCGCCGAATCCAGGAGCTTTAACCGCACAGACTTGAAGAGTGCCACGGATCTTGTTCACTACGAGAGTGGCAAGAGCCTCGCCCTCAACTTCTTCAGCAATGATCAAAAGCGGACGACCGCCTTTGGCTACTTGCTCAAGAACTGGCAGAAGATCCTTCATGCTCGAGATCTTCTTCTCGTTGATGAGGATGTATGGGTTCTCAAGCTCAGTCTCCATCCGGTCTGGATTGGTGACGAAGTATGGTGAGAGGTAACCACGGTCGAATTGCATACCTTCAACCACTTCAAGAGTGGTATCGAGGCCCTTTGCTTCTTCGACGGTGATAACGCCTTCCTTGCCAACCTTCTCCATTGCTTCAGCGATGATATCGCCGATTTCTGTGTCGGAGTTAGCAGAGATTGAACCAACTTGTGCGATCTCTTTCTTGCCCTTGGTAGGGGTGCTCATGGAGCGGAGGTGTTCGACAACCTCCTTCACCGCGATATCAATACCGCGCTTAAGCGACATTGGATCATGCCCAGCAGCAACAAGCTTCAACCCTTCGGTGAAGATTGAGGCAGCAAGAACGGTGGCGGTGGTTGTTCCGTCGCCTGCAACATCAGAGGTCTTAGAAGCAACTTCCTTAACCAATTGTGCACCGATGTTCTCAAGTTTATCTTGAAGCTCTACTTCCTTCGCTACGGTGACGCCGTCCTTGGTGTCGGTAGGAGCGCCGAAGCTCTTTTCGATCACTACGTTACGACCACGGGGCCCCATCGTGACACTTACTGCGTCAGACAGGATTTTTACGCCACGGAGAATGCTCTCGCGTGCGTCCATTTCAAAGGTAACTTTCTTTGCCATATGCTTCCTTAATTTTCCTATTATCTGTTCTCTCAAAAATGACTGAGAGAGTTATTAGTTAGGCTTCAACGATTCCGAGAACATCCTCTTCGCGCATGATCAAGAGTTCGTTTCCGTCGATCTTAATCTCAGTGCCTGAGTACTTTCCGAAAAGAATTTTATCTCCAGCCTTAACGTCGAGAGTTTGAATGGTGCCATCCTCGCGGACACGGCCCTTTCCAACTGATACTACTCGACCCTGCTGGGGCTTCTCTTTTGCGCTGTCGGGGATAAAAAGCCCACCAGCTGTTTTCTCGTCTCCTTCAAGACGCTCAACGATTAGTCGGTCGTGCAAAGGTCTGATCTTTGACTTGTTACTTGCCATCGTCCGGATTCTCCAATGTTTAGGACTACAGTTGTTTCGATTTTCCTTAACGTCGCCTGCTTGTGGCTGACATGAATCGGTTATCAAGGACAAACGAACACATCGCGGGACGTTTGGTGGGCGGCTATTCGCTACCCTCCAAAGCCCCATTCTCGTGTCTCGGTTTTGCGCCTGACACCGCTTCTTCGTATCCACAAGATCCCAGTGCGGAAAATAGCTGAGAAGCACTTTTAAGTTTTCTGCGCTTCTCACTATAGATGTCTTCCTTCAGAGGACATCTGATGGGAGCCATTATCGCTGCCTCGCTCTCCCGCCGGGGACCGACATTTGCGGCCCCTATGGTATGGACACCCGTGGCCTTAATTTCAAGGGCGTGGAGCTTATTTTTTGAGAGTTCTCGGCCCCCTCGTAATCTATTGAAAATGCTTCATAAACGTGAAAGCTTGAGCTCACATGGCAGCTAATTTCCCCAATTCGACCAGACCAATGCATGCGTCGACTTCGTCAAAAGGCGCTTTATTCGGCGATTTGACGCTTGCGGTTGCCGCGTTCTCATCTCCAACAGAGCGCCAGCGGATGGAATGTGCCCTCATTGAGTTGACTCGTCTCGGCGTTTCAACTCGTACGGTGCTCGATCCTTCAGCGGCGTACGGAAGAGACGAATTTCTCTTTGCCAGTGATAGTCCTGAAAATCGCGCCAAGGCGCTGCATGACCTTGCTACTGATCCGTCCGTAGGAGTGATTATGGCTGCGCGCGGAGGTAGCGGTGCCATGGAGATGTTGCCGCTGCTTGATTGGAAGTTGTTAGCGAAACACCCAAAGCCACTAATTGGCTTTTCTGATAGCACCGCCTTGCTGGTGACTCTGCTTAACCGAGCAGGATGGCCAACCATGCATGGTCCTTCATTAGAAGGGGCGTTTGCTCAAGCCGAGAATTCTGTTGCTCACAGAACCAGCGGCGAGAAGGCAATCTCGTACTTACGTGGTTCATCCGAAGCACTCGAAGGGGTGCGGGTGAAACGTTTATGTGGCGCGGGAGATGCAGTCGGTCCCATTATTGGGGGGAATCTCTCCACGCTGACTTCTTTAGTGGGAGCTCCGTGGCAACCGAACGTTCGCGGGGGAATTTTGTTTCTGGAAGAAGTGGGAGAGCGTCCGTACCGAATTCAGCGCATGTTGATGCAGTTAAAACATGCTGGAGTATTGGATGGACTTACGGGAGTGCTACTGGGAAATTTCTCGCAGTGCGAGCATCCTACGGGCGCTGGTCCAAGTGCAGAGACGGTTTTGAAGGCCGAACTTTCTGGCTTAAACGTGCCTGTCTTTGGGTATGTTGAATCAGGGCACTGCCCAACTAACCTCGTCGTGCCGTTTGGTCGCACGGCGAAAATTTCAGAATCTGCGATTGTCTTTCAGTAGCATCTAGTGTTCTGAAGTTGAGAGTTCGAGGAATTATTCTCGCCGCTCTGTGTGTGAATATATTTAACGAATTACACAATGAGTGCAGCGAGAATATCGAGAAATATACTCAAATGAATTTCTAACTCACGGGACACTAGCTCAAAGCCGAATCGAGAAAGCTTTCAAGCAACTGCATCGGATACAGTGGCGGCGTTTCTGCCAGGCCTTGGTGATAGAGAACGGTGGAAGGTGTAAGTCCCGGGACGGTATTGGCCTCAATGACCATAATATCTCCGCTGTCGATATTCATAAACGCGTCGATTCTGGCGAAGCCAGAGATTCCAAGCTTCATCGCAACTTTTGCAATGCTCAAACGCACACGCTCCCGCACTGACTCACTCACGAGGCTCTCAGGCGGCGGAGTAATGTTGATACCAGTACCGCCCTGAAACTTTTCCTCAAGCGACAAGACTGAAGAGCTTGCCACTGTAATACTTGGATTCATGGCCTTCATTGCGCCTTGAGTGCCTCTGACGCCGACGGTTATTTCGACCCAACGCGGACCGTCTTTAGGCCAGGAGAGTTGTGCTCCCTGCGCTTGAATCCGAAGTGTCTCAATAAATGGTTCAAATATGAGTTGCTCGGGGCACGAAGGGGGCATCTCGATAATGCCCGATTGATCGCTAAGGGTGTGCGCTGGAATTCTCTCCGCTCCAAGTTGTATGAATTTAAGATAGTGTTCAAGGTCAGCGGCGCTGCATAGCTTTGCGACGCCCGCTGAACATCCATCTCCCAGGGGTTTCACGATTAGATTGACTTGTCCCAGGTAACTTTGAAACTGAGGGAAGATCTCCTCAAGATTTAGTTCCTGCAACTCAGAAGGGCTCTTAAGAACTTTGAGGGCACTAAAGATGCCCTCAGCTTCAAGATGACTGAGTGTTACTCCTGTTTGAAACTTATCCATGCAAAGCGCGGATGCGACCGAATTCGAGCCGGTATATGCGGTGCCATGGGAGTCCAGTAGCTTCTGTAACTCTCCGTTCTCTCCGATGCCGCCATGCAGGGCGATAAATACGACCTTTGATTCCATGGCAAGTGTGTTGAGCGAGAGCAGGCGAGGCGTGAAGTGGCGTTCAGAAAAGAAACTCTCTGGCGCAGCGAGCTCTTGATATATTCTTTCTCGAATTGGGCCGACGCGCGCCTCACGCGCAGCGGTGTCTTTGCACAGCTCTGCGATTTCTTCCACCGTATGGTAGAGCGCGAGGCAGTAGGGAAGTTCCCAAACCTGCTGTTGGGCCTGCTGTTGGGCCTGCTGTTGGGCATCAAGCAGAAACGGAGTAGGACGATAGCGAGCAGAGCGCTTAAGCTTTAACCATACATTAGTGCCGCTCATTACGGACACCTGACGCTCAGCCGAGTTGCCGCCGAATATCACACTAATGGGGCAAGGTGCGACGGAGCGGTGTTGTTCGGGTTTTGGAGTGACAGTTTCAGGGAGAGCTACACCTTGTCTCTGGCATGAATGGAAAAGAACATAGCGCAATACATCGCGGTGGCTCATGCCGAGCTGAGAAGCTTGAATGAACAAGAAGCTGTTCTGCTCCATGCCGCTGATGGGGTTGAAGTCAGGAAAATAAATGCGCCCGTCGTTAAGAACCCAGCCATCAAATCGGGCAAAATCACGCATGCCGAGAAGTTTGAAAAGCTTAGCGGCGAGAGAGCGAATCTCCTGCAGGACAGCTTCGCCAAAGCGAGCAGGGCAATGATATGATACCTGACGAGTGGCGAGGTATTTCCGTCGGTAGTCAAAGATTTGATCGTCGCCATAGTCCATCGATACTTCGATTGGGACGAGAGCCACCGGTTCTTCGCTCTTATTCTCTAAGATTACTACAGTGAACTCGGTTCCCTGACAAAAGGGTTCTAACACCGCACGATGATCTATTTTCTGCTCGAAAATCTTCCTTGCTGCCGCAGCGGCCTCGGCAGGAGTTCTTACTGAGGTGACTGCAATGCTCGATCCGCCTTGAGAAGGCTTTACTATGCCTCTGGTAAGCGTATGCAATTTGAAGAAGTTCTGAATCGCTTCGCTGTCATGAATGTTATCCTCACGCAATTCGAGCTGTGGAATACTGTGAAAACCATGACTCTGAATGAGCTTAGAAACACCAATCTTATTAAATGCAACTTCGCAGGCCGCAGAGGGCGAGCCCACGAACGGGCATTTGCAATCTTCTAATAACTTTTGCAGCTCGCCATCTTCGCCGAACTGTCCGTGAATGGCGGGGAAGGCGATGTCGACCTGGCCCAGTAACTCTCGAAGTGCCTCAGGCGAGAGCTGTCGAGCGCTCTCTTGCAGTTTGAAGTCAAAATCCGACGGGGTGTTGGAATAGAGCTGGGCTCTGGAGATCTGGTAGGGGACCTTATCTTGGTTGAAATAAATCGGAGTGATGTCGATGTCGTCGTCACTTAGGTGATCCGCGATAGAGCGTGCCGAGTTAAGCGATATTCCACGCTCAAGCGAGGGCCCTCCACACAGTACGGCCACATTAAGGCTGGAGCGTGCGGAGGTGAGACGCTTAGCGGAGGAGGGTTCAGAAGCTCCCGGGGAGTGTTTTTCCTCTTTTCCTTTCGATCGTGCTCCGGCGGCCATGAGAATAATTCCTTAGCAGTTAAGGGCTTCCGAGCACTCTAGTATGTGCCAAGTGTGGCGAACATACCCTGTGGAATTTTTTGGATAAGAGCTCTCAGTGGAGGGCGGGTTTAGGAACAGGGCCTCCTTGGTTGTCCTTTGCTTGCTTCTAGTGAGTAGATCTCGGCATTTGGGAATGCTTGGAATTAACTGCGTAGATACCCTATACTCTTGAATCACACCCATTGATGAGGCGTAAAACAGTATGCAGCTTGCCGAGCGACTAAGTAACTTAGCCCAAAAACGTTCCAAAGCTCAGGGCCGAGCGCTGGAGAGGAGCGCGGTGAATCAATCAGCGAATCAAGCAGTGGATAAATCGGCTCAGCCAGTACTCCAGGTCGCTCCTCGTTTAGTCGCAGAGCGTCCCCCGCGAGAGATCCCGGGGACTCCTCAATTCGATCCGGTAGTAGAGGTAATAGAGTCGGCCATTAAGGATGGAGCTATTCCGGGTGCGGTGGTGCTCGTGGCACAGAGTGGGCGGGTAGAGTTCTTCCGCGCATTTGGAAACCGTAGCCCTCGAGTCGCAAAAGCCCCAGAACCTGGTGCCATGCAGGTTGAGACGGTTTTCGACGTAGCCTCACTTACAAGTGCTGCGGTCACCACCACACTGGTGATGAAGTTGGTTGAGGCCGGGATGTTTTCGCCAGATGAGCGAGTTTGTCGCTACGAACAGTCCTTCGGGATTCTTGGAAAATCACCGATCACCATCGCTCAACTGCTTAGCCACACTTCCGGACTACCGGTCTGGTTGCCGTTCTTTGAAGAGCTACTCCGTGAGAACGCCGGATCGCGACGGGGCGTGATAACGAGCCGCGGGGCCCGAGACTATATATACAACGCCATTAATAGATTGCAGGTCAAACCAAACACTTCATCCGGGCGTCCAGCGTTCAGTGATGTGGGAGTGATTTTGCTTGGGCACTTGATTGAGATGCTCACCGGGGCAGGGCTCGAAAAGGCCGCCACTCGACTTATTTTCCACCCGCTTTTGATGAAGAGCACCAGCTTTGTTGATCTTTCCATGATTAAGCGGCGCGGAATTCATCCGGTCACTGACCTGATTGCGCCCACAGAAGATTGCCCATGGAGAGAGCGCTCGTTGTGCGGCGAGGTGCATGACGACAACGCCTGGGTGATGGGCGGCATTGCCGGTCACAGCGGCTTGTTCACCACCGCCTGGGATTTGCATCGCCTTTCTTTTGAGTTGCTGGCTTGTTTTCATGGCAAGAGTGATTTTGTTGCCCGGGAACTAGTGACCCATTTCTGGAGAGGCCCCGGCGAATACTCTGAAGGTTGGCGCTATGGCTGGGATAGCCCTAGTGCGGAGAATCAACTGGGTGGTCTAGGATTCAGTCCTCAAACGGTGGGGCAGAACTCGTTTACTGGTTGTTCTTTATGGATCGATCCGCAGCGCGAACTTGAGATAATCGTGATGAGCAATCGAATCTGCCCCTCGCGCAATAACAAGAAGTTTCTTCAAATTCGCCCAGAGCTTCATCGCCGCATCTTGCGAGCAGTCGATGGTGGTACTGAAGGCGGTGCAGAAGGCAGTTCGGGGCGCTAGGATTTTTCAGGATTCAGACTCATATGTGGGATCGTTTGGCCGCCGTTGAGCGCCGCTTCGAAGAGATTTCAGCGCTCGTCTCATCTCCTGAAATCATCTCGAATCGGGAACTGTTTCAAAAGTATACTCGCGAGCACAAAGAGCTCTCCGAAATTGTGGCAACATTCCGTGCTTATCGTAAGGCGTCGGAGGAGTTAGCCGGCAGTCGTGAGATGATCTCTCGCGAGAAAGACCCTGAGATGATCGCGGTAGCAAAAGAAGAAAGTCTTTTGCTTGAAAAGGAGGTCGAAGAGCTTGAGAAGCGTCTTAAACTAGCGCTGCTTCCTAAAGACCCTAACGATCGCAAAAATGTCATCATGGAAATACGTGCTGGTGCGGGTGGCGATGAAGCAGGGCTTTTCGCTGGCGAACTTTTCCGAGCTTATAGTCGCTATTGTCAGATGAGACGGTGGAAAGTCGAGTTGTTGGAAACTTCAGTCGCTTCCGCAGGTGGATACAAAGAGATTATTGCCACCATTATTGGCGAAGGTGCCTATAGTCGTTTTAAGTATGAGCGCGGCGTGCATCGTGTGCAGAGAGTTCCAGAAACCGAAGCGCAGGGGCGCGTGCATACTTCGACTATAACGGTAGCGGTTCTGCCCGAGGCCGAGGAAGTAGATATCAAGATAGAAGATAAGGATCTCCGCATCGACGTGTATCGCGCAGGCGGGCCTGGCGGGCAGAGCGTCAACACCACTGATTCTGCGGTACGCATTACGCATATTCCCACTGGCTTGGTGGTGGCGATGCAGGACGAAAAATCTCAGCACAAGAACCGGGATAAGGGAATGCGAGTGCTGCGTTCGCGCCTCTTGGATTTAAAGATTGCTGAGCAGGACGCAAAGCGCCAGGCAGACCGTCGCGGTCAGGTCGGAAGCGGGGACCGTTCGGAGAAGATTCGCACCTATAATTTCCCACAGAGTCGCGTAACGGATCATCGCATTGGCCTTTCGGTGTATTCTCTGGCGGAGGTGATGGAAGGCGATGTTGATCAGTTGATTGATCCGCTCATAACGCACTTTCAAGCCGAAGCCTTGCAGGAAGGGCGCTCGGGGGATTCAGAGCTGAACTAGCCTGCGTGAGCCGGCTGTTTGATCGACTCCGTCGTCAGCAAAGATGCTCGCAAGCAACTACACGCAAGATTCGAAGCTCTTTTTTTCTGAGTGGATCTAATCAGATTGAAATTGACCAGACGGTGCGAGAGTCGCTCGCAGGACGAGGCAGCAAATTTACTTTGCACGGACACTCCTTCAACGAAATTGTGTGGCATTTTCCTGAGATTCAGCTACCAGAGCTGCTTTGGAAAGGAGGCATTCCAGAATTATATGCTCGACCGGATATTTCTCCGCACTCGTTCATAAACGTCTACATCTCAACATTCATAGAGAACGATATCGCCAAGAGTGCTGGGATTTCTAAGATTGAGACATTCCTGACTGTTGCCCGATTACTTGCTGCGCGTGTTGGGGGCATTCTTAACCGCGATTCGTTGGGAAATGATGCCGGGGTTGTATCCAAAACTGTTGGGGAATGGATTGATATTCTCACCAGAATGCATGTGCTTTATCTGCTTCCCGTATATAGCGCCAATCTCAATTCGCGGCTCACGAAGGCTCCAAAAGTATACTTCTTAGACTCTGGCCTCGCGACACGGCTCCAAGGGCACCTTGATCAGGGAACGATCCTTGGTGCTCCGCAAGCAGGAGCTCTTTTTTGAGAACCCCGCAGTTGCAGAGATAGTTAAGGCCTGTGATCATTGGAATATCGCATGTGAGCTCGCTTTCTTGCGCACAAAGGAGGGAGACGAAGTAGACTTAATCATTACTTACGGGACGAAAAAGCTATTTTTTGAGTTTAAGTTAGCGGTACAGGGTAATGTATCGTTTTAGATCCCACGTTCGTTATGGCGTGAATTCGGAGAGGATTTAGGTGTAGCGCTCGTCAGCGCGGGTGGGAAAAGAGAACAAATTACTCGCAACCGAGAGCGAGTGCCGATTTTTGAGCTCGGGCGTTTTCTTAAAGAACAGACCGTTGGGCTCTAGGGTCTTGCGCGAGCAGTTCATTTTAGGATCTTCTCGTTGTTCTCGCTAAGCTCATTGTGTAATTCGTTAAATATATCCACAACGAGAGCAGCGAGCGCGGCGATAATACTTCGTAGGACTCCTACCCAGGACAACTACTAGGAAGCCGAGGATAGAAGGCTGGACACCCACGCAAGCCGGAGCGAAATATCAAGACAAATCAGAAAGTTAAAAGAGAATTGTCAGAAATGACCTGTCAGGTCGGAATCGGGTAGGGGTTCAAGGGGCGGTGTGGGGCATCACTTAAGTGAAAACTGATCAGATTAACGAGCACTGTATCGCGATTGCCACAACGGCGAGCAGGGCGCCCGCTCCTCTGAATATAGTGATAAGCCGTTCTTTGAGTAGTTCTCTGTGATCCTCCTGCTGTTCTGCTGCGCGTACCTGTGCAGGGGAAGCGAGACGGTGGTGCACATACACCCGGTCGTGCACTCGGGGTTGTCCAACGATAAAGCGTGGGGGTGATTGAGAAGGGTGTTCGAAAGCGCTGTGTTGCATGTCTTGCTCTTCGTTATTGCTATCGTTGAGGCCGCTGGGCTAAGGCTCCGTTAGTCAGGGTTTAATGCAAAACCTGGGCCACTGAGTTTCGTAGCCTCAATACGTGAGGTTACCTAGTTTAAACTCGTAGAGCCTTAGTGAGAGACTTGTCAGGGAGTTACGCGTTTTTGAGCGGCCAGGTGGAAGCTCAGTTGTGGTCTTTGGAGCAGTGAAGAGGCGCGCGAACGGGGATATTCTATGGTGGGATCCAGCCGAAACGAAAAATCCATTGGCGCGGCGCTGGTCGACGGGTCCGCCAAGCTTTCAGGCCGTTCGAAAACCCCTCGGCTTGATGCGGAGCTACTTCTGGCGCAGGTGCTTGGGTGCACCCGCCTCGATCTTATCGCTCGAAATGGAGACATCCTCACGCAGCCTCAGCTGGACGCGTTTACTGAACTTTTGGTTCGACGATTTGAGCATGAACCAATCGCTTATATCAGGGGTGAGCAGGAGTTCTGGAGCCTCAATCTCAAAGTAACCCCCGACGTGCTCATTCCTCGCCCTGATACCGAGCGGTTGGTGGAACTCGCACTGAAGTTTCTCGCGCACCTTCACAGTTCGAGGGTACGAAACTCAACGGGAGATACGCCGTTACTAATCCTGGACTTAGGCACAGGCTCGGGCTGTATTTCCATCGCACTTTCGCAGGAACTTACGAAGGAGCGCATCGCCCATATTATTGTGGCAACGGACAAGAGTGTCGCGGCGTTAAAAGTTGCGAGAGATAATTTTCGTGCCTACGGCCTTCTGGGATCTGACGTAGAAGCAGAATCATCGCCCTGTGGGAGGACCATGCTTTTTGCGGGATGCTGGGGCGAGGCAATCGAAGGGCGCTTCGACTTAATCGTGTCAAATCCGCCGTATGTAGTTCGCGGCGCACCAGGAAACTCGCCGGAAATCGGCTTTGAACCTGAGTCAGCGCTTTTTGCTGATGACGCTGGGCTTGCTGAGGTCAAAGAGATTGCAACGCAAGCCCCTCGGCTATTGAACGCCGAGGGGCAGTTGTTGTGCGAGATTGGCGCCGAGCAAGGCCAAGCTCTGCGGAATCTTGCAAGCTACGCGCCGTTCTCGGAGTTCGCACGCTGCGACATTTTCCAAGACCTTGCGCAGCGTGATCGCGTGCTGTTGTTGTCAAGAGTTCTCAGCAAAGCAGAGAGCGCCTCACTCGCCGACTAGCCGCGACCAAGTGCCTGAATCGCACGCATCATTACTTCGTGCCCGTTCTGCATCAGTCTCTGAAAGGCTTCGTAGGCACGCATTGCTCGGTTGTATTCAACTCCTAACGCTTCAGTGCCTTTAGCTTTTGGATCCGAGAGTGCGTCCATGTACCTCTGTTCAAGGTCACGGAGATTGTTACCAATCTTCTGAGCTAGCGCTGCATCGTCGCTGCGATTTTTCAAATTTGAAACTATCTGCGCAGTGCTTGTGCGTGATTCTGTATCAACAGGTGTCATATGTGTGTCTCCTCATGTCAGGTTCAAGCAGCTCGGTGTTGCCGAGGCTTAGTTTGTCCGGCGGGGGGGTGTCTCCGGCCCCAGCCTTCGCATGACTATTCGGCGGGACGAAGGAAAAGTTTCCACCCTTAAGTTTCTGGCCAGTTCTCTGGCCAGTTTCATAGGCAAAAAGGGCCATTTTGACTTGGCTGAAGAGGGCCATTACCCTTCCATCTCGAGGCGTTAGGGAGCACTTAGCCCTTGGGCAATACTTCCTGTATTCTGAGCCTCCGCGCAGGCCCGGCGAGGAAAAACATATTTCGGTTTAGAGATCATGTCTGAGTTTATTGAGATAGAAGGCGGAGTGCCGCTACACGGGACGGTTAAGGTCGGAGGCGCTAAGAATGCGGCTCTGCCGATGTTGATTGCGTCCTTGTTGACCTCGGAGCCGGTCGAGTTTTCGAACGTACCAAACCTCGAAGATGTGAACCTTACGCTTTCGTTGCTGGAGCATTTCGGAGGCGAATGCGAGTTCTTTGGAAGCGAAGCGCGGGTGCGCGTGCCTTCGCTGATTGCCACTGAAGCGAGCTATAGCTTGGTTAAGGCGTTGCGCGCGTCGTTTTGGGTATTGGCCCCGGTGCTGGCACGAGGTGGCGCGGCGCGAGTGTCCTTGCCTGGTGGAGATATTATCGGTGCGCGACCAGTTGACATGCACTTGGCCGGCTTAGAGCGCATGGGCGCTGATCTTAAAGTGAAGCATGGCACTGTCTTTGCGACTGCGCCGCATGGTCTGAAGCCTGCAAAAATTGAATTGCGATTTCCTTCGGTGGGAGCAACGCATCAGCTCATGATGGCAGCGGCTCTTACTCCCGGCACGACTACTATTTCTGGTGCGGCGAAAGAGCCTGAAGTTATCGCTCTGGCTGCTATGCTGCATGCCATGGGTGCGGATATTGAAGGTGCTGGTGGGCCTACTATCGCTATTCGCGGCGTTGAGCAGCTCCACGGTGCAAAAGTACGGTTGATTGGAGACCGTATCGAGGCAGGAACGTACTTGCTCGCCACTGTAGCCACGCGTGGCAAGGTAAGACTTGAGGGCATTGACCCGGCATTCTTTGGCGCATTTCTTCCGCTGCTCACAGACGCTGGGGTTCAGATTGCAGTGGGAGAAGATTGGGTTGAGGTTGACGGATCGGCTGGCATCAAGGCGATGCAAGCATCAACTGGGCCGTTTCCTGAACTCGCCACTGATTTACAAGCGCCTTTGATGGCGGCTCTCGCTACTGCTACTGGAACCTCTTCCATTGAAGAGAACGTATTCGAAGGGCGCTACGGACATGTTTCTGAGCTTTGTCGTATGGGTGCACACATCACTGTTGATGAACGAGTCGCCAGTGTTCAGGGGATAGAGCGACTCACCGGCGCGCAAGTTGAAGGCTTTGATATTCGAGCCGCCGCGGCGCTTGTAGTCGCGGCACTTGGTGCAGAGGGTGTCACTGCTATTCTTGAGCCTCAGCACCTCAGACGCGGGTACGAACATCTCGAACGCAAGCTCTCAGCGCTTGGCGCAAGAATTCGCTGTAGAGCCAGTGATCCAGAGGACTATTTGTTCGCGGGTTGCTAGTGTCGTGAGGCAGGAATATTTACCTAAGCAAACTCGCTCGAGGCTCTAATGACTCAGTTGCCTCTCAATATTACTCCGCTGCTGTCGTATGAAGCGGCAGACTTTTTGGTTCACCAAGGAGTGGCGAGTGCAGTGGTCGCAGGCGAAGCGCTCTTAGCGCGTGCTGCTCGTAGTGCCGCCGGTCTTGCAGAGCGGGCATTTCAGATTCTTTTCATTCAAGGCGCCCCCCGTTCAGGAAAGACACACCTGTTTTTTAAGTTGAGTGCCGATGCCATGAAGTCACAGGCCGCCATGAAATCACAGGAGTCTGGCGGCTTATATCCTCGCATGCGCGAAGGAGCGAAGGATCTTGACTGGGGCTCGTTAATTCCCTCACGCGGATGTGGGCCTTCTGACATTTTCTTTGTAGACGATGCGCATTTGTATTTTGAACATCTTGAACCAGGCAACTCTGGACCATTTGTGAGTTTTGTCGAAGAGCTTCGAGTGGCAGGCTCGTCTCTGGTGCTCTCGAGCGCAACAGCTTTAGAAAAATTCCCTTGCGATCAGCATGCGCTTAGTCGTTTAAGGGCAGGGCTTGGGCCAGTGCTTGGACCGCCCACTGAAGGAGAGATGCGGGCGCTGGTAAAAATATTGGCCCGTCAACGCGGCATTGCTCTCACTGATAGAAAACTCGCCTTTCTAGAGCGCCGACTGCCTCGAGACGTTAAGCAGCTCGAAGAGTATCTTGATAGAGTTCAGTTCATCTCTCATGTCACCGGCAAGCCGATTCGGTTCCCAGTTCTAGGAGACGCGTTGTAGGGGGAGCGCTGGTTTCTCCGGCGTTAAACCAGGCTTCTTGACCTTTGAGTGGGAGAGATTCCGGTCTCGGAATTCGACTTTCGATAAAAACTGTACAAGATTAGGTGGTTAGCGATTCGACAGCGTGGCAGCAAGGGTGTCGCTTTAGGCGTGGTTTTGCTACTTTCCGCCGAAGATTTGTTGCACGTGAGCTAGCGAACTCGAGAGGTATCAAACTGCCGCTTCTGTTTCCGTGCCCTGTGTATGAGGCCCCTAGAGGAGTTTTTTGCATGAGTAAGCGCCGCGTTGTCGTAACCGGTATTGGTCTCTTGAGTCCGGTGGGAAGTACCACGCAGTCGAGCTGGGAAGCGGCGCAAGCGGGCACGTCTGGCATCGCGCCTGTCACAAGATTTGATGTGTCGACTTTTCCTACGCGCATCGTAGGAGAGATTAAGGGCTTTGACCCTGCAAAATTCATTGAGCAAAAAGAAATTAAGAAGCTCGACCTGTTTTCTCAGTACGCCATAGCGGCAGGTCATGAGGCTTGGAGCGATGCGGCTCTTCCGATGCCTCCCGAGGAAGGCACAGTGACCAAAATAGGTCCCTACAGTGCGGCACGTGCAGGATGCATTTTAGGCATCGGCATCGGCGGAATGGGGATACTTGAGAAGTATCATCAAGCGTATCTCGAAGGCGGAGTGCGTAAGCTCTCGCCGTTTCTTGTCCCTGCGATGATCAGCAACTTGGGCCCAGGGAACCTCGCCATTCGCTTTGCGCTCAAAGGCGTGAACTTCACTATTACCAGTGCTTGTACTTCCTCCACTCACGCCATAGGTGAATCCGCTCGAATGATCGCCATGGGCGTTCAGGACATGATGGTCACGGGCGGTTCAGAGGCAGCAGTGACCGCGATTGGTATTGGTGGCTTTTGTGCCATGAAGGCTTTATCCACTCGAAATGAGGAGCCGACCAAGGCCTCTCGGCCGTTTGACCGAGATCGTGATGGCTTTGTGCTTGGCGAAGGCGCAGCAGTCATGGTGCTCGAGGAGCTTGAGCACGCCAAGGCTCGCGGCGCTAAAATCTACTGTGAGATTGGAGGGTATGGAACTTCTTGTGACGCTCATCATATCACTGCGCCTGCCCCTGATGGCGGTGGTGCGATTCAGTGCATGAGTGATGCTCTGGTGGACGCCAACATGCGGCCCCAAGATATTTCCTATATCAATGCGCACGGTACCTCGACTCCACACAACGACGTCACGGAGTCTCTTGCGATTAAGAAGGTATTTGGCGATTGGGCGCACAAGGGGCTGTTGGTCAGTTCGAGTAAGTCCATGACCGGGCACTTACTCGGAGCAGCGGGAGCGCTTGAGGCGGCGTTTTGCGCCTTGGCGATTCGTGACGGCGTGGTGCCGCCTACCATAAATCTAGAGAATCCAGGGGAGGGCTGCGATCTCGATTATGTGCCTCATAAGGCGCGCAAGCTCGCGATAACGGCCGCGATGTCAAATTCTTTTGGTTTTGGTGGCACTAACGCATCTGTAATTCTCAAGGCATGTGCGTAAGGGCGAGGAATTTTTAAGCGAGCGTAATCGCGCAGAAGATATTCTTCTGGGTGGCCTTGGGTATGCCGAAGATGCAAGCATAGTGTCTATCCAGAGGGGCGCCGAAGGGTTTAAAGGTATTGGTAAGTTCTCTGACGGAGTCGAGTTTGAATTTAGTTGTGATGACGAATTAGACGAGTTGCAGCAGTGGGCGTTAGTAGTATTTCTGAAATAAGTCGCATGTCTGGAGCGCTCTCCGCTTTGGAGGAACCTAAGCAAGTGCAAGCGTCTGCTGTGGTGTCAGAGCTGGTGCCAGATGTGGCGCACCCGATTGCTTCGAAAAATCCGCTGGTACGTTTTTTCTTTGTAGCCTCAGGTTGGCTATCTCTTACCCTTGGATTCTTCGGGATTTTTCTTCCACTGCTTCCGACGACTCCGTTTGTTCTTCTCGCCGCTCTTTGTTTCTCAAAAGGCTCTCCGCGACTGCACAACTGGCTTCGTTCGACTAAGCTCGCGGGACGAATTATCCGTGACTGGGAAGAGCATGGCATGATTCGTCACAGAACCAAGGTGGTTACCACTGTGCTCATGGTAGGACTTACGAGCTATCCGGTCATCTTCATCCCGATGTGGATGATTTGTCGGGTGTTGATGATATGCACCAGTATTTGCGTGCTCACCTTCATTTGGACCCGACCGTCTGAACCGAACCAGCGGCCAGCGCGTCGCTTGCGCTAAAGAGCGGACGGCGACGCCTTTCCGGGTGCGCATGAAATCCTCAGTGAACTCCTCAGTGAACTCCTCAGTGAAATTTCTCAGTGATATTCCTCATCGATATCCTTCCATGAACCACCTTCCGAGGGTCTTGCCTAGTCGAGTTATTGACGCCCGGGAAGGGTAACTCCGTCCCAGAGACCTGGCGTCCGCCTTTGCCACGCCTCACAAAAAGCCCGCTCAATAACGCTCGTATACTTCGGATATTCCCACTGCTCTGCCTTACATTTAATCGCTGCTTGTTCTCCCGATTGCTGAATTCTGCCGCTCGCGAAACCGCGCCTCACAATCTCTTGGTCGCTTCCGATTGCAATACGCTGCAATAGATTCGTTCCACTTCCGCAATTCCAGCTGCATGGAAGGCCCAGAATATATCGGTGACCCCGTCGATCCTCTGCCACTGCAAATGACAGAGTGTCGAGGTGCTGAGCATCTGGCGGTTTTTCCATAGCGCAAATGAATGTATACTCATCCGTCCGATCGACAATAAATTGATACCGGTCGGACCAGGGCGTTAGGGCTTCTCCGTCTATGATATCGAGCAACGTTTGCTCGTGTACTCGATCTCTTTGAATATTATCAGAATTGATCCCCCATACTTTCATCTCACGTAAAAGCCGCTCAATAGGAGAGTTCCAGGCCTCTGCCAGTGGTGACGGTGCTAAGGGAGTAGTGCCTTATGTTGCAGAAAAGAAATTGCACGGAGGGCATCTTTGCGCAGCAAAGAGGTGGTTATGAAATAATCTTAGACGGGCAGAGGCTGCCTAACTCGCAGCTCGCGCACGCGGGTCTCTGCGCCTTGCAAACCTTTCTTCCGTGTAGAATTAAAGAGTGATGCAGTGCCCGCCAGTCCTGTGGTGCGAAGAGGCTACATAGGTCGTTCTCGACGTCACGCACTGTTTTCCCAGACGAGAGTGCGAGGCGATGGGTCAGTCGGTAGACGTGAGTATCGACTGGGAGCGCAGGTGCGACTCCTAGCTCACCGACAACCACATTCGCTGTTTTCCTCCCAACCCCGGGAAGCGTGACCAGTTGAGCGTGCTCGCGAGGTAACACTCCACTAAAAGCTGAAATCACAAGCTGCGCCATCGCGATCAGGTTCTTGGCCTTGGTGCGATAGTAATTAACCGGGCGAATGATGCGTTCAAGCTCCGAGGATTTTGCGACTGCGAGCGTTTTAAAGTTAGGGAACTTGGTGAACAGTTCTGGGGTAACTTCATTTACTTTTTTGTCAGTGCATTGAGCGGAGAGCGTCACGGCAACGACAAGCTGGAACTCGTTCGAGAAATTGAGCTCGGAGCGTGGGTTCGGATAGAGCTGCTTTAAAACGTCCAGTATTCGATTAGCTTGGCGGACCTTTTTATTAGCCACTTTCTTCTGTTTTGGTTTCATACGAGATTTCAATTCAGGCCCGGTAGATATAGACCGATACTTGCCGGAAGCCCAACTGTAGCCGGTGAATTCTAGGAGCTGGCTTTTTTACCCTATAGAGTCGAAGTGAGTGAGGATTGAGTACTCGAGATGACGCCATTGTCCCCCTCACTCCCGCCGTACCGCAGGTATTGCGGGCCATTGGGGAAATGTTGCTCGCCTGTCTGGCGTTCGCGTTTATGAACGCCTGCGCTAAAGCGCTGGCAGGTGCTTTGCCTGCGACCGAGGTAGCGTTTTTCAGAGTGCTAGTAACTACGCTCCTATTGATTCCGATCATGCACGTTCGACGCGTCAGGATGATTGGGAAGCATCAGCGACTGCTCTTCTTGCGAAGTGTTACCGGTACTGTTGCGCTATGCCTTAACTTTGCCGCTGCGGCAGTGCTCCCCCTGGCCGAGCTCGGCGCGATTGTGAAAAGTAGCGTCCTTTTCACCGTGCTGCTTGGGATGTTTCTCCTTGGTGAGGAGCGTTCTGGGCGGCGTGTTTGGTACACAACTATAGGTTTCCTTGGAGTTGGTTTGGTCTTGCGCCCCACGTTTGAGATTGAGCCAATGGGAGCCATGCAGGCCATAGGGACCGCGCTATTTAGTTCGGTATCCGCCCTTGCAATCCGAGAGCTCGGAGGACGAGAACATCCGCTCACGGTGGTATTTCATTTTAGTCTATTCTGCTGCTTGGTAATGGCGATAGGCTTTAGCTCCTGGTTTATCATTCCCTCTGGAGCGCAGTGCTGGCTGTTGCTGGGTTGCGGCCTGGCAGGAACTTTTGGTCAGATTTTTGTGACCGCTGCGCTGCAACGCGCCCCCGCCTCCGTTATCGCTCCGTATGCCTACTCCGAGGTGCTGTTTGCGGTGACACTTGGTGTCTTTCTATTTTCTGAAGTTCTCTCGGTATTTACGTTGCTGGGCGCAGGGATGATAGTGGGCTCCGGTATGGTGCTTGCACGCCTTTCGGGCCCGTCCGCGGGCGGGAAAGTAGTGTTTCGGTCGAAAACTAAGGGCAGAGTACCCTAAGAGCAAAGAGTGAAAGTTTCTTAAGAGACAGGAAACGAAGTGGGCGCAATGAACGCAATGAAAGAGTCAGTTCAGAATTTGTTCTCAGCCTCACCGCAGTTGCGCGGGCTTGTAGTGAGAGAGGTGCAAGCGCTTGCAGGAGATGCGTCACAACGCCGCTACTTTCGAGTGACTGTGCAGGGCTTGCCAAGCTCGCTTATTTTGCTCGAATACGGCAACGCCAAGGGCCCCGCTTTTAAACAGCCGGAGATTCCTTCTCAAGAAGAAAGCATGCGGTTGTTGGCGAATGAGCTACTGCCTTTTCAGATTCCGCTTCCAAAGTTGTTCCTGCACGATTCAAAGAGTCATCGTTTTGTATTCGAAGACTGTGGCGATCGCTCGCTTGCGATGCTTGCAAGTGGGCATAGGGATGCGTTGGTTGAACAGCTTGAGAATGATCATCGATCGGACTGGCTTGAGCACCTATTTGCCGAAGCGATTGGCATCGTGTCTAAGTTACAGAAGATTCCAAGCACGTCTTCAGTGGTTGCCTGTCGACGCTGGCTAGAGTTCGAAAATCTCAGAAATGAAGCCCAAGAATTTATAGACTTTGTGGCGATTCCAGGTGGAGCCAATAAGGCAGCATTGGAAGTGCTTCGCGGTCAGCTTGACGCGCTTTGTGAAACTATTCGCTCGTTTCCAAAGCTTGTTTCACATTTTGACTTCCATGGTCACAATATCCTTGTTCGGGACGACGGAAAGCTGACCTTGATTGATTTTCAGGATGCCTGCCTGGCAAGTCCTGCAAGAGATATAGTCTCGCTGCTCAATGATCGCGGCATGGATGAGACTCTTGGATACTCGCGGCACTCAAGGCTGTTGAAGCGCGCATTTGAAGGTCTAGGCGCCACCTCTCAAGAATTCACCAAGTATTATAATTTTACGCTACTACATTGGGACCTGAGAGTAAGTGGACGGTTCCGCAAGCTCGGCATTGAGAAAAAAACGGACCGTTATGTGCAGTGGATTCCTGGCACCCTTCGCCGTCTTGGGCGAACAGTCTTAAGAGCGCATCCAGAGATTCACGGCATGGAGGATCTTTTGCAGGTGCTCGAAAAACTTTGCCCTGAAGCCCGCGAAGGAATTTCAGATCCGTGGCCCTTACCTAAGTAGTCACTGGGTCGTGGGGCGCTCAAGCGTTTAAGCGAAAGATCTATCGAAACGTCTTTTGGGGACTCGAATAAATTACCTGATGAGCTTTATCACTTAACGCGGAAATCGATTCTGCGGTGAATTTCCCTGATGACCAAAGTGTATTTGCCTCCGAGGCAATATTGTTCAGAGATTTGATTCGTTCAATGTCAGCGGGATCCCTGTCCTCGGTAAGGTGAGCGCGATGGAAGCGCTGATCGAACGGGCGTACCAGAGAGCCTCCTGTGATTAATGCTTTTGCCGTTAGTGTCGTGATGTCTATGTCTGAGCTGCCAGATTTTACGCACATCAGCACGCCCACCCACTCGTTCCAGTAGTCCAGGATCGCATGGCTAACCGAAATTGGTTTGTATTGCGAAGGGGTAACAGCTTCACCTTCAGCTGGAGAGATCCCATTAGATTCGGGAACCGAAGATGACAAGACCGCGACGCGGGTTTGATCAGCGCTACTTCGATCTGACGAAACACTTCGATTTCTGTTGCGGATCCTTGCCAGCATTTTCTCTTTTCTCCGTTCTTAAAGAACATGTTCGAAACACTAGGTTCGAGATATGGCGAGGTTATCGAATGTGGAGCAGCAACCGAGTGAAGAAGTGTTAATCTTTTGTTAGTGGGCGGTGATTCAGGAGGGTGCGCATTAACTGTCTAGTTTCAATGAGTTAGGTGAGCTTCGGTGAGCCGCATCAGATTTATGAAAGTCGCAGTGTTCGGCGTCCTCTAGCGGCGACTTCCGCTAGCGGACGCGATTTTTAACGCAAATGTGCGCGCACTTCTTTGAAGAGGCTCGCTCGATGAAAATCTGGGGCGATTGACTGGAGATTGGAAGCTGAGAGAAAGAGATGCGTGTCAGACGCAGGACTGGAAAGGATTGAGGTTACGTTCGCTCTGGTTGGTCGCTCATCAAAGGCGCGAATACCCAGTGCAGAACGCGGAATTCGGATAGTGGCATGCCAATGTGCTTCGTTTTTTGAAACCTCGCTCCAACATTGAACACCTGAGGTGAGTTTCAATAAATCTACTGATTCGGAGCGCATGCGATAGTCATCGAATATCGCCGTCCACCAGGCGCCGGTGGGGCTGAGGTTGAATTCTTGATAGCGAGTGCTACTCGGCGTGCTGTCGCAAATAAAAAGTTCAATAAGTTCTTGCTCCCAAAGTCCTTCGACAAACGCTCCTGTCTCAAGCGAAAGATCGCACTGCGGTGATGCGGCACGAGATCCGAGTAGCCACACAGCATCTGGGTCGGTAGCCAGCGTATAGGAGATAGGTGGCGTGACCTTCTCCCCATACCAATCGCTATTCAGTGGAGCGCGAGGAAAAGACGCAACTTCCGGATAGGTCAGAGGGGTCTTAGAGGTGATGCATATCACACAACTCTCTTGTGGTTTTTCACTCATAAGCACGCACAACCTCACAGCTTGGGAAATAGTGCTTTAAAATAGCTTCTCCCGACATGCCCTTGAGCGCCAAGGCGAGAGCTCCAATCTGGCATAGTCCAACCCCGTGCCCCCATCCAGCGCCGGTTAGTTTAAGTTGGTCTTGTGCGCCTGTAGTCGAAGTAATCCATTCGTGAATAAAGGCGGAAGAATAGAGAAAAGAGGAATGGAGTGCTCGGCGAATGGAGTACTGGCCTTGAATCTCAACGCTGCGCTGGTCTCCTGCGCTGGTAAGGTAGTCTACAGCGATGCTCATGAGTCTTCCGGAGCGACCGCGCTTGCCGTGTTTTAGACGTAAGACCTGACTGAGCTCAGGGAGCTCGAGGCGCTCACGGACAAGCGCGCTGAGCTGGTCTCGAGCTATCTGATAAGTCCAACGAAAGTAGGCATCTGGCTTATCGACCGCTCCGAGATAGCGCGGCAGGATCTTCTCTGAAATCGAATCAGGCGAGCAACAACAATGCCTTGCTGGAGTGAGAATCCATTTCTGAGCGGCAGTTTCATTTGTCAGGTCAACTTCGATAGGCTCTTCGCGGTCAGCCTGGGTAGTGAGCCCCGGCACTGAAAATCCAAAAGCTGATAGAGGCTCTTCGACGTAGCCACCGCAACTCTTAGAGTAATAGGCGGCGCAGGCATTACCTTCTGGATTTCTAAGGTACATGCCACGGCTGAGGCGTACGGCATCAACTGAAGCGGCTGAAAGAAATGTGGTGCCCTGATAGCGCTGGCAGTCATCGTCATTGCAAACGTCGAAGCCTGAGTTCGGGTGCTTATTACGCAGAAACACATAGCTCCAAGACCTCGCTGCTGTGGCCTGTGCAAAGGCAAAAGATGCGGGGCATCCGGGGCTCATCTCTGAAGTAATGACGCAGGTGCAGTAGTCTTCAAAATCGACCTGATTGACTACCTGTAGCCCCTCGGCACTAGCGGATATTTCGAAGTCTCCCGGAAAGGTAAGCGCAACGTCCTTCTTCCAGTGGAAGCTTCTCCCGACTGTTATGGGGTTGATGATAAGGCCTGCATGGGCGGAAAGCTCTGCGGCCTTGGTTCGGCGCACGCTCAACGCTTCGCCGTCGGAGATCTCAAAGTTTCCAGCGTCTAAGCGGACCAGCAACGAAGTGCCTTTGCGTTCGACTGACAGCTCCGCTCCGCTGATGAGATTTGCCCGCTCCGTTCCAGAAAGACTAATCGTATAAGAGAGACCTTCGGTTGGACGTAGGGAGAGATGTTGGCGGCCGTCTTCTGGGAGAACCAATCCGACCCGCAGCAAGGGGACTTGTTGCTCGGGAAGGTTCACTGCTTGGGGGCGAGGTTCATGCACCATGTTTGGATCGGGCTCTTATGAATTTTTCTTATGAAGTTTTACCATGGCTGAAAAATCTTCGTCGCCGAACCCATTTTCCATTGCCAACCGAAGCTTTTCAAGAATGCTCGCGTGAAGCACGAAATTATCCTTCGTGAGACTACCAAGTAACCGCATGTCTTTTGCCATGTGTTTAGTGGAAAACTGCGCAGGAAACTCTCCCGAACACATCAAGGCCTCCTTCCACTGAGTAAGCTTGCTCGACGCTGCATTAGACGCAAGCGCTTCAAAGAAGATTGGGTCCGAAATATCAGCGTTGCGGCAGATGCTTATCGATTCTGCCAGGGCGGCAACTGCAGCAGCAATCTGCAGGTTCATGGCCAGTTTCAAGGTGCATGCTTGTGGAGGTGTCCCGATTCGAATCTGCTGTTCGCTAAGCCTTTTGAGGTACGGTGTGACATTAGCGACGAGCGAAGCTTCTCCGCCTAGGTAGAAAAGAGTCTTCCTTGACAGCGCCCCGGGAAGACTGCCGGTAAAAGGAGCTTCAAGATACCGAGCCCCTTGAGCTTCGACTACGGCGCTGGTGCTGTCGCTCGAAGCAGGGTCAATGGTCGTTGATTGAATCACCACATGCCGCGCCGTAAGACTTGGAGCTAAAACCTGGATGACGGAACCAAGTGCGAGCTCATCCGAGACGACGATATGAATCAAATCGGCTTGTGCCGGTATCGCCGCAAGATCTTGCTGAAAGCGCGGGAATACCTTGGGAGTGCGGTTCCAAGTGGCGCTCAGGACGCCATCGGCTTCTAGGTGTTGAGCCCAGGCGCTGCCGATGATGCCGAGGCCAATCATGGCGCATGAATGAAAAGATGAAGTTTCCATGTCTCTTGTTCTAACCTTATCCGCAGAGGTGACGGTTATCGTTACCTTCGATTCTTAGCGCTCGCAATCTCTAAAGACTCTGTTTGCCGACAGTTGGCTCACGCAGAGCTTGTGCGAATTGCTGCGCATTTAATTGCCGTCCTGCGGCCTTGTAACTAGCCCCAATCTCTAAGAAAGACACGTAGAGAGCAGTGAGGGTGTCAGAATTGGTGACCTGAGCATGCTGGCTAGGACAAGTGAGGTGGCCTACCTCTTGCAACTAGAGCTTGTGGTGTGGGTCTCTACGAGGAGGGATCTATGCAGGTTGTTAGGGTTCTCACGCACATTCACCAAGTATTCATGCGACGAGACTCGAGTCATCTACTGCTCGCCGCGCTTGCGGGGCTATTCTTTCTTTCCTCTTCATCTTTACTCAAAGCCGAATCGACCAAAAGGCAGGTCATTGTTCCATTAAAAGTAGGGCAGGATTTTAGCACGGTGCTTTTTTGCACGGGGCGCACTCCACTTCCGCGACAGATTTGGACAAATCTTTTTGACGATACTTCAGCAGAATCTCCAGTTGCGCTGCGTTTGAGGTCAAAGGGTGCAGCAAGAGTTCAGCTTATTGGCGAGGATAAATTTCGACTAATGGCGCATCTGAGCTCCACCTCGAGGCGCCTTGCTCGACTGAGTGGCGAGCCGCGAACAGGCTTCTTCGATGTGCGTGCGAGGCGCCAAGTGCGCTGCTCTTCCGTAGTTTTGCGTTCACAGTCGGTGAGTGCTCTTAAGGTCGACGCTCGTGTGAGCTCAGGCACGTCTTTGCGTCGCCTACGCCGCAGCATCGCCGCAAAGGGTGCAGACAGCGTGGTAATTCCTGACAGCGCGACCCTCTCCTCCGTATCAAAAGGTACTGGGCGAAGATTTCCATTAGATGTGACCCGATGCGCGTATTCAGATCATGATGCAGATGGGACTATCGGCTTTGGCGATTTGATCTTAGGTCTCATGGCCTGGGGAGCAGATGAGCTGCTGCATGATGCGAACCAAGACGGGCAGGTGAATGCTGCTGATATAGAGCAAATGCTGCAGTGCTGGTCGGCGCGCCGAGAGGCGGCATTGACTCCGGCGCCGCGTCCTGATGAGCCGTTGCCGACGCCACAGGTGACCCCTGAGCCGAGCCCGCCTGTGTTTTTGAGTTCGACCGTTACCCCGCCTCAGACACAGCCGGGGCTTGTCACGCCGACTGCTACGTTAGGTGTAACGCCAACAGTTGCTGCTTCCACGCCGTTACCGCAGTTGACCAATACGCCCACACGCACCGCAACGCCTACTGCCACCCGAACGCCCACACGCACCAGTTCAGCGACGCCCACGCGGACTCCGACAGTTGCAAGCACCCAGCCATCTGGGGGTTATTGTAGCCAGATCACTCAGTACGGCATCACCTGGAACTTTGATCGTTCCTATCCGTGCGGCAATTTCGTGAATGGTGACTCGTGGGTAGTGGGGCCGCTTTCGGTGGTCTCCGTTAGCCCAGGTTGGGACGGAACAACTAATGGTTCTATGCTCGACCCTAATCCAGATGCATCTCAGGGCTATGACACTCGAGCGTACAGCTATAGTTCTCAAAAGCGCGTGACATTTCCTAAAGTCATTTCAGGGGATGCGTCTCTCATTTCTACCGTTGGACTAAGCGCCTGCGCTACGGGCGGCGCGGCACATTGTTTGTCAACGGCGGCGGTGCTTACGATCTTAAATGCAGCTCCAGCCCCTAACTCATTTCGCCCACCGTACGTTGCGGGGACAAAGCGCATAAGAAACAAATCAAGTGTTCGCTATGAGCTGCTGCCAAAGTTGCAAAAACCGACTGGGGTTCCATTGCCGATTGAGACTTCCACGATGACTCGTGTTTGGCTTGATCACGGACCAAAAGTGGCAGGGGCAACCATTCATCCGTCAGCCAATATGCCTCCTTATCCGAGAGATAGCTCGATGCAAGTGTCACGCATGGCGCTTCTGGTGCTCATTGATCAGCCGCAGCAGCGTGAATATGCGGATCGAATGATTCAGCTCGGTATCGACCTGTATCCGATTGCGCTCGCCAATGGCGATGCATTCCGCGCCTACGGCGGATTTGGATCGGGGAGAAAATGGCCAATTCTATTCGCGGGAATCTTGCTCAATGACCAAGACATGCTGTCACCGCCCGAGTTTATTGCTCAGAATTCGTCAATTAATAAATTCGGTGAAGATGGACATACCTATTATGGGCAGCCTACTGCGAGCTATCCGGGCGGAAAGCCGCTTTGGGGCCAGGATTGCGGAAGCTTAGAGTCGCCCTACTTCACAAATCATGACTGCCGAGATCCGAATGGACAGGTGGATTCAGAATATATGGTTAACGGAGGATCCTATCGAACGTGTTGCACTTCTCGAACCTGGTTAGGGTCAGCGCTGGCGGCTCGTATTATGGGAGCGGTTAATCAGTGGGATCACCCCGCATTCTTTGACTATGTGGATCGCTGGGTAGCTGAGCCAGAGACCTGGTCGAATAGTACCACCAACTTTTACCGCGACATTTATGGTTACGGCGGTGATGGCGGAGGGTTCATGACCGCGATGTGGGCGACCTATCGCTAAGGGGGGGAACTCAGCCCCCAATCAGGCTTGCTCTTAGCTGGCCGTGCTTCTTAAGAGTCTCTTCAGAGAGAAGATGTGGAGTATGCAACGGTGCAAAGGTGTTGAGAAACGTACGTATGCGCGAACTGCTTTGAGCGAATAGATCCGCATCAATTTGCCCACTATCGAGCAGTTGTTCCACCAGTCGGGCGACGCGGAATGCGCGCGCGGGATCGTGGTTAAACAGCAAAATATCACATCCAGCCATTGGCGCGCGCAGGGCAACTTCCTCGTCTGAATAATTCTGGGAAATGGCCTTCATGTCTAAGTCATCGCTGATGATTACGCCATCGAATCCCAATGACTCTCTGGCGAGGTCATAAAGCACGAGAGGAGAGAGGGTGGCGGGGAAATCAGGATCGAGGTGCGGGAAGAGAATGTGGGCGGACAGCAAAGCAGGAATTCCTGAGTTTATAATGGCATGGAAAGGAAGGAGCTCTCTTGCTTTAAGAGATTCCACTGAGCTCAAAAGAGTGGGGAGTTCTTCATGGGAATCTTGAGAAGTATCTCCATGTCCCGGAAAATGTTTAGCGACTGGAGCAATCGCTTCAGCAAGTAGGCCGCTTGAGAATTCGCAGGCGGCCTTGGCCACCTCTGCAGGGTCGCTAGAAAAAGCGCGTGCGCCAATAACGGGGTTTTTCGGATTCGAGTCAATGTCGACCACCGGGGAAAACGACATGTTAATTCCAATGCTGCGCAGCTCAACTCCCATCGCAGTGGCGACCTCATGTGCGCGGTGGCGATACTCTCGAGCAAAGGGGAAGTGGGTAATGGGCTTAGGAGTGCGATAAACTCGGCCACCTTCGTGATCTAGGGCGAAGACCATTGACGAGCGTGGAATGAGCGCGAGCACAGATTCCCGAAGTGCTGATAGCTCGTCTAGCCAACCCTGATAGGGCAGATGTGAGGCGAAGTTATGTGCTCTGAGGATTACACCCAGCGGCTTCATTGCGCTGAGCCACGACGACTCCTCTTCAGTAAGCCGCGTGCCAGAGAGCCCAACGATGAAGTGGCGCCCAATCTCCTCGGACACAGAATCGGATGCGGACTTGCTCACCGGTAAAAATCCTCAAAATGGCGCGATCTGCGGTTAGGTTCGCCTGCGGCAAGGGGTTTGTCGAGGCTAATCGGTCGAAGTTTGTTCGAGCGTGTAAGGTCTAGATTCCTCAAGAAAACCAAGGGAGTTGGCCTGAAAACCGGCCTCTGTGCACTCTGTGGCAGGTTGTAGTACCCTTTTCTTAGCGCCTGAGGGGTTTACACCCCAGGGCAGCTGGTGCTGCGAGAGCAGCGAGCGTTAGTTCGAGTTTTTAGTGGGTGTGTAGAGTTAATCAGCAACTTTAGCCCCAAGACATTGAGCATTTACTGCAATTACAGGAATGACTCGTTATGAAATCAAAGACCACAAGACCGGCTTGCCCGGCGCCTCAAGAATCAATCCGAAGAGGTCCCCAGTCTGCGGCTCCGGCCCCGACTCAGGTTTCCCGTGTAACTGTACCGTCTTTGGTGGCACGCAAGGTTGCGACGGGTGCTACTCCAATCTCAGCGCTGACCGCGTACGACGCGACGTTCGCCCGGCTCTTCGACCGAGCAGGAGTCGACGTGTTGTTAGTGGGGGACTCCGTCGCCAGTGTTGTTCAGGGGCTTGAGACCACGATACCGGTGACACTTGACGAGATGATTTATCACTGTCGATGTGTCGCGCGCGTGGTGAGGCATGCCCTGGTGGTGGGTGACATGCCATTTTTGTCCTACCAGGTATCAGTCGAAGAAGCGGTGCTCTCAGCGGGGCGGCTCCTGAAGGAAGGTGGTGTCGCCGCGGTAAAATTAGAAGGTGGTCTTGCAGTCGCGCGCACCATTGAAAGATTGGTGGGCTTTGACATTCCGGTGATGGGGCATGTGGGCCTTACGCCGCAGTCTTATCATCGCATGGGCGGGCACCGCGTTCAGGGACGCGTGCGCGGAAGTGCGCGGGATGCGGGTAGTGCCGAGCGAATTATTCTTGATGCCAAAGCCGTCGCGGCCGCTGGCGCTTTCGCGCTGGTAATCGAGGGTGTGCCGAGCGAAGTAGCAGCGGAGATAACTGCTTCTGTTTCTATTCCAACCATCGGCATTGGTGCAGGAGTGGAGTGCGATGGGCAGATACTTGTTGGGGCCGATGCGCTTGGGCTTAATCCTGAGTTTAGTCCACGCTTTGTGAGGAGGTTTGCAGAGTTGGGAAAAGCTACGATTGAGGCGACCGCAGATTTTTGTAGAACTGTTCAAGCAAGGGCGTTTCCAGGCAAGGAGCATTCAATAGCTACGAGTAAAGCGGCGGATGCATCGCCTGCAAAACGAACTATAAAAAAGCAAAAGTCGCCGCAGGAGGTTTAGGATGATGGAAGGCTATCGACGGTTACTCAGAGGAAAAATTCATCGTGCTACAGTCACGCACGCCGATCTTCACTACGAGGGCAGCATTTCTTTGTCGCCGGAACTTTTAGAGGCGGCCGGGTTTGTTGAGTACGAAGCAGTAGCAATTTGGAATGTAACTAATGGTCAACGCTTCGAGACCTACACTATCTGCGGGGAGTCCGGTTCTCGAGATATTTCAATTAATGGCGCAGCCGCTCGTCTTGTCGCACCTGGTGATTTGATAATAATCGCGTGCTTCGAGCTCGTGCCCGAGGCAAAGGCCGCGACCCATCAACCGCGCCTGGTCTTTGTGGACGCGAAAAATCGAATGCTTCCGTCTCGCCCCGAGGTGCCGGGGCCCAAGCGGGCACCGCATTTAGTCTCGGTGTAGTAGGGGCTCTGTAGAGTCGGTACTGAGCTTCTTGCCCGATGCCTTGAAAAGTGGGCACTCGACGGCTAACCTGACCCGCTGCTTTGTAAAAGTTGCAGATTAAAAGTTTCAGAAATTAATCGCCGCGATAAGGATCGGGCGAACTAGGCAGATATGGCTAAGGCGGAGGGTGCACATAAGGTCATTTGCGATAATCGCAAAGCACGCTTCAATTACGAGATCATTGAAGTGTTCGAAGCGGGACTCGTGCTGACTGGTCCGGAGATCAAGTCTGCGCGTGCAGGTCACGTTAAGCTGGACGCAAGTTTTGTTCGAGCTGATGGTGATGAGTTGTTTCTTGTGCAAGCTCGAATTGAGCCCTACCAATTTGATTCCCAGCAAGTGCTAGATCCGAGCCGCAAGCGAAAGCTGCTTTTGAATCGGCGTGAGCTCGATAAGCTACGTAGCTCGATTGAGAAGAAGGGCCTGACGATTGTTCCGCTCCGAATGTACCTCAAGCGCGGCTTCGCCAAGATAGAGGTGGCTCTTGCACGTGGAAAGAACGTTGCCGACAAGCGTGACACCGTCAAGAAGCGTGAGGCCGACCGAGAGGCACAGCGCGCCATGAAGCGCGGGTAAGTATCCTAAGTCCCCAGGCCCTCAAATATCATCTTAGATCAGGTGGAAAAATGGCATTGGAAGCCTTATATAGGTGGAGAGATTGTAATTTTTATGGGGGTGTCAAGGTATCGACGGGATTCAACGATGCGATAGTAAGCGTGCCCAGGGACCGCTGGCCTGGTAAAAAAGCGGAATCTAAGAAGTGCTAACACAGACTTCACTCGTAACGAACGTATGGCTCTAGCAGCCTAACGGACGCTACGAAAAAATAGATTCATAGCCACAAGCTACGAATCGGTCGCGAGGCGCCATGCTCGTAACGTCACGCGACTCATTCTCGAGCTGGTTCCTCATCGCGTCGAATGGTGGGGAATGAGAAAACTTTCGACTGGCTGTTTCGTATCCTGTGGGTTGGAGACGGAGCAGTAAGATAAATCACTCACTACGCATGTAGAAAGCTATCGTTGACGCTTCTCGGACGCGGGTTCGACTCCCGCCACCTCCATTCGACTCGGCCATAAAGGCCTCGCTCATGGCAAGCCATCCCTTCCGAGTCGAATGGAGCCCTGAGCGACCGAGAGGGAGTCGAAGGGCTCTCTCCGACCAAAGTTCGAATTGGTTCGACTCGCGCCACAGGCGCGCGCTCATTTATGGTGAGCTTGTCGAAGGGCTTCTCTTGGCTAGGTTCTACAGGTTAGTCCAATCGCCTGCAATCAAGGCGTCCTTCTTTGATCTACTCCACCCTTTGATCTGTCGTTCCCGTTTAAAAGCGTTGGCTTTATTTTCAAACGTTTCTCTATAAACAATCTTCCAAGGCATGAATTTGCGAGTATGCCCACACCTACCTGAGTTGTGGTACTCCAGTCGCAGAATTAGGTCAGCGGTCGCGCCGATGTACAATTGCCCTGGATTGCTGAAACTTCTCAAAATATACACGTGATTCACGCGTATATATTCGGAGAATCGAACAAGAAGTTTCCTATAACCAGTTTAGCTTTATATCCCGAGTTGAGTAGTACCAGAGGATGAGGTTTCTCCACGGTTTCTTTCGGTCCTTCCGTCCCTATTCGAAAGCCAGGAAGAATGGTCTCCGCACTATGCCTTTGAGCGAACCGGCGTCATCCTCACATACAACAACTTCTCCACCTCAGCGATAACTCCGCCATTTTCGTCCACGACCTGAGTCATGAGAGTGGTTTCGAACTTCCCGAGTTCCAACGCCTTGGAGCGAATGTCCTTCACTGTGCTCGAGGATATTGAGAACTTTGCAGAGACGGCACCTTTTCCAGGACGCTTAAAGCGAATAGTGGCAGCTTTGTCCCACACGATAAAATCAGGGCCAAGCTGCTTAATCAGGATGAGCATGAACCAGGGGTCACACATCGAGTAGAGTGAGCCACCGTAATGCACGCCAACATAGTTGCGGTTCCACCAACGCATCTTCATCTGCACCTCTAGTGCTGACCAGTCCGTCTCGCGATGGACCATGCGAATGCCGGCCCCTAGGAACGGAGGATACCAATTGATGAATCGATCGAATATTCGCTGTCTGGAGAACATAGAAACTACCTTTTCGATGCAATCACTGCATCAAGTGCGCTGATGGTGTAGGGTTACATGATGCAAATCACGACACCACGGGGAACAATCTTGTCGATGACCATGGTTTTCGGGTCATGGGCGAAATTTCAGCTAAGACTTGTAGCCCTTGCTGCTTGCCTGATTCTGCTTCAGCTCAACCGAGTGTGCGCTGAAAACCCGCGCGAATTGCCCACCGTTCGAATCGGAGCGATTTCAAACCTAACGGGTGAAGGGTCGTCATGGGGTATTAATCATCAGCGCGGGACTATCCTGGCGATGGAACAGCGCAATTCGGCTGGAGGCATTAGAGGCCAAAAGGTCGAAATCTTGTTCGAGGATTCCCCGGGTGGAGTCGCGCGTAATGCGGTTTCTGCTTATCGCAAGCTGGTTGACCTAGAAAAGGTGCGGGTGATTCTTGGGCCCTTAATGGGGGATGAATTGCTGGCTGTTTCTCCGCTTTCCCTGAGAGATAAGGTTTTTATGGTGGGGGCGACCTATATGCCAAGGCTCCCTGATAACTTTTTCTCAACCTGGATTGATGTTGATCAGGAAAGCGATCTGCTGGCTGAGCGGCTGCGCGCTTCCTACGGAAGAATTGCGATTTTAGGTTCACAGCAGAGTTGGGAAAGCGCGGTGGCGCACCGAGTGAGAGCGACATTTACGAAACTTGGAGGTGAAGTTGTTGGATTCGAGGAGCCGTCTTCCGATGCGAGCGATGTCGCAGCCGAGGTGCTCAGGATTAGTCGGGGGTCTCCGGAGGCGATAGTAATTTCTAGCTACTTCCTTCTCCCGCACTATGCGCGGGAAATTCACCGATTGGGACTTGCGGCTCAGTTGTTTGGGATTGAACTCGACCAGTCAGTCATCGATAGCTGTGAGGGTAGGGTTGAAGGACTACGATTTATCGGACCGACACCGCCAACGAAGGCATTCGTGGACGCGTTTCAAGTGAGATGGGGTTCGCCTCCTGATTTGCCGGCTGCGCATTCCTATGATGCCGCGCGCGTATTGTTTGCAGCGCTCGAACAAACCGATCAAAGCTTTGAGCAGCTAAAAGGCTATTTCTCCCGACTGCTTAAGTACGAAGGAGTGACGGGTACGATCTCGAGTGCCACAAACAGCACTCCGCTTCGCACCTCATGGTACTCCGTCGTCGCCGGACGAGTTCAGCAAGAGCAAAGACCCTAGGGAACTTGCTCAGGGGCTCGTTTTAGCGGCTCACGCAGCCGAGTCCTCCAGGGAGCCGAATATCGCGACAGCCTCGTTTTTTTTCAGCCGAGGAGCAACGCTGCTCGCTCGGGCGAAAGCCAGAGGGGCAGTACTCTCTTGGGGGAGGTGGCGGAGTGGGGCGACTTTGAGCTTCTTCTAAACGTCTGCGCTCCTCTTCCAGGCGACGCCTTTCGTCTTCAGCTCGGTCGCGCTCGCGTTCAAGTTCTCTACGCTCATCGCGGAGTCGTCGCCGCTCTTGTTCGTTGTAATAGTCATCTTGTCCGTAGGGTTGCCCATACCCTTGTCCATACCCTGGAGAGTTTCCGTTTCCATCGTAGGGGAAGGTGGCGCAACTGGTAAGTGCCAAAAGAGAAAGCGTGAATATCACGGTGCTGAATACAGAAATCTTCATACAGAGTCTCCTAGAACTGCAGTTCTTATGATTTGTGTTTAAGTAGGTCTCTAATCTCGGTAAGGAGGAGTTCTTCGCTGCTTGGTGCTGGCGGTGTCGAGGGTGTTGGAGCAGGCTTTGCCCGAAGCGAGTTAATAAATTTCACTAGCATAAACACGCAAAAGGCTAGGATGACGAAGTTAATCATTATAGTGACGAAGTTTCCAAAGGCGAGCACAGGACCGAGCTTTCTTGCTTCTGTAAGTACTGGAGGTACGGCGCTTTCGGTGCTGCCTAAGAAAAAGAAATAGTTAGAGAAGTCCACGCCACTACGCATAATGCCAGCGATAAGCGGCATGATGAGGTCATCAATCATCGAGCTTACAATTTTTCCGAAGGCGGCGCCGATAATGACACCGACAGCCATGTCGATGGCGTTGCCCTTGACAGCAAATTCACGAAATTCGTTTATGATCTTCATTTTCAATATCCTCGGACTCCGGTGCGAACAGGGCCAAGACTAATCTGGCGCGTGGCAGGATGTAAACGTGGACGTGGAAGGAACCAATTCGAACCAGGGGCGGACAACTCGACTTCGCTCCTGATGGAGCTACGTCGGAGTCTAGCCTTCGCCGGAGGCTTGCCCGGACGAAGCCCTCTCGAATAATCGAATCACCATCGCCACTTGCAGGCGAAGTCTGGACCTAGCGGGAACGGGGGCCTACCTAAGAGCGGGGCATAGACGCTTCGTCCCTAAGGTTTCTGGCACAATGGTGATTATAAATCGTTACGCAAAGTGGGTGTGCGGATGGGGATACGAGCTGAACCGCGGTTAAAAGCTCGGGGTCCTTAACTAGCGCATCAGCAATCAATGCCTGCGCAGCGATTGGGTTCCAACTCCCATCCTGGGATTGAACTATTCGAGCCAACACGGCCGTAGCTTCGGCCCTTGCCAGTAAATCTGGTTGGCTAATGAAGCTGGTCTCCAGGTCAACTAGCAGGCGCCTGTCCCGCTCACCGAGTCTTGAAACGCTGTTCTCGTCGGTGATTGCGAGACGGTGTAGTTCTAGAAGTGAACCCCCTTCCGTCGTTTCAATACGGTCCGGAGGTCTTAAATCTTCGTGGTAGGGAGCTTCGTCGGGAGTGGGAAGAGGGGCGAATGTCATATGCCGTACTGCTAACAAAACCCTCACACTTAATCAAATGGAATTAACATATCAGTAGGTTAGCAGGGTATTCGTTTAAATTGATTAGCGAGTCAATCGCGTTCACTCTTAAGTGATTCGTGCGCGTCGAGTAGAGGCGCTCCTATGCGGTATTTATCCAAGGGCTTCTACTCGACGCGTCGGGAGATGGGTTTTGTTTGGAGGAGCTTCGTGCTCTCTCCTACCCGTAAGCTTCGCGCGTCCCTATGTGCCACAGAGAGTGGCGAGGAAGGGGTTCATGATGAACCGTACCTATGGATCGATGCGGCTCAGTTCGGGGGAGGTTTTGTCTCAGGCCATGGCTTTTAGCCGAAGAGTGGCTACTGGCTCGCTGGCGCGACCGCTGCGCACCGACGAAAGGCAGGTGTTGGCGGCGCTCGAGTACTTTGTTGCTACTCGGGGTGGAGAGGTGCGCGATCAGATTCCGATTGGGTTTGTTCGCTGTGTGTTCTCTTCGGGTCCTTCCGCTCGCTGGTGGAAAGACTCCTGCCCTGAGCCGCTTCCGTTCCGTCTTTCAGACAATCCAGGCCTCCGCAATTCGGCGGCCAGCGCATTGTCTGAGGGGCAGTTCGAAGAGGTCGGCGAAGAGTTCATACGGTACTCGGTTGGACTCGCGGTGCTGGACGTCGCCGATCGATTTCGTGTGGCGTGCTGAGTGACTGTGAAGAGTGGAGTAACCCAGGTGCGAGTGAGACAAAGCGGAGCTTTGTATCCTCGCACCTGGTGTTTTGGTTTGTATTCCCGACGCGTTGATCCCTCTATCTTACAATCTTCAATGAGCATCACGGGCCATTAAGAACCTTATGTGACTATCCGCGGGTGTGAATTGTCGCGCTCTTTGGTGCCAATTAAGCACTTGAATCTCCGTCGAGAGATGATTATCCATTCCCCTATGACTGAGTATTTCATGCCATATGCCGGTGAAGCGCCGGCGACCGTATTGATAAACGGCCATCGAGTGGTATTGGTCACCCGCGACTCCGATCAGCTCGAATCTGACCTCGAGTCTGTGGGCGGTGATCGTGTATGTGCCATAGACGAGACTGAATTTGACAGCGAGGAACAACTTTTGACCTACTTCGCACAGACTACCAACGCCCATGTAGTGATGACGCCATCGGAAGTCTCGCTTTCGGTAGTGCTTGAGGGGCTTGAGCGTGAGTTGCCCTGGATTCAATAGTAAGACTTAGAGCTACTCTTCTTGTCCTTAGTTATTATTGTGCGTGCGGGTACCGACTAACACCAGCTTCTGCCCCTGAGGTCCTTTCGGGCCGAGCGCGAGTTCTAACGGACCGATGCCGAGTACCTTATCCTCAAGAGTAAAATTTACGGCTTCAGCGCTGAGATTGGCGAGTACCAGCGCGCCACTAAATTTCTGATCTTGGGTTGCCAGCGCATCGGGGGGACTCAGAGCGAATCCTACCCAGGGCACCTCGAAAGCAGCTGTCGTGGTGGTTGAGCGGAGAGGGGTCATTCTAAGGTCATCACCGTACAAGGTTCGGAGTTTTCGGGCTTGTAGCAGCGAGAAGTGCACGTGCTCCCCAAACTCTGAGAAGATACCGCGCCAATCAATCGTGCTGGAATGTGCGAATGAAATCATCTTTCCGTCTTCAGCGCAGGGCGACTTAAATTGCGCCTCCGTACCGGCGTATAAACAAAGCGGACCGGGCTGCAGAATAGTCAGAAACAGTGCGCCCCACACCCAGTCACCAAGTTCTCGCCACGGAGCGGGTCGATCGTGTTGTCCGACAAACGTGACGGTTCCAGCGCCTCCTCTTTGCCATTGAAGAAACTCCGCGCGCTGCAGGGCGAGGCCAATTCGCTCAGGATCTTGCGATTTGAGCGCTTGAAACCACCCCACATGTTCATGACCACCCCGCACTCGAATGTCGTCAAGGTTGTAGATCAAATCGATCCCAGCGGCTGAAAGGTGCTCAAATTCGACTGAGGTACCTCCTAGCACCTCTCCAAGTACCGCAACTGCCCGATTCTCTCGCTTCAGGTTCTCAGTGAGTTCGGCGAGGAATTCCTTGCTCGGAAGCTCGCAGGCAAGCTCATCACCCCAGCACGCGGAGAGGTTGGTGTGGAGAATATGGTGCGACATATCAATACGTAGGCCGTGGATGCCGTATTCGCGAACCAGATTCCGTGCCCAACCAATTACTCGTGAGCGAGTCTCGGGATTTGAGAGATCTAATTGCAGAGTGTCAGAGAAGTAGTGTCGCCCAGAATAATCTTGGTAGCCTCCATGTCGAATCCAGAATCTTCCTTCTGTTGGGTGGTCAAGCTCATAATAGCCGGTGAGGTCGCTTGGTTCGTGACGCACATGCACATAAAGGGAAGGGTCTTCCCGCACAAGATCTGCATCTACTGAGGTGTGATTGGGGACAAATTCGAAGATTGTCCGAATGCCGTGGCGCTGGCCCGCGGCAATCACGCCCTTTACTTCCTCAAGTGATCCGAGTTCAGGATCGACTTCATAGCGGCGGATAGAAAAAGGGGACCCGCCTCCATCACCTTTGCAGTTCTCTTGCCCGCGTGGATAGGTGCCCATGACACGAAGAGCATTAAAGCCATAGTCCTTGAGCAATAGGAGATCGCTTTCGGAGAGATCTCGAAACCATTGGGGCGAGCGGGCTTCATCACACTCCGAGGTCTCGGTTGCAAGCATCTCATCACCGTAGGCTGCTCTTCTTGCCGCCAGTGGTGTGGCAGAAGTGTAGGCATGATAGGCCCGCAGAGAGCGAGTCCATTGGGCTCCATCGTTCGCACGAAGTAACCCTTGCAGCTCGATTGTGGTCAATTCGGTGAGGTGCAGAAGCTGCCTAAGGCGCACATCATCTGGAGCTTTGCTGTCTTCTAGATCGCCTAAGGCGTGCAGAAGTGGGCGCAGCCATGCAACAGGTCGCGCGAGATCACGTAGGTAATCTATATAGTGCGGAAGCAAAGCCTGGCTCGCTTCGTCACCATAACACTGCCGAAAGAACCGCTCTCCGAACACAAAGCCCTCAAGTCCTGGGTTGTTGGCTTGCATGACTGGGTTGCCTTGGAGACGAAATATATAGGGCAAGGTCTGGAGGCTGGAGCTTGCACGTGAATCTGCGGGCCCGTGGCCGATTGATAGGACTGTTCGAAGTTCGGCAAGCAAGGCCAGGGGAGCGGCGGCCTCAATCCAAGTGCTTTGTTGTGTCAGTAATTCGGAAACCCTCGTGCCAGCAGGGTCTTTCGGGAATTGTAGGTTGTTAAACGCGAAGATTTGCGAAGCAGCGAAGCGTTGGAGCGCATCATTGGTTGATGGTTGGGAGAGGCCCGAAACACCAGGGGGCACTGAGAGCGAAAGTCGCGGTCCTTGGTCAGATCCCTGATTATGGTAAATATCAGTCATCTAGGGGTGCATCAAAATAGGATAGAGTCACAGCCTCTATGAACGTAGCGAGCTCTCGCAATCTAACCAAGACGTAATCTATCAGACGGGAGGCCCAGACCGGGCACGCAGCTGGAAAGGGTATGCGAGAGCTTCTTTTTCGTTAGTAGCTCGTATCGATTGCCTTTTAGGCCCAGCTCGATAGTATCCGCTGCGATACCCAGCGCAGCGAGTGGCTGCGAGGTAAAGTGCTCCCCGGAGAACTTGGTGTCGAGTCTCCAGAGCATCACAAGAATATTTCAAAAGATCGGAGTTGATTATGGGAAAAGGGGACGGAAGATCTCGTAAGGGAAAAATCTTCAAGAAGAGCTTTGGAAAAACTAGACGGCCGGCAAAGAACCGAGCGGTTACTGCAGCCAAGGCTGCAGCCAGCACCGGAAAAAAATCTAAGTAATAACCGATCGAACGCGGTAGCGGAAAACCCACCGAATAGGTCGCTGGGAAGTTATCCGAGGCGCAGTAGATCCGTGAGGGTAATAGCGAGCGCACGTAAGTGCAGCTGGTGCTGTTGTTCCGAGCCTGAAAATACTAATTCTGGAATCTCCAGATAGAGCACCCCTACGCGCTGAGAGTACCCAAACACCGCGCCAAGTAGGGCGATAGAACTTTCCTCCACGTGAATGCCTGTCTTGGAGATGGGCTCATCGCTCTTATAAGTCATTGCAACAAAGTCAGAGTTCTCAGAGAGCTCAAGCGAGACCGCTTCGAAGGCTCTAGCTTTGATCACTCCTATCTGCAACTGAGGAGTAAGTGAGAGCGTTGACGGGTCGACGGTGTATACGGCACCGCCTGAAAATCCTGAGTTGGGAACTGTAACCTGCGAAAATTTTCGAAGCAGCGCCTGAGTCGACTGACCTTCTGCGAGACCATGATACAGTTCCAATATGCGCTCTTGGACGTGCAATCGGCAGGCTTTAAGCAACGGATTGTGAGCACCCATCTGATCTTCGCGGTGTCGCGCAAGGAATGCTTCCGGGTCAAGAATCGTCCCACCTCGGAAGAATGAGGGCATGTCAACCATGAGGTGCTCAAAGCGATTCTCTATCGCTTCGCGAATAGTGGCGAGTCCCGCGGGCCCTAAGCGTTTGGTAATTTCTTGTCTCGCAAACTCCCAGTCTGCTTGAGCGGTAGGGTAGGTCGACGGTTCATTTGCCCGAGAAAGCGCTTCGCCGACACGACACAATTCGCGAAGAGAATTTCCGAGTGCGTTGACCTCCATCTCCCGTTCAAGTTCTTCATGTTCATTGCCACCATCACTGAGCAAGGAGCAAAGCCCCGTCGGGAGTTCCCACTGTTTGGCAAGAGCTCCGGCCAGCGTGGCGGGAGAAAATCCTAAAATGTCCGATATGGCTTGATCGAGAGATGTTCCTTCCTTCGCCGCGCGAGTAGCGCGTTGGTAGACCCCTGGGTAGTTGAACGCAATCAGCGTAAGCCCAAGTTGGCGCAAGAGCCCTGCAAAAAATCCTAACTCTTTGTTTTCCAGCTGTGCCTCAGCGAGCGTGGCCGAAGCGCTGGCGCTTACCATGGCCTCTCTCATGCGGCTTAGTTGCTCGGTTTCGACGTTGTCGAGGCGATGAGCTGATAGCTTCTCTTCAGCGTCATTGAGAATTGCTTTTAGTCCGTCCACGCCGGCTTTCTCTAGAATCTCGCGAGGACTTGCAAAGTCAGGGAGGGCGATGCCTTCGGCGCTTACCATTCGCAGCACTTCTTTCATGGCGAACATAAACAGAGAGAAGTCTCCCTCGAGAATATCCAGCGCAGCATCGAGCGGAGCTTCACGGCTGTCGTCTGAAAGAACATCGCGAAGCTCTGAGAGCATGCGTGGGTTTGCAGGAAACCACAGGTCGCTGACATGACGGCAGGCGCGATCAATACGCCGTGCAACGCCGGTTTGAGGAGTGATTTCCTTCATACATGAGTTCTCGGCACAATCGCGCTGGAGGTAAACATCATTCGCAATATGTAACTGTTTGAGATAACTTACTTTTAGTGATATCTGTGAACCATTTTCCGAAATTTGCTTAGATGTTACCCGCGCCCGTCTGAGAGCGCTCGCGGAGAATTTGCGAGGACTCGGCTTTTATCTCAGTGTCGTTTTTTAAGGCCGTTTTTTAAGGAGTGTCGAGTGAAGATTAAGCTACGTTCATTTGGATTGGTTCTTTTGGGACTTTGCGTATTTTCGGGAGTTGTCTGCTCAGAAGTTGCCTGGAGTGACTCTCGCGAGGTCAGAGATCAGATTTTCGAGGCCATTGAGCACGAGGCGGACTTCGGAGCTTACGAGCTTGAGGTGGAAGTTAGGCAGGGAAACGTTATCCTCCTCGGTACGGTGGCTTCGGATGAAGCGCGTAATCGGCTCGAGAAAATTTCAGTAAATATTCCCGGAGTAAAGTCGGTCTCTAATCAAGTGCAAGTGAATTCAAACTTGAATCTTCACTCGGGACCTTCTTCGATGGAGTTGGCAGAGCGGGTGCGTGAGCGTGTTCTTGCGGAACAGAAGCTCTCGTCTTTTGAGCTGAGTGTTAACGCCAAGGGAGATCGTATTACCTTGAGTGGCTCAGTTGGAAGTAGCGAAGATGCGGCGCTGATCGCGCGCATCGCGGCCTCCGTCCCTGGTGTGAGTGACGTCTCCAATAAGTTGGTGGTATCGGGTAATCTGCGCGGCTCCACTAAGACGAGCGGTTCGGATTAGGCCTTGAGCGAATTATGGAGGCGCTTGGGAGAGAAGTGTCTAATTTCATTTTGCGGACATATCACTGATGCGAATTCTTGTTACAGGTGGGGCCGGGTACATCGGTAGTCATACGGTGCGTGTTCTGTGCAACCGAGGACATCAAGTAACCGTGCTTGATAATCTAAGTGCTGGACATAAGGCTGCGGTTGACCCGCGCGCTACTTTCGTGAAAGCAGACATTGCGGAGCGCGAAAAGGTATCTGCACTGCTGACGAAGTCTCAAATTGAAGGGGTAATTCATTTTGCGGCCTCGCTTAGTGTGGCCGAATCGGTGCGCGATCCACTTAAGTACTGGAGAAATAACGTGGCAGGTACTGTGGAGCTGCTTGCTGCCATGGGTGACGCATCAGTTAAGCGCCTGGTTTTCTCTTCGACAGCGGCCACCTATGGCACGCCTGACGTACCCAGTATTTCCGAGGAGACCCCACAGTCTCCGATCAATCCTTATGGACACTCAAAGCTTGCGATGGAGCGATCGATTCAAGATACGGTTATCGCGCATCAGCTCGGAGCTATATCTTTGCGCTATTTCAATGCGGCGGGTGCCGCGGCTGACGGTTCTCTCGGAGAAGATCATCGGCCTGAAGAGCACCTTATTCCAGTGATATTGGAAGTAGCTCTTAAGAAGCGAGAGCATATCAAAATCTTCGGCACCGATTTTCCTACCGCTGACGGTACCTGTGTGCGCGATTTTATTCACGTTGATGATCTTGCTGAGGCGCACGTGCTTGCGCTTGAGGCCACCTCGCCTGGGAAATATAGAGCTTACAATGTGGCCACGGGGATTGGACACTCGGTTCGTGAGGTCATCGAAGAGGCTCGTCGCGTGACGGGGCTTCCTATTGCCAGCATCGATGCGCCGCGCAGGGAAGGAGATCCTCCGGTGCTGGTTGCGAATTCGCAGAGGTTGATGAGCGAGCTGGGGTGGAAGCCGCAATTGGCTGAGCTTTCGCACATTATAGAAACTGCGTGGCGTTGGATGCAGCAGCATCCTCAGGGATACGAGCCCACTTAGTGTCCTGAATGATGAGTTCGATGACTAAATCTCGCTGCGCTCGCTGATCTCTTTGTGAATATTTAATTTGACAATGAGTTCAGCGAGAATGGCGAGATGGATGCTCAAATGAGCTTCCCAGGATATTAGATTAGCTTTTAAGAAGTGGTGGTATGGCGGACTTGCTGTGGGGGATTGACCTCGGCGGAACCAAGATAGAAGGAGTAGTGACCTCCCGTGAATCACCCACCAGTCCTCTTGTGCGGCTGCGGGTTCCGACCGAATCAGATCGCGGTTATCAGCATGTACTCTCGCAAGTTCGTGGCTTGCTGGAGTCCATGGCCCAAGCTGTTGGTAGTCGACCAAAAGTAGTGGGTTTTGGTACTCCAGGAACAGTCGACCCTCAGAGTAAAACCTTAAAGAACTCAAATACACTTTGCTTGAATAAGATGCCGCTCGGCGCCGATCTCTCCACCGCACTTGGTGTGGACGTGCGAATTTCAAACGACGCGAACTGTTTTGCTCTGGCCGAGGCGCAGTGGGGAGCCGGGAAGGGCGCGCAGGTGGTGTTTGGAGTCATTCTTGGCACCGGGGTCGGAGGGGGAATCGTCGTCGACGGCCGTGTGTGGGGAGGGGCTCAAGGTAACGGCGGAGAGTGGGGGCACAATGTGCTTATCGAAGGGGGAACTCCCTGTTACTGCGGGAAGGCAGGATGCGTGGAAGGCGTTATTTCTGGTCCGGCCTTGGAGACCTGGTATGCGGAGCGTTCGGGAGAACGACGATCGCTTAACGAGATCTTTCAGAGAGCGGAGGAGGGAAGCGACGCGGCGGCTCAGCAGACGCGGCAGCGTCTATGTAGTGAGTTTGGGCGCGCTATATCTGTGGTAATCAATATTCTTGATCCCGAAGTAATTGTGCTTGGCGGCGGAGTAAGTCGAGTGAGTGATTTATACGTGGCTGGAATTGAGTCCGCAAAGAAGTACGTGTTCAATGATCGCTTTGATACAAAAATCGTACAGCACGAACTGGGCGACAGTGCTGGGGTGTATGGTGCGGCGGCGCTTTCGCAGTAGGGCACTCAATCGGCGCAGGCAATCGCTAACTTACTGTAATTCATTGCAATTATGGCACGCGCGCGACGAAACCACAGAACCATAGTGGCGAGAAATGCTGTTTTGAATTACGGAGTCAGGACAGGTAGGCTGCACCGCACCTTCAGCCTGAGGGCGTTTTGTAGTTGTTGTATCTTATGCCGACCCCACAGGAAGAGTCTCTCCCGTTAGATCCTGGCAGGACCCCACCTCCATCTGAGGTGATTCCTCCTGATCCAGGGCTTGGCGCCGACGCCGAGCCGCCGGAGCCTGGTGAAGTTGGATTCCATGCCGGGCCACTTTCGCAGTACTCATTTAGTCTGCCGCCTGGGGTGCAAACTCCTTTACGACAAGATGAGCTCGGGCAGGCACTTTTCTTTGAGCGCTGTCGAGCTCTTGGCGAAATTGAGCTGAACGGTGACGCAGTACATACGCTCGCGAAGCGCTACGAGCCAGTAGTGCGAGCGCATTATCTCGCAGCTTACTTAGAGGCGGGCGAGGCAGATCGCTTCGATGTTAGGGTTCGCGCAGCTTCTACCAGTGAGGAAGGATTAACCACGTTGCTAGTTACTTTTGAGGATACTGACACAGGCAATTTCGTGCTGCCGCGACGGACTTCAGTCAGCAGCCCCGAGGGAAAGAGTTGGACTTGTGAGGTGGAAGGGGGTTCTTCTTTTTTTCAAGGTATTCTCCTGACTCATGTGGGGAGGCGCCAACTCGATGACGACAAAGTTACTATTCGATTTCGAGAGAGCTATCTCTGCCCAAGTTTCTTGGTGAGCGCTGAACTTGCGAGGTTGTCTTGGGGCGATTGGCGCAGCCCATTCTCAAGCGAGTTTGAGGATGTTCTATCCGGATATGGGCATTCGCTTAAGGAGGTAGTGCGAGTCAAGACTGCTGCAGATCCAATGTTCTCCCCGACCTTCATGCGATATCTGCTGGCAACAGATGATAGCGTCTTTTTCATTGGTCTTGGTGACATGAACGGTGTGGGTGTGGTGCGCACCGAGTTCGGTTTTCAGTTTAAAAGACCGCTTGTCGGTGTTCTCCAGATCGCGCCGCGACCTAATGGCAAATCAGAAAGTATTGTTTCGGTAATTAGCGATATTTCTGAGGCAGACGGCGATGTGGCTCTAGAGTCGACAGAGAGCCAGGATCAATATCATCTGAGTAATTTGGTTCAATTGTTGAAAGAAGAGCTTCAACACAGAGTCGGCAAAGGGCTTTGGAAGGATGATTGGAAGTTGGATGTCCATGAGCCAAGAGTTACTCCTTCTGGAGCGATTCGGTTGGCAGTGTCTATCGAAGATTCAAATGGACGCTATCAGTTGCCATGGCTGGGTGAACAGGCGGTCGGCCGCGTGCTGGAAAGCGAGAGCTTTATTGGCATCGGAGTTGAAATGAAGCTGCCTGAAAGTCTTCTGCCGTCAATAGCTGAGACTGTCTCTGATTCCGACCAAGAGCCGTCGGGGGCGGTAGACATCAACATTAGTCATGCGTACCTCACACAGCAGCTGATGGATAATGAAGTGTCTCGTCTTTCGCACCGGCAAGTAACTCCGCTTCCTAAGGGAGCAGATGCGGAAATCATTGTCGCAGAATCTCCTTCAGACTTAGCAAGGAGCAGCGTGTTGTTCCCTGAGCTCCAGCGAGCGATTGGTAAGGACCTGATAGGGATGGGCTCCGTTGCCCCAGCGCAGCTTGCGGCACTTAGGTTGAAAAACATTCTAGTGGGGCATGATAGAAAAGTTCCAGTGGCTGGAATAGTCGACGTTGACTACTACCTGGTGCATGTAGAGCATCAGTGGGGCACGCATATCGTGCGATTTTCGCGCATCGATGAGTTGGGCTGCGTGCCGTTTAAGGATGCGACCACTATAGTCGGTTTCTTCCCTCGCGAATTGAACTGCTGTCGGGATCTCTCTGGCGGGGGCGAAGACGAGGAAGCCACAGTATAGCGCCACTATACCAACCCTACATATCAAGAACTCCGCCGTATCAAGAAGTGGTCACACAAGAGACAGTGGCGAGGCGCCTTACTCCTTCGGGTCGCGACTTCCGGCGATCAACTGGGTGATTTTTGAAAACCCTTCTGGGAGCGATCGCATAATATCGAGTAGCTCTATCGGGAAGAATACCACCGTATTCGACGAAGCGCTGCCGAGACCGTCAATGGTTTGTAGAGTGCGAAGCTTCATGGCGCCGGGACTATTCGTCATTGTCGCTGCAGCGTCAGAAAGATTAAGCGCCGCGAGCTTGTCACCTTCTGCTTTGGTGATGGTGGCGCGCTTTTCTCGTTCCGCGCTGGCCTGCCGACTCATCATGCGCTTAAGATCTTCAGGCACATCGACATCAAGCAATCGAACTGAGTCGACGTGAATACCTATCTCCTGAACGCGTTCTTCAAGGATATTTCCGACTGCGATCTGAATCTGTTCTCGCTCAGCGAGAAGCTCGTCAAGCTGCAATCCACCGACGACGTCTCTGAGCGCGGCTTGGGCATACTGAGAGGTCGCAAAGCGATAATCTTGAACTTCAACCAGAGCGCGCCCGGGGTCAGTGACCTGGAAAAACAGGGCACCATCAATCTGCACTGGGACGTTGTCTTTGGTGATGGCACGCTGCGCGGGGATCTCTAAGGCAAGCAGGCGAGTATCGACGAATAGCGCGCTTTCGAGGCCGGGAATGACGTAGAACATTCCAGGACCGCGCGTCCCTACGTATTTACCGAGACGAAGTACCACGCCCTTCTCCCACTGTGCGGCGACGCGGATACCAGGGACAAATACCGATACGAAGACGATTGAGAGCACCAACATGATCAGCCCACGCGGGTTGCTCCAGCTGATGCCATAAAAATGTTCGACGGCAAAAAATACAAATACTGAGAAGAGCACCCAAGCGATGGTGCGGATGGGGGCGCCGAGCGAAACGTGCTGGTTCTCCTGAGTTTCTATTCCCGCCGGCAGATTTGGAGTTGGATGGACGGAGGAGATTTGGTTCATTTTGGTGGCTCCTAGGTAGTCTTGGCGCGGGGTCGTTTCGCTTACGGACCGCATCCTAAGCGGCCGTAACGACGTCGTTTTCGGCTGCTATCTTGAGGATAGCGGATTCATGGCCTTACTCAAGGACACAAATTTATAAGGGCTGGTAGTCGCCAATGAGCCTAGAGGAGCGCTTCGGAGGCGATGCTATCGATCGGCTGCGAACACCTAGGGCTATATCACCCCAAGCTCCTTTCCGACTTTGCCAAATGCTTCGAGGGCTCGCTCGATGTCCTGGTCGGTATGCGCCGCAGACATTTGGGTTCGAATGCGAGCTGCACCCTTAGGAACGACAGGGAACGAGAAGCCGATTACGTAGATTCCTTCTGCCAGTAACTTGTCAGCAAAATTCGACGCCAGCCGAGCGTCGCCGAGCATCACTGGGGTAATAGGGTGTGTCTCGCCTTTGATGCTGAAGCCTAGCTGCCGAATTCCCTCTCGAAAACGCGCGGTGTTTTTGGCGAGGCGAGCACGAAGCTCTGGTTGTTCGCTAATAAGTTCGAGGCACTTGATGCTAGCCGTCACAAGGGGTGGAGGAAGGGAGTTGCTAAAGAGGTAGGGACGACTCCTCTGGCGAAGCAGCTCAATAATCTCTCCTCGTCCGCTGGTGAATCCTCCCGAAGCACCTCCAAGCGCTTTGCCGAGTGTAGAGGTGATGACGTCAATCTCATTAAGTACGCCGCAGTGCTCTGCAGCGCCGCGTCCGTTCTTGCCAAGGAATCCAGTGGCGTGGCACTCGTCGACGTGAACCATTGCGCTAAACTCGGACGCTAGAGCGCAAATTTTATCGAGGGGCGCGATATCTCCATCCATCGAAAACGCTCCGTCTGTGGAGATCAGGACTTTCTTGGCTCCGCCGGCACGTGCGGCTTGCAGCTGGGTCTTAAGGTCCGCCATATCCGCGTGGGTGTAGCGGAAACGCGCAGCCTTGCAGAGTCGAATGCCGTCTATGATGGAAGCATGGTTAAGCGCATCGCTGACCACCGCATCTTCTTCCCCGAGGATAGTTTCAAAGAGCCCACCGTTAGCGTCGAAACAGGAACTGTACAAAATGGTCGCGTCAGTCTCATGAAAATCAGACAGGCGTTGTTCGAGCTGCTTATGGATTGTTTGAGTACCGCAAATAAAGCGTACCGAAGCTAAGCCAAAGCCAAAAGAATCGAGACCGAGTTTTGCAGCGTCGATAATCTGCTTGTTATCGGCGAGTCCAAGGTAATTGTTGGCGCAGAAGTTCAGCACTTCGCGTCCCTGTACGCGAATAGTTGCTGCTTGTGGTGACTCGATGATGCGCTCTTGTTTGAACAAGCCAGCGTCCCGAATCTCTTGAAGCTGCGCAGAATATGCGGGTTGGGATTCGTTGAACATAGAGAGCTCCTTACGATATTGCGATGTACTTGTGACCGACCGGTTACGCTCCGCAGGCAACTCCTGGATTGGGAGCCATTCGTGGGCTGCTGGTGTAGCGCGCCTTGATTGAAGGGATCAGGTAAGAGCTAAAGGTTTCCTCCACCGAGAGGGAAGGTGCCCAACCCCAGTCCGCTCGTGCGGCGCGGTCATCCATGTCGGCGGGCCAGCTATCGACGATTGATTGCCGCACTGAATCCGTAGCGAACTCGATTTTAGTTCCTGGAAATGCTGCTTCTGCGCGCGAGTGAATTTGAGCGGCGGTGATTGAAAAGGAGCTGACATTATAAGCGCGACGCGTGAGTGCTTCCTCTGGTGCTGAGAGTAAGCGGAGAATGCAATAGACGGCGTCTGGCATAGCCATGAAAGGGAGCGACGTTTCGGGGCGAACGAAGCAGGCATAGCGTTTCCCTTGAGCGGCTGCGTGCAGCATCTCTGGCCCGTAGTCGCTTGTTCCGCCGGTGGGGACCGTATCGGCGCTCAGCAGGCCGGGGAAGCGAATGCTTCGAAAGTCCAATAAATTAGAGGATCCGCCCAGCGCTTCCCTTGCGAGAGAGCCAAAGTGGGTTGAGTAGTACCGTCCCAAGTGCTCCACATAGAGCTTGTTCATGCCGTACATGGTGATTGGAAACAGAAAGTCCTCCTCGCGTGCGGGGGCGGAGGAGAGCTTAGCCTCGAGAGAAGGCACGCCATAAACCGCGATGGAGCTGGGGAAGATAAATTTCGTTTTACTTCCGCCGTTTGCTGATCGACGAGCACTCTGCTGTCGTGCGAGCTCAAGAAGCGAAAGACTCCCATCTACGTTTACGCGATGAGCCATGAGGGGGTCTCGTTCGCCGCCAGTGGAGAGCACCGCTGCCAGGTGGATAATGTCGGTGAAGTCGTGCTGACCGAAGAGTACCTCAAGTGCTGCGCGATCGGTAATGTCACCCGTGATACGTAACACCCGTGCACCGGATTTTGGAAGGTGTGAGTCGGTCGAGAGCGGAGTGGATCGATCCAAGAGCACGAGGGTGTCGCCCTCGCTAAGGTCACCGCCGCTGAGACTGGATGCGGAAGAAAAGGAAGGCTTGTTTGCGCTGGTCAGAAGCTTAGTGATGCCGTGACCCATTTCACCCAGAGCTCCGGTGATTAGAATAGTTCGTCCTGTGGATGTTGCTCGTGTCATGGTGCCTGACCTCATTAGGTGGGGAGTGGTTAGAAAGCAGCTCTTCTACGAAGCTTCATCCTATAAAGCTCGGCATGGTGGATGCCGAGAGGCGACCCGGCTACTCCCCTTAACGCCAAGTTCCTGGGCCTGCGCTTCCAGGGGCAAGGTGTAAATCGGCAGTGCCCTGAAAAGCAAGAGAGGTGCCACGGGAGGCCTTTTCATCGCGTTGCGTTTCTTCCCTGCCAGGTGATATCCTCACGTTATGGGAATCGGCCCTCCAGAACTCATCATCATCGCTCTTATTGTCGTCATTCTTTTTGGCGGCAGAAAGCTTCCTGAGCTTGGCTCTGGCATTGGCAAAGCACTCGCCAATTTCAAAAAAGGCTACAAGGAAGCAGAGGCGATCGATATCACCCCTCAAACCCCGCCTGAAAAATCTCAGACAGCAGCAAGCTCGCGTCCTAAGGACGGAGAATCGAAAGACGAAAGCTAAATACTTAAGTCCTGAGCGAGCAGTATTAGATTAATTAATAACCAGCGTTAAGTAGGCGCGCTCGGGTTTCTGGTGGCAGAAGAAAGAACTATTTCCCTGTCTAGATTCGGACTGGGCTACCCCAACGCGCTCACCATATATCACGTGTGCATGCCCACTACACGTCCCATGCTCCGCTCTCTCCCCGTCTTCGTGATAAGAAATCCTAACCAAAATGCACGCTCCTCCACTAACGCCCCGTAACTCCATCGAGTAGGTTCCTAGACCCGTCAGGCCTTCTGGCTAATTAATTATTCTGGGGTCGCTTTCTCGCCATGCCGATTTTGATCTCCCGGTGAGAACCCCGTTCCCTGTAAAAACCGCAGAGAGAAACCGCAGAGAGAAACTGCAGAGATGCGTTCTTAGAAATTTACAGAGAACACTCGCGCTGAGAAATGTTTAGCCTGGTCAAGGACTCGAGACCCTACCAGTCCACCAGTTTCGCTCATCATGACGAGCGCAAAGTCTTGATTGCTTCCGCTGCGAAGCATGAAGTCAGATGGCGTGCGTGCGTTCTGAGAACTTCGGATTAGCTCGGGGGTGAGAGAACGAATGCGCCCTCGTGCGAGCGGGGACGAGGCACTTACTCGCGTCAGAATAAGCGGGCGCCCGCTCGCATCGAACAAGGCCCCCTCGATCTTCGCTTCGCGAATATTTGTGGTGGACTCATTTAAAATTGAGCCGGTAATGAGAGCCGCCCGCTCGCCAGTTTCGAGAGTGACGATGCGAAACTTCATGTTCTTTAAGAAAAGCCCGGGTGGAGCGACCTGAGGAGCCGCAGGGAAGAGTTGTCGAGTAATCTCTATACTGGCCGAAGGGGCGATCCATGGGAGTGCAGTAAATATTCCAAGAAGTATGAAGAAGGCACATATCGGCAGAGCTAGCGTGAGAAGCCCAGCCCAGCGACTTCCCGAGAGGCGTCCTAGTGCTGGATCTCTTCGTGTTGAGTCTGTGCCAGATTGCGCGCTGATATGAAGGTTCTCCCGCGCTGATTTTTCCCGTGGTGCGGCGATGCTCTTCTGTAATTGTCGTTGTCGTCTGCGCTCCGAGAGCGATTTGACGAATGCCAAGCCCGGGAAGGTGAAAGCTTGTGGTTTATTAATAGGGCTAGGAAATGCCTCTCCAGCTGCTCTCAGAGTCGTTGCGGGGGCGTGGCTGATAGATTCCCGCGGGCTCATAGGGGCGAAGCTCACGGGAAGTACAGCAGTGTCAGAAACATTAGTGCCAGAAATATTGCCGCTCGAATTCCCATGAGTGGTTTCGTCTGCGAACCATCCTGCAGAAGATTCCTCTTGGGAAAGGTTTCCATAGGAAGGGCCGCGGTCATCGGAAACCTCTTCCGAGAAATAAGCCTCGCTGAGAGAAGCCCAAGGTTGTGATGAATGCTGTTGTCTCTCCTCATCGTGCGATGACCGCGTGAGTGATGAGCTGTTGTGCTCCGAGTGCTCAAAGCCAGCACTTTCATGGGGATGGAAATCTTCGTGAGGTGGGCGTATTGCATGCCCTATCCCAAGTGGCGCTGGAATTTGAAGGGCACGTGTCGGTAGTGGAAGCTGTCGACCACCGCCACGTGAATCAAGACTTGGCTCGCGCGTGCTTTCCCCGGCTTCTCCGCGAGATTGTGGAGCCCTCGGTTCCTCGATTGGCCGAATGCTTGGTGGCGCGTCGTCAAAATTGAAAACATTGTCACAGCGCGAACAGTGAAAACGAGGAGCTTCAAGCTCGTCGACGGTCGCCGCTTCGATGGCAAATTTTGTCGTACAAGAAGGGCACTGGATGATCATCTGTCTTCCTGCGACACGCTCAGTCTGCGCGAGGCTTGACGTCCGCGCTCTAAATTTTCTCCTTGCTGCTGAGACTGACATACCACCAGATTGATTATGCTGTTGCGATTATCCGCAAAACAGGGATTTTATACCCGCTAACCTACTAGAAAGATTAAAGCAGGCGGCCGATTCGCACTAGTCACAATTTTGTAGGGAGGCCAAGATTTCAACTTAGGACGTTGAAGTGATCAGCATAGGTAAGTGAACCGTGCCGCTGCCTTGAGTTTGTCGGAAAATTACCCAAAAATTTGAGGACTGTGCTTGTTTGCTTCGCTTCAAACGGCCTGCAAGAGTAGGTCTATTGGAGGGCACAATGTCCAGAAATATGAAGGCAGGTCAGAGGCGGGGTGGACGAGATGTGGGGGCTGCTCGCAGCCATAAGCCGAAGCCTAGACCGCACCACCGGGGTGTTGGTGACAAGAATCTGGGCGGCAAAATTGCGGGCGGCAAAGGCGCGGGCGACAGGAGCGCGGCTGATAGGGGTGCGGCTGGCAAGAGTGCCGCAAAGGCGCCCCGACGCGAGTCATTGCGAAACTGGCCAACCGGATCAAACGTTCTCGTCATTGGTCGTAATCCGGTTCGCGAACTACTGCGCCACTGTCCCGAGCGAGCGAAGCGCGCTTTTACGACTCATCAAGCTTCGTCTGAACGGCACCTTGCTAACCATGCCGATCTTGAGATCCATCGCGTGCTCAGCGATCGAGGTATTGAAGTGCGCGAGGCCTCCTTTAGCGAGCTTACCGCGCAATGCGGCACCGATGCGCACCAAGGATGGTCGCTCGAGGCGGAGCCTCGACCAACGAGCAATCTGATGGAGGTGTTGGAGGCGCATGCCGAGGTAGAGGACGGAGTCATCTTGTTGCTGGATGCCATCGAGGATCCTCAAAATTTGGGCAGTATTATTCGAGCAGCCGAGTGTTTTGGCGTTGAGGCGGTTATCTGGTCGAAAAACAGAGGAGCGCCACTTACCGCAAGTGCCGTGAAGGCAAGCGCAGGTGCCAGTGAGCTGGTAACTTTGATCGAAGTATCAAACCTTCACGATGCCATCAAGAAGTGTCGCGATGCGGGGTGGTGGGTACTCGGCGCCATGGTGGCTGATGATGCCGTGCCTTCGCATGAATATGACGGACCTTTAAAGATTGCGCTGATTGTGGGCTCAGAGGGGAACGGCCTGGGGGAGTTGACCCAGAAGCGGTTAGACCAGAAGATTATGATCCCGCTCCAAGGGCGCCTGGATTCTCTGAATGTGGGACAGGCCAGCGCGGTGCTTCTCTCCGGGTTGTCAGCCAAAATACGGTCTGTGCGAGCCGCCCGAGAGAGTTGAGGACGAAATTCGCCGCCAAATGGCCCTTGTAGCTCGGCATCAAAGGCTTGCGAGGAGTCTGTGACACAGTCGCTGTGACACAGGCGCTGTGACACGGCACAGGAGGCGATGTCCCGCCGACTTGTCCTCGGTAGCCTTGGCGGAAGAGGAAGCCTCGTCGAGTTAAATGGCAGGAAAGGCTGATGGGAGCGAAGGCGTACCTCTATAAGCAGGGCGGTCTCACAGACTCCTAGACAGTTTAGCTAACTTAAACTACCTTAAAGCTTCGGCTTTAAGGCGTAACAAATACCTCCTCGAGAAATTGGATGGATACAGACTCTAGCGAGCAGCAAGGTACTGGATCGAGTTCGATCGCGGTGGCGGCACATGGGCCGGTTGCTGGAGATGCGGGCCAGATCAGCAGTGGATTCTTCGAAGTGCAGCTCGAGCAGTTCGACGGACCGATCGATTTGTTGCTTCATCTCGTGAAGCAAAACGAACTTCCCATTGAAAAAATCGCACTTGCTCAAGTGGCGACTCAGTATCTTAAGTGCATCGAAGAGATGCGCTATTTTGATTTGGATCTTGCGGGTGAGTACCTCGTAATCGCCGCTACCTTGGTGTCGATAAAGTCTAGCGTTTTGCTGAATGAACCAGTCGAGCTGGTTGAAGACGGGCTCGGCAATCTTGTGAACCCACACGATGAGCTGCTTCGCAGGCTTAAAGAGGCGGCAATTTATAGAGACGGCGCGCTTGCTCTGAGAAACCTCAATCTTTTAGGCGTCGACGTGTTCCCGTCTCAGGTAGGACTCGAAGGGGTAACTGCACCGCCGGTGCGTTATCGTGCTCAAGAGGTGGCGGTGCTTGCGCGCGCTTTCCAGCGCATAGTTCGAAAAATTGAAGCTCAGCAGCCGGGTTTTACGGTGATGATTGAGCACGTCTCCATCGTAGAACGAATGCGATCATTGCTGGAGCGTCTGAATGAGGCGAAAGGCCGACTTTCATTTTACGATCTGCTGGTGGGGAGCCAAACTTCTGTTGAGCCTCCTACGCGAGGCTCATTGGTTGGGACCTTCGTCGCGGTGCTCGAACTCTGCAAGCGGCAGATCTTGACCGTTATTCAGGGCGAGGATTTTGAAGATATTTTTGTTTGTTTGGCTTCACTTTCGACCGAAGGTGGGGAGACTGAAAAATTCAACGTGGCTGGTGCTTCCCTATCTTCAGAGTTTGATAGGAATGAGATCGATGGCTCAGAGGAAAATTCTTCAGAAGTAGATGAGGCATCAGAGGTTGCGAATCATTAAGATTTCGCGTGAGGCGCTATGAGTGATCAAGAGACTAATGAAATGAATAATGAGTCTGTTGCTGACGAGGCGAGTGCGACTGAAGCGCCTGCGACTACAGCTGAGAGTTCTTCTGGCGATGAGGTGGTCACTGTGACCTCTGATTCCAAATCTTGCAGTGCTGAATCTTGCAGTGCTGAATCTGCCGAGTCTTTCAGTGCTGAAGAGCGGGTGGCGTTAGTTGAAGCCGTCATTTTTGCGGCTGCCGGTCCAATTGCCCAAGAGCGAATCGTTGAAGTCTCCGCCCTTTCACAGGAATTAGTAGAAGAGGCGCTCGGTTCTCTTAAGGAACGCGGCATGTCGGAGGGTTCTGGCGTGGAGCTTGCGCAAGTGTCAGGTGGATTCCAGTTCCGAACCAAGGGGCGTTTCGCGGCGTTTCTTAGGCAGTTAAAGGAAGAGCCACCAAAGCGGCTTACCGGCGCGGCGCTTGAGACGCTTGCGATCGTTGCCTATCGCCAGCCTATTGTTCGTAGCGATATTGAGAAAATCCGCGGCGTAGACTGCACACCGACCCTCAAGACTTTAGTCGATCGCGGTCTTGCAAAAATTGTGGGGCACCAAGCTTCAGTGGGACAGCCCGCCCTTTACGGAACCACAGAAGAATTCCTTGAGCTATTTGGGCTTAACTCTCTCTCCGAGTTGCCGTCTTTGCGCGATTTGCAAGAGCTCGATGGCGATCCGGGCGAGGTTAGCGATGTAGATGAAGAGTCTTCTGCGCTTGGAGAAGTGGCGGGCCCAGAGACCGATGCTGATCTCGTTTCCGGTGTCTTCCCGCAGTGAGTGTCGCAGTGAATCCGGCAGTGAATCGGCAGTGAATCGGCAGTGAATCGGATAGTGAATCGGGCAGTGCGGCACTTCATAGTTAAATTCAATCTTGGTAGCTGATCATGAAGAGCGAAACTGACTCTGCCAAGCCGACGTCCTCGGGACTCAGGCTTCACAAATTTCTTGCCCAATGCGGGGTTGCGTCACGACGAAAGGCAGAGTCTCTGATTGTTGCTGGGCGCGTGCGAGTCAACAGCAAGATCGTTAAAGAGCTTGGAGTAAGCATTAATCCCGGGCGCGATCGCGTCTTTGTCGATGGGAAAGAAGTTCGTCAGGCACACCGCGGCATCATGTTGTTGCATAAGCCGCCCAGAGTGGTCTCGACCATGAAGGATCCGCACGGCAGGCCTAGCATCGAGCAATATTTGACCGCGCGCGATCGCGCATATTTTCCGGTAGGACGACTCGATTTTGAGTCTTCGGGTCTCGTGATTTTGACCAATGACGGAGAACTTGCTGATCGACTTTTGCACCCACGCTATGGCTTGGAGCGTCGCTACGAGGTCGAGGTCGAAGGCTCTGTAACCAATGTAACCATTCGCAAACTCCAAGCGGGAATTACGCTGGAGGATGGTCCGGTAAAGGCCAAGGTAGATCTGATTGAGAGCGCAGGTGCGACCACACTTTTGGGCATAACAGTCACTGAAGGACGAAATAGAATCGTCAGGCGCATGATGGCTCACGTCGAGCATCCCGTTATTCGACTGGTGCGCGTGATGCACGGACCGTTTCTCTTGGGGCGAATTAAGTCCGGGCAGGTAAAGCGCTTGAACGAAAGAGAGTACGAGTTCTATCGCAGGAGGGTACTTGGCCCTGCGTCTGGCGCTCCTGCCCCAAAGTCCAAACGAATACGAGGGGATCGCCCACCGGCTCGGCGTACAGCTAAACGACGACTACGCTAGCGAGGACACCCTCGCAGATCAGGTGAAATCAGTGAATTTAGTGGCTGATTTTAGTGGTTTGCTTGACTTGTCAGGTGCTCCCCGTTAGCCTCACTGACCAATCGGAATCATGGCGCGGGGTAGAGCAGCCTGGTAGCTCGTCGGGCTCATAACCCGGAGGCCGTGGGTTCAAATCCCACCCCCGCAACCATTTCTTCTTCGTTAAAAATTTCATATTTCTAGCGCGGCTTCTTTTATTGGGTCGCTGCATCTTTGGGCTGCTGTCTCATTGGGCCCCTGCGTGCAATTCGCGCAGTTGTGTTTGTGCTGGAAAGCTCCGGCAAGCCATGCTCTGTGCTTCTCTATCCTATGCTTTCCGATGCTTAGAATTGGCGAATCGCGTGGTGTGCGATTGTGGTATTGGAATGAAGCGTTGTGAGAATCGCTTAAGCCGAGAATTTGAAAAGTTAACTTAGAAGAACAGCCTGATCACGAATAGCAGGCTCTGTCCATAGGAAACGATTGATATGGGAATCCTCGACAAAGTGAGCCGCAAACTTCATTTGGAGGGCAGTCTGCAATCTGCTTGGTCTGGAGTTGAAGCGCGCGCTGGCTCAGGAGTTTCGTTTGAGGTGCGTTCGCCAATAGACCGTTCGAGTTTGGCGCAAATTAAAGCAGCGACTGATACTGAGTATGAAGCCGTGCTTACGAAAGCGATGGCTGCGTTTGAAATCTGGCGCTTAGTTCCCGCGCCAGTGCGAGGGCAGGTGGTCAGAGAGATTGCAGACGCTATCCGCGAAAATAAAGCACTTCTTGGAGAACTAGTTTCCATAGAGACCGGGAAAATTTTATCAGAAGGTGAGGGGGAAGTTCAGGAAGCGATCGATATCGCTGACTTTTCTGTAGGACTTTCGCGACAGCTCTACGGGAAGAGCATGCACTCAGAACGTCCCGGACACCGCATGTATGAACAGTGGCATCCGCTCGGAGTGGTGGGGGTAATAACTGCCTTCAATTTCCCGGCAGCAGTGTGGGCATGGAACGCTATGCTCGCCGCAGTGTGCGGAGATGTGGTGGTGTGGAAACCGTCCGAGCTTGCACCGCTGACCGCTATTGCGCTTCATCGCATATGCTCAGAAGTGGTCGAAAAGCACGGGTATCCCCCAATATTTCATCTGCTGATTGGCGAAGGGCCAGCGTTGGGTCAGCGCATCGCTGAGGACTCGCGAGTGTCTCTCGTATCAGCGACAGGATCTTGTCGTATGGGCCGTTCTGTGGGCGAAGCGGTGGCGAGGCGCCTGGGTAAAGTACTGCTTGAGCTTGGTGGAAACAACGCAGTCATCGTGCTCGATGATGCGAATCTTGAGATGGCGGTTCGGTCCACTGTGTTCGGTTCTGTGGGCACGGCAGGACAGAGATGTACCACCTCGCGGCGCCTTTTCGTCGGGCGGGGAATCGAACAAGCGTTTCTCGCGAAGCTTTCTAAAGCCTACGAGGGAGTGCGTATTGGGAATCCACTTGACCCTGCTACGTTGATGGGTCCGCTCATAAATGAGCGAGCGGTGGAAGCGTATCGCTCAGCGATTGAGCGCGCAGTGAAAGAGGGCGGGAAGGTTCTGTGTGGGGGCAAGGTATTGAGCGGGCTACCTTCGGGATTATATGTACAACCCACCATCATTTATTCAAAGGAACCCTTGCCCGTTTCGAGGGACGAAACCTTCGCGCCAATTTTGTATGTGACCCCCGTCGCCGATATCGATGAAGCGATTCAGAAGAACAACTCAGTAGCACAGGGGCTTAGCTCAGCAGTTTTCACCGAGAGCCTAAAGTCAGCAGAGCGTTTCCTAAGCCATGCAGGTAGTGACTGTGGCATTGCCAACGTAAATCTTGGCACCTCTGGTGCTGAGATTGGAGGTGCCTTTGGGGGTGAGAAAGATACTGGCGGGGGGCGAGAGTCAGGTTCTGACGCTTGGAAGCAATACATGCGTCGCCAAACCAATACTATTAACTTTTCAGAAGCTCTTCCCCTGGCACAGGGCGTTACCTTTGATGTCTCTTAAATCCACCTTTTGAAGGGTTCATGGCTTGTTTATGGTGGCATATGAGCTCTGCGGTGGCGTGACTTTTGAGGCGGGACGATTATACTTGCCGCGATTCCGCCCTGGTGCTGGAATTGGTAGACAGGCATGATTCAGGGTCATGTATTCGCAAGAGTGTGGGAGTTCAAGTCTCCCCCAGGGCATACTGCAGAACTCAGGGTTTTCGATTACCGAGAGAAATCGTTTTAGAGCGTTTTTGAAGGAGCTGATTTTATGGCACGAGTGTTGATAGTGGTTCTCCTTGCATTGTCCATAACTGCTTGCCAGCGCATTCAAAGACCCTTCGCTGGAGAAAACAAAGCTCCGAGCGACACTCCCCAATACTCGGTAAAGGCGAATCCGAACGGTGGCGTGAAGGAAGTTAAGTAACCGTGCTCCCACATGCTTTTCCCTGCGACCCAGAGTGGTTTCGCATGCGGTCCTGGCGACTCCGGGCGAGACACGGTCTCGATTAAATTTATTGCAATTTTCCCCAGTTACTTCAGAACCTTGAATAGGTAGCTATCTTTGCACTCGAGCTTTGCCGCGGAGATTTCATTCTGATATAGAAGCTTTCCGGCATGCGCTGCATTTAGGTGTGGTGTTGATGTCACGGATTTTTCGGAGAAACGCATGAATGTATTTTCCTGGATTGTGAAGCGCGAACACGAACAAGTGGTTTTTTTCCACTACCCAGAGGCTGGGCTTAAAGCAGTAGTAGCGATTCACAACACGGTACTGGGACCAGCTTTGGGTGGATGTCGCATGCGCCCCTACGAGGACGAGAATCGCGCGATTGATGATGCGCTCCGATTGTCTGAAGGCATGACGTACAAGAGCTCCATCGCAGGACTCGACCTTGGTGGCGGAAAATCTGTAATTATTGCGGATCCGAACATCGCTGGTGAAGAGCGAACCAAGCTCTTTCGCCAATTCGCGCATTGCTTGAACGCTCTTGGCGGTCGCTACATTACCGCAGAAGACATGGGCACCAGCGTTGCTGATGTCATGACCATGCGTGAAGAGACAAAGTTCGCTGCGGGCTTCGAACAAGAGAAGGGCGGTAGCGGAGATCCCTCACCGTGGACTGCTCGCGGTGTTTTCGGTGGCATTCTTGCGGCTTGCGAAAAGACTTACGGGTCCCGCGATCTAAAAGGCAAGAAAGTGGCGCTTCAAGGAGTTGGTCATGTAGGTATGTATCTACTGGAGCAGCTTCGGGAAGCTGGTGCTGAGGTTACCGTGAGCGATACGGTGAATGCTCTCGTTGAAAGAGCAACCAGTCGCTTCGGAGCGAAGGCAGTTGATATCGAAGAGATCTATGACGTGGACGCTGACATCTATGCTCCTTGCGCAGCGGGGCAGACGGTAGATGCGGATACTTTAAAGCGTCTCAAGTGCAAAATTATCGCAGGCGCAGCCAACAACCAGTTGGTCGACTCCTCTGTGTACGAGCAGATCGTTACCCGCGGCATGGTGTATTGCCCAGACTTTGTCATTAACGCCGGCGGAGTCATTTCGGTTGGCGCTGAGTACATTCACGGCGGGTGGAACCTCCCTTGGGTCGAAAAGAAGGTCGACAATATTGGCTCGACAGTGATGCGAGTCTTGGTTGAGTCCGAGAAGCGCTCGAAGTTCCCCGAAGTGGTGGCACTTGAGCTTGCTCGTGAGAGGGTGCAGGCAGCGAGAGAGAAGGCCGCCAGTAAAAAGTAAGCGTATCTGGCGCCTTTGCAAGCGTCTACTAGGGGAAATCTGAAAGACTCAATCTTAGTGGTCTTAGTGGTGCAAGCAAACTCTAGAAATCTGCCTAGATTTGGTTAACCCACGAAGACCACAAAGCTCAGGAAGATAGAGACACGGTGTTTTTGAGTTCACTAGATGGTCCTTTGGCCCGCCGTGCCAGTCCGACCAGAACGCGCTACAATCTGTGCGGTGACGACGAAAACACCTTCAGAACAAACGGCAGATCGTGCTGCAGATAGTTCCACGACCACTCAACCCCCGGCATCGCTCGGTGGCGGTGCGCTGAGCCTACCCAATGAAACTGGAGGCAGTGAGGCTGGAGGCAATGTGACTGCAGGCAATGAGACTGCCGTTAATAAGTCTGTCGCCAACGATCAAGTGAATCACGGAGCGGCGCCTCGCCCTTCAAAGCGTCCGAAAGTTACCCTCGAAAATGCTCCCCTTAGACTTGAGTCGTCATTTGAGCCACGCGGCGACCAGCCCGGGGCTATCGTTGCTCTGGAAAGGAATCTCAAAGCAGGAGTTCGTTATCAGACCTTGCTTGGTGTTACGGGTTCAGGAAAGACATTCACCATTGCAAATGTCCTGCAAGGGTTGCAACGGCCAGCACTTGTCATAGCGCCCAACAAGACGCTCGCGGCTCAGCTCTACTCCGAGTTTCGCGAATTCTTTCCGCATAATCGGGTGCGGTATTTTGTAAGTTACTACGACTACTACCAACCGGAAGCCTATGTGCCTTCGACCGATACGTTTATCGAAAAAGATGCCGCGATAAACGACGAGATTGATAAGATGCGGCACTCGGCAACCAAGGCCCTCTTAGAAGGTCGTGACGCGATTGTAGTGGCTAGTGTGAGTTGCATTTATGGCCTCGGTGCGCCTGAAGAATATTTTAACATGATGCTATTCGCCGAGCTTGGCGAAGTGTTTCCCCGTGAAGATATCGTCCGCAAGCTCGTGACCATGCAGTACCGTCGTGCCGATATTGAATTTGCGCGAGGGACGTTTAGGGTGCGTGGTGATGTTGTCGACATCTTCCCTTCTGATAACGATGAGCGAGCGATACGCATATCAATCTTCGGTGATGAGATTGAAGAGATGCGAGAAATTGACGGGCTTACTGGCCAAACCATACGAAAGATTTTGTCATGTGCAATTTACCCCGTGAGTCACTACGTGACCGCCAGGGAGAACGTGCAGCGCGCAATAAAGACCATCGGCGCAGAGTTGGAAGATCGGCTGAAAAGTCTCGAGGTCGATGGCAAATTACCCGAGGCGCAGCGACTTGAGCAGCGTACTCGCTATGATCTTGAGCTGCTTTCTGAAATTGGTTTTTGTCCAGGAATTGAGAACTATTCTCGTCATATTGCCGGACGCAATACGGGAGAACCACCTGCCACATTATTGGACTATTTTCCTGACGACTTCTTGCTGATCGTTGATGAGAGTCATGTGACCGTTTCTCAAATTGGAGGAATGTACCGAGGCGATCAGGCCAGAAAAACCAATCTGGTAGAATACGGATTTCGATTGCCTTCCGCGCTGGACAATCGCCCGCTCAATCACGACGAGTTTTGGTCAAAAGTTGGACAGACTATCTTTGTATCGGCGACGCCCGCGGCTTATGAGATTGAGCTAAGCGCAGGCTTTGTGGTGCAGCAGGTGAATCGGCCGACAGGGCTGCTTGACCCTCCAGTCACGGTTCGACCCGCGGTCAATCAAGTAGATGACTTATTGGCCGAGATAAAAATCACCTTGGAGCAAGGTGATCGCGTGTTGGTGACTGCCCTTACCAAAAAAATGGCTGAGAACTTATCGACCTATTTGCAGGAGGTCGGCATCAAGAGCCGCTACCTGCACTCGGACATTAATGCGTTAGAACGCGTCGAGATTCTTAGAGGCTTGAGACGTGGGGACTTCGACGTTTTGGTGGGCATTAACCTGCTTCGCGAAGGATTGGATTTGGTGGAAGTGGCTTTGGTGGCGATACTTGACGCTGACAAAGAGGGGTTCCTACGTTCCACGCGCTCACTGATTCAGACTATGGGGCGCGCGGCGCGTAACATTCGGGGTCGGGTTATTCTGTATGCTGACCGAATGACCGATTCTATGAAGGGTGCTATTGAGGAGACGGAGCGCAGACGTAAGATACAAGCAGCCTTTAATGAGCAGCATCGCATTGTGCCTCAGAGTGCGCGTTCGAGTCCCTTGTTTCTCTTGCCGGATTCAGCCGAAGAGGCTTCGAGTTCTATTCTGATTGACGGAGCTCAGATTGTAATTCCAACTGATGAGGCTCAACAAAAGGTGCTCATCGATGGGCTGACGAGGCAGATGTTTGATGCCGCCGGGAAACGAGAGTTTGAACGGGCTGCGGAATTGCGCGATGCCTTGAAGCGCATTCAAGAAAGCTTATTGGTAGCGTGACCAGCTGAAGAAGAGAGAAATCTACGATGACCGAAGAATCCACACCGGTTGGAATAGTACTTCAAGAAGGCGGTGAGCCTCCGCAGGACTTGGAGAAGCGACTTCGAACTATTCCGGGGATGCCGGGAGTGTACCTAATGAAGGATGCAGGCGGTTCGGTCATTTATGTCGGTAAAGCAAAGAACCTTCGCAATAGAGTAACCACATACTTTCGCGGAGGTGACGGGCGCTTGCAGATAGGGCAGTTGCTCGCTCGAATTCGATCGATCGATACGGTAGTGACTGGCACCGAGTACCAAGCGCTTGCGTTAGAGCGCGAGCTTATTGGTAAGCATAAGCCGCGCTATAATATTCGCCTTAAAGACGACAAAGCTTACTTGAGTATACGAATTGATCCGCAGGCGCCCTGGCCACGCATCGAGCTCGTTCGGCGTATCGAGCATGACGGAGCAAAGTACTTTGGTCCCTACAGTTTCGGACATGAGCTTAGGACCATGCTTGAGATAATTAAGCGCGTGGTCCCGCTTCGAACTTGCACTGACACTGTTTTTTATAATCGGCAGCGCCCTTGCTTGGAGTATCAGATTCACCGCTGTGCGGGCCCGTGCTGTATTCAGATTGACCGCGATCAGTATGGGAAGTGGGTCAAGGATGCAATTGCGATTCTTGAGGGGAAGACCGAGTGGCTTCAGAAAGATCTTGCCCGTCAAATGAATGAGGCTTCAGACGAGATGAGGTTTGAGGCAGCAGCGGCGCTTCGCGATCGTTTGCAAACTCTAGAGAATCTCCGCGAAGGTCAGGCCTTTACGTCATTTGGAGGAGAGGATCGTGATGTGTTTGGTCTTTATAGAGAGGAGCAGCTTGCGGCGTTGAGTGTGGTGAGGGTGCGTGCCGGGCGCCTTGTAGAGACGCTTCACTATTCGTTTTCTGATGTGGCCATTAATGACGAAGATATAGTGGAAGGCGCGGTTGAGCAGTTTTACCGCAATGGGAGAGAGGTTCCTGAGGAAATTGTAGTGGCTCAGCTTCCGGCGGAGCCAGAGACTCTTGAGGCAGTACTTGCGGAGAGAAGGGGTAGGAAAGTGTCATTGGTGGTGCCTTCGAGAGGGGTGAAGCACCGGGTGTTAGAACTCGCTCAGCTTAATGCGCGCCAACATTATGTGACATCATTTGAGGCTGATCGACGAGGGGTAGAACTCAGCAAGGAATTGGCGCGGACTTTGGGGTTAAAGCAGGTTCCAAGAAGAATAGAATGTGTAGATATTTCAAATCTGCAGGGTTCTGACATTGTTGGGGCAGTGGTGGTTTTCTTTGATGGGCTACCTGACAAGAGTTCTTACAAGCGTTATCGAATTCCGCTGCAGAAGAAGCCAGACGATTTTGCCGCAATCTATGAAGTCGTGTCTCGCCGACTTGCGCGAGGAATCAACGAGGAGAATCTTCCCGATCTTTTGATAATAGACGGCGGAGCGCAACAGCTTGCGCGGGCGATTCAAGCGCGCGATGAGCTTAAGTTAGAGCTGGAAATTATCTCGCTCGCAAAGATTAAGGCCGAGCGCACGGGACGTGGACAGCCTCGGGCGCTTTCGGGTCTGGTTCGCAAGAAACCTGAAAGGGTATTTCGAGAGGGAGCGGCTGAGCCGATTGCTTTAGATGGAAGTTCTCCCACTACGCATTTTATTCAGCGCATTCGAGATGAAGTGCATCGCTTTGTCTTGTCGTTTCATAGGCAGAGCAGGGCGAAGCGCGTGATGGCTTCGGCACTCGATGAGGTTCCTGGGCTTGGTATGGAGAGAAAACGGCGATTGTTAAAAGTGTTTGGCTCGGTGCGTGACCTGAAGGGTGTTGCTCCTGAGGACATCGCTGCTCGCGCGAAGATTCCTCTTCCCGTAGCCAAGGCGCTAGTGAGTGCGCTGAAGTAGTGTTTGCGATTATGGTCGGGTGCTCAGGTGCTGTTTGACCATGGCGAAGTCTCTCCTGTTCACAGTTCCTGGGGGGCCCCATCTCGATTCAGCGATAATGTTCATTGCGTTGAAGTAACGTTCTCGAGCATCGGGATGCGACGACGGGGCGGTGGAATCTGATTTTGGCGCGAGAAAATGATGTCTAAGATCGGTAATCTGGAGTGCTCCCAGAGAGGCGCGTGGATCATAGCCTGCGGCGGCGACAACACCTACCGCGAAGTCATCGGCTTCTTGTTCTAAGGCCATTTGACGTGAAGGGCGAGTGCCGGCGTCTTGGAGCTCCGCATGGTGATGAAGTTCTAAGTGGGCCAGTTCGTGGGCAACGACAAAGGCCAGCTCCGCTTCGTTATGAAGGGAGAGGAGTAATCCGTCAGAGATAATGAGCGTTTGGTTTGGGAGTGCCAGCGCAATAGGTCTACGGTCTTTCACCAAGAGAATCTTTTTCACGATGGTCGGATTCTTCTGGGGGTGGGGCAAGGAGCTCACGACTGGACGATCGGAGAGTCGAGATACAATCCCTAGGAGATATCTTTGAACCAGAGCGTCGTTTATGGGGGTGAATTGCTGCTCCAGGGCTGCGCTTGCGAGTGGGGATGGCGGTGTAGGACTGCTGCAGCTTGAAGTGCCTAGAATGAGGCAGGCTGAAAGCAGACACCTCAGGAGAGTGTTGTTACTAAGGGCTTGGGCTGCCTTTGCCTTGCCGCGCTGTGTTCTGCCGCGCTGTGCCGTGTCGCTCATTGGCGCTTACACCCGTTCGATTATGGTGGTGATGCCCATGCCAAGACCGATGCACATGGTGATGGCAGCGTATTTTCCGTTCATGCGTTCTAGTTCGTCGAGGGCTGTGCCGATTAGCATCGCTCCGGTGGCGCCCAGGGGGTGGCCTAGTGAAATGCCTCCGCCGTTTACATTTACACGGGCAGGGTCGAGGCCAAGTTCTCGCATAGTCACTAAGGGGACTGGGGCGAAGGCTTCGTTGATTTCCCAAAGGTCTATGTCTTGTACTTTGAGCCCTGCTTTTTTGAGAGCAATGGAGCTAGCGGCGATTGGTCCGGTCAGCATTATTCGAGGGGGCGACCCGATGCTTGCGGTTGCAAGAACTCGTGCGCGTGGGGTGAGTTTAAAGGATTTAACTGCCTCTTCGCTGGCGAGAAGCAGGGCGGCTGCGCCGTCGACGATGGCAGAAGCGTTGCCCGCGGTGACGCTACCGTTTTCTTTGAAGACGGTTTTTAGTTTGGAGAGTCCTTCCTTTGTAGTTTCTGGCCTGGGAGTATCGTCGAGGGAGAGTTCGCCCTGAGAGCCGTCTTCGAGGCGATAGGGGACAGAGACGAGGCTCTTGGCGAAGCGGCCTTCTTTCAGTGCTGCGACGGCTTTTTGTTGAGACATGAGTGCGTATTCGTCCGCTTCTTCCCGAGAGACGGAGAAGGTTTCGCACAATATTTCTGCAGCGAGTCCTTGTTGAACAAGGTCGGGGTAGCGTTCGGTGAGCATGGGACTTGTTTCGCCGCCGATGTCGCTGAACATGGGGCAGCGTGTCATGTGTTCGAGGCCGCCGCTGACTACTAGGTTAGTCTGTCCGGACATGATGGATTGAGCGGCGAAGTTGGTGGCTTGTTGGCCGCTACCGCACAGGCGGTTAATGGTGGTGGCGGGTACGGTGATTGGCCATCCTGCGGCAAGGACTGCGGAGCGAGCGATGCACCAGCCTTGTTCTCCAGTCTGTGTGACGCAGCCGATTTCGACGTCTTCAACGTGTTCTGGGGAGACTTTATTTCGTTGGGTCAATGCGTTGAGCGGGTAGGTGAGCAAATCTGCCGGATGGATGGTAGAGAACTTCCCCTTTCTGCGGGCGCGTGGCGTGCGGACAGCGTCGATGATGTAGGCGTGGCGGGACATAACTTGCTCCAAATGCTGAGTGTGTTAGCGACCAATCTAGCGGGCGATTAGAACATCAACGCGACGGTTGAGTTGTCTGCCTTCTGGCGTTGAGTTTGTGGCCAGGGGGCGAGTGCTTCCGAATCCTGCAACGCTAATTTGATCCATACTGATACCACGAGCGGCCAGGTACGAAGCGACATTCCTGGCGCGGGCCTCAGAGAGTCTCATATTGTAGTCGGGAGTGCCTGCGTCATCTGAATGTCCTGCCACTTGGAGTTTCGCAGCTGCGGGGCTGGTGCGCAGACTGTCGGCGATTGCCTCGAGGTTAGCGATGGCTCCTGAGCGCATGCTTGTGGCGTCGTCATCGAAGAAGACTTGGTAGATGCCGCCGATTGCAGCGCTTGAGTTCGCATTATCGAGGGAAGTTTGCATTTCCCGTAATCGACGATCGCTGTTGTTGGTTTGAATTCTTAGGGAGGCGAGTTGTTTCTCGAGTCCTGCTTGAGTGCTTTCCGCTTCATCGGCGGCGTAGCCTGCCATCATACCTGAAACTGCTCCGAACCCAGCACCGATCGCGGCTCCGGGACCGACGTTGTTTACCTGATTTCCCACGACTGCACCTGCACCCGCGCCCCAGCCTGCTCCCAGCACCGTCCCTGCGATGGTCTTATCGGGAGTAGTGTTTGGGCTTGTGCATGCACACACAGCCATTGCCAATCCGCCTACCGCCACTCTCAACACCAAATCTCTTATTTGCATCTGTCCCTCCAAAGGTACCTGCTACCCATATACCCCATCCCATCCCCCCTCGCACAGGTAGCAGCTTCCTCAGCGGACTTATCGTCCGGAGGGCTGATTCGGGGACGTTTTGTGGGTACAAAACGGCGTAGACCTAGTGTTTAGGCGACCTCAGCGGGCGTGGAAAGGGGTTCAAAGGGGGGAATCGGGGTCGTTTAGGGACCACTTGGTTCCTTGATCGAGGTTTCGCCTAAGCGGCTTCCGAAAGGAATTTACCTGTATCCAAGGGCGAGCAAAGCCATGGAACGTATCTCGTTCCGCAGCAATGGTTCCATTGATTTCTCACAGGCAAGTACCAATCTATCGACACGTAGTGGCTAAGCAAACGTGAATTGGGACCATCCATTATGATATCTTTGACACATGCGGACCGTGAAATAAGAGCAGTGGGAACTCGCCCACCGGAGAGACGACAGGGCGCGGGGTCATCGGTACATTTCATGGCTTGAGACGTATAGTAACGTGCACTCGAGAAACGAAGGCCAGAAGTCTCGAGCGGCTTGTCCGCCGTAGCTCGTAAGAGCGGAGGTGGGAACGGCGCGAACTTCAGTGTGAGGGCTGAAGACGATAAACCTCATACAAAAGTGATAAGTCGCCGCGTGCGCAGAAGTAGTATGGGGCCCAGAATATGGGTATTGATTTTGTCACAGGCGGTTCCAATTTCGATACAGGTAGATTCTTTATGTTTCGGGCTACTATTACTCTCGGCAAGCACCGCAAGAGCGGACTACGCCTGCGCACTAGGCTGCTATCAGACCTTCACACGCTTCTCCGATATGTGTCGGCTCACGAATCAAAGTGACCTTTCGCAATGCAAGTCACAGTACAACTACTGCATGAGCACCTGCACGTTCGGACACATCGGACTCTGTGGTCATCAGTGTCGCTCAGACTATGCGGCCTGCTTGAATATTGCTGCGGATGGATATGCGGCCTGTGGAAAGCTGGTGATGAATGATGCGCGGCAGTGCCTCGACGGATGTCAGTGGGTGCTTAAAGAGTAGTGGGACTGCGCTGTTACCCTTCAGTGCCTAACACGCCTTCTCAGATCAATTTGCATTGGGCGAATTCTCCTCCGTAGCGCGTCGGCCAGGGTGCTGAAGCTTGGCTCGCGCATGCCTTCCGGGTCGAGCTCGCTACACGCCCTACTTTTTGCTGGGGCGACAGATTGCTATTTGGTTTTACTATTCACACGTGATTTCCATAGGTTAAGTCATCACATTTTTGAGATGTCTAATTTGGGTTGTTCTCTATCGACCATACTCGATAATCGGCGTACAATTATCGAGTATGTACAAACGATTGTGTAACCTACTGAATAATAATAGTTTTTTTCTATTCGGCGCGCGAGGCGTAGGAAAATCTACCCTGATCTCAACGGAATTGGGCCACGAGATCAAAGCGTCTGTGAACCTTCTAAAGGATGATGAATTTTCACCATTATCTGATCGTCCGGACGCGCTAATAGAGCGGCTGGGGACCCTGGCCCGCGGGGACTTGGTATTTATCGACGAAATTCAGCGTGTGCCGGCTTTGCTAAACACCGTGCATCTATTGATCGAGGAACGCGGTCTACGATTTGCGATGACCGGCTCCAGCTCTCGAAAGCTAAAACGTGGAGGATCGAACCTCTTGGCTGGGCGGGCTAGTTTGCGCGAACTGTTTCCGCTAACTCACGTAGAATACGGCGACGACTTTGAACTGAGTTCGGTTTTGCGCTGGGGTAGTTTGCCGACACTATCGCAACGCTCAACGGATACCGAGCGCGCCGATTATCTGACAAGTTACGTGAATACGTATTTGCGCGAAGAGATTATCGCAGAACAACTAGTGAGAAAGCTGCCCCCATTCAGGAGGTTTCTTGATATTGCTGCGCAAATGAATGGAAAGATCCTTAACTACACTGCCATCGGTCGCGAGGTCGGCGTGGCCAGCGACACTATCAAACAGTACGTCTCGGTGTTGGTGGAGACCCATATAGGCTTGTTATTGGAGTCGTATCATCGCTCCATCCGGAAACGCCAAACCCAGTCACCGAAGTTTTATCTTTTCGATACTGGACTACCACGAGCTATTCAACGGTTACCCGGGGCGCCACTTGCCGAACGAACATCTGCGTATGGCGACACTTTCGAACAATTTATAATCCTAGAAATCTATCGATTATGCTCGTATATGAACAAGCGCGCTGATTTTTTTTACTTGCGAACTAAGGACGATGCAGAGATCGACCTCATCGTTGAGTTTCCTGGACAAGCCCCGGTATTAATTGAAGTGAAGTCATCTAGATCCATTACGGCTCAGCATGTCACGGGTCTTAATAAATTCGCAGCGGATATAGCGAATAGTGGAGTATTCTGTCTCTCTCAGGACGCAATTCCAAAGAAGATTGGCGCAGTCGACGTCCTTCATTGGAAAGACGGAATAAAGCACCTTGTAGGTTATTAAGCGCAAATATCTGCCAAAAAACAGAATACACGTGATTGTCACGGACATTCGTGAAATTTCAAAATTGGGGCGTGCCCATTCTCGTCAGCTCCGCCGAAGGAGAAGGGTGCCTACCAACTTTGTCGGCTTGGCACAGAGGGTTCAAAGGCGGCGGTCTTGGTCTAGTCGATATTCAAGCAGGCATTAGCGGCTCTTCCTCCGCTCGCATCACTGCCACCTCTGCAGACTCAGCAACTTTAAGCGGCGTGATAAATCGGGATACGCTTGCCACTCCGGATTGGGATGGCGTTGGTGGAGTGGCGGTGGCGGACATATTCGCTTTCATCTCCTTCGGTACTTCTGGTAACCCGACTGACGATGCCCTTCGTGCAGCATTTCGAGATCAAGTCTATTTCACTCAGGCAACCACAGATACAGGAGAAAGTGTCGAAGTAGCCGTAGGCTTCATCAACGGATATTGGTTCGGCCCCACTTCTGACTCAATTGGCGTGATCTCATTCTATCGAGCTGAGGGCTCCGAAGTGTGGACGCCTATTTCAGGCGCTGCAAACCAGTGTCAGTTTCAAAGTGGCGCCAATAGTCTTGCGGTGAATCCCGCCAACGGCTCTGTCACAAGTGGAGCAAACTACTCGGTTTCAAACGGCACCTGGGGATTCTCGCTCGACCTCTCTGGCCTCACATTTCTAGAGCAAGGGTCCCAAGCAGGAAACGGCAGCGCTATCGACTTTAGTGGTGTGAGCACAGCCGCACGCGCGCTTTCGTCTATCGGAGTAATTCGATCGCGGCTCGATGAGTTAGCGCAACTCCGTGGGCGCTATGGTGCATTTGAGAGCAGGCTGCAAAGTGCATTACTTCTAGCAATCGGAAACCGAGAAACAGCGACCCAGGCGCGTTCTCGAATCGTCGATGCCGATATCGCTGCAGAATCTGCCAACCTTACTTTGAAAGATATTTTATAAAAAACAGGCGCCGCTGTTCTCGCACAGGCGAACGTTCAACCTCAGCTCGCCTTATAATTTTTAGCTTTCAAGTTCCCGATCACCACTCCCGCTCATATCTGGACAGGCCGCCTGGCCGGGCCCACCGCACGGGCCCGCAGTCGAAGCATCGCCGTTGTTGTTCGATTGAGATCCGCCCCCATCCTGCATGGCAGTAATGGTGGAGAGATGGGGGTTGAAGCCGCGCATGAGCGCAAATGAAAGTTCGTTAGTAAATGCGGGAAGTAATACAACTGCGAAGCCGAACGCGAAGAGAATGAGTATCAGATACGCCACAAGACACGCGCCCGCATGACGGCAAGAGCGCCTCCTATTCGGAGCTAAGCGACCGAGAAAACTCATAGAAATCCACCAACCAACTGAGCACGCCTTGAATAGTTCAAGTTTTATTCCACTGAGGTGCCCTCTAAATTGGGGGCATGGGAACCGGATATAGCCTCGCCACCGGCCCCATTCAGCCCTGTTATGAGGCGCCCAGCTTCTATGGGGAACTTCTGGATCTCTGGTAGGTGTTAATGGGAGCCGAAAAGCTCGGTTCTCATCCGGCGCAAGAAGCGCGTTCATATTCTTGATTTCCACACGAATGTTAGTCGCATCGCGGAATCCGTCGCCATCAAAATGGATAGGTTCATCAAGTTCGAGAACGAGGCCATGTTCTTCTTCCACGACCGCAACAAGCCCACAGAGGTTTCTATAGACTACCAGCCTTCGTGGGCGGCGCCCATGATAGGCACCTTCAATCCAACGGATTTGACACTTGTTGAGAGGTCCTGTGATTTGTCACGATGAGGAGAGTCAATAGCAGCGAGGACTATGAGCATTAGTAAGAAGATAATTGATGAAGTTAAGGTGGTGGGCCTGATTAGTCTGTTTTTTGCAGTGTGGTTTGGCATGCTCATACTTCTCAAGCGCCTCATTCTTGAGCAGTACCAAATAGCTTTCTATGGAATGTCCCTCGCATTACTCGGTGCGTTAGTCACCGCAAAGGTTGTCGCGGTGTTGGAACACGTACCACTCGGCAATTCGATTCGGCGCCTTCCGGCAATCATCGAGGTACTGCTGCGTACGTGCATCTACACCTGCGGGGTTCTCTTTGTGCTCCTACTTGAGAAAGCATTCGAAGTGCGCCACGAGGCAGGTGGTTTTTGGGCAGCGACGCAGTCGGTATTTTCAGATCGCGACGTCCCTCAGGTCTGGGCCACTACGATTGGTGTATCCGCTGCATTATTGCTTTTCAATGTGTTCTCGGTGCTTCATCGTCACTTTGGTGGAAAGGAACTTAAGAAAGCTTTCTTTGCCGGGTCTCAGAACAGCAAACCATAAACCCTCTCGGAAGCTCCCGTGGGGACTCTCGCGCCCCTCCGGATTGCAATGCAGCTCATTAACTACCGAAAGTGCTCTCTGCGGGGGAAAGCGTGTATGCTCTATCTTCTGTTTTATGCCTCAGGAGTGGTTTATGAAAATCATTAGTCTTTCGAGTTCCACGAACCTTCTTTGGCGTGCGTACGTATTCCCGGGCGCCTTTCTCGTTGTTCTTGGCGTATTGATTGTAATGATGCCAGAGCTGCTTGCACTTATAGTGGCCGCAATCTTTATTTTTGCAGGCAGTGGTTTGTTGCTTTTCGGCCTGCAAGTGCGCCGTCAAGTACGAAGCTATAGCAAGAGTGACGACATCTGCGTGAACTAGGTTCCGGCTCAAGAATCGCGCATCTCTTCCAAGAGCGCGCCTCTTCAGTGGCCGAACACCCATGCGGTGCAAAAAGTCGCTACCCCCAAATCACGACCTTCGGGCATGCCGTGTCGCACTGCTAACTTTCTTGGCGTTCATTGCTGCATAGGCAGAGCACGGAAATCAATCTCACCAGCTCTCGGCACACTTGTGAACCAAAGCAACCAACGGCCTCCATCGAAGTGAGGAAATTGGTAACAGCCTTGTTACCGAGCGCGTATCAATAAGGCATGTCTCCAGTCAGAGCGTTGTCTTGAAACGTCGGGTTGGTCTGCATGCCAGGATTTTTAGGTGGCCTTGGTGTCGGCTGCGGCCTCACCGTCGGACCTCTTCGCGGGGCATGGGGCCCATTGCGAAAGGAGCCAGTGACTGCGCAGTCGTCATCACAAAATAGCCAGTTTTTACTAGAGGAATTATCGATATAAACAGGATTACTGTGGGCATCATCGCCCAAGGTGCTTGACGCACGTAGTTGGGTAGGTTGCTCGACCGTTTCTGAACTCGACGCGCAAGTAACCTTGGTCGTATCGCACACGAGCTCATCGGGACACGCCGCGCAGACGTACTGTGCAGGACGACTGCTCTCAAACGCTAAACAGTAGCAGGTGGTCTTCTGTGTTTCACAGACCGGGAGATCTACAAAGGGATCACACGGAAGCCCTTCGATGCTATCGACCGTTAGGGCCGACGCGCTACTCGCCCCAAATACTGTACAGCTCACTATAAAGATACATACCAAAAAGCGACTACCTAACTCTTTCATACTTTACTCCCCTAACAACAACTCTTCTCGGGGTAGTGAAAGCGAAGGCTATGCCATCCTCATAAAAAGTTGCGCATGACAGGGAACCGAATACTACGAGGAAGCTTTTTAAAAATGGTAGGAAAACTCAAAACCGTAGTAAGCTCTGTGTGTTACGCAAGTTTGACAGGTTGGCATTGGCACTTTGGTTGAGTTGAGCGCGAGGAAAGAGGACATGCATGAATGGTTAAGTACCGGTTGCTGGTAGCTGTCGGTAATAGGGAGGGTAGCGCGCGGTCGGCCAGCGCTCAGCCGCTCTTGGGGGAGAAGCTATCCGTGTGATCAGACATATTTAGGCGAGGCTCCGCTAGACCCGAGAGTATAGGGAGAAAGATTCAAGCGGCGAGTGGGATTGAAAAGTGTAAGCGAGGTGGTGCGCGCTGCTGAGGGAGACCTAGGTTGGTGGTGAGGCGCTGAATTTCTTTTTGGTCAGTAACGAAAGCCTTAATATTCATAGAGCGCCCGCAGCGTGGACAGGCGAGGGGGTTGACCTCGAAGACCTTCTTTATGAGGCGCGCCCAGGTAGGGGAGGGTTTGGCGGTAGTTTCTGGCAGTGGGCGAATCTCGGACTGCAGGACAGCGGCTCTTTTTATCTATCGGGAAATATTCTTGGCGCTCGCCATCGACGGGATATATTTACCTTTAGAGATTCCCAGAATCGAGATGAACCCTGATGTCGACCTATTTACGGAATACATCAACAAAATTCGAGGCAATTCTAATGTACGCTCTCTCGTAATTTCCAACCCGTACAAGCAGAGAGCCTTCAAGGTATGCGACGAACTGGACGAGCGTGCGACGATCTGCGGTGCGGTGAACCTTATTGTTCATCGCGACAATTCTCTGATTGGCAGCAATATTGACGGCGAGGCATTTTTAATGGGGGCTCGCGCCGCACTGCCAGCCTTCAAACCACAACACGCGGTAATCTTTGGCTGCGGAGGCGTCTCCACCGTAGTCGGAGAGGAGAAGAATCGATTGTCGGGCCCTCAACACCCTCTCATTCATAGAACCAGAACTCGAATTCATGAGAAATCGATCCCGATTTTTTAGCCTGGGAAATTCCTCCAAACCTCAAGTGCTGGGCGAGCATTTAGATTTTCATCTATTAGCCCCGAATCCTTCCAGAGGTGCGCCAAGGGATCTTTCCCCAGGTTGTTTGTCCAAAGTGCATCGTAGTCGACCATGACGAACCAGTTTACAAATGCGAGATCGAGATTCGCGGCCTGGGCGAGCAGGAGCTCAACGTAGCGCTTTTGGAAAGCGGCACTTGAGGGAAGAGTCAAATGGTACGCGGGTTCAATTAGGTCTTCTGCAATCCAGGAGGTCTCAGTAACTGCCATACGCTTGCTCCCTGAAATTTCAGAGAATTGAGATAGCCAATTGGGGGGCAAATTATCAGGGTCTGTAGGATTCGCATGACCAAAGAATAAGTATGGGTAGGCACTGATTCCTAACATGTCGACAAACGGCATCAATCTAGGGAGATGCGTTCTGATATGTTCCGCTTCAGATGAATCTGGATGTTTGGCAGCAATGGAAATTAAAAAGGTTACCTGAGGGTATCGAGCTTTGAGCGTTGCATACACCCGCTCCGCAAAAACCAAGAAATCTTCGTACTTTGCCAAATCGTTGATCGCGAGCTCGCTTACTTCTGCTCCATAATTGAAATAGCTAGGTGAAAATTCATCAATCATGTCGCTCGCAAATTGTATGTAGGCGTCGGCGACCTCTGGATCATTAAAGCGCTTGGTTCTAAATGCTGCGGGTAAAGCCAGATTCTTGGAAGACCCCCAGTAATTAGCGAGTCCTCTTCGCGAGGAGTCCAGTGAATCAATTGACAGATATATCTTTCGACTTGAGCCGCCTCTCTCTTTACGCTGCTGAATGTCGTTCACGAGGTCTGACGAATAGGCAGTTCCGGCTAGGGCTTCTGTCCACGGCACACCACTCTGCAAGTGTTCGTCAATCATCCCGGCATGCTGTTTAATTAAAGCGTACAACCGATCCAAGGCATCGTTTGTGGCCTCATATGGCCAGGTGCTAATTCCCAGGAGACGGTTAGTTTGGATAGGGGTGTCGGTGTTAGCGTCGTCATCACTACCTGAGTCACTTTGAGCGCACGCAGATACCGCTAAGAGTATTAATAAAATGTATTTCAGCCTATGCACGTGAAACCTCTTTTTTATTTATACGGAGCCTCTTCAGTTTTGGGCGTCACACTGAAGAGAGACGTGTAGCATCAGTTCGTTGATCGATAGATCCTGTTTTATCGCTTTGAAGCCTCAGGACCAGGACCCTCTGAATCCTGAACCGCCCAGCCCAAGCCCCACTCTACTCTGAGAACGCGGCCTCCTCATATCTCGCCGAATTCGCTGCGCAGTCTATCAAAGTGGGCAAAAGAGCGTCCATTCTGAGCCAGGGTTTCGTTTGCCAGGGCATTTCCTTCAATCGCCTCTACCTCAGCGCGAGTTAGGTCGTTTATCCAACGCGTGTCGTACCTCGCTGGTCGCTTATGACCTGCATAGAATGGATCGTCATCAGTGGTGATGGGAACATCCTCAGTTCTGAGCACCATATTGAAAAAGGCACCGTTACCGGCGGGCCCATGGTGTGGAAACTCCTAGTACTGGAGTGCTCCCGGTTCGTACGTATGACTAAGCTCGGCGCTGAGCTTCTTTAGCTCAAGTTTCGGCCTACACACCAGGTCGTCATAAAACACTGGGTGTATCTTCCTCCCCGCCTCGGCATTCTTCGCTTTGCACTGCGCGGCAATTGACTCGTTGCCTTGAATCCAGCGCGCAAGCCCCGTCGCAACGTCAAATCCATACCGCCTTTTTTTGCGAGGAGTACCAACCACGAGGATCTCGAACCAGATGTAACGCAGCCACTTCAACGGTCGCGGTTGTATGAAAGCGCGAAAGCCACTCCGACTTTTTGCTATTCTCAACAATCACTGATTTTTGAAGTCTAGAAACAGCGAACTCGATCGCACTACCAGCACTAATCTGCCCAGCGCCCCCTAGAACCGAGCAAGTCTCAAGCCCTCGCGAGGTGCACAGATTGCAGAGAGGCAGATTCTCGTCGGACTAGGGACAAAAAGGCATTTAATAATATCTTCTGCATTATTCTTGTTTAATAGCAAATAGTTATCTTCATGTAATTAAGCATTATATCACAGAATGCCGTTCCCCTCTCATATCCCCTTTGAACTTCTATCACCAAGGCTCACCGTCGGACGCTCAGGGATCCAGAGAGAGGAGATGTCGAATGCTTCATCAAGAACGCAACCCAGACCCGATGCGGTCGCTTCAAGTACAGGGACCTGGCGCCAGCTGTTACTCTCAGAAGTCTTTCGACCTCATTATGTTCGAGAGTCCTGTGACGCAATTCACTGCGCAGAGGCGGGATGTGCCGGTGCCTCGCGAACTTACAGGAAGCGAAGCAGCAAGGTACGCGCAAGGACTCGAAAGTGAGTACGCATTTCTTACGGGGCGCTTGAAGCGAGATCTCCCTCCACTGCCAAGCGGTGGTGACGTGCAGGCCTATCACAAATTCTTTCAAGAGCAGCGAGAAGGGAAGCTGACGCTAAGAGATATTTCGTACAATTCGGGGAACCTCTCCGCAACTTGGGGGGTGGGACCTTACCCTGCATACAATCTGTTTGCTGAAAGCCCGACACCGGCGCTTGCTGCGTTTGGAGCCAATGTGGGGAGTTCCCTCATGCTGCTCACTTCCGACGGAAGGCTGATTCTCCAATGTCGCAGCGACAAAAACGATAAATACAAAGGCACGATTGCTGTAGCCGCAGCGGGGCTTGTGAACGCTCCCAAGAAAGATGATGCAGGCACAATTGACGTGCTTCGTGTAAGTGTCGCGAATTTACTGCGCGAAGGGTCAGAAGAGATTGGGTTGCGAGAACGCTACGAGGCCTCGCTCGGAATATCGGCGATAGTGATCGGGAAACAAACCCTACACCACGAGATACCATTTCGACTCACCTCCACTCGAACGGCCTCAGAGTTGCTGCAGTCGGTGCGGACCAATGAGTTCAAGGATTCTCCCGTCGCATTCAGGGAAGCCGCAGTGGCAATCCCAGCAACATCTGACGCCATAAGAAAACTTCTAGTAGAAAGCAGATGTCCAATACCAGATACTCACGCCGGAATGTTGGTGCAAGAAGCGTTGCGTGCGCGGCTTGAGACTGAAAACTCTGCCGCAGCATATCGTTGGTTCGGGCGTCTCTTCTTTGATATGGAAGAACAAGCTGAGCACATCGGAAAACTTTGCGGTGGCTCCTACAATCCCAATCGTACTCTTGAAGAACAGGGGCTGCCGCCGTTAAGGGAAGAGCTAAAGCGACTGTTTGGCCAGGACGTTGAATTTGCTGAGCCGCCAAAGTAGGAGAGGCCCCACATTTTAGGCGCTTAAATCCTGACAGCTCGCAAAAGCACGCTTGTTCCGTCACGACAGAGGGTTTACTACTCACATGGCAAGGCTGCGCGTTGCTGCGATCGAAATTCCTCAATGCCTGAGTAGTTTTACTCAATGATTGAGTACGAGCTGACATCCTGCTAGGGGCCACGTATCCTATCACGGAGCTCACAGCCGACACGCCTTCAATTCTGGCGCATCAGACTGAGATCTAACCCTCGAACCATATCAGACAAAACTTGCGTATCTTACCTGCCACCACCATACTTTCGCTCGTATGAACTCCAGTAGAAGCACTCCACCCTTCGTGAATTTTGCCATCGGGCCATTTTCACACTCCCCCCTTCGGACCCGCACTTCGATGCTGAGGTCCTTTCTGTTTGCCTTGCTTGGGCTGTGCCTTGTGACTGCCCCGGCTTATTCTTGCCCGCGCATAGGAGCATTGGTGGACTTCAACTGCGACCAGGACTTAAGGGTGGTGGTAATTGGTGACAGTCTTGTGTCTGGCATCGGCGACACGGAGAACGGGGATATCGGTGGCTACGTCGTTCGTGCCGCGCGCGCACAGCGCACGATAACATTTACGAATTTGGGTGTTCCCGGGTATCACGTCACACAACTAGTCGCAGATCTCACCGGAAAAGCACGGAGTGCGCGTTCTAGAAAAATTTGGTTGGCGGTGGCTGATGCCGATGTCGTAGTCCTCGATGTTGGCAGAAACGACCGCTGGGATATGGGAATGCCGATTGATACATATCGAGGATTGCGCCGAGCAGCGGTGCGTATTGAGCGAGTGGTTCAAGCGGAAAGAGGTGTCGCTCCTTTAGTGGTCACCGCAGTGCTTATGATTCCTAATCGAGGAGCCCAGGCACCGTGGATAGCAGAGCTGAATCAAATTATTGCGAAAAATAATCGTATCGCTCGACCAACGGATTTGCATTTCGACACGATCAGCAAGCGCCTGCTTTCCGACGATCAGATTCACCCTACTTCGGAGGGCTACGATGAGATGAGTAGGGTGTTCGTACGCTACCTTACTAAGATGCTCCCTCGTCGCATGAACCGTTTAAGGCCAGATGCCGATCGCGATGGAATTTATGATCTCTTTGAAACGCTGAAGTTTGGAACCGATCCAACGTTATTGGATACAGACGGAGATGGCATTGCCGACGGCCAGCAGATCTTTGGTAGTTTCTAGACGCCGCTCGTCATGCAGCCCGGACAGGAGAATCGATCGACCTCATTGCGTAGTTAAGAATGCGAGAGGCTGGAGAACCGTCAGGGTAAAGAGGCATGAAGGTGGGAGCGAGAGAAGGCGAAGCTCCAGCACTCTTTTCCAATCTCGACCGAGAGTTAGTAGATCCTACTAATTTCCAGAGACAAATTAGAGCCTTAGCTCAATGCGGCATATGCACAGCGCTTCACCATAACTCCTATGTGGTGCTTGGTTCGTGGCTGGAGGTGCCCCCGAGGCCCCAATCCTCTTCAATATCGAACATTCTCGCGTTTCACTATGGAAGTCTTCGCATCCACGAATCACACAGGGGTACGCCTGGATCGCCTACTACCGGCGCAACGCTTCGAGGCGCAGGTGCAATCGGTAGTGGAGCGCCTCGTGCACCCGAGCTCGGCGATTTCGCTATACAAGATTGGGGAGGCCCGCGGCACTGAGCGGCAGCTCCCAATCTATCGCATAACGTCTGGGCCTCTCGATGGTTCCAAGCCGATAGTACTGCTCACTGCAGGAATCCATGGCGATGAACCAGCCGGTGTGCACGCACTGCTCACATTCGTACAAAGGGATCTCCCGCGATATGCTGATCGAGCCTCGTTTGTCATCTATCCCTGTTTGAATCCCGGAGGGTTTGATCGGTGTACTCGACGAAATCCCGAATGGATAGATTTGAATCGCACCTTTGCCAGCGAAGAGAATTCGGTTCCACACGAAACCACAGTTCTTCTCTCCGACATCAAGGGACTTAAGTTCACTGCGTCTCTGCACATCGATCTGCATGAGGACCGCAGATCCATATCGGCAGACGTCTCGAGGGGCGCCACGCCCACCGAAGGACTCTACGGGTATGAGACTGCCACGCCTGGGAGTGAGTTTGCAGCGCAGGTGCTAAAGCGCTCAGGGTTCCCGATTACTCAGTCTCCCGATGCCTATGGCGATTCGTTGAGGGGCGGTGTGGCGTATAGTGCAACTTCGAGCCAAGACTCGATCTTCTGCAAATACCAAGATCTTGAGGGGGCGCTGTTTCATCGTTTGGCAGTCACTCGGCATGCCATAACCTTTGAGACCGATGGAGATGGCCCACTCGCACAGAGAACGGAACAGCATCTGGCACTCTTGTGCGGCGCACTCGACGAACACCTCAATCGCCTCACTCAGGTTGCTCCACAGCGGGGTGACACCCCTGTCCACGGTGCTGCGCCAATTCTCGGCTGCCGCCGAGTGATAGGCGCCGAAGGGGTCGAGTACTTAGCTTCAGCTGCTTCGATTACTCGCCCGACAGTTGGAAGCTTTTACGAACTGCTTCAGGCTGCGGTCGGGCGCTGCGGCGAGGCGGAATATGTGAAGCTCTGCACAGTCGATTACGAGTCGCGTGCCGGAACTATGCACTTTGACCATGTCATCATTCGCTCCAAAGATATCAGATCCGAAGACCCCGTGGTGGTGGTGCGAGCGGGAATCCATGGCAGAGAAGTGGATACGTCTCTCGCACTGTTGCATCGCCTTGAAGAGATGTTTGAGTACGCACATGCTCGAGGGGTCAAACTCATAGTATTCCCGTTGGACAATCCTTCAGGCTACGAGACGATGAATTATCGTAACGTGGAAGACACAGAGAGAAAGAGCCATGAGCGATCTGATTGGACTGGGAATAATCTTGGAGTTGTGTACCTCACCCGCGATGGAAGAGAGATCGAGTCCTTTCAAGAGGGCGTGATTGATCCGCAAACCGGGAAGCCCTTTGATGTGGTTGGCGTCAGGGATATTCGAGCGGCGCAAGCGAGGTATTTCATTCCCAAGGAGTCTCTCGTTACTCTTGAAGCCATAGATCAGTTCGTGCCGATGTCACAGGTCAGGGGATTTCTGGATCTGCATCAAGACTGTTTTGGAGTGGAGCCCTTTACCTATCAGTTTGGATTCGGCAATGAGAATCAGCAGTATGCCCAGATTCTAAAGCACCTTCCTCTTGGTATGAGACGGCTCACGAACCACGACAATGAAAATCACCCGTTTGCACTCGAAGGCTATCAAGAGTCTGCATTTGCGGTCGGCTCAGGAGGGGCGGCGCGTAATCCCGATAGCGCCATAATCGAGGGCCTTCCATCTACGGCAACAGTTGAGCCGCAACCGAAGGATGCTGCTGCCGAAATCCGGCAGGTCTCAGATCACCAGGGCTTTATCGTGTGTGAGGACGGGTCGCTCCCGTGCTTGTTCCGTTGGAGCGGTGTGCCGCATGTTGCTACGATAGAAGTAAGCTCCGTTTGCACCTTGGACCAATCAGAGCAACTATTCCTACGGTGGATCAGAGGATTTGTTGACCTCGCTGCTGAGTCCCCTCACCCCAATCGAGACCACGAGCTCGGGTAACCCCTCGCCTGTCGCTCGTCAGGCCATGCCGATTGCTTCGCGAAATCTCACTACGCGAGGTCAAATGCTTTTAGTCTCACCATACCCAGGCGACTTAGCGCGTCAGAACGACTTGATTCGGAAGAGAGATGAGACGCGGAAATCGACCACCTCCAACGTTCCAAATCAATGGTGAAAATGCGTCAACGGTTGACGGAGTGCTCAACTGCTGCGCCGAGACGCCGACACCGGCTGAAGTGCCACTTCCACCCTGTGTCGCATTTGGGTTTGACGATTTCAAGAAGAACGAGTGTTGAATGTCGAGTTCTCCGACCGCGGCCGGCAGACTGCTAAGTGTGCCAACCAGACCTCCGTGTGGTTCGGGGGAGGAAGACAAAGTGACCGCGCCAGCGGCGTAGCTTGTCTCAATACGAGTTCTGGAATTGACAACCATGTTCTCCAAAAATGGACGAACGAGACCGATGAGTCCCGAGGTGTCTTGAGATCCGGCAACCGCTCCGATGGAGTAGGAGTCCTTAATCTCAGAAGCCTCAGCGACCCCTATCAATCCTCCTGTTCCCTTGAATTGGGGGATTGCTGTGGTAGCGACCTCACCTTCTGCATAGGAGCGCTTGACTAAGGAAAGCTGTGACAAGCCAATGAGTCCACCAGTTGCTTCATTCGGAATGCTAGGAAATGGGCTCGGCAGGTCTGAGCTCACCACTGCCTCCGAATATGACAGACTTAGATTCGAAGAACGAAATAGACCGAACAGGCCGCCCACCCGACTGGTGCCGTATACGGCACCAGTCGCATTAACCTTTGTCGCTTCACAAAAGATGCATGCTCCGGCGACACCTCCAATCTGTCGTCCGATCAGGGATGTGGGGGGTTCTACTAGAACCTCTGCACGTATATCCTCAAGGGTGGCTAGCCCGGATCCAAAAACTCCACCGGCATTGTTGGCGCCGCGTACTTGCCCAGATACAAAAATGTTTATGAGATCGCCGGAAACTCCACCCGCGAGGATCCCCACGTTCTGTCCGCCGTTTACCACCGCGTTCTCGATGGAGAGATTTCGAACTACTCCATTTACCTGCTTGAAGAGGCCCGCGTTATTCTGCGCCGGTGCTATGGCCGGCACATGTAGATTCGAGATGGTGAATCCGTTGCCGTCGAAGACTCGCGTAAAGGTCGGGAGGGGCTCCCATTCTCGGCCGGAAAGATCGATGTTCGCACACAGATCGACGATGAATGTCTCTCCTGTACTCAGAGAGGACGTGGTCCGCAGCGCCTCGAGCTCACTTGCCGAACGGACTGAAATGATGCCGGAGGTGGTGGTCGAGCAGGGGGCCGAGGGGCGTACTAATATCCGGCGACCCTGAGAGGATTGGTGTTGCGTGACAGTAATGTCGTGAAATCCAACGGAAGCACTCGAAAGATTCACGAACGCTGACCAGAGTCCGCTGGTCGAACATTCCGCAGTCACCGCTCCGGGGGTTATCTGGATCGTGCCGGAATTTGAATTGCAGGTACCGGTGAAATGCACCGCATTGAGTGCCTGTCCATAAAATGTGGCAAGTCGCGGGGGGGAGGTAATGGAAAGAACTCCTGCGAGACTTGGGGCTCCAGGCACTGGGGTGGGAAGTGGGGTCGGCGTGGCAGTAGGGGTTGGTTCCCCTGGTACGAGCGATTCGAAGGCAGCTACGCATAGCGGTCGCACTTTGCGACCGGCGCGTTTTGTGGTGGTGCGAACCAGAACGATTTTCCCGCGCTTCGTGAGGCGCACAATTCTCCGAATCTGTATCCGACCTTTTGGGCGGGCCCGACAAAGGAAGCGGATCCTTCCCCTTTTTACCATCTGAAACACGTCAGGGGAGGCTAGGATCAACTTGGACTTAATCCGCCAAGTCCTAACCCCCTGGGTTGATCGATTACCGGTCTGCGCAGTTGCGTTGAATGAGAGCAGTAGTACTCCAAGGAGTAATCCACTCGCCACAGCGATTAGGCGTAAGAGTTGGGAAAAACGAGGATGAAAGCTGCGCATAGGAACTCCACGTACAATCAATAATATTCCTCCCCATATCTGCGGATATCAAAAAATGCTTCAAAAATGCATTCGCAAATTATCGAATAAATTCGGGTCGTAGGCGGATTGGGGAGTTTTTTTTGCGCTGACCAAAGGCTGTCCCGGTGAGGGCGGTGCTCTGTGCCGCTTATGCTCGGAAGCCACTGGCAGCCACGGAGCGGCCCTGGTGAAGTGGCCTTAAGGTCTTCCCTTGGGGCAATGGAACCGTGCGCCTTTGAATTTTCTTCCACAGGCCCCGCCTAAAATGCCGCTGCTTTCAACGAATGAGTTCCTCGACGAAATGCCCCCCGAGGACTTCAGCGCCTCGCGCCCACCCAATTACCTGTTCCACACCTCGAGCACCGTTCGGCTGAGCTCACGGCCGTGAGCTCAGCCGCTACCAGCTCTGAGTACCCACTCACACTAAAAAACCCGTCTCTTCGCACCAAGGGGAGCATTCCAACGCTTCTCCGCGCGTCAGTTCATCAGCTCTTTAACCACATGAAACAATCCGGCAGAGTTAGAACTGTCTTGGTTCGTTAACTCGATGGGTTAGTTCGATTTTCCTATGCCCGATTGAAGTTTCAAAATGCGGCATTTTTGTGCATTCAGGAATCACCCTTTGATTTCTTAAATCTCCAGGGAGAAAACCTCTCGGGGGCTTGTTCCGAGAGCCCCGCAGAGAAATTTGCCATCCACCTGCCGATAAGTGGTGCGAACTTATAGCCAGTGCCACAGAACCCAGTCGCCACTGCTACTCGTTCCGAAATTGCTCCGACGATAAAATCTCCATCAATCGTATTGTCGTAACAGCAAAGGTCGGCGTCTGAGACGGGTACTCGTTTCAGCTTTGAGTAGAGCGGCATAAATGTTTCAAGAAACAACTCCAGACTCCAAGGAGCTATTTTCTCCGTGCCAAGATTCGGTGGATTGAATACACCAATCTTTAATCCCGGAGTTGCACCGACCAGCATCGGGTGGCCGTATATTCCAATATCCAGACAAGCGAAGACTGGCAGTTCCGAGAGCAATGGTGAGGGGCTTTCAGGCAGGCAGTACATCGAGGCTAACGGGCGGTCGAGGTTGAGCTGCAACTCAGGAACCTCGATACCGGTCACTTTCTTGAGAACTTCAGGAGCCCAGCGGCCAGCGGCTATGATGAGCTTGGCGGCACTAAGTTTCTCAAGGCCAACGGAGATCTCTATGCCGGCATTGGAAACTTCGATTTTATCAACAGCAGCATTCTCTAAGTACGGAATTTCGAGCGTCCTAAGTTCAGAGACTAGGCCCGAGCCGATCGCGCCAAGCTGGAGGACACCGCCGTTCACATCCAAGGTTCCTCGCGCGCAATTAAAACCAGACGGCAGCTCTTCACGCTCTCGAACTGAGAATTCGGCTTTGAGTTCTGCGAGGGCGTTGGCTGCTCTTCCTGCGTAGGAATCCACCCATGCAAGATTGAGTTTCGGATCCCACAAATTGAGGCACCCGCAGCGCTTTAGTGCAGTCAGTCCCAATTCTGATTCAAAGGTATCCCACTCGTTGCCAGCTTGCTGAGCAAGCGTAGAGTAGAGAGGGTCAAGATAGTCCTGTCGAAATGAACGGGACTTGCCACCCGATGCACTGAATGGGTTGAGCAGACTATACTGCTCGATGATGATTACTTTTGCGCCACGCTTTGCGAGGGCACGAGCAGTAAACATTCCCATCACACCGCCGCCAAGGATTGCTACGTCATAGGTGCGACTCATATTATCTCCTTATAGGCGGCATATCCGACGTATGCGAAGTTGTTTATCGTTTCGGGGGTAAAGGCTCGTGTCTGGTCATCAGCGAGAATACTCGCCATAGCCGAAGCGTACGTTTTTCCCGATACCTGACGTGCGAGATCGGGATCTATGTCTTGAAGTACCTCTACAAAGCGTGGGAGATCGCACGGGTCCTTTGGCAGCAGCGAAAGAAGATCCAAGAAACCTCGACGTTTGACCAAAGATAATCCTGATGACCGCAATTCGTTCGACAGCTCACGTGGTTCCGGGAACTGAGCGTTCAGAACTTGGCCGCCCTCGCCCAATGCCAAACCCTCTGGGGTTCTCCTAATGAGAATGGAAGGCGCGTAACCTAAGCTGCCTTTGTCCAGGGCTTGATAGACTCGAGCTGAGGCCGAACCGTACGCAGAAAGGACGAGAAGGCCCCCTGGCTTCAAGACGCGTGAGAATTCACGCAGGGCTCCCCGCCAGTCTTCTAGTAGGTTAATGACCGAAAATAGACAGGAGACGCAGTCATAGGAATTGCTTGGAGCGTCCTTTAGAAAACCCTCGATCGGAGAATTTATCAGCCTTATCTTTGAAGGATCGTCCATCGCAAGGCGAGCAAGCTTCTGTGACGTGATCTCAAGGTATGGCAACGCTAGATCGACGCCATCAATACACATCCCATATTGAGCCAACAGAGTTAGTTCACGACCAGTACCTGTCCCCGCAACGAGTGTTTTAAGCGAACTTAGGTTGCGTCCTACCGATTTAATGGAATCGAGCAAGAACGCTTCGTCCTCCTCTCGCATCACGTTTAAGGCAGAGTTCTCTTCCCATTCAACCCTGTCGTAGTCAGGAGCAAAATCAGATTCGATTTCCTGAGTTGCGCGCTGCCAGTCGCTCAGTATTTCGGGTCGAACCTCAATTTTTATTCCTGAAGAACGGGGTAGGGGGGTGCTTTGAGAAAGCGAAGTATTTACTGCTCTATTATCTGCGAACATAGCGATCCTGTTAGTTTGATCGCCGTACTTCCCTCTAGTAGTTTTGTTGATTTTATTGGTGGATTAGCACCAAACATCAGATACAAAAACGCCAGCTGGAAGCCGGCGTTTTAAATAAATATCTAATTGCACCAGCTTTAGCTTTGATGGGAGAGATGATGGTGCTGATGTGGTGTGCGTGACATGCCAGAGAATATGCCCACATCTTAACTCAGAGTCAACGTAAATTTTCGGAACCAACAAAAAGTAAGAGTGCAGACTAGTTAATGTCGGGGTTCAAGTTCCTCCTGAGTGAATTCGACTCGCGCGTCCTTCCAGATTCTGAGCCCTTGTGTTTGAAGCCTGGTCCATCGCGCCCGCCCGTGGAGCTAGACTCGAATGTCGAATCTGAAAATGTAAATTTCAAGTGACGGAAGCGTGGTGCGGCTTTTCTCTACGCTCGTGGGCAGCACACCGCGTCGACGCTAAGTACGAATACGCTTGCGGTAGCAAACCTCTTAACGGACACCTCGACGCCGACGGGGATTTCTCCCCCCACCAATGACATGGTGGATCGGACAGTGGCACGAAGATTCGGATCTGGGTTTGGATTTAATGGGTGTGACGCATTCGAACGGAAGCTATGCGTCAGGATGTACTCGTTAGAAGTGTTGCAAAGTGGTTGTACCGTCAACTCGGATACGACAGGAAAAAAGAAGTTGGTATCGGTAGCGTTAACGATACGGCAGTTTTCAAGTCTAATGCTTCCTGCCGGTCCTGCGTTACCTGTGGAGCCTTGCGGTCCCTGTGCGCCGGCTTGTCCGACAGGCCCAGCTGGGCCCACACTTTCTTGAGAACCCGGGATCGAAGAGGGTTCGAGGAGTGTTTCGACTTTCACAAGACTTTCGTTGGCTCTGCATCGCCTGCGAACGAGAAATTTACCAGTCTGAGACTTGCAGATCCCGCTCACTACCGCCTCAGCTGGAGGAGCGGAGATCGACAAGATAGAGAGAAGAGCGAAAAATGTAACGACATTCCTTATCACGCTATGTACCTAAGGACGTCTCTAGCGTGCGCAACATACGATGAATGCGTGAACTTGCACCGGATCTGTAGTTACAGCCCACGGGGTTCTTGCTGCACTGGTCACCCGGGGGCTTATCACCGACGAGGTGCCGGCTCAAATTCTTTCACAGGAGCACGCAGGTTTCGGTGCGCTTGTCCCGCCGAAGCGTACTCGCGAAGGGGGATGGGTAGGGGACCCGTTTACGGAGGAAGACCGCATTAGGTTTGTTGCGCGCTATATTGAGAGGGGACCTCTCTCGCTCGAGAAGCTTGAGATCGCCAACAACATCGTCGTGTACACCACCAATGACGGACGCACACACGAGTTGGATGCACTGGAATTCCTGGCGCTCATGTCGTGCCATAACTTGTCCCGCCGAAGCCAGCCGCTACCAGCTCTGAGTACCCTCTCACTCTAAAAATCCCGTCTCTTCGCACCATGGGGGGCATTCCAACGCTTCTCCGCGCGTCAGTTCATCAGCTCTTTAACCACATGAAACAACCCGGCAGAGTTAGAACTATCTTGGTTCGTTAACTCGATGGGTTAGATCGATTTTCCTAAGCCCAATGCGCGACATGATCGTGTCAACGCTCAGGAGTGCCCAGTGGTAAGGCGCTCTCGTCCGTTGACGTAGTGACCTAGGGTCGAACGCTATTCGTGCATCTATATACGCACCGAGGCGAGAGCGGAATTTCGCTTCAGAGTTTGGCTCGATAGCCGTTGCACCATGGTGTGCCGCTCAACCTCCAACTACAACCTTAAATTTGAGATTTTCAATTGCTGGGTCATTGGTTGGGATCACCACAATAAACTTTCGCGCCGTTAGACTTGACACGTGAAACACTAAGTCTGCCTCTTGGCCAGACGCCAGTATCTGCGGGTAAGGTTTGACGGTGATGCCTTCTGATAGGTTCAAGGTTCCAAATTCGAGCACACCCGGACCTGAGTTAGAGACCCGAATAGTGAACTGGGTGGGTTCCGCCGGTGTTGAAGCGTTGGGGACCCACACTGTGTTCGCTCTTGGTTCGTTGTGGAGTTTGAAGGGCAGCGGGGGATTCTCTCGCGGTATCGGTCTACTAATGTGGGTCACTAGAAACCGTGAGGAGGGTTTCAGTGCGCAAATAGGGGTAACGCGCGCCACCCCAGAACAGAGCCCGGGTTGATTAAGCTCAACAGCCTGGAGGGCTTTTGCGAATCGATAACAAGTCTGAGAGTTCGCACCGTACAAATCATTGCATGCGTTTACCTGACAGTTGTACGCATTGAGAAAGGTTGGGGTGGTCGGATAGCACGCGGTAACGGCTCGGTAGAGAATGCGCTCAACAGCGGCCTCACCGATACCTGCAATAGTGCATCCGTTAAAGCTACCGCCCCGTGATGCAAGATAAGCTCCGTAGCTAGGGACCGCAGCGTTATTGTAGCGAGCGGTGGGATCTGTTCCGCAAACGAAGTTCGGAGAATAGTAACGGTTAGGATAATGCGGCCCGCTTGGGCCATAGCGCGAGGTCGTGGGATTGCCCAGATTAATAATATAATCGCTGCCTGGAACTCCGCCGATCCAATCCGCGCTGGCGTTGCGATACCTCTCAAACATCTCCCCAAATACGTAGGCTTGACTCTCATCGAGAGAGGCGGAGATTCCGGAATACGTTTGACCATTCGGGGGATGAGCAAAGTAAGTAAACGAGTGGGCGTATTCGTGGCCAGTCACATGGGGCACAAGGGCGCCCCGACAAAAATTGAGTCGACCCCGAGAGAAAGAGGCGGAGAGGCAGTTTGGTCCCCACGAAGGGTTGGCGTCCGAATAGACGTATGCTGTCGACCATTGTGGATTGCCTAGGATAGGGTCGAGTGTCCCGTTCTGATTGTTCCCACCATTTCGTCCGTACTGATCGAAGACCCAATTGTGAAGAGGTACGAACTCGTCGTACATCACGTCGACATCGAACGCCTGATAATACGGATTTATTCCCCAGGAGCCCGGGTCTGGTTCATACCGACCGTAGTGGTATCCGTTTCGAGTCAGATTCCAGTAACAAGCCCCGAGTCCATAAACATACGGGGTGCAATCGTAGATCAATCGATTGAGTGGGCCCGCTCCGTGGGTGGTGCTGATGCGGTGGCGTAGCTCTCCTTTGTGCGCATCGATGTAATAAATGAAACCGCCGGTTGGATGAGCGTCCATCTCGATCTCATACGCTAAAAATGTGTGGTGATCCGAGGAGGGTGCTCCGTCGAGGAATGAGGGTGACACAAGGACGAGTTCGTTCCCCTGTACTTCGCCGGGCATAACCTCTGATTCAGCCCAGAGCTTGGAGGCCACTTGCTGGGCATCATTGGCGGATATCGAGGGATTGAGCTCTGGTACATTCCTAAGTTTGATTGCGCTGCCGTGCGCACGCTTTACCAAACCGTTTTGCGCTAAATCTACAACGATTTGAGATCCCACGACTCGGATGCTGTTGTACACCTGGCCCATTCTAACTCGCTGTCCGTGCCGATCACTCTCTACTCGCTGAGTAAGAAGCTCTGATGCGGGGTCATTGACCCAGGCACGCCCGAAAGAGCGCAGAAAGTTTTGAGCGACGCCGACTGGATCGGTCGCCGCATCCGCAAGTCGAACTGAACCGGGGCGCGATGAGCTGCGGGCTGCTCGGGGTGGATTCTTAGCGTTAACATCTATCTGCGAGACTTTGCCAAAAGCATCTAAGTGAAACTTGACACGCCCACTATCAATTATCTTGGCAACTTGAATTTCCTCGTCTTGGATATCGGCTGGCTGAACCTGCTGAGCAAACGCATCTGATGTGGAGAGCACAGCAAAGAGCACTGCAATGAGAAATGAGTGCCTGAGAATCCTTCGGACAACTTTGGTGGCGAACATACGCTTGTATCCCCTACATCTAACGAGCCCGCGCACTCTAGCAGAGCGGGCGAACCCATTCACCAAGTCCTATAGAGGATTTTGAATCGAACACGTAACGTCTATAGAGAGTAGGAAAGGGAATGTAACCTATTGGCATTACGGGAGTAGTTCCGCTGAGAGGGGTCGTGTGGCCTGCGGTGCCGTGCAGCAGGGCCTCGTAGTGACTGTTTTCAGTTGTTGAGGCGCAGGTCTCCGAGCGCTGGGCGCTCCAAGTTTCCTTTGAGACCGTGGGGCTTGCAGAACATGAAGTAGCCCCCTGATAACCTCATCCGCTCTGCCTCTACAGCACCGCTGCTCCTCTCAAGTTGCATGGCGCTTTTAATGCAAGAAGCGGCTTGCCGGAGGTGCCTCCTGCAAGCCGCTCCCTTGATGTCTCTCCACCGATCCCCACGACCAGAACCTATGGTTCAGGTGTTGGGAATTGATCTTCCCCCATAAAAGTGGACACTTTTATGGGGGAAGATCAATTCACTCAGAGAAACCGACCTCAGTTGGGCCGGGTGACCTCTGGGCATAAAACCACTCATCTTACATCACCTCGAAACTTCTCTTGCGCATATCTCCCTGCAGTGCCCGGCATGAGCTAAGTTTTGATTCGAGCGTCGGAGTTCAAGGTAGTGTAAAGAGAGACCACAAAATCAAAAAAAGGGGGGGTGCATCGTATATGTTCGAAGAATTTCTGAGAAGAGCACGGAACCTGTTTAACCCCGCCACTGCGAAAGACCCGTCCGCTGGAACAGATCCATTGAACGCACTAGCCGTACCCGCCACGCCGACGGAAACGCCTCACGGGGCCACAGAAAGTGCCCGAGATCGAACGCACAGGCTCTACAAGAGTTACGATAGCCTACCGCGCTTTTCTAGCGGCAGCGTTGAAGTGCTCCCTGATGGACGAGCCGTAGCACTGGTGCAAACACCTTGGTCGGAGTACTGCGCAATTGAGCTGAGCGAGTCGCCGCGACTTCTCTTTTGTTTGAGCTGCAAAGCTCCCAGTGACAATCATGAGCACTTAACGAACGCAGAGCTCCTTCTCGAGGACTTTCTCAAAGACATGGCATGTCGCGATCAAGCTCCGTCGGAAACTCGTCTTCAACATCATTCGGCCCGATCCACGACACCCCACTCACACCAAGCGCCATTGGAGAGGCATCAGCCGGCTCAAAAAGTTTACGACGCCTATGACCACTTCCTTTCGCCACAAACCGCCAAGGCACGCTCACTCATCGAGGGGGGAGGTCTCATTGTAGCAAAAGCTCCCAGTGGAGAGATTTATGGATTTAATCCGAACTCCATGTCACACGACTTCACGCTCTTTCCAGACCCAGCCAAAACCTCGCAAAAGTCATTGAATACGGCGAATTATCTATTTGGTGGGCTGCCCGTCTACTAACCGATAGCTTCTCGGTACCCCTACACCCGTTGTATGTAGAGCGATTCAGCGCGTCGTTAAAAAGCCTCAATTCGAGGGAAATGTCTAACCGGTCCAAAGATTTCGCACGAACTTATACCGGACCATCGAATGCCTCTTCAAAAAGGCGCTCAACAAGGAATTTACCTGTATCCAAGGTCGAGTAAAGCGATGGAACGTATCTAGTTCCGCAGCAATGGTTCCATTGATTTCTCACAGGCAAGTACCATTCTATCGACACGTAGTGGCTAAGAGAACGTGAATTGGGACCATCCAT